>CALVSY010000008.1 GCA_944359725.1 uncultured Bacilli bacterium | reverse complement strand
CTGAGAAGTAAGAATACTTAGTCTATGAAGCAGGAATGCTTGATCGGTGACGACCAATGCGCAAAATTTTTAATTTTGATTTTGTTCTGCAAAAAATATTATTTACAAACAAATGTATGTGTGGTAATATGAAAATATAATTTATATATACAAATATTTCTTTATTTAATTTTTAAGGAGGACTTATGAAAATACTAAAATATAAAAAAACTGGTAAGGATAAATATAAAATAACTTTAGATAATAATAAAGAAATAGAACTTTATGAAGATGTAATAGTAAAGAATAATTTACTTTTTAATAAAGAAATACCGGATGATAAGTTAGATGCGTTATTAAAACAAAACGAAGAGGAAAAAAACTACTTTTTAGCCTTAAAATACATATCTATTAAAATGAGAAGTATTAAAGAAATAAAAAATTATTTAAGCAAAAAAAACGTAAGTAATAAAGTTATAGAAAACATAGTAAAAAGACTTATTAGTGAAGGTTATTTAAATGACGTACCATTTACTAAAGCTTTTATAAATGACCAAATAAACCTTACTTTAAACGGACCAATAAAGATAAAAAATGAGTTATTAAAGCATGATATAAATAAAGATATTATAGATGAAGAAATAAGTAAAATAGATAATAGTTTAATAAAAGAAAAATTAAATAAATTATTAAAAAAACAGCTAAAAATTAAAAAGGGAAGTTACAATTCTGTAAAAAATAAACTTATAAATCATTTTATTAATTTAGGATATTATAAAGAGGACATATTAAATGAAATGTCATTATTAGATATAAAAACGGATGATACGAAATTAAAAAAGGATTATGAACGGTTATATAACAAGTATAAAAGTAAATATAATGGTGATAAATTAAATTATTTTATAATGCAGAAATTATATTTAAAAGGTTATACTAAAGATGATATTAATAAAGTTATGAAAGAAGATGTATATTAAGAGAGTGTAAGAAAATCTGTGTAAATGGTATCTATCCATGATTAGAAGCAAGTTAAATAACTTGCTTCTTTTTGTTATATAAATAATAACATATAAATTTAAATTGTCAAAGAACTAAATTCTACCGTCAAACATGATAGATAATTCAGCAAGAATTAAATCCCAACTACCATATCTAGTAGTCCATTTTTTAGTTATATTTTTAAGCATTTCATTAATGAATCATCGGTAGGGAATACGGCTTTAGTTTTAGTATATTTTCTAAATTGTCTATTTAATGATTCGATGGTATTAGTTGTATACATAATCTTTCTTATAGAATCTGAATAATTAAAGAATGGACAAATGGCATTCCAATTTTCTTCCCAATTTTTTAATGAATTGGGATATTTATTTACAGACTCTATATTAAAAAAACAGCTCAATTTTTATGAACTGTTTTATTTTTTTAGTTACTAGATGAAGTAGTTGTAGTCGTAGTTGTGGTAGCTTCTTTTATATAATCGTTATAGTCACTTTTTATAGTTTTATCTTTTATTTGCATGTTGTATTTTTCTCTTAATGCGATCATTGCTTTAACACTTATTGTTGAATCTTCTTCCTTTTTTTGTTCTACTAGTTTTTCTTCAATAGTATCTTTTGATTTTTCATAACTTGGTTTTTCTTTTTGACCAGTTTTCATAATTATATGATATCCATATTCTGTTTTAACAGGTTCTGTTGTGTATTCGTTAACATCTAAAGCGTAAGCTGCATCTTCAAATTCTTGCACCATGTCACCTTTGTTAAAGTAACCTAAATCACCACCGTTATCCTTGGTTGATTCGTCTTCAGAATATTCTTTTACAAGCTTATCAAAATCTTCACCATTTTTTAATTTTTCAATTACTTCTTCTGCTTTAGCCTTGGCTTCTTTTTCTTTTGCTTCGTTTTCTTCGTCAGATAAGCTATCATCTTCTTTATAAGATATTAATATATGTTTAGCTTCTATGTCTCCAACGATTTCATTGTCATAATAATCTTTCATTTCTTTTTCTTTCAAATTATCTTTAATATAATCATCAGTTGCGCTTGAAAGTTTACTATTTCTAATTAATAATTCTTTTAACTCACTATCATTAGCGATACCATTGTATTCTAAGAATGACTCATAGTTATCTCCGTAAGTACTTTTATAATTATCAATTGTTGCTTCAGCGGATTCTTCCATTTCATCCGTTGTTTCGTATTCTTTATTTAATATGTAATCGTCTACCATGTTAATTGCAATGGTTTGTCCGCCTTGATTTTTTAACTCATCATATAAATCATCAGCGGTAATTGTCATGCCATCTAGTTTTACAACTATATCATCACCATCTTTTGTCTTGGTGTTTTTAGTTGATACGATAATTAATACGATTAATAATATCGCGATAATTATAACTCCACCGATTATTAATTGTTCTAATGTTAAATTATTAAACCATCTTTTTAGTTTTGACTCTTTTTTATTCTTTTGTAATTTAGAAGCATAAGTATCAACTACTTTTTCTTCTTTTACTGTTTTCTTTTTTTCTTCTTCTTTTTTTACTGGCTTTGATTTACTAACTGTTTTTTTCACTTCTTTTTTAGTTTCACTTACTTTTTTAGATGCTTTTGCCATCTTTTTTTCTTTAGCAGTTTTAGTAGCATCTTTTTTTTGTTTAGTATCTTTTTTTTCTGCCATTTTTGTTTAGCCTCCTATCAATTTACTTATATATCATAACAAATTATATGCTTTCTGGCAACTTTTTTAACAAACATAATCACACATTTTATAGGATTACCATAAAATACTTTGAAAAGACAAAAAGGAGGAATGAATTATGGGAAACAATTACGCATCTGGCGCTGGAATTATATTAGTACTATTTATTTTATTAGTAATCATAATAGGTGCTTACGTTTAATATAAAAAAAGGAGGTTTATAGATTATGGCATGCTGCACACAGACAACTACTAATTCTTGTGGATGCACCCCAAGAAGAAGCGGTAATGGCTATTTATTAATAATAGTATTATATATTTTACTTGCTATAATAGTTGGTTCATTTATATGCTAAAGGAAGCAAAATTTTGCTTCTTTTTTTCTAATAAATTAAATAAAAATAATGCAAAATAAAAATGGATATAAAGGTGATATAAATGTTTAAAATTAAAATAAAAGGTAAAAGGTTAAAAATATTTAATTTATTAATACTTATATTTATTGTTTTTACGTTTATGTTTTATGCTATTACTTTTTTTTCTTTACTTTTTTCAGATAAATATGAAGATAGTTTTAAAGTAAAAAAAGAAAATTATGAATTAGAAAATAACGTTACTTTTACAAATTACTTTAAATCATGTGTTATAAAAGAAAATTACAAAGTAAGTACAGATGATAAAATCATAAAAAAAGCATTATATAACAACTTGCAAGAAGATGGTTTTGAAGTTTTGGATAACACTTTGGTAAGGTTAACTAAACAAAATAAAACATGTGATAAAGTAATTAATGATTATAAAAAAACTCACAGTAATAATTATGCATCATTTAAATTAAACGGAAAAAGCACTATTAATTTAAATGATGGAAGTAAATATGAAGATGAGTACGTAACTTTAGTAATTAATAATAAACAAAGCGATAATGTTAAAGTAAACTCTAATTTAAATAATAATAGAATTGGTACTTATTTAATAACTTATAAGGCATCGGTATCAGATGATTATAATGAATATCTTTATAGAAAGATTAACGTAAAAAAAGATATGATTAAAAAGGTTAATAAAGAACCTGTAATAGAAGTTAAAGACGGATTAACATATGTTAATGGTATTTTAATTGTAAATAAAAAGTATGGACTTCCAAAAGACTATGATCCTAAAGTTAATAAAGAAGCCCTAAAAGCTTTAGAAAACATGCAAGCTGATGCTAAGGCATTAAACCTTGATTTAACTTTAATTTCTGGATATCGTTCATATAAAGATCAAGAAATATTGCATCAAAAATACGTTTTAAAAGATGGAGAAGAAATTGCAAATACGTACTCTGCAAAGCCTGGATACTCTGAGCATCAAACTGGTCTTGCATTTGACGTTGGATCAACTGACCGATCTTTTAGTGATACTATAGAAGCTAAATGGATAGAGGAAAATGCCCATTTATATGGATTTATAGTAAGATATCCAAAGGATAAAACAAATATAACAGGTTATATCTATGAACCTTGGCACATAAGGTATTTGGGAGTTGATACCGCAACTAAAGTAAAAGAAAGTAAACTTACGTTAGAAGAGTATTTGGGTATAAATTAAAAGAGGCTTTTAAGCCTCTTTTATTATTTTGTGTACTTCGTTAATATCTTTTAAAAGTTCTTTATGTTTTATAAATTCAACGAATTTTTTATCTTTATATTGTGGTTTAACATGCAAGTGAAAATGTTTTACCTCCTGACTACTACCGTAGTTAATCATAAGCGTATAGCCACTGCACTTTAGTTTATTTTTTAAATCATTCATTAAGTTTTTTGAAACGTTAAATATATGTTCTAAAACATCCTTTGGTAATTCGTAAATATCTTCATAATGCTCTTTAGGAATTATTAACGTATGACCATCAGTATCCGGATTAATATCTAAATAAGCCATGCATAAATCATCTTCATATACTTTCATACTAGGAATTTCGCCATTAACTATCTTACAAAAAATACAATCTTTCATAATTTCACCTCTGATTTTATTTTATCATAAAAATAATATTTTTATTAATTATTTTATGTTTTTATTAGTAGTGTTAAATTTGACAAAAACGCATGTTTGCGCTACTATATGCATTACTTAATAAAAAGGAGTGAATTTTATGAATAAACCAGTTGTTGGTATTATAGAGTATCCATACGAGGATAAAGATGGTGATATGATATATGAGGTTTTAACACCAATTATAGAAAGTATTTCTAAAGCAGGTGCAAGACCAGTTGGAATATTTCCTACACAAATAGCTAACTTTCAAGAGGTAAGATTAAGAAACATACCGGATTTAACTTTTGGTGAAAAAAAAGATATAGTATCATCGATAAAGATGTGTGATGCAATAATAAAACCAGGTGCTTTAAAACTTTTTGGATTTGATAGATTTATATATGCTTATGCTTTTAAAAACAATATTCCATATCTTGGGATATGTGCTGGAATGCAAATAATGGCAGCACATGGTAAAGAAAAAATTGAAAACAAAAAAATTGAATATAATGGTGTAGAGCATAAATCGAAAGAAAAGTATGTACATAAAGTAAAATTGTACGATAGTAAGTTAAAAGATATTATTGGTAAAAATTGTATTATGGTAAATAGTAAACATGCTTATGCTATTAAAGATAGTGGGATTCATAAAGTATCAGCTATTGCTGAAGACGGTGTAATAGAAGCTATAGAAAATCCTTATTGTGATTTTAATATAGGTTTGCAATGGCATCCTGAATTGATTACTGATGATGAAAATAGCAATAAAATATTTAACAGGTTTGTAGATGCCGCAGAAGAGTATAGTTATAAAAAAAGAAAAAAGACGAGGTAAAACTTGTCTTTTTTTAATTAATAGTGTTAATAGCAAATGCTCTTAATTTCCTCAGGAATAAAATATTAATGAATTAATAATAAGCCAAATGGAGGTGATGCTTTTGAATTATAAAGATGATTTTAAAATGTTAAACAAAGATGTAATTTATTTTGATAATGCTGCAACAACGTTTAAGCCTAATAGTGTTATAAAAGAGGTTAATGATTATTATGAGAATTATAGTGTTAATGGCTCTCGTGGCGATTATGATTTAAGTTTATTAGTGGATGATAAGATATTAAACGTACGAAAAAAAGTTGCAAAGTTTATTAATGCAAAATCGCCTAATGAAATAGTTTTTACCTCTGGTGCAACAATGTCACTTAACATGATAATAGAAGGATTTTTTAAATCGTACTTAAAATCGGGGGATGAGGTTTTAACAACGAAATCAGAACACGCATCTCTTATTTTACCTTTGTTTAATATATTAAGTAAAAATGGAGCAACAATTAGTTATATAGATTTAGAGGATGATTTTTCTGTTTCTTTAAAAAAAGTAAAAGAAAAAATAAATAAAAACACTAAGTTAATAGCAATTTCACACGTAACAAACGTAATAGGGGATGTAAGACCTATTAAAGAGATATGTAATCTTGCTCATAAACTAGGTATACTTGTTTTAGTAGATGCATCTCAAAGTGCTCCTCATCAAAAGATAGATGTTACCGATATTGATTGTGATTTTCTAGTTTTTTCTGCCCATAAAATGTTAGGACCAACCGGAATAGGAGTTTTATATGGAAAAGAAAAATACTTAAGTAAAGTAAATCCAATAATAACCGGTGGCGGTATGAACGCGTTTTTTGATAGTAATAAAAACGTTTTATATAAAGAAGTACCACAAAAATTAGAGGCAGGAACTCAAAATATAGCGGGCATAATGGGGCTTGGCGCTGCCATTGATTATATAAATAAAGTTGGGATAAAACACATTCATGAGCATGAAATAAACTTAAAAAAGTATGCCATTAAAAAGCTAAGTGAGATAAAAAACATAATAATATATAACAAAGATATAGAAAATGGAATTATTACGTTTAATATAGATAACGTGCCAATTAAATATGTATCTAGCTATTTAAATAAAAATCATATTTGTATTAGGGTCGGTAGTCATTGTGCTAAAATACTATCAGAAGTGCTAGGAGTAAATAAGACCTTAAGAGTAAGCTTTTATTTTTATAATACTAAAGAAGAAGTAGATAAATTTGTAGATGTTTTAAAAGTATTTAATTTGTCGTAATTTGTCTTACGAATTACCAAAAAAGGATTTTTGTATTTAAATTTTTACAAAAGTCTTTTTTTTATTATATACAAAATTTTTGTTTTTAAATAATTATTTTTCTAAATGCCTTTTTTAGCTTTTTGATTAAGACTTTAATAAGTTGTATATTCGGTTTGAAAGGAGATGAAAACATGTTAAATCAGTTAGTAGTAGTTGGTAGATTAGTAAGGGATCCAGAATTAAGAAAGACGGAAACTGGAAGAAATGTTACTAATATTACCATTGCGGTTCCAAGGGGGTATAAAAATTCAAACGGGGAGTATGACACCGATTACATTGATTGTGTTTTATGGAGTAACGTAGCTGAATCAACGACCGAATACTGCCGTAAAGGAGATCTTTTAGGCGTAAAAGGAAGGATTCAGACAAGAAAAATAGAGTTAGAAGATGAAAAAGTAAGACACGTAACTGAAATAATTGGTGAAAGAGTAACTTTTTTATCTTCGTCTCATAATGCTAAAACAGTAGAAGAAAAGGAAGATTAACTTCCTTTTTAAATTGTTAGAAAGGAGTGTAAATGAACTATTATAACGAAATAAAAAACGAATTAATAAATAACGAAGTATATAAAAAAGTAAAAGATATATCAAAAAATAGAAGTGATTTAACTACTTATTACAACGTTGGCAAACTTTTAAGCGAAGCAGGACGTCATTATGGTGAAGGGATAATAAAAAAGTATTCAGCTAAGTTAACAGAAGAATTAGGAAAAGGTTATAGTACGTCGAATTTGAAAAGAATGAGACAGTTTTATTTGTTAATACAAAAAGGTGTAGCTATGCCACACCAATTAAGCTGGACGCATATAAATGCTATTTTACCTTTAAAAAATATTAATGAAATAAACTACTATATATTTATTTGTGAACATCAAAATATATCATATAGAGAATTAAGATTAAAAATAAAAAACAATGAATATGAAAGATTAGATGATAAAACAAAAATGATGTTAATAAAAAAAGAAGAACCTAAAACAGAAGATTTAATAAAGAATCCAATACTTATTAAGAATATGTATGATACCAACGATATAACTGAAAAAATGCTGGGACAATTAATATTAGAGCAACTACCATCTTTTTTAGAAGAATTAGGTGCCTGCTTTAGTTTTATAAAAAATGAATATAAGATAAAAATAGGAGATAGGTATTACTACATGGATTTCTTATTATTTAATTATATAGATAACCGTTTTGTTGTTTTAGAACTAAAAAACACAGAATTAAAAAAAGAGCATTTTGGACAGATTAAAACGTACATGAACTACATTGATAAAAATATAAAAACGCCCGATCAAAATCCAACATTAGGCATTATCTTATGTAAGAAAGATAATAAATTTATCTTTGAATATGTAACAGGCGATAACGTAATAGATAGAGAATATGCGTTAGTATAAATTTATTGTATTTAATACAACTAGTTGGTAATTTATTAATAAACATTGGATAGTAAATGCAAACTTATTAGTTAATACAAAAATAATAAGTATAAAAAACAAATAAAAACATATTTTTTACTAGAGGTGAAAGAGTGAGAAAAATATGTTTTTTAATACTTTGTATATTGTTTTTAATTCCTTTTATTACTGTTAATGCTGAAAGTAGTTCTACAACAACTAATGAAACTACAACAACTTCTGAGACTACTACCACTAAAGAAAACACCACTACAAACAGTGATACATCAAACGAATCTACTTGCACGGGTGAAGAGTGCACTGATACATCAAAAAGCTCTGAGGAAGAAGAAAGTGATGGAATATTAACTGATGGAAAAAGTGCAATATTAATAGAAGCATCAACGGGTGAGGTGTTGTATGAGAAAAACGCACACGATAGATACGCACCAGCTTCTATGACCAAGATAATGAGTATGATTCTTATCATGGAAGAAATAGAAAAAGGAAACTTAAAATGGAACGATACTTTAGTTGCATCAGCAAATGCTGCATCGATGGGTGGAAGTCAAATATTTTTACAGGCTAATGAAAAGATGAGTGTTAAAGATTTATTTAAAGCGGTTGCAATAGGTTCTGCTAATGACGCAACGGTTGTTTTTGCAGAGAAAATAGCAGGTACCGAAGATAAATTCGTTGAAAAAATGAATAAAAAAGCCAAAGAATTAGGACTTAAAGATACGAATTTTAAAAACGCCGTTGGACTTGATGAGGCAAATCATTACTCATCAGCATATGACATGGCACTTATGGCGCAAGAGTTAGTTAAACATGAGAAAATATTTGAGTATACAACTATTTACGAAGATTATTTAAGGCAGAACACGGATAATAAGTTTTGGCTTGTGAACACAAATAAATTAATCAAGACGTATGAAGGTGCAGACGGACTTAAAACAGGATATACAAAAGAAGCTGGATACTGTCTTACCGCCACTGCTAAAAAAGATAGTATGAGAATAATAGGTGTAATAATGGGAGCAGAAACTAGCAAGTCAAGAAATGAACAAATGACTAATCTTTTAGATTTTGGTTTTAATTCATATAAAATGCAGGTTGAGGTAAAAAAAGGGGAGGTAGTATCAAGAAAAAAACTTAATAAAGCACAAGATGAAGTAATCGAAATCGTACCTATTAATGATGCTAGCGTTTTAATAAAAACTGGAGAAGATGAAAAAAATCTTAATTATGAAATGAAGCTAGACAAGATAAAATTACCAATTAAAAAAGGAGATAAAATAGGCGTATTAAAATTAAAAGAAGGAAATAAAGTTGTAAATGAAACAGAACTTACCGTTAACAAAACGGTTAAAAAAGCAAATATTTTAGAGCTTTATAAAAGATCAATTAAAACCATACTATCAGGTAATATTTAAAAAGGCAAAGGCCTTTTTTACGTAAACTTTTATGTTTTTTATTAAAAAAATAAAGTTTAATAGATTAAACTTATTTGCTTTGCTATAATAATAATGGTGATAATAATGGACGACTACAAAAAAAATATAAATGACATAATTAGTGAATATGATACGTCTTTAAATGGATTAAGTGATCCTGATGCAAAATTAAAACTTAGAAAAAATGGAAAAAACGAATTTAAAGAAAAGGATAAAAAAACTAAGTTACAAATATTTTTAGACCAGTTTAAAAACATGATGATAATTTTACTTATTATTGTTGGAATTTTATCTTTAATTTACGCAATAGCAACAAAAGGTGATTTTTTAGATTCGATAGTTATTTTAGGTACTACTTTAGTTAACTGCTTTATGGGATACTTACAAGAGTCTAAAGCGGAAGATGCCGTTGGTAAGTTAAAGAAATACTCAGTTTCTTATGTGAACGTAAAAAGAGGCGGAAAATATAAGAAAATAGATTCTAAATATTTGGTTCCAGGTGATTTTATTACGCTTGAGGCAGGCGATAAAGTACCCGCTGATGCCAGAATAATAAACGCATCTTTTGCTAAGTGTGATGAGTCTATTCTAACTGGTGAAAGTAATTCAGTATCTAAAGATGATGAGGATATAAAAAAAGATTGTTTAATATCAGAAAGAAAAAACATGCTTTATTCTGGCACTGTTTTAGTAAGTGGAAAAGTAGATGCTATTGTTGTTAAAACTGGTATGAATACTGAGTTAGGTAAAATAGCATCAAGTGTTGATACTGATGCCGAACCTGTAACGCCACTACAAATGAAAGTAAAAAAGGTAAGTAAGTTTATATCATTTGTTGCAGCTTTTTTGGTTTTCTTCGTACTTATTTATGGTGTTATTAATAATTATAGTACGTTAAATATCGTAATGCTTTGTATATCAATGATTGTTGCAAGTGTACCAGAATGTCTTCCAATTGCGATTACCGCAACACTTTCAATTGGTGTAAGTCAAATGGCTAAGAAAAAATCCATCGTAAGGAATTTAGCGGCCATTGAAACACTTGGAGCAACCGAGGTTATTTGTACGGATAAAACAGGCACTTTAACTAAAAACCAAATGGAAGTAATAAAGTTGTATACTAATAATAAAGAATTGCAAAAAGAAGACGCACAAAAAAATAAAATGTTAGTTGAACCATTATTTTATGCTAACAGTGCGTATTTAAACGAGGATAATATTTATACTGGTGATTCAGTTGACGTAGCACTTAAAAATTATATTAAAGAAAATAATATTAAAATGGATGATTATAAAAAAGTAATTGAATTACCATTTGATTCAGATCGTAAAATGATGAGTGCTGTTTATAAAATGGGTGATAAGTTAGTTTTGTTTAACAAAGGTAGTTTAGAATCAGTGTTAAAACAATCATCGTCTATTTTAATAGATAATAAAGAAGTTAAATTAACAAACGCTTTAAAAGAAGATATTTTATCAAAGGAAAAAACTTATTCTAGTGAAGCTTTAAAAGTACTTGCATATTCATACAAAGTATTAAAAGAAAAACCTTTGAAAGACGAAGATTATTTTAAAGAAGAAAAAGACTTGGTATTTACTGGACTTGTTGGACTTAAAGATCCAGTAAGACCAAACGTAAAAGATGCAATTAAAACGTGTATGGAAGCTAACATAAGACCTATTATGGTAACGGGTGATAATTTACCTACGGCACTATCCATCGCAAAGGAAATAGGAATATGCAAAAGTGATAGTGAGGGAATAAACGCATCAGAATTGAATGATTTAAGTGAAAAAGAGTTAATTAAGTATGCTAAAAAATATTCTGTTTTTGCACGCGTTAGTCCAGATAATAAATTACAATTAGTTAAAGCACTTCAAAAAACAGGAAAAGTAGTTGCTATGACCGGAGATGGAGTAAATGATGCTCCAGCGATAAAGTTAGCTAACGTTGGAATTGGAATGGGTAAATCTGGTACTGACGTTACTAAAGGAGTTGCGGATATAATTCTTTTGGATGATAGTTTCACAACGATTACAACTGCAGTATCAGAAGGAAGAAGAATATATGATAACGTTATAAGTAATATTTTATATAACTTGTCTAGTAACTTTACTGAGATTGCCATAATATTATTTGGTTTATTTACTGGAAATACGATTATTTCTGCAATACATGTTTTATATATTGATTTGGTTGCGGATACAATTCCATCTATTACACTTGCTTTTGAAAAATCATCAAAAGGTACGATGAAAAGAAAACCAAATGGTTTAAACAAAAGAATATTTACAAGGTTCTTTAGTGCTTTTTTAATAGCATCTGTTATATTAGAAACACTAATTAGTTTGATTGTTTATCACCACTTTAAGAGTGATGGAATATTACTCGCACAAACACTTGCACTTTTAAGCATTATTATAAATGAGTTCGTATTTGCATATAACTGTAGATCATTAAAAGAAAGAATTTCAAAAAGAGGCTTTTTCTCTAATAAATATTTAAACATTGGTATATTATTTCTATTAGTTATTCAAATACTTGTATTCTTTACACCAGTAGGTAAGTTATTTGGACTTACTATTATAACTGTCAAACAGTTTGTTTATGTTGTTTTAATAAATATAATTTCATTTGTAATATTAGAATTAATCAAACCTTTATTAGTAAAATTATTTAAAGATGAATAATCACTTTTTAAAGTGGTTATTTTTTTGATATAATTAAGTTAGTAAGATAAAAGAAAAAGTTTGATAAATACTTGATTTAAATTTGAACTAATAATAAATACTTTTATTAAATCACCAAACACCAAATAAAAGATATAATAATATAGTAATAAAAAGGAGTGTTAATTATGAAGTTATATTCAAATGAAATAGTATTTCGAGGGCATCCTGATAAGGTGTGTGATCAAATAAGTGATGCACTTTTAGATGCTTATTTAAAGGAAGACAAACATTCAAGATGTGCTATTGAAGTGATGGGTGGTAAAGGAAAGATTTTTATAACGGGAGAAGTTACATCTCATGCAAAAGTAGATGTAGAAAACGTTGTAAAAGACGTACTTAAAGATATTGGATATAGTACTAATTATGAAATAGTAAATAACTTAGGTGTTCAAAGTTCTGATATTGCACTTGCTACGAATGATGATAAATTAGGAGCGGGAGATCAGGGAATGATGTTTGGTTTTGCATGTTCTGATACTAAAGAAATGCTCCCTGTTGCAATGGTTATTTTACAGCGCTTAAGTATTTGGTATGATGATGTAAGAAGAAAATATAATGATTTAATGCCTGATGGCAAGGCACAAATAACGGGTTATTATGATGATGAAATGAACCTTTTAAAGATAAAGTATTTTACTATTTCTTACCAAAATAGTGAAGAAAACAGAAGCTTTACTGATAAACTAATAAAGGATGAATGCATAAAAATATGTAATGAATATGATATTGAAATTGAAAACTTTTTAATAAATCCAACTGGTAGGTTTAAAATAGGCGGATTTGAAGGAGATTCTGGACTAACCGGAAGAAAGATAGTAGTTGATACATATCAATCTTTTGCGCCTGTCGGTGGTGGCGCTTTTAGTGGTAAGGATCCAACTAAGGTAGATAGATCAGGAGCTTATAAAGCAAGATTAATTGCTAAAGAGTTTTTAAAGAAGTATAACTTAAAATGGTGTAAGGTTCAACTTAGTTATGCAATTGGAATAGAAAAGCCTCTTGCCATTTACATAACATCTAATAAAGGAGATATAAAAACTCCAGATGATTTATATGAAAAGTGTACTCCTAAAAACATGATAAAAGATTTAGATTTATTAAATACTTGTTATTATAAAAAAGCAATGTTTGGACATTTTATTAATTAAAAACTAAAGTAATTTAAACTTTAGTTTTTTTAAATCGTTGTAATTAAACGTGTTTAATTACCATATATGGTTAACCATATATTTTTAGAATCTAATATTCTTTTTTTAATAACGTTTTTATTTTCTATGTAAAAGTTAAGTTTATAAGTATTATCTTTATTATCTATGTAACTGCCTTTAATACTGCATTTTACTTTGATTTTATTTTGGTTAGAATATGCATAGATGGCATTATCACTAAAATAAATAGTAATTCCGTTTTTATTTTTATAATCTTCATAAGATAATACCTCTTTATAAATATCAAGACCATTTTTTTGATACTTTATATCAGGCACTACGTAAGTTATGTTATCTTTTGTTAAAACGTAATTGGATAATTTTATGGTGTTTTCTTTTTTAAAGCCATTGCTTTTTAAATTATCTTGAACTTTAAGCACTATTTCGTTTAGTTTTTCTTCTTTTTTTCTTTTATCATTTTCTTTATTTATTATTAAGATAGATATTAATAATAAAAGTATTAAAATAAATATTACTATTACTTTTAAAATTTTGTTTTTCTTTATACCTTTTTTAATTTTATTATCAGATAATTTAATGGTTTGTTTAACAGCGTTTTCAGCTTTTTCTTTAGTTATAATATTATCTATTTTTTCTTGTAAAAGGAGTTCATTTACACTTATTCCAAGAATGTTGCTTAAGGGAACAAGAAGAGAAATATCAGGACAACCTAATCCTCGTTCCCATTTTGAAACGGCTTTGTCAGTTACTCCTAGCTTTTGAGCAACGTCATTTTGTGTTAAATTTTTTTCTTTTCTTAAATTCAATATAAATTTACCAAATCTTTCTTGATCCATAATTACCACCTAGTTATATTATACTAATTTTGTTTATTAAAAGGGTAAACCATTCGTTTACAAAAAAAAGAATCAATTATTTTGATTCCTTATTGTTTATTAAATTTAAGTAAAGTTCATATAACTGTTTATGTTTTTTAACTATTACTTGTAAAATTATCCCGGTTATACATAAAAGTAGGGCAACTAAAAGTGCTGTTCCAGAAACTATTAAAGTAGGAAATCTAGGTACTAACCCCGTATTAAAGTATTCTATTACAACCGGAATACCTAATATTAACGCTATTATTAAACATATTATGCTTATTATATTAAAAAATGCTGCTGGTTTATATTCTTTAAATAATGTAGCTATTGTTTTAAGCACTTTAAATCCATCAGAGTATGTATTAAGTTTTGATACACTTCCTTCTGGTCTATCTCTATAAGTTACCGGAACTTCTATTAACTTGAAGTTTTTATCTACCGCATGAATAGTCATTTCTGTTTCTATTTCAAAGCCTTTTGATAATACTGGAAATGATTTTACAAATTCATATGAAAACGCTCTATATCCGGTCATAATATCTTTTATGTTGTTTTTAAATAACTTGTTTATTAAAAACCTTACCGTCTTATTGCCTAAGTTATGAAATGGTCTTTTGTTTTCGGTAAAGTAAGTACTTGATAGTCTGTCTCCAATTACCATGTCAGCCTTACCAGATAAAACCAAGTTGCACATTTCTTTTGCGTTTTCCTTTGGATATGTATCATCTCCATCTATCATTAAATAGCAATCCGCATCTATTTCTCTAAACATCGTTCTTATTACGTTTCCTTTACCTTGACGGTACTCATACCTTACGATTGCTCCTGCTTTTTTAGCTATTTCATCGGTTTTATCATTTGAGTTATTATCATACACGTATATGTCTGAATTAGGCAACACACTTTTATAGTCTTTTACTACTTTTTCTATTGTTTTAGCCTCGTTATAGCATGGTATTAATACTGCTATTTTCTTATCATTTTTTTTCATTTAAACTTTCTTCCTTTCTAATACTTAAAAATATTAAAAGCATGGTTGGCATTGCAAATACGTTTGGAAGTGCGTATCTAAAATACGTGTTAACCGGAGATGCAAAGCAAACCAAAAGAACTATTATAGATGGTATTAAGTAAATGATTTCCTTATATTTTTTTCGGTATATCAAGTATGCTATCATAAATAAAAGTATCCATGTATTAAATCCAATATTAACGATTAAACCTAAAAATGGTATGTAAGGAAATACAAGTCCATAAACCATTAAGGCACTTCTTAAAACATTTAAATCATTAAAATGATAATCAAAACCATAATTATTAATGGTTTTATTTTCATTAACGTATATGTACCAATTTGTTTTAACCGGATAGAAGTATCCATAAGTGTTATTAAGGGTTGCTTCTACGTATGTTTTAGGATCATCTTTTAACTCTTTAAACCAGACTTTGAAATAGTTTTTTAAATCCCTATCAGTTGCATCTTTGTTAAATTTATTTTTTACATCATCAGCTTTTTCTGGATCATATCTTTTTTTTAGTGTATCATAGTTAAGTATTTTATCAATTGCTTTTTTATCTTTTTTTGGTATTTTATCATCATTTTTTATTACGTATCTTGCTGTTTGCTGAAAAGGAATCGATAGCATCTCACGCACGCTTCCTGGGGTTATTTTAAAGTGTGGCAAAATAACTTTATCATAAGTAAAATAACTTAATATAACAACTATAAAGATAATTAAGTATTTCATTAAGTTTTTTCTTCCTAGAAGTAAAAGAAAAGGAAATGATAAAATAATTATGTGAATACCATTATTTCTAAATAAAGTAATTAAGATCATTAAGATTATTTCTTTTATCATTGTTTTTACATTAATTTTATCTTTTAACTTAATAAATTTATAAATTGATATTATGTATAAAATTATTAAGCATCCAAAAATAACGTCTTTAACAGGACTCATTGCGTAAAAAGGAAATACTGGCACTAGTGCATATATAAATAAAACGGCTTTTCTAACATTTACAGATACGTTTATTTCTTTTAAAAATTTAATGGTGTAAGAAAGCGTTGATGCTAAAATAAGCGTTTGAATTATACTATAGATAAATAATCCTACGTTGGTACTATTAAATATACTTACACCTAATTTAACACAAGATCCTATTAAAAGAGTATGAATAACCGGATGATGGTTTGTTATTATAACGGATTCATCTATTAAATTAACATAAGTAGAGTATTTATTATCAATTCCAAAGAACTGAAGTATTTGAAAACTTGGATCTGGTGACATAATCGCAGGATAAAAAGCGATTATGTATATAAGCCAAAATAAAAGTATTACAATAAGTGAAAACCAAAAAGGATGTTTATCAATCATTTTTGATATAAAACCCGTTTTTTTATCAATCTTTTTTTCTTTTGCCTCATAATTATCTAATTTATTAAATAAAAAAGTTATAATAGCATTTAATATGATAAATGAAATTATCATCATTAATATGGTTATTATAGGATGCTTTATTACTGCATCCAAACTATCAGATATTATAAAACTGCTTCCAATTGTTAAAAAGATAGTAAATATGAAGGATAATATCATAGTTACTACGTTTTTTCTTTTTTTTGACATAAATCCTCCTTTACATATAAATTATAAATCAAAATACAAAAAAATTGAAGAAACTATTAGTTTATATACATGTTTTGTGTAAACAAGTAGTTTTTTGTTATAATTACTTTAAAGGAATTGATATTTATGATATTAAACGTAAGTGGTAGAACTGATGTTGTAGCATACTTTTCTAAATGGTTTATGAACAGGTTAAAAGAAGGATTCGTATGCGTTAGAAATCCTTTTTACAAAAGTAAGGTATCTAAAATATATTTTAAGGACGTTGACTTAATAGTATTTTGCAGTAAAAACCCGATTCCAATTTTAAATGATTTGGATAAAATAAATATTCCATTTATATTTCATGTCACCATAACACCGTATAAAAAGGATATAGAGCCAAATGTTCCGCCTAAAGGGAAAATAATAGAAGCTATAAAAAAGTTATCTAAAAAAATAGGTAAGGAAAGACTTTGGGTAAGGTATGATCCAGTGTTTATAAATGATGTTTATACTTTAGAGTATCATGTAAAAAACTTTGATAAGATGTGTGAATTGCTTGATGGATATGTAGATAAGATAATAATATCTTTTTTAGATATGTATCAAAACGTATGGTATAACATGCCTTATTTAAGATTCAAGACTCTAACGGATGAAGATTATAAAATAATTGGCACAAATTTTTATAAAAGTGCTAAAAATCATTGTATGACGGTTCAAACTTGTGCGGAAAAAAGAAATTTAAAAGAATATGGTTTTAAGGTCTTTGATTGTGTTACTAAAGAAATTGCAAGCAAATTTACTGGTAAAGAAAATTTTAAAACTTGGCAAGCAAGAAAGGGTAAATGTAAGTGCGTAAGCATGGTTGATATAGGAGAGTATAATACTTGCCTTAATTTATGTAAGTACTGTTATGCTAATTATGATGAGACAAAAGTAAAAGATAATGTTAAATTACATAGCGATGAAAGTAGTTTATTAATAGGTAATATAAATGATCAAGATGAAATAATTGCAAGAAAATGCTAGATATTGCTTTCGATGTATGATAGAATATTTACATTAACTTGTTTTTATTTATTTAAGTGATTGGTTTTGATTTTAGTGTGCGGCATTTAAGCAAGTTAAAATCAAACGAAGATCACTTTTTTTGATCTTCAAAAAGGAGATTAAAATGGATGAAAAAGACTTTATAATTTTAAGTATTTTATCAAAGAAGAAAAGTATAAGTGAAGACGTTTTAAAATTAATTTCAAGCATGAATAATAAAGAAAAAATAAAACTGATTAAATATTTATACATCATGACTTTTAAGTATGATATTATTCCATCTGATGAGCGTATAATAAAAGAAATTTTAAAAATAAGATGAAATAATGAATGAGATAATAAAAAATATAGATATAAAAGATTTAATATATGAAGTAAGAGGAAAACAGGTTATGCTTGATAGTGATTTAGCATTTTTGTATGGATGTGCTAATGGAACAAAAACAATAAATTTGGCAGTAAAAAGAAACATAGAAAGATTCCCAAGTAATTTTTATTTTCAGTTAACTAAGCAAGAATTTCAATACTTGAAGTTTCAATTTGAAACTTCAAGTATAAAAGATCATGGTGGAATAAGAAAACTTCCATATGTATTTAAAGAGCAGGGCGTTGCAATGTTATCAAGTGTTTTAAGAACAAAAAATGCCGCTAAAATAAGTATAAACATAATGAATGCGTTTGTTTATATGAGAAGGTTTATAAATGAAAATAAAGATGTTTTTAGAAGAATAATAGAAATAGAAAATGATGCAAGCTATATAAAAAATGCGTTAATAGAACATGATAATAAAATAGAAGAATTATTTGATAAATTTAATAGAAAGGAAGATTTGAAAAATAAATTGTTCTTTGATGGAGAGATATATGATGCTTATAGTTTGCTTGTAGATATTATAAGTAAAGCAAATAAAGAAATCATAATAATAGATAATTATGTAGATAAAGTAACACTTGATATTCTATCTAAGAAGAAAGTAAACGTTATGGTGCTTTTAATAACAGATGAAAACAAAAGTAAATTAACAAAAACTGATATTAATAAATTTAATAGTGAGTATCCTTTATTAAAAATAAAATATACAAATATTTTTCATGATCGATTTATAATTATTGATAACAAAGAGTTATACCACTTAGGAGCTTCATTAAAAGACTTAGGTAAGAAAGTATTTGGAATAACTAAAATAGAAGATCAAGAGTTTTTAGTTAATTTGAAGGAAAGAATAAGTAAAATAATGTATAACTAATAATTCTTAATAATTAACTTCATATTTTAATGATATAATATAAAAGGAGTTGATTAAAAAATGAACGTAACTATATTAGGAGCGGGAGCTTATGCTTTAGGCTTAGCTATAAGATTTAATGAAAATAAAAACAAAGTAATAATATGGTCTGCTGTTAAAGATGAAATAGATATTTTAACAAAAACAAAAATGAATGAAAGAGCTTTACCAGGAGTTAAGATGCCAGGTAACATTTTATATACTTTAAACGAACAAAAAGCAATAGAAGGATCAGACATAGTAGTAATTGCAGTTGCAACAAAGTTTATTTCAAGCGTTTGTGATAAAATAAAACCTTATGTAAAAGATAAGCATATTTTAATAGCATCGAAAGGAATAGAACAAGAATCATATCATTTTGCATCGGATATTGTAAAAAAGAAACTTAAAACAAAGAAAGTAGCGGTATTATCAGGACCGACTTTTGCAAAAGACATGGCTCTTGATGAGCTTGTTGGACTTTCTCTTGCAACTACGAATGTAAAAACAAGAGATTGTATTGTAAAAGCATTATCTAACAAAAGATTAAAGTTAAGACCAACAAAAGATTTTATTGGTGTTGAATTATGTGGCTCTTTAAAAAACGTAATAGCAATTGCCGGTGGTATATTAGATGGTTTAAAGGTATCAGAATCAACCAGAGCGATGTTCTTAACCGAAAGTTTAAACGATGCTAGAAAGTTAATTAAAAAGCTCGGTGGTAATGAAAAAACAATTCTTTCTTTTGCTGGAATAGGTGATGTTTTACTAACTTGTACTTCTAATAGCTCTAGAAACTATTCATTTGGAATGTTATTGGGTTCTAAAACAAGTAAAGAAAAATTAGATGCGTATCTAAATGCACATACTGTAGAAGGAGTATACACCTTAAAATCACTTCATGGTTTAATAAAGGTAAGAAAGGTAAAAATGCCATTTATTGATTTAATCTATAACATGGTATTTGGCTATAAAAGCGTAGATGATTTAATTCCTTTCTTAAATGAGAAAGAATAAAGGGAATCATTAATTTTAAATGATTCTTTTTTATTGCTTTTTTTAGGCAAATAAGTATAATAATTTATCAGAAAAAAAGGTGATAATGGTATGTATATTGACTTAGATAAAGTATGTATAGATTTTATAAATAAAAAAGTAGAAATTAATGATATTATAAAAAAATATAATGTTAATTATTTTAAGTTAGTTAAGTATATAAAAAAATATTGTTTTGAAAATGGTATATTAATGAATGAAGAAATTATTCATAGATTAGAAATTCCAATTAAACAAATGATTGATTTAAGAAGGCAAGGTGCATCTTATTGGGACATAGCTGAAAAATATAATTATAGTATAAGTGTTACAACGATAACTAATAAATTAAAAGAGTATTGTGAAGAAAACCATCTTGAATTCCCAGAAAAATCTAGTAAAATCAATTTACCAATGAAAGAAATCTATGAATTAAAAAAAGAAGGTATGACGTATGAAAAACTAGCTACAGAATATAACTATTCTATAACACTAATAAGAAAAAGAATGAAGTGTTATTGTAAAAAAAATCATTTTGAACTACCAGAAAGATCTCCTCGTAGTATAACGGTCGAATTGCCAATTGAAAAAATATATGAATTAAGAAAGCAAGGTATGAGATATAGAAAAATAGCAGAAAAATATAGTTGTTCTATCAGTACGATAAGACGAAGGTTAATAGAATATGATGAAGAACTTGCTTTAAGAAATAAGTATTTAGAAATTTTATTATATGACTTTAATAAAATTATTGATAATAAATCAAGTAAAGAACAAAACATTTCTTATAGTGATAAAGGAAAACAAAATATAACTCAATATATAAAAAAATAAAAAGAAAAAGGTGATAGTAGCATGTATATTGATTTAGATAAAATAAAAAGAGATTTTATAAGCGACACAAAATATAAAAAATTTCCTATGGAAGAAATCTATGAATTAAAAAAGCAAGGGACTAACGTACGAAGAAATAGCAGAAGAATATAATTGTAGCTTCATGACAATATTAAGAAGATTAAAAGAATATAGTTAGCAAAATAATTTAGAAACTCTAAAACCGAAGAGAAAACCTAGAACAAGAATAATTGAATTACCAATAGAAGAAATATATAAATTAAAGAGTCAAGGTATGTCATATAGAAAGATAGCAGAAAAGTATGATTGTACTTATGAGACAATAAGACAAAGATTAATAGAATATGAAGATGAACTTGTTTTAAGAAATAGGTATCTAGAAATATTACTAGAAGATTTTGCTATGATTAAAGATGATATATTAAATAAAACAATTGGATCGTTTTATGATGACAAAGAAAATAAAAAGCAAGATAACTATTCGTTTATAAAGAAATAAAAATCGCTTAAATTAAGTGATTTTTTAATCTTTTGTAAGCTTGTGTCGAAGCTCTTTTTTTTATGTTTTAAAAGTGTTTAAATTATCTTGTAGGAGGAATTAAGTTGTTAAAAGTATTAATGGAGTTTAGAAAAGGAGTACTTTTCGTAAGATTATACGGCGACTTTAATGACCAATCTTTAGATACGTTTAACAAGGAAGTTAAGGAGGTGATTATTTCTTCTGGGATAAAGTATGTGGTGTTAAACGTTCGAAATTTAGATAGTATAACAAATGAAGGAGTAACGGAAATTAAAAGGCTAAGAAAAATACTAAAGAAAACTAACGGTGAGTTTTTCTTGTTTGGAGGAGAGGTAAAGGAACTTAAAAAACTTGTTAATTTAGAAAACGAACTAAAGGTTTTTGAAAGGGTTGTGATATAGTGGTTGATTATTCTTACGAACTAGATGAAGTAATTAAGCAAAATAGTAACTTAGTTTATAGTGTTTGTGCTAAGTATAATAATTATGTTGATAAAGAAGATTTATATCAAGAAGGTAAGATGGCATTAATTGATGCATATAAAAACTTTGATAAATCTAAAGGTGTAAAGTTTTCTACTTATGCCTTTACTTACATAGTAGGAAGGGTAAGTAATTACGTAAGGGAAAACAAAAATATAAAAGTAAGCAAAGATTTGGCAAGGTTAGGCAAGAAAATAAATGAATACATTGATAAACATTTTGAGGTAAGGGGTTACAAACCAAGTATTCGTGACATTGCCTTAATGTTAGAAGTAAAAGAAGAAAAAGTAATAAGTGCATTAGAAGCTTGTCAAAAAATTAAGAGTTTAGATGAACAAATAAATGATGACGAGAAAAAAATTACGCTTCTTGACGTAACTTCAATTAAACAAAACATAACAAATGAACAAATGCTTGATTTAAAAGAAGCCTTTACTCACCTAAGCAACGAGGAAAAAGACTTGCTGATAAAAAGATACTATAATGATTTTACCCAAAGTGAAGTTGCAAAAGAAATGGGAGTAAATCAGGTTTATGTATCAAGAATGGAGAAAAAAGCCTTATCAAAAATGAAAAGTAAGATGATGTAAAAAGAATAGTGAATTTATTTCATTATTCTTTTTTTATGGTATACTAATATCAAGAGTTATTTTAACTCTAATAGCTTTTAAAGAAAGGAGTTATTATGCTAGAATTAAAAAACATATGTTTTAAAAGGGATAATAAAAACATATTAGATAATATAAATTTAACGCTTGATGAAACCAAGTTTTACGTAATAACAGGTCCTAACGGTTCTGGTAAATCAACGCTTGCCAAGATAATAATGGGGCTTGTTAAACCGGATTCTGGACGTATTATTTTTAACGGAAAAGACATAACTGATACTAGTGTTGATGAGCGTGCTAAAATGGGCATTAGTTTTGCTTTCCAGCAGCCGGTACGTTTTAAGGGGATAACCGTTTATGACTTACTTAAAATAGCAACTAAAAAGAAGTTAACGAAGGATGATGCATGCGCTATTTTATCTAGAGTTGGATTATGTGCGATGGATTACATCGATAGGGAAGTTGATGCATCATTATCCGGCGGGGAGTTAAAAAGAATAGAAATTGCAAGTGTTATTGCGATGAATCCTAAAGTAGCTATTTTTGATGAGCCAGAAGCAGGAATAGATTTATGGAGTTTTGAGAATTTAAACGAAGTGTTTAAAGAAATAGAAGCATCTTATAGTGGGATTACTATTGTTATTTCACACCAAGAGCGTATTTTAAACATCGCGGATCAAATAATATTAATTGTAAACGGAAAAATAAAAGATGCTGGCACGAAAGATAAAATGTTAAGTGAGATATTTAAGCGTAATTATTGTCCTAAAGGAGGTGAAAGTTGTGAACGAAAAGGATAAAACTCTTTTAGATGAAATAGATACAAATACTTTTAAGGAAAACGAAGCATATAACGTAAGAAAAAACGGTAAGGCAGTAACTAGAAAAATAAATGATTACATAGATATTAAAACTAAGGAAGATGGTAAAGGAATTGATATTTACGTAAAAGAAAACACCCTTTTAGGTATCGTTCACATACCTGTAATCATAACCGAAAGTGGACTTAAAGACGTTGTTTACAATGATTTTCACATTGGTAAAAACTCAAACGTTGTAATTCTTGCTGGTTGTGGTATTCATAATGATAAGCATAAAGATAGTCAGCATGACGGCATTCATAGGTTTTTTATAGAAGAAAATGCGAATGTTAAGTATACGGAAAAGCATTATGCTGAAGGCGCAGGTGACGGCAGGAAAATACTTAATCCATACACAGAAATAAACTTAGGTAAAAATGCTAGTATGACGATGGACTCCGTTCAAATAAAAGGTGTAACATCAACGAAAAGAATTACTAAGGCAACTATTAAAGAAGGTGCAACGTTAGTTATTAAAGAAAAAATATTAACAAGCAATGATCAGTCTGCGAAAACTTACTTTTTGGTTAACTTAAAAGGTGATGGTGCAACATGCAAAGTTACTTCTCGTTCGGTTGCAACTGATAATTCATACCAAGAATTTAAATCAACCGTAACTGGTGATAAAAATTGTTATGCACACGTATCTTGTGATGCCATAATAAAAGATGATGCAAAAGTAAAAGCAGTACCGGAAATATTTGCAAAAAATGCAAGTGCAAACCTTGTTCATGAAGCATACATAGGTAAAATACAAGGAGAGCAGCTAATGAAGTTAATGAGTCTTGGTTTAAGTGAAAAACAAGCGGAAGAAGAAATTATTAAGGGATTTTTAAAATAATAAAAAAGTTTGGTATAAATTGCCAAACTTTTTTTCATATTAATACTGGTGATAATATGGATAAAGAAAGTTATAAAAAACTAACAAGTAAAATTATTCCAAAAGAAAACAAAGTAAAAAATGGTATTGTTGCTTTTTTAGTTGGAGGATTAATAGGCTTTTTAGGACAAGTAATTGTTTTTGTTTTAGAAGAAAACTTTAATGTTAAACACAATGATGCCATATCTATTATGATTACTATTTTAATTTTTGTGGCTTCACTTTTAACCGCGATGGGTGTTTTTGATAATTTGGTTTCTAAAGCTAAAGCAGGTCTTATCGTTCCGATAACCGGCTTTGCTCACGCGATGACATCTTCTATGCTAGATTATAAAAAAGAAGGTTTTGTAACTGGAATAGGCGCTAATGCTTTTAAACTTACCGGTAGCGTAATTTTATATGGCGTTGTTGCAGCATACGTGTTTGGAACAATAAGATACTTATTTTTTGGAGGTTAACATATGACGATAAAATTTAATAATGTTTATATAAAAAGTGTATCCGCGGTAGCGGGCAAAGATGAAAAAGAAGGAACTTTTGGAAAACTTTATGATAAGACTTATAATGATTATTACGCTGGTGAAAAAACTTTCGAACAAGCAGAAATTAAAATGATTGAAGATGCAAGTTATATAGCACTTAAAAAAGCGAATTGTAAAATGGATGATATAAATTTTATAATTGGAGCGGATCTTCTTAATCAAATAACGGCAAACGCATATTCTTCAGTTAAGTTTAAAAGACCGTTTTTAGGAGTTTATAACGCTTGTGCAAGTTTGTGTGAGGAATTTATAATAGCATCAAGTGTACTTCAAAATAAAGATGTTAATAACGCTCTTTTAAATATATCGTCACATAACATGACGGCGGAAAGGCAGTATAGAAATCCGGTTGAGTATGGATGCCCTAAACCTTTAAGGTCTACTTTTACGGTAACTGGTGCGGCATCATGCGTTTTAACAAAGGAAAAAACAGATATTAAAGTTGTAAGTGCAACCGTTGGTACGCCAATTGATATGGGAATAACTGATCCTTATGACATGGGCTCGGTTATGGCACCATCTGCTGCTGAAGTTTTATTTAATCATTTAAAAAACACCAATACTAAGCCTGATGATTATGATCTTATATTAACTGGTGATTTAGGAGTTTATGGAAAACAAATATTAATAGAGTATTTTAAAAGCGCTTATGCGCTTGACATTGAAGGTAAATTAGAGGATTCAGCATCCATTATTTATGATAGAGAAAAACAAACCAAGGTAAACGCTGGAGGATCAGGTCCGTGCTGCCTTGCCTTAGTTTCTTATACTGATATTTTAAATAAGATGAAAAAAGGGAAGTTAAAAAAGGTCTTGCTTATTGCAACTGGAGCTTTAATGAGTCCTACCATGAATAACCAAAAACTATCTATTCCTGGTGTTTCTCATGCGGTATGTTTGGAGGCGATTAAATGATATTTTTATATTCGTTTTTATTCTGCGGAGTAGTTTGTTTAATAGGACAGTTAATTTTAGATAACACCAAGCTTACCCCAGGACATGTTACAAGTATGTTTGTTGTTATAGGTGCGTTTTTAGATTCTTTTGGACTTTATGATAAGTTTTTATCTTGGTTTGGCGCAGGAGCATCAGTTCCAATAACTTCTTTTGGACATTCTTTAATTCATGGTGCACTTGCAAAGGCTCATGAATCAGGTATTTTAGGTTTACTTGCTGGTATGTTTAGTTTAACTTCCGTTGGAATAGTTGCCGCAATCGTGTTTGGTTTCATATTAACTCTTATATTTAAAGCAAAAGACTAACATTTGTTAGCCTTTTTTAATACTACTTTGATATTCTTCTTTATAGTCATAATTAGAAAGTAGGGAATATAATTTACTAGCTTTTATATCATCTTTAAATAAAGAATCATATTCCTTTTTATACTTCGTAATAACTGGTATGTCTATTTTCTTTTTAACGATTTTTAATACTTCTTTTCCTTTATTATCTAAACCTAAAACCCGGATGTAATTTATGCTTGCACTATAATCTTTTTTGGTATTAGTAAGGATGTGAAGAAGCATTCTTTTAATTCTGTTATATGAATATCTTTTTGATTTTACACGCATTATTAAATCGTTTAAGTCAAGAGACTCTAAAACAACCTTTTTTAGTTTGTTTAAAATACCTTCATCAACGTCTAATATGTCAATTAAATCATCACTTATAATTATTTTATATTTTAATAACGTAAAATAATCTTTTTCATTAATGTTTTTTATTAAATCAAAAGAGTAAGAAGGAAGCGTTTTTTTAATTAAACTTTTATTATTTATGTTTTTTCTAATTGACGTTGCACTTGTAATATCACTTTTTATTTTACTATCATTATAATCATTTGTTCTTTTTATGCTAATAGGAGTTATCTTGCTATTAGTATTAATTATGCTTCTTACGTATTCAAGTGCTAAAACGTCGTTTGGCTTGTCGATCGTTATTTTTGATATGTCCCTTAAGGCAAGTGAGCAGCTTTTAGGATAGTTATATCCTTCTTTTAAGTACGTTCTTATTTTTTCTTCATAATTCTTATTATCATTTGTTATGTTAACCAATTTTTTAAATAGTGAAACATCGTTAGTTTCTGAGCCAAAAACCAAGTAATTGCAGTCTAATTTATTTAAAATGTCAATTGCTCCTTTAGCATAAATACTTGCGGATGATGTTGCTATGTTAAAGGGAAGTTCTACAACTAGGTTATATCCATATTTAAGTGCTATTTTAGTTTTATCCCATTTGTTTATTATGCTAGCGTCCGCTCTTTGGGTAAAGTTACCAATTAAAACAAGGATTAAATATGCATCAGGAAACATTTCTTTTACTTTATTTAAATGATATAAGTGCCCGTTATGAAAAGGATTATATTCTGCTATTACACCAACTTTAATCATAAAACGCCTTCTTTCTTTTTTTATAATAACATATTTTAATTAAAAAAACTAAATATTAAAAAATAATAATTACAAAAAAAGATTAATTGCTATATAAAAAATAACTTTTTACATAAAACATAGTGCAATAAACTGTTTTGCATTATATTTTAATATGTGATATTATGCGCTTGGAACATTTATAATTTGGGCGAGAACCTTCTAAACCAAAAGGAGTAGGAGGTGATAGACGAATGAAAAAACGAATCTTTGTAATCAAAGTATTTCGTTACATTACCATCATTTTATCACTAATAGTAATAAAAAAATGACACCAGCTTTAAGCTAGTGTCAGCCCAAATTTAGGTTAGCATTCAAATAATATGAATGCTCCTTTTTTATTTTATAAAGTTTCCTTCATCTACATACATAATAACATATTTAAATGTTTTTTTAAGATGTAAAATATTATTTAATTTTATCTTTAAACATATTAAACATTTTAATTATGGCATCATATGTTTCTTTAGATGTTTTTTCTTTTAGTTTCAAAAAAGCTTTTTTACTATCTCCTTTATATACTTCTTGCCAATTTTGCATTATAAAATCATATATTATTTTGTTTTCGCCGGGTTTTAAAGTAACACCATTTTTTAAAGCAAATTTATCTATATCATTTAATGATAATCTTTTTAAATATTCTTTTATTAAAACATCATACATTTTTTTCAACTCCATTTTATTATATGCATACCATTTTCAAATATCCCCATAATAATAAAAGGTGATGCTTATGAAAAAAGAAGATGAAAAAGATATAACTAAAAAAAGAATAATTGTTTTATCAGTTTTTATATTTATCTTGTTTTTAGTTTTGATATTTAGAATTTCTTATTTGCAACTTTTTGATGTAAAAGCATCGGTAAAAAAACTAGAGGAGTTATCTACAAAAACCGTTTATGGTCCGTCTATGCCAAGGGGAAGAATATTAGATAGAAATTATAACGTAATAGTAGATAATGAGGGTATAAACGTAATTACTTATAAAAAAGAATCTGGCACCACAACTGAAGATGAAATTGAAATGGCTTACGAGCTAGCACAAAAACTAGATGTTTCATACACTAGATTAAAGGATGAAGCACTAAAGGATTTTTGGATCGTAAATAATGAAAAAAAGGCTGATTCTAAAATAACTGATGAAGAGCGCGAATTATATGAAAGAAGAAAACTGTCTAGTGATGATTTATATGATTTAAAAATAAAAAGAATAACTGATAAAGAGTTATCTAAATATGATGATGTAGATAAAGAAGCAGCCTACATTTATTATTTGATGAATAATGGTTATTCATACGATGATAAGTTAATAAAGGAAGGCGCAAGTGATTATGAGTATGCATATGTTTTACAAAACAAAGATGATTTAAAAGGATTTGATGCATCAATATCATGGCAAAGATCATATCCTTATGGTGATACTTTAAGGCAAATACTAGGAAGTGTATCAACTACTTCACAAGGTGTTCCAGAAGAGTTAAAAAGCAAGTATTTATCTAAGGGATATGAGCTTTCTGACCGGGTAGGTTTAAGTTATTTAGAATTAGAGTATGAAGATGAGTTAAGTGGAAAAAAAGATGAATACGAAGTTAAAAACGGGGTGAAAAAACTAGTTAAAGAAGGCAAGCGTGGTAATGACATAGTTTTATCAATTGACATAAACTTACAGCAAGAACTAGAAAAAATAATTGAAGAAGAACTAATAAATGCTAAAAGTGAGGCTAACACTCAGTATTATGATCACACATCAGTTGTTATAACCGATCCTAAAACAGGTGAAATACTTGCAATGGCATCTAAACAAATTACTAAGACACAAGAAGGATATAAAATAAGTGATTACACAACAAACATACTAACTGGAAGTGATACTCCTGGATCAATCGTTAAAGGAGCATCTATGCTTGTTGGTTATAAAACTGGTGCCTTACAAATAGGAGACGTACTTTATGATAAGTGCATAAAGTTAAAAAACACAAAAGAAAAATGTTCATGGAGAAGATCACTTGGAGCATTAAACGACATTAAAGCACTTCAGTTATCTTCTAACTCATATCAGTTTCAAGTAGCACTTAAAGTTGCGGGTGTAAATTATTATTACAACATGCCAATTAAGATAGATGATAGTGCGTTAAACGCTTATAGAAGTATTTTTGAAAGCCTTGGATTAGGTTCTAAATCTGGTATTGATTTACCTTTTGAAACAGAAGGCTTTAAAGGTAAAACATCAAATGCAGGACTTCTTTTGAATTTTGCAATAGGTCAGTATGATACGTACTCAGCTTTACAACTTTCTAGTTATTTAAACACCATTATAAACGAAGGCGATAGATTAAAATTAAACTTGGTAAAAGAAGTAAGAGAATCTTCCGATGGTAATGAGTTAGGAGGCGTTATATCAAGTTATGAAAAAACCGTTTTAAATAATGTTAACATAGATGATGTTTATTTTAAAAGAGTAAAAGAAGGCTTTAAAAGCGTAATGGAAGGATCACTAGGACGTGGATACATGGGCGATGCTCCAACACCCGCGGGTAAAACCGGAACCTCAGAAAGCTTTTATGATTCTGATGGCGATGGTGTGGTTGATAAAGAAACTTATACAAAGTCATTTATCGGATACGCTCCTTATGATGATCCTTTAATGAGCATTATTGCAATATCACCTCATGTTTCTCATAAAAATGGTGTGACAACATATACTTCTTCTGTAAATAAACGAATTGTATCAAGAATTTGCAATATTTTCTTTGAAAATTACGAATAATCTGATATAATACCTTTAGTTGATTTAGGAGGAGGGGAATATTTATGGCAAAGAAAAACGAAAACAGAGCAAACGTAACTTTAAAATGCCCTAAATGTGGTGAGTTAAATTACCGTGTTCAAAAAAACAAGAAAAACGACCCAGAACGTATGGAAATTAATAAATTCTGTCCAAGATGTAGAACTCATACAGCTCACAAAGAAACTAAAAGTGCATAATTATTAAAGTAAGCTAAAGTAAAGCTTATTTTTTAGCGTTTAAAAAAGAAAGGAGTAGTATTTATGTTTAACGTAAATGATATTAAAAACGGTATGACCGTTGAAGATGAAGGAAACATATTTCAAGTTTTAGATTTTTCTCACGTTAAACCAGGAAAAGGTGCTGCGTTTGTAAAAATGAAGCTTAAGAATTTAAGAACGGGTGCAATTGTTGAAAAAACATATAACAGTAGCGTTAAATTAGCACAAGCTCACATTCAAAGAAAACCTATGCAGTATTTATACCAAGCAGGTGATAGCTACAGCTTCATGGACATGCAAACTTATGAACAAGTAGAACTTTCTAAAGAACAAATCGGTGATGATATTAAGTTTTTGAAAGAAAACCTAAGCGTTGATATGATTTATTATGGTGATGAGTTAATCGGACTTAACTTACCTGAGAAAATAGATTATGTTGTATCAGCAACCGAGCAAGCCGTTAAAGGAAACACATCATCCGGAGCACAAAAAGACGCAACACTAGAAAACGGAATGACAATAAAAGTGCCTTTATTTATTAATGAAGGTGAAAGTGTACTTGTGTCAACTAAAGATGGAAAATATGTATCAAGAGCCTAGTTTGAGGTTCTTTTTCTTTATAAGTATGTTAAAATGTTTATAAGGAGAAGTTGTTTATGTCAAATTTTTTTGAAAAATGGGATGAAGTAATAGAAGATAGGGAAAATAATCGTTATTATTATGATGACGATGATGATTTAGAAGAAAAACTAAAAGAAGCTTTTAAAGTTTTTTTCGAAGATTTGGACGATTTAATTCATGGCAGAAAGAAAATAAAGGTAAGAAGAAAAAAGAATGATTTACCGCAGTTTGACGAAGATGGTAAAAGAATAATATACGTTTATGATAAAAACTTTGATCCAAAAAATTATAATGACCCATTTTTAAATTGTACTTTTAAAAAACATCCGGATAGTGATATTTTAGATGATCAAGACGCCTTTGATTATAATTATAAAGATTCTAATAAGATAATTAAAATAAGTGATTACAGAAGAAAAATGTAAAAATTTTTCTTTTTTTGTTATTAGTGTTTAACTTTTAATTAAAATGTGGTAAAATACTTTTATAGATAGTAGTAAGAATATAACGGAGGGATAAAAATGGCATTTAACCTAAAAAAATTACTTGGTACAAGTGAGGCTTCTAGTGAAGATGAATACTATACTTTAAGTGTTGAAGAAGCAAATAGAGAAGAAGCATCTGAAGGAAGCAAGATGATTTTACTAGAGCCTAGAGCATACTCTGAATCACAACAAATTGCCGATTACTTAAAGAAAAGAAATACTGTAGTTGTTAATTTAAAAAGAGTAACGCCAGACCAAGGTAAAAGAATAATTGATTTTGTAAGTGGATGTTTATACGCAATCGGTGGAACCATGCAAAAATTAGGTGATGGTATATTTTTATGCGCTCCTAAAAACATAAACGTCCAAGGTAAAATGACCGATGAGGACGAGCCTAAAAGAGGAAGAACTAAAAATATATCAGAAGATTTTTAAAAGATAACAAAAAAGGATAAGTAAATTTTTTCTACTTATCCTTTTTATATTTTACATGTGCATTTGATTTTGATTTCGATATTGATCTATCCATTCACCATATAATTCATCAATTTCCACAAGTTTTTTTGCTTCGTTGTAAAGAGGTTCTAGATTTTTAGATTCAATTGCAGCAACTACGTTTCTTGGATCTATTTTTATTTGTCTTGCATCATCTAAATACCTACCTACAAACTCACTGTTTTGAGAAAGTAAACTGTCTACTTTAGGATTGTTTAAAACTTGAGATACCCTTTGTTTAAAAGATTCATTATATTCAATAACATTTCCTCCTTACATTCATTGTATAATAATAAGTAAAGCGATTTACATAAAAGAACAAATTATATATGCATCTTATTTACACTTTTGGGTGCGTAACTGATATTCAAATGGAAAATATTAAAAAAGAAGTATCAGAAAATTATGACTTTCCAATTTATAAATGTGAGACTTTTAGCCATGAAATTCCAGACGTTATAATACCAATAGGTGCTAAGTTTGAAATAAAAGATAATAAAATAAAATTATTACAAAAGATATTTTATTAATGCTTGCAAAATAATTTTTTGTTTGATAGAATATAATGTATAAAGCAAATGAGGAAGACGAAGGCGTATAAGTAATTAAAAGAGAGTCATTTATTTGGTGCGAAAATGATTAAGGAACATGCGTTTTGGATCACTTCTTGATGTGTTTATCTGAAGATAAGTAGGATATTACCGCTTGACTAGCGTTAAAACAAGTAAAGAGCATATCAAAAGATATGAATTAAGGTGGTACCGTGGGAATAATCTCATCCTTTATATAAGGGTGAGTTTTTTTTATTTAAAGGAGGAATAAAAATGAGTAAGATATTTAAAGAGTTATCAAAGAAAAGTGAGTATGAAACTGAACAAGAAATACTAAAAAAATGGAAAGAAGAAGACATATTAAAAAAGACGATAGATAATAGAAAGACTTGCGAAAACTTTGTTTTCTATGATGGACCTGCAACGGCAAATGGTAATCCTGGTGTTCATCACATGGTTGCTAAATTCCTAAAAGATGCTTTTTGTAAGTATCAAACGATGAAAGGAAAAAGAGTACTAAGAAAAATAGGATGGGATACTCATGGATTACCGGTTGAAGTGCAAGTAGAAAAAGAACTTGGTTTTAACGGTAAAAAAGACATTGAAAAATATGGTGTTGAACAGTTTAACAAAAAATGCCGTGAAGCCGTATGGAAAAACGAAGAGGCATTTACTAGGTTAACTGATGAAATGGGACAGTTTATTGATACTAAAAACTCTTACATAACTTATAAAAATGATTATATAGAAACAGAGTGGTGGATATTAAAGAAGTTCTTTGATGAGGGATTATTTTATGAAGGTGTTAAAATAACTCCATATTGTCCAAGATGTGGAACGTCACTTGCATCTCACGAAGTTGCGCAAGGATATAAAGAAGTATCAGTAGATACGGTAATCGTTCCAATGAAGAAAAAGGATGAAGACGCATACTTCCTTGTTTGGACGACTACTCCTTGGACTTTAATTGCAAACGTTGCTTTATGTGTTAATCCAGATGAAACTTACGTTAAGGTAGAATCTAAAGGTTATAAGTTCATACTAGCTAAAGCTTTAATGAATAAAGTATTAGGCGATGATGTAAAAATAGTAGAAGAGTATAAAGGAAAAGATTTAGAATATCAAGAGTATGAACAGTTACTTCCTTTCTTAACGGTAAATAAAAAAGCGTTTTTTGTAACTTGTGACACTTACGTTACCATGGAAGATGGAACTGGTGTTGTTCATATTGCACCTGCTTTTGGTGAGGATGATGCAAACGTTGGTAAAAAATACAATTTACCATATTTAAATCCAGTTGGAGAAGATGGATGTTACACGGATGGTCCATGGAAAGGTATGAGGGTATTTGATGCTGATTTAGAAGTAATTAAATACCTTAAAGAAAATGATAAGTTATTTAAAAAGCAAAAAATAGTACATAACTATCCTCACTGCTGGAGATGTTCATCACCACTTCTATATTATTCAAAACCATCATTTTATCTAGAAGTAACTAAAATAAAAGATAAGATAATAGAAGAAAATAAAAAGGTTAATTGGTATCCTTCTTACGTTGGTGAAAAACGTTTTGGAAACTGGTTAGAGGAGTTAAAGGATTGGGCAATATCCCGTCAAAGATACTGGGGAACACCACTTCCTTTATGGAGATGTTCTTGCGGTCATGAAGAAATGATAGGATCAAGAAAAGAATTACAAGAAAAAGCGGTAGAAAAAATAGATGAGACAATTGAATTACACCGTCCATACGTCGATGATATTCATATTAAATGTCTAAAGTGTGGAAAGGAAATGACCCGTGTTAAAGACGTTATTGACTGCTGGTTTGATTCTGGTTCGATGCCGTTTGCGCAGTATCATTATCCTTTTGAAAACAAAGATTTATTTAAAGAACAATTCCCAGCGGACTTTATCGCAGAAGGTATTGATCAAACAAGAGGCTGGTTCTATTCACTACTAGTTATAAGTGTATTTGTAACTGGTAAAAGTCCATATAAAAACGTTTTGGTAAATGATTTATTACTTGATAAAAACGGGCAAAAAATGCATAAATCAAGAGGTAATGCAATTGAACCATTTAGTTTAATAGAAAAAAATGGTGCGGATCCAATAAGATGGTACTTACCTTACGTATCACCGGTTTGGACTCCTATTAAATTTGATGAAGATGGCTTAAAAGAAGTATACTCTAAGTTCTTTAATACTTTTAAAAACACGTATTCTTTCTTTGCTTTATACGCAAACACTGATAACGTAGATCCAAGAAAGTTTAGCGTATCTTATGATAAACTAGAAGAAATTGATAAATGGCTATTATCAAAATACAATAAGTTATTAGATTACGTAACTAAAGCATATGATGAGTATGATTTAACAAGAGTCGTAAGAAGCGTAACGGACTTTGTAAGTGAAGATTTATCTAACTGGTACATAAGAAGAACAAGAAAAAGATTCTGGGCTCATGATTTAGATGATAGCAAAAAGACGGTTTATAAAACAACTTATGATGTTTTAGTTGGGTTATGTAAGATAATTGCACCAATCGCATCATTTACTGCTGAGGAAATATATACTAACCTAACTAATGAAGAATCAGTTCACCTAAGTGATTTTCCAAAGGCTAACTTATCACTAGTAGATGATAGAATAGAAAATAAAATGGATTTAGTAAGAAGCATAATCTCACTTGGTAGAAACGCAAGAGAAGAAGTTAAAATAAAGGTAAGACAGCCAATTAGTGAAGTGTTAATAGATGGTAAAGATAAAGATCTAATTGGGAATTTAGACGAGTTAATAAAAGAAGAATTAAACGTTAAAAACGTAACTTACGTATCTGATTTATCTAAGTACATGAATTTTGAAGTTAAACCAAACTTTAAGGTGGTAGGTAAGATATTTGGACCTAAAATAAAACTTTATCAAGAAGAACTTAAAAAACTAACTGATGAAGACGTTAAGTTTATTCAAAATGGTGAGGCAGTAACTATCAATGTTGATGGAGAGTTATTCGACGTAACCGAAGAAATGGTAGATATAAGAGTATCTGCAAAAGATGGCTATGACGCAATAAAAGATGGTAATAACTTCATTATCTTAAACACAAACTTAACAGAAGATTTAATTAATGAGGGTATTGCTCGTGAATTAATATCTAAAGTACAAAACTTAAGAAAACAAAAAGACTTTGATGTTACAGACAGAATTAAACTATACTATAATGGTCCAAAAGAATTTGAAAAAGTAATAGAATCTTTTGGCGATATGATAAAAAAAGAAACTCTAAGTAAAGAGTTGATTAATAAAGATAATTTAACGGAAGAGTTCGATTTAAATGGAATAAAAGTTAAATTAGATGCAACAAAAGTAAATGCTTAAAATGTTAAGTAAATATAAAGGTAAGTCTTAAATAATTGACTTATCTTTTTATTTATATTAAAATTATAGAAGAATAGAAGAGGTGTAATTGGATGAGAAAGTTTTTTGGTTGTGTTATATTAACTTTTATATTTATGTTTGCTGGTATGATAAGTGCTGATGCTGGTTCGTCTTTTGAAAAAGTTGGAGATAATTATAAGTTTAGTTGGGATGGATTAACTGATATGGAGCATGTCACTTATACATTAAGTTGTACCGGTGGATCAAGTGTTGAAAGTTCTGGTGGAAATAATAATGGATTAGTTAGTTCAGCAAGTGGATATGTAGTATTAAAACCTTCTGAAAATAGTTTGACTTGTAAAATAACAAACAGTAATGGTGCGGTTGTTGAACAAAAAAGTGTAAGTACTAGTACTGGTGGTGGAACGACTTCAAAACAAAATACAACTACAACCACAACAACTACAACAACGGTTCCAAGATCTAGTAACGCTAATTTAGCATCAATTAATATAACAACCAATGATGATGAGGCAGTAACGTTAAGTCCTTCATTTAGTGCAAATGTATATACTTATCAAGCAAATGTTGCAAGTACTGTAAGAACGGTAAACGTAGATGCAAGATTAGAAGATTCTCGTGCTAACATGATTGTAAATGGAGCAGATGATGAGCTTGTTGCAGGAGAAAATAATGAGATAACAATAACGGTAACGGCAGAAGATGGTACTAAAAAAGCGTATACGATAAATATAACAAGAGAAGCTTTAACAGCAGATGCAACGCTTAGTGATTTAACAATTGAGGAATGCGAAGATTTTGAATTTCAGGAAGATAAGTTTACTTATAATGTAAAAATTGGAAGAAATGTTGATTCTTTAACGCTTGAATATACTTTGTCTGATGAGAATGCAACAGTTGAAATAGACGGTAATGAAAATTTAAAAAATGGTTCAAAAGTTAGAATAACAGTAACGGCAGAAGATGGAACAAAAAGAGTTTATACTTTAAATATCCAAAAGGAAACAACTACTACAAAGAAAAATAATACAGTTACTGTTGAAGATAAAAATCCTTTAATAATAATGGGATTATCAGTTATAGCATTTGGTTTTGTTGGTGGAATAATATACGTAATTAAAAGATAATATATAATTTAAGGATTAATGTTCATAAGCATTAATCCTTTTTTAAATTAAATCATAATATCTTTCTTATTTCTTATAAATTCTCTTAATATTTTAGTTAAGGCTCTTTTTTCAATTCTTGATACGTAGCTTCTTGATATATTAAATTCTTTTGCGATTTCTTTTTGGGTTTGTTCTTTAGTGTTATATAAACCATATCTTTTTATTATGATATCTTTTTCTCTATCTGTTAAAACGTTTATATAATTATAAAGTAATTTTATGTTATCTTGTAAAGTTATGTCTTTTACATAGTCTGGGTTAGGTGTTTTTAAAATATCTAAAAATGATATTTCGTTACCATCTTTATCAAAACCTACTAGTTCATTTATACTTATGTTTCGTTGATTTTTTTTATCACTTCTAAAATGCATTAATATCTCGTTTTCAATGCATCTTGCGGCATATGTTGTAAGTCTTGTTCCGTTTTTATTGGTAAACGTATCAATTCCTTTTATTAATCCAATGGTTCCAATACTTATCAAATCATCAACGTCGTTTTTTCCGTTATCATACTTTTTTACGATATGAGCAACTAATCTTAAGTTATGTTCAATAAGTTTATTTCTTGCATCCTTATCTTTATTAAGCATTTTATTTATTAAAATTTCTTCTTCGTCTTTATTTAAAGGATCAGGAAAGGTCTTACTACCATAACTTCCAGTTCCAATAATTATTCCTTTAATAATTTCCGTTAAAAAACTTAATAACAAATTTATCACTCCTGTTAAAATTATATGAAAAATTAATAGGCATTTATGTTATAATAAAAAAAGGTAAAGGACATATAAATATGAAAAAACATAAAATTGGTGATATTATTTTTTGGATTATTATAATTTTATTTTTAATAAATACGGGTTTAGCTTATATATCATATAAAACAGCATCAGAAAATGATAAACCAAGTATTTATTTAAAAGAAAGTAAAAAGGGTAATGAGACCACTTATAATATTTTGCTATACAAGGTTGTTGTATACGAAACTGACGATATAAAAACAACTAGTTTAAAATTGTTTTTTCTAAATTAAAGAAAGGAGTATTATGGTAAATTTAAGTTTTAATTTTGATTTATTTAATAATTACTATTACTTCTATGAAAGATTAGTAGTTTTACTTTTTTCTTTAGTTCCAGCATTATTATTAGTTGGTTTTGTTTTATATACGGACAGAAAAAGAAAAGAGCCTTCAAAAAACATAATAATATGTTTATTATCTGGTTTTTTATCAGTTGCCATTGCAGGTTATTTAGAAGAACTTGTGATGCCATATTTTTCTAATAATGCTATTTTAACTTATGTTTGGGCATTTATTGAGGAATTTTCTAAAATGGCGATATTTTTCTTATTTATCTTTGATAATAAGCACTATGACGATATATATGATGGACTTGTTTATATGTGCTTAATTTCACTTTCTTTTGCAGGTTTAGAAAACATAATGTATGCGTTTTCTGAAAACACGGTTCAAGAAGGAATTTCTCTTGCATTAATGAGGGATTTTACAACGGTTCCACTACACGTAATATGTGGTATTATACTTGGGTATTTTATCTCACTCGGAAGTTTTTCAAAAGTAAAAAGTAAAAAGTATTTAAACTTTTTATTTGGTATTTTACTTGCGTCTTTTACTCACGGCACTTTTAATATATTAATGAATCTTTTAAGTGTTATAAACGTTAATTATGAAAGTAGTATATCAGTTTTATTACTTCAAGTTACACCGCTTATTTTAATTATGGTTGTACTATTTATAGTGGCATTTAGATTCATTAAAAAAACGCTTTTCTATGATAATATATATGAAGAAAATGGTGCGTATGATACTGATCATAATTACTTAATGACGATTAATGAATATTACGAAAGTAGTATAAGAGAAGAAAGAATAAGAAGATATAATAAAATAACGTTTAATAAAGATGAAAAAAAGGAGGATAATGATGCTTAAAAGATTTATTCCAGATATGTATCAAGAAAGTATTTTTACTATAAATTATAAAAAGCTTAAGAAAAAGGGTATTAAGTGTCTTTTGTTTGATTTAGATAATACCATTTCTCCTGCAAGAGAAGTTGTCTTATGTGAAAAAACTAAAAAGCTATTTGATAAATTAAAAAAAGATTTTAAAGTAATATTATTTTCTAATAACTTTCCAAGAAGAGTAGGTAAGTTTGGATCTTATTATGACGTTGATATAGCATGTATTTCTTTAAAGCCATTTTCTTATAAATATAGGTATATCTTAAGAAAATATAATTTAAAGAAAAACGAAGTAGCATCTATTGGAGACCAGCTTTTAACGGATATTCAAGGCGGAAATAAAATGGGTATTACAACTATTTTGGTTAATCCAATAAGTGATATAGATGAAAGAGAAACTTGGCTTAACAGACAAATAGAAAAGAAGATATTTAAAACGTTCAAAGAAAAAGACATATTAATAAAGGGTAGGTATTATGACTAAGAAGTGCTTAGGATGCGGAAGTGTAATGCAGTATGAAAATAAAGATAAACCAGGTTATATAGATGAGGAAAACTATAATGATGCTTTAGTATGCAAAAGGTGCTTTAGAATAAAGAATTATGGTGATTATAAAAGTATCTCGTATGAGAAAGAAAATTATGAAAAAATATATAACGCGGTAAAAGAAAAAAAAGATTTAGTACTTTTTTTATGTGATATACTATCGCTTGATGATAAATTAAATGAAATTAATGATTTTAATAATGTTATTTTAATAATAACAAAAAAAGACTTACTTCCTAAATCAGTTAAAGAATATAAAATAATTAATTATATAAAAGAAAACTTTAATATAAAGTGCAATGATATTATATTTGTAAGTGCAACAAAAAATTATAACTTAGACGTACTTATGAACTTAATAAATAAGAATAAAACAAGTAATAACGTTTATTTAGTAGGAGATACTAACGCTGGTAAATCTACTTTAATAAATGCTATTATTAAATCATATAGTAGTGTTACAAGTTATATTACAACAAGTAATATGCCCGCTACAACGCTTGATGTTATAAAAATAAAACTAAGTGATGATTTAACATTAATCGATACTCCAGGAATAGTAAGAGATGATAATTTTCTTTACAACTTAGAAGCAAAAGACGTAAAAAAAATAAGTCCGGTAAAAGAAATAAAACCAAGAACTTATCAAATGAAACCAAATGAGTCTATTATAATAGATAATTATGCAAGAATAGATTATTTATCTGATAAAAAAAATAGTTTTACCATTTATTTATCAAATAACATAAAAGTAAAAAGAATAAATTTAAATACCAATAATGATTTAAGATGTTTAAACAAAACTAGTTTTAATTTAAAAAAAGGTAAAGACATAGTAATATCAGGTTTATGTTTTTGTAAAATAGTTGATGATGCTTTAGTTAATGTATATACAAAAGATAACGTTAAAGTATTTTCAAGAAATAATTTAATATAAAGTCAGAATTTTCTGACTTTTTTATATTTTTTTCATTTTTTTAGGGGATTTTAAAAAGTTATGGAGAATTATAAGTATGAGGAAGTAGTGATTTACTAACTTTGTTTTCCATTTCTTTTTGAATAAGAAGGGATGGTGATGCTTATGAGGTTTAGATTTGAAATTAAATTTACTCCAAAATTAGTCATCATATTACTTATAATAGTAGTCATATTGATTGTTATATAAAGTAAGAAAAGCAGAGCATAGTAAATACTAGCTCTGCTTTTCATTAATAAACATTAACTGGAAAACAACTAGTAAGCTGCTTCCTTACACTTTTATTATATCCAAAAATAAAGATAATATCAATATAAAAAGTATATTTACACATACTAATAAAAGAAATTGAATTTAAAATAAGATTATGATAATATATAAATGATTAAAATAAGTATGTAAGAAGGTGTGAAATGGAAAAGCGAAGAAAGACAAAAATGATAGTTATAATATCGCTTTTAGTTGCGGTAGTAGGTTTAAGTGTTGCGTATGCTGCAATGAGTGGCCTACTTTCTATAAACGGTAGTGCAAACGTAGATGCCGCAAACTGGGATATCCATTTTGCAAACCTAAGTGAAGCAAAAACAAAGGGAGAAGCAAGTGAGAAAAACAGACCAAATGTAGCAGAAAACGGTGCTTCAATAACAAACATAAACGTAAGTTTAAATAATCCAAAAGATGAAGTTGTCTATGACGTGGATTTAGTAAATGAAGGAAGTATAAACGCAGAAATATCAAACATAGTAATGCCAACATTTACAGAAGAACAAGAAAAGTATTTAGATTTTAGAGTAACATATAAAAATGATGGCACAGAACTTGCTATAGGAGACCTTTTAAATAAAGGACAAACTAAAAAAGTAACTATAACAATAAAGTATAGAGATGATTTAGATGAAGAAGACTTGCCAGATGAAAAACAAAGTATAACCTTATCATATGAATTAACATATACACAAACAGATAAAGAAGAAGTAACAACTGAACCAATATTCGTGCAAAGTGATTTATTTATATGGTCTGGACCTACAATGATATCTGGATTAACAGAAAAAGGAATAAAAGAGATAAAACAAAATGAAGGACACCTAATAATACCTGAGGGAGTAACAGAGATAACTGATGCAAAACAAGTTGGTAGTAAGTTAATTGGTGGTTTTTCTCCTATTTATATAAATGATTTTGATATGACTAACTCTGGTTTTATTGATTATTTAGATGATCCTGAAATAAATTTTATAACTAAAATAACATTTCCTTCTACATTGACAAAAATAGGAAATATGACTTTTTCATATTGTACAAGACTTACAGGTGAGCTTTATATTCCAGATAGTGTTGTTTCGATCGGACTTGGTGCTTTCGCGATAGATAGTAACCTTACTATTAACAAGATAGCTAGTATTTCTATAAGTAAAAATACAACTTATGAAGACACGACATTTATTGGTAGACCAACTCCAACTGTTAGAGACTAACATTCAAAATAATTTTTAAAAGAACCTTTTTGGTTCTTTTTTTCGACACTTTTTTAATGAATATTATCTTATTATGTAGATGGGTGATATAAATGAAAAAGACTATTATTGGAATAATAATTGCAATACTTGCAGGTGTTTTGCTAGCTAAATTAACGTTTGATAAGTATGAGAAAGTAGATACCAAAAACGTTATTAGTTATGATGATGAAGTTTATATGTTAAAGTTTGGTACATATGATTCGGTAGATGAGATGCAGCGTTCTGCCATGGATTTTGAACGTTATATTTATATTGAAAAAGAAGATAAGGTAACCGTTTATGTTGGTATTGCTAAAACTCTTGATAACATGGAGAAAATAAAAAAAATATATGATTCAAAAAACGTTAAAACAACTGTCGAAACGGTAAGTATTAACAATGATGAGTTTATTCAAAACTTAAATGAATATGAAAAACTACTTGATGTAACGGAAGATGCTAATTCGCTTCTGATAATTGAAAATCAGATACTGTCATGTTATGAGGATATAATGGTGAATTATGAGTAACGTACTTATTAAAGACGTGCCGCAAGATGAAAGACCAAGAGAAAGACTAGTTAAGTATGGTGCTAAAAATTTATCTACGTCTGATTTAATCGCGATAATACTAAAAACTGGCACACGCGATTATTCATCTAAATACTTAGCTAGTGAGGTATTAAAATTAGTTAAAGATGTATCTGATTTAAAGAAATTATCATTAAGTAAGTTAATTAGCATAAACGGAATAGGTGCGGTAAAGGCAATTGAGTTTTTAGCGGCCTTAGAATTAGGAAGAAGAGTGTATGAATCTAAGCCACTTGAAAATGATTTAAGATGTAATAGTGCTCACAAGATATTTAATCATTTTAGATCAGAGTTTTCTGGCGTTAATCAAGAGTATTTTTACTGTCTATATTTAAACTCACAAAAAAAATTAATAGATAAAAAACTTTTGTTTAAAGGAACGTTAAATAGAAGTCTTATTCATCCAAGAGAAGTGTTTAAAGAAGCATATTTAGCATCAGCAGCATACATAATATGCATTCATAATCATCCATCTGGTAACGTAATACCATCTAATGATGATATTAATATAACAAATACCTTGGTAGAAATAGGATATATTCAAAAGATACCAGTAATAGATCACATAATAATAGGGGAAAATAATTATTATAGTTTTTATGAAAATGGATTAATAGAAGGTGCTTAAATGAGAAAAAGTATAAATGGTAAAAGAAGAAGATCTAACAAAAATATTTTAATATTTATTGTTTTGTTTATATTTGTGTGTTATATATGTACTTTTTTAGTAGTCTCTAATAGACGTTATACGTTTTTTGAAAGTTTTTTTAAAAATGCATCAGCAAAAATAAATGAGTTTTTTATAGATAAAGTTTATTCTACTAAAAACTATTCTAACAAAATGATTAATTCTAAAATAAAATATTTGCAAGATGAAAACAATGATTTAAGAAAAGCACTTGATTTTAAAGAAAGAAACGAAAACTTTTTAATAGCAGAAGTGATAAATCACACATCTAAAACTTGGTTTAACAAAGTATGGGTTAATAAGGGATATGATAGTAACATAAAAAAGGATTCTGTAGTAGTAAATGAAAATGGTCTTGTTGGTTTTATTGGTAAGGTATCAAAAAATCAAAGTGAGGTAACGTTAATAACGAGTGTGAGTGATGATAACATGCTATCTGTTTTTGTAGAAACGCAAAAAGAGGCTGCATCTGGCATGCTATCTTATTATGATAATAAAAAAGATCTTTTTAAAGTTGAAAGTATAACAAGTAAAGCGGATATAAAAAAAGGTGATAGTGTTGTTTTATCTGGTTTTGATAATCCATTATATAAAGGTATTTACGTAGGCGCGGTAGTTAAAGAAGAAACTGATGATTACGGATTATCAAGAACGGTTTGGGTAAAGTCAGACGTTAACTTTAACGATTTAATGTTTTTAGGTGTTTACTTAACGGAGGGATAAAATGATTATATATTCTATTTTTCTTTTTATTTCATTATTATTAGAATCTATCATTCCTAATTTAATAAATAATTTTATTCCTTTTTTTATAATTAGTCTAATTATTTTGGTAAATATTTTTCATTTAGATTTAAAAAAGCTTATGATAATTACCTTTATATTTGGGGTGTTATATGATCTTCTATACACTGATTTTATCTTTTTACATGGCTTTTTATATGCATTTATTTTATACGTAACATCAAGTTTTATAAATGATAGAAAAAACTTCTTTTTAATGCTTATTTTTTATTACTTATCTTGCGTATTTTATAGTTTATTTATTTATCTTATTTCGTTTTTATACACTAACGTATATATTTTAGACATAGTTAATATATTTTTGAGTAGCATTATTATAAATACTTTGTATTTTATAATATTATACATAATATTTATACTGGTAAATCATGTTATAACGAATAAAAAAACTTTTAAAGCATATTAGTAAATTAGGGTGATGCTAATGAATGATGCTTTTACGTTTTATAAAAAGAAAGTTAATAAAGAAAAAAAGAATGATAAACCTGGTAGTCTTAAAAGGTTTCTTTATAACATATTTATTAAGACCTTAATCGTAATAGCGCTTTTTTTAGCATCTTTAATATTTATAAGACAAAGTAGTGCTAATAAAGAAAACTTTAAAAAAGTAGTTTATAACAATTCTCTTTCTTTTGCGAAAATCTACAGTTTATATAAAACTTACTTAGGTGATGTTGTTCCTTTTAAAAATACCAAAGAAGATGAAACAAAAGTTGTTTCAAATGAAAAGATAACTTATAGTAAAATAGAAAAAGAAAATAATGGTTACATGCTTTTTGTTTCTTCTGATTATGCTGCTAGTGCTATTAAAAGTGGTATAGTAATAGAAGAAAAGAAAAACGAAAAATATAAAAACCTAATAAAAGTTCAAGATGAAAACGGACTTAACGTAACGTATGGTAACTTAAGTGACGTATCAGTTAAATTATATGATTACGTTGAAAAAGGAGAAATACTTGGTAATTGTAAAGATAAGTTATATTTAATATTTGAAAAAGATGGAAAGTATTTATCATATGATAGCTATTTGTAGAAAAGTTAAGCTTTCGCCTTTTTTTCTTTTAATAATATTTATTTCTTTTTTATCGGGATTATTTTATGATGTTTTATCTTTTTTATTTGTTATTATAATGCATGAAATAGGTCATATAATAACGTCTTTAATTTTTAAATGGAAGGTAAAACGTGTAGATATAACATTATGTGGAGGCTTTATTACTTATGATGACGTAATTGATAAACCATTTAAAGAGGAACTCTTAGTTAGCATATCGGGTTTTTTAGCACAAGGCCTTTTATTTATAATACTATTTACTTTAAATAAAGCATATATCATAGATGCATCTTCTTTTTTTATGATAAATAAGTATAGCTTAGCCATCTTTTTATTTAATTTATTACCAATTTATCCACTAGATGGTTCTAAGATATTATCCGTTATCTTAAACGTTTTAATGCCTTATAAAAGGTCTTTAAAATGTTTGTTTTACGTATCACTTTTAATCATTATATTAATAGTTATAACAATACTTTTAAAAGACGTAAAAATAGAAGCTAGCTACGTAATAATTTTTAGTTTCATAATAAAGAAGCTAATTAGTCTTTATAAAGATATACCACACTTATTTAACCGGTTATTATTTGAAAGATATATTTATTATTATCCTGATATTAATAAGTATAATTATATTAAAGGTAATAACTTATCTTTATTTAAAAGAAGAAGGAAAAATTACTTTTACATAAATGGTCATTATCATAGTGAGAGAAGTATTTTAAAAGAAAGGTTTGACTAACTAATGATAATATGATAAAATTAATTCGTTTGAATGAACTTCTTGTTCTTCAACCACACAGAAAAGGTTTTAAAGTAAACAATTATGTACCTTAATGGTGAGTCTATTAATTAAGAAGGAGGCTAAAATATGAAAGCAGTTATTGAAACTGGTGGCAAACAATACTTAGTTAGCGAAGGCGACAGTATTTACGTTGAAAAGTTAGATTGCGAAAAAGGTAAAACTTATACTTTCGATAAGGTTGTTATCGCTGGAAGTAAAGTTGGCACACCTTATGTTAAAGGTGCTAGCGTAGAAGCTAAGGTTGAAAAGCACGGTAAACAAAAGAAGATAGTAATCTTCAAGTACAGACCAAAGAAAAGCTCACATAAAAAGCAAGGTCACCGTCAACCATATACTAAGCTTGTTATTACTAAAATTAATGCTTAATTTATGGTGATTTAAATGATTAAAGTAAAAGTTAAAAAAGATGGTAATTACGTTCGTTTTATATCGATTACCGGTCATGCAAACTATGATGATTACGGAAAAGATATCGTTTGCGCAGCGGTAAGTTCTATTTCAATTACAAGCGTTAACTTAGCTTTAAAACTAGATGAAAAAAAAGTTAGTTATAAAGATGAGAAAGGCTATTTAGAAATTAATATTTTAAAAACGGATGATACCATCAATAAGGTTTTTTTAAACATGATAGACATGCTAAAGGAACTTGAAAAAGATTATAAAAAAAACATTAAGATAACTAATATAAAATAGGAGGTGCTTTAAATGCTAAAGTTACAAATCCAGTTATTTGCACACGTAAAGGCTCAAGGTTCTACTCGTAACGGACGTGATAGTAAAGGACGTAGATTAGGTGCTAAAGCAGCAGATGGAGAATTAATTCCAGCAGGATCAATTATATATCGTCAAAGAGGAACTAAAATATATCCAGGTAAAAACGTTGGTATGGGAAAAGATCATACTTTATACGCATTAATTACTGGTTATGTTAAGTTTGAACGTCGTGGTAAAGATAAGAAACAAGTAAGTGTATATTTAGAAAAATAATTCTACGGATTGTAGAATTTTTTTAATTATTTGCTTTTTTGTAAAAAAAATAAAGCTTATATGATATCTATCAAAACTTTGACATATTAGTAATAAGGTTTTATTTGATTTATAATTAAAATATGATAAAATTTATAAAGAGGTGATTGTTTATGCGTTATAACGTAATTAAAGGTGCTAAAGATATTTTAAATAACAGTTCTTATGTTGTAAAAGAACCTTTTAAATATAAAAATAATTGGAATAAGGTTTTTAAAAATAACAATCCAATATGCTTAGAGCTTGGTATGGGACGCGGCAGTTTCATAATTAATATGGCTTTGCAAAATCCTAAGGTTAACTTTATTGGTTTAGAACTTGATGAGTCACAAACCGCTTATGCCGTTAACACGATAAAGGGTAATAAAATTGATAATTTAAAAATGATATGTGCTGATGCCAAGGAAATAATAAATATTTTTGGTAAAGAAATAGATACTATTTATTTAACTTTTTCAGAACCATGGCCAAAAAGACAAGACGAGAAAAAAAGATTTACTCATGAAAGTTACTTGAGGTTATATGATAGAATATTTAAGAAAAACAAGCACATAATTTTAAAGACGGATAACAAAATCTTATTTCAATCAGCCCTAGAAAGCTTAAGTAAATATTGGTATGTTTTTGATAAGGTAAGCTTAGATTTACATAATGATGAAAGAAATATAAAAAACGTAATGACTGATTTTGAAAAGCAGTATTACAAGGAAAAAAGACAAATATACTATGTTGATGCATCTTTTAAAGGTTAGTTAAAAAAGTTTTTTCAAGGGGGGTATAAAATGCATTTAAAGAAAATAATAGATTTTTTAAAATCTTGGTTTAAAAAACATGATATTAATAATTTAACTACTGATAAAAAAATAATTGTGGATGAAAAAGAAGCAATAAGTGATGATAATGTAAAAGAAGCGTTAGATGAAGAAAAAAACAAATGTCATGATAAGATAAAATTTGAAGATATAAAACCTAGAATGGTTATTATTGCTAAAACTCCTGATTATAATAATCCGGACTTAACTCATCTAACTAGGCCTTTTATAGTGGTAGGTAAGTCTTCTAAAGGATTATATGCAATTAAAGAAACAACATCAAGTAAATGTAAAGGTGATAATAGATATTATGTGCATTATAATTATAAAAGAGATATTGCATCTTATTGTAAATGTAACAAAATATATGAGATAACTAAAGATGAATTTAAATACTTTTCATATCATATGCCTTATAATGAATATAAAAAATTAATTGAAAAATTAACTAAATATTGTAAAGAACTTAATAAAATTGATTGGAGTTTATTTTCTTACCGACTAACAGAAGGCAGTATTCTTTTAAAAGAAAATGATTTATACATTGTATTAAAAAAAGAAAATGATCAAAAATATAAAATTGCAAAACTTATTATTGATAACGAAAGTAAGATATATGATTATTTTATGGGTCAAAAACATGTTATTGATACTGATAATATAATAACGATTGATAATAATAATAGTTATGAGGTAATTGGTTATGTTGATCCAAAAATATCTAGATTAAATTGGATTGACGTAAGTGATTATAAGTTAGGTGATGTATTATCACTTAAAGGTAGTAATCAAAAAATAATTTATTTAACACAAATTGGTGATAGAATCTTTTATCTTGATTTAGATAGTCTTGAGTTTTATACTGGAATTGGTAAGATAAATAAAGAAAAAATATCTGGTTTTTATAGAAAGCTAAATGAAGACGAGATGAAAGCACTTGTTAAAAAAGTTGAAAAACCTTTAAACAATGATAATCTTATCTACTATGGAGCTAAAGAAAATATTTTAAATAGTGTTAAAAAACTAAAAAATAATTATTGTGAAAGAAGGTGATTTCGATGTTTGTAGATGAGGTAATAATAAAAGTTAAAGCTGGTAATGGTGGTGATGGTTGTACCGCTTTTAGAAGAGAAAAGTTTATTCCGGACGGAGGACCTTTCGGTGGTAACGGTGGACGAGGCGCAAGCATCATATTTAAAACTGATTTAGGATTAAAGACATTACTTGATTTAAGATACAATAAGTTAATTAAAGCACCAAAGGGTGCTAACGGAATGGGTAAAAATAAAAATGGCCGTGGCGCCCAGGACGTTGTTATTAAAGTTCCTGTTGGAACGACGGTAACCGATATGGATACTGGTTTAATAATTGCTGATTTAACTAAAAAAGATGATAGTGTAATAGTTGCTAAAGGAGGAAGAGGAGGACGTGGTAATACCGCTTTTGCAACTCCTTCTAATCCTGCTCCAAATTTTTCTGAAAAAGGAGAACCAGGAGAGGAAAAAACTTTAAAAGTAGAATTACGATTACTCGCTGATGTTGGTTTTGTTGGTATGCCATCGGTTGGTAAGTCAACTATTTTATCTAAAATATCACGTTCTAAGCCTAAGATAGCAGCATATCACTTTACTACTTTAAATCCTAACTTAGGAGTTGTAAGAACGATTGATGGTAGGACCTTTGTTGCAGCAGACCTTCCTGGTTTAATTAAAGGAGCATCACTTGGTGAAGGTCTTGGTGATAAGTTTTTAAAACACATAGAAAGAACCCGCGTTATCGCACACGTTCTTGATATGTCAGGCCTTGAAGGAAGAGATCCATTAGAAGATTATGAGGTAATTAACAAAGAGCTTTATGACTTTGATCCTAAATTAATGAAAAAGCCGCAGGTAATAATCGCTAATAAAATGGACTTAGAAGGTGCTTATGAAAACCTTCAAAGATTTAAAGATAAATATAAAAAAGAAGTATTTGAAGTAAGTGCGATAACAAATAAAGGTTTAGATGAGGTATTAGTTAAAATAGCAGATGAACTAGATAATATTAAAGAGGAACCTTTATTTGATGAGGAGAACTTCGAATCACACGTTTTATATAAATTTAAAAAGGAAAAACCATTTACCATTACCCGTGATAATGATATTTACGTAGTAAAAGGAAAAGAAGTTGAAAAATTATTTAAAATGACTAAGTTTACTGATGAAGGCGCAGTAAGGTTTGCAAGAAAACTAAGAGGTATGGGAATTGATGAAGAACTTATAAAAATGGGATGCAAAAACGGTGATAAAGTACAGATCATGGACATGATATTCGAATTTAAAGAATGAGTTTAACAAAACTTGTTCTTTTCTTTTACACTTCTTTTTTACTAACCTTGTATTTTGAATAAAAATATTATAAAATTGTTTTAGGTATACATAAAAATAAGGAGGCGTGCTGATGAAAAAAGATGTTAAAGACGAATTAGTTGAAACGCTTGATTTTGATGATGCTTCCTCAAATGATGATGATACCGTTGAAATGCTTGATTTTGAGGCGGATAAAAAAGTTGCAAATGAAATTGATGAAATGCTTGACTTTATGGACGTAAAAGTTGATAAAGAAAAAGAGGAAAAAGAAGATAAAAAGCTAGATGAATTTTTAAATAAAGTAAACGTATCAAGCGCCCAAGGTAAAGTGGAAATAGATGCCTCTAAAAAGAAGTTAGATGAGTATAAACCATCAATAAAAGATTTTAACATAAAAAATGCAAAGACAAGAAAAATAGTAAAAAAAGTAATGCTATACGTAATAATAGTAATGCTTATAGGCTTTGAGTTTTTCATAAATAAAACCGGGGATGCCTTAAATGATTTAATTGTTTATGCATCAGATAATCAGCCTATTAGAATAGTTCAAAATGATAAGTATGGTTACATTGATTACACTGGAAATAAAATAGTAAATCCAAAGTATTCTTATGGTGAGGAATTCATAAATGGTTACGCAATCGTAAAAGACGCATCTAACCTTACTCTTATAATTGATAAAGGTGGAAAAGAAGCGGTTAATGCGGGAACTTACTTTTCACTTTATAGAGCAGGAGAGGACATAATCGCATCTAAGGTTACTAAAAGCGGATTAAAGTATGGAATACTAAATAGTAGTTTAAAAGAAAAAACGGAGTTTGATTATGATTTGATAACATATGAAGATGGTTGTTATTCGTTTACTAATGATAATACCGTTGGAATTATTAACTTAGATGGAAAAGAAGTGTTTTCTTATAAACTAACAGATAAAGATGATAAAACAATTAGTGTAAAATCTTCTAGTCTAACTGAAAATGATTATGATAGATACGGAGTTGTAAAAGTAAATGGTACTAGTCAAATAGTTAATTTAATGGATGGAACAAGTGTTTCTTCTCCTACTTTAAACGAAATAGTGCCAGAAGAAAACAACGTGTTTTATGAAACTATTAATAGTGGTGCAAGAAGATATATGTACATAGATGATAATAAGGTTATATTTGAATCAGAAAGTTTAAATAGTCTTAGTATGCCATCTATTAAAGCTGGAGTTTTAAGAGCGATTAATAATAATTATGAATATGAGTACATAAGCACTAAAACAGGTGCAAAAATATCTGATAACATAACGGAAGACAGCTCTTTTTACGGAGACGGCGTATTTATGTATTACACCTATAACACCAGAAGAAGAAAAAACGATATAGCACTTGTTTCAGAAGGAGAGGTATATAAACAAATAGAAGCGGATTTTGAAGTGGAAAAAGCGTTTAAAAATGGTTTTGCAATCGTAAAGTTTAGTGATGGAAAATTTGGATACATAAATGAATATGGTAATTTAATAAATGATGAGCACTATGATGAGGCTTTGGAATTTGACTCTTTTGGAGAAGCGATCGCTAAAACAACTAATGGTTATGGTGTGTTAGATAAAGATGGAGACGTTATAATAGATTTTGAAAATGAAGAAGTAAAGATGGCATCTGATGTTGTTAAGAAAAAAACTTCTACAAATAGGAAAAACGTATTTTATGCAGCAAAGAAAGACAATTCATTTATTCTATATAACAGTAATGGCAAAACGGTAAATGATCTTCATTACATAGACGTTGTATTTAATGATACATATCCTATAATAAAAATTTCAACTAATGCAAAAGATGCACTTTTGACAACAGAAAATTTAAGTGAGATTTCACTTACTTCGTTTAATACTGATTATAAAGCTTACGATAATTATATAATCGTTAAAAATGAGTATTATAATTATGAAGGTAAGTTAATATACGTAGATAATTCTAGTGAAAGTTAAGGTGATAAAAATGAATGATATGCAAATGGTAGATGTTTCTGATTCAGAACCTAAAAAAAAGAAAGACAAATTTATGATAGGTATATATATTTCCTTAATCGTTTTAGTAGTTTTAGGCTTATTAGTATACTTTTTTGGCTATGATTTTTTAAAGCCTTATATTAAAGTGTAGGTGTTTTAGATGAATAAAATAAAAACTAAGATCAATAAATTATTTAGTAAAATTAATAAAGAAAAACTAATTAACACTTTAATAGTATTAATCGTAATAGCATTATATGTTGCGGTTGCACTATTTATATACAGTAATTTTAGAGAAAGAAAAAGGCAAGAACTATCAAAGGGTATTATTGATAAAATAGATGAGGAAATAGAAAAGAATGATGATAATGTAACAGAAGCAGTTGTTTCCTACGGTGGCTTTAAATTTACCGTTTTAGGTAAACTAAGAATTAAAAAGATTAATCTTTATGAACCTATCTTAAAAGAAAACACTAAGGATGCATATAACACGGCGTTAGTTAAGATGTCAGGACCTGACTTAAATGAAAATGGAAACGTTGCGATCGGTGGACATAATTTTATGCGAGGAAATTACTTTATAAAAATTAATAGGTTAAGAAAAAATGACGTTGTGACAGTCACCGACTTAACGGGTAGAAGTGTTGATTATTACGTTTATGAATATGGCATTAAAAGTGCTGATGATGCATCGTACTTAGCACAACCAGATGATCCTAATGAAAAAATAGTAACTTTAGTTACGTGTACTAAAGGTGGTAAAGAAAGATACGTTGTAAAAGCAAGGGCAAAGTAAACATATTTTGCTCTTTTTTGTTATCTTATGTTATACTTTTTATGAAAATAAAATGATTTAAGAAGGAGCTAAAATGTTAATTAAAGGAAAAGTAAAAGGAGAAACTTATCAAAAATTGATGGAGTATTTAATTAATAAAAGTAACATTTTTGAAGTGGCAATTCATACTGAACAATATATAGAAAGAACTAATAGATATTTAAAAATTTTTCTTAATGGTGAAAATTGTACCTTAAAGGATCTTGCAAAAAATTATTCAAAAGAGTATTTGGAATATATGTCCGAAAAATATAAAGATAATATTGAGATTTATGGAAAAGAAGTTTATAATTTTACAAGTCCAGATGGTGGAAAACGTGCAATAAAAGATCATATTAATTGGATATATTATAATTATATTACTTCTGAATTTGTAAATAAATATAAGGAGGAAATGATTTTAAAAAAAGTTTCTGATCCATCATATACAAGATATTTCTTTAAATTATCGGATAGACTAAAAAAAGAAATTTTAAGTAAAAATTCGGTTTATGATTGGATGTTTCCATATTCAGTCGAAGACATTATGTTTTATAATGATAAAGATATTATGTATGCATCTGAAACTCATGAAAATATGTTTGATGTTTATTGTAAAAATAAAAAAGAGTACAATTATTTTAAAAAAATTGGCATTAAATTTTATAAAAAATATACATTTGATGGGGAAAACGGATTAGATATCATATTAGACTAGTAAATATTAAAAGACACTATTTTAAAGTGCCTTTTGGTAATTCATATATGTTTTTAGTAGGTTTTGGAGCAACTAGTATTCTCCATGGTTTAACACGCTTATAAGTTTTTATAATGTTATTATTTTTATCAGTTGCAACAACGTCTATTTCATCAAGCATAAAAAACGTATGAATGCTCCTGCAATGTTTAAAAAACATTCCATATTTTATGTTTTTTTTAAACATTAAACCAATTAATCTATCTTTAAAGTTTTTAGCTTCTTTAACTTTTACATTCATATAAGTAAACATTGTATCACCATGTAAATATTATCATAAATTTCGTGTTTTAACAAACTAAAATATGATATACTATAAATAGAAAATAAAATAAAGGAAGAAAAAATGAAAAGTAGTATAAATAAACAAAGTAAAATAATAATAGGAGCAATAGCTCTTTTTATAAGTGTGGCAGTTGGATATGCACTATTCTCTCAAAGCTTAGATATAAAAGGAACGGCATCAGCAGAAGGAGAATTTGATATAATATTTGAAAGCGTAAATAAAATAAGTGAACAAGGAAGTAAAAATGCCCAGGCAAACATAATAAATGAAGGAAAAGAACTAAGTATAGAAGTTCCAAACTTAGAATATCCAACAGCATATGCAAACATAAACGTAACGATAAAAAATAATGGTACGATGGCTGCAAAAGTAACAGGAATAAAGGTAAATGGATTAGAAACAGAAGATATAACAGTAACTTATAGTGGGGTAGATAATGGAGATATATTAAACATAGAACAGCAAAAGAACATGGATGTAAAAGTGCAGTGGGATGAGGATTCTGTAAGTACGAGTGCTAATGCAGAATTTACAATAACGATAACGTATGAGCAGGTAACGGATAGCACTGTAACAGAGCCTGAAGAGCCTGAGCAAAGTGATTTATTTACATGGTCTGGACCAACAACTGTATCTGGATTATCAGAAAAAGGAATAGAACAGGTTAAATCGAATAACGGACATCTAGTAATACCTGAGGGAGTAACGGAAATTGCGGGTACCAGTATGCAAGAAGCAAGTGAAACAGGATATATTACAACAGGATTTTCACCGTTTGCAATATCAAAAAAAACGGTTACTGATAATGATGTGACAGCTGATCCTGATTATAATATAGTAAAAAGTGTAAGTTTTCCATCTACACTAAAAAAAATCGGAGATTGTGCTTTCTTTTATTGTCAATTTATGACTGGTGATTTGGTATTTCCAGATAGTTTAGAAGAAATAGGGGAATCTGCATTTATGATAAACCAAGTATCATCAATAAAATTTGGAAATAATCTTAAAACTATAGGAAATCAAGCTTTTTACATGAGCTTATCATTAAGTGGCGAGTTATATTTTCCAGATAGTTTAACATATATTGGGAAAGAAGCTTTTTGGGCGCAGTATGATTATAATAATTTTATAACAAGTATTTCTATTAGTGCAGATACTCGTTATGAAACAGACACGTTTACCAATAGACCAACACCAACTGTAAGGCAATGATAAAACCAGTCTTTTAATTAGACTGGTTTTACTTTACACTTTTAATTTAGTTTTAGTTTAGTGATTGACAAATACCAATATAAAATGATAAACTAATATTAGTATGATATAAGGGTGTGATAAGATGTATAATTTAAATAAGAAAGGTCAGGCACTAGTTGAATATGTTTTAATTATTGCACTAGTTACTGTTATAGCAGTTAGTTTAATAAAGGTATTCGGAGGATACTTAAAAGATTCTATAACTAAAACGTCATGCGAATTAGTTGGTGAGACATATCAAAAAGGTTCACAGCCTGGTGAAGGAACGTGTAAATAGACCTATTTTGGTCTTTTTTTGTTAATAGGAGAGAACAATGTCAGAAATAATAAAGTCAAATACAAAAGGAAGTTTAATAGTTTTATCTGGTCCTTCTGGATGTGGTAAAGACTCTGTTTGTGAAAGGCTAAAGGAATACAATAATAATTTTTGGGTTTCTATTTCTTGCACAACAAGAACGCCAAGAGAAGGAGAAGAAAACGGTATAAATTACTTTTTTGTAACTAAAGATGAGTTTAAAGAAAAAGTAAAGAAAGATGAGTTTTTAGAGTATGCCGTTTATAATGGAAATTATTATGGTACTCCAAAAGATAAAATAAATGAGTATTTAAATAAGGGTATAGACGTAATACTTGTAATAGAAGTACAAGGTGCTTTAAAAATAAAACATAAAGTACCAGAGGCTGTATTTATATTTTTAATGCCTCCTTCTATGAAAGATTTAGTTTATAGGTTAAAAAAACGTGGTACCGAAACTGATGAGAAAATAATTAAAAGATTTAAAGAAGCATACAAAGAAATAAACGAAGTTACAAAATATAATTACGTAGTTGTAAATGATGATTTAAATACCGCAACAAGAAAAGTAAACTCGATTATCGAATCTCAAAAATGCATGGTAGAAAGAATCGAGGAAGTTTACTTAAATAATCCAGAAGAGGAAATACACGAACTTCTAATGGATGAAAAATATTTTAAAAATAATGATATAAATTTATAAAAAAGTATTGTCTTTTTTTGTCATGTATGGTATTATGTATTTGTCAGTTATAATTATAACTGATGAAGTAAAGCAGTAATAATCAAAGCCAGCTAATGCAGTATTTAGCTGGAAAGCAGTAACAAGCAATCCTGAAGTTTTGGGATTGCTTTTTTTTCGGTTAGGTTTAAAGAAAAGTTCCCGCAGAAAATAAAAAATGATTTTTAATTAGAAAATCCCATAAATAAAGGAAAAAAAGGTATACTTTTATAAAGAAAAATGATAAAATAACGTCGTTAAGTTGAAAAGAAAGCACGCAAAAAAGTGCGGGAAGTTATTATTTTTAAAATTTTGTAAGGTAAACATCCCACATTGTATTAGAAAAAATAAGTGTATTTTGGCTTAATTAAAGGTACTACTTTTTAAGTAGTTTAATTGTTAAATCGATATCATCATAATTGATTTTATCGATTTTTAATTTGTCTAAATTTTCTTTACCAATGAAATTAACAGAAGCCTCATAAGGTGAAATATTATTTAAAGATTTTCTTGGAACAGAATTGATGTGTGATGCAATAAGATTACAAT
>CALVSY010000007.1 GCA_944359725.1 uncultured Bacilli bacterium | reverse complement strand
ACCCTAATGTTATCAGGTCCTAGTTCCCTTGCTAAGGATTTAGTAAGACCATTTACGGCAAATTTACTAGCAGGATAACCGCAGCCTGCAGCTTGACCATATATACTAACCATTGAGCTAGTATTTAAAATAACACCACCGCCTTGCTCTTTCATGATTTTACAAACCGCTTTAGTACAGTTAAATACCGCGTTAACATTTAAGTTAATAATCTTATTAAAATCTTCTGTCTTATAATCATATATGCTATCTCTTGCACTTATACCAGCGTTATTTACTAAAATATCAATCTTTCCATAACGCTCTTTTATTTCGTTAAATACCTTTTCTAACTCATTAAAATCATTCAAATTAGGATAAAAACCGATAACATCATAACCTTCATTAATCTTTTTTAATTCCTCTACCGCTTTTTTTACACTTTCTTCTTTAGAACCGAAAAGAACCACCTTTGCATTGTTTTCTAAAAATTTCTTTACCGTTGCAAAACCAATACCTCTTGTTCCAACGGTTACAACAGCAACTTTATCTTTTAACATATCACACCTCCATATTTTTTCCTAATCCTATTTTAACTTGTTTAATGATGAAAAGTCAATTAAATAAGAAAACTTTAACCGTGTTATATAACCATCATGTTATAACCTATATTATATTCGCTCGGTCACATTTTTGTTACCAACATATTATGGTAGTGAAAGGAGGAAAAAAATAAAGATGAACAACGATATAGAAAATCTAAACTTAAACGAAATAATTAAAAAACCATGCAAAAAAGATGACTGTTTATGTGAGGTTATCAAATGCTTGGTAAATGATTGTACAGGACCTACTGGTCCTACCGGGCCAAGAGGATGTGACGGTTGTCAAGGTCCTACCGGACCTACTGGTCCAAGAGGTGCTACCGGGCCTACTGGGGCAACTGGTCCTCAAGGTGTAACCGGGCCTACTGGTGCTACTGGGCCTCAAGGTGTAACTGGTCCTACTGGGGCAACTGGTCCTCAAGGTGTAACCGGGCCTACTGGTGCTACTGGACCTCAAGGTATAACCGGCCCTACCGGTGCTACTGGTCCTCAAGGTGTTACCGGCCCTACTGGTGCTACTGGTCCTCAAGGTGTTACCGGCCCTACCGGTGCTACTGGTCCTCAAGGTGTTACTGGTCCTACTGGGGCTACTGGACCTCAAGGTGTAACTGGTCCTACTGGTCCTGCAGGTCCTGGAACTACATTAGACAGTTACGCAATGGTTCATGATGAAACCAACACAACTGTTCCTGCACAAACACCATTACTATTCCAAACTACAAACATTTCAAATAAAATAACATATAATCCCGCAACTGGTGATTTCTCTATCCCTGAAGCTGGTATATATGCTATGCATTGGTGGGTAAACGTAAGAAATAAAAATAATGGCGAGCAAGATTGTGAACCAAAAACACTTGGTATAGAACTTCATCAATTCTGGCCTAATGATGTATTAATAGCTCACTCTTCTACTCACAACAAACTTACTTGCTGCGATACCGGAACAATTAGCGGTAACGCAATATTCGAAGCACTTCCTGGTGCAAGCTATAGACTAATTAATACCTCTGGCATTGATTTTGATCTAGTACCAAATGATTTATATTCTGCAAGTGTATCTATAAACCGAATCTTTTAACAAAAAAAAGCTCATAAGCGTGTTTAGCTTATGAGTTTTTTTATACATTTTTCACCTTATACTATTTGTTTTCAATAATTTTATTCTTTTATTTTCATCATTATTAAAATCAAAAACTATAGAATATATAAGATAAAATTCTCTTAGTTTTAATTCTTCTAGTTTAACTTTTTCTATATTTGAAAAATCTTGTAAAAATTTTTTTAACCCTAAAGACTTATGAAGTAAATTTTTCCCTTTGGATGTTCTTCTATAATTTTGAATGTTTTCTAATTTACTAGCCGATGCTGACACAATATATATTAATATTGGAACAATAAAAAATCCAGAAATAAAAATTGAACTTGTAATGCTTTCAACCACATCATTTTTAATGGTTACACCTAAAATATACGGTATAACAAAAAAGATTAAAAACATAAGAATAACAAAAACAAAACTAATAAAATCTCCATTTATTAACAGTTTTGTTCTTTCAATTCTTTTATTATAACTTGTTTATATGCTTCTTTAAAAATATCACCATCTAAATCATATTCTTTTTTATAATCTAATGAATTTCTTTTATTTTTCAAACATTTTAATATAAATTTTTCAGAGCCCTTTAAGTTATCAGTTTCTTTATCAACTACATCAAGTTTATTATTTACAATATTTATGTTTTTATTATAAATTAATTTTAATATGGTTGCATTTACGCATTTATCAACATCTAAATCCATATTTACAATAAAATATACATAAGATGGTGTTATTTTATCCAAATCATCTCTTATGTATTTAACATCAATTTTTTTATAGCCACGAATAAAAGATAAAAATATTCTATACACAATTTTGTATATTAAATAACATATCATTAAAAAATTGGGTAAAAAGAAAATTAAAGTTGAATACTCAAATGATAATTTTTTAATATTTTCAAAAGCACCACTTATAAATGCAGCATCGTTAAGCATAAAATCAAGAAATAAAATCAACACATCTATAAAGATAATTATAATTGAAATAATATTTAAAAACTTTTCTTTATCTTTCATAATTACTCCTATTACTAATAATTGTAACATATTAAAAAATAATATTTATAAAATTTAGATTATTGTTTTATTTTTCTACATATAACTTTACATATATTTATAAAATGATTTTCAAAGTAAAAAGAAAGCTTAAGATTAGCTTTCTTTATTTCCATATTTTAAAAGTTCTTCTCTTAACATTTCCATTGTCTTAGCTGGGTTTGCTTTACCACGAGTCTTTTTCATAACCTGTCCAACGAAGAAATCAATCATTCTTGTTTTTTCAGGATTATAACTTCTTGCTTGCTCATCGTTTTCTTTTAATACTTCCATAACAACATCATGAATAGCATTATCATCAGTAATTTGCATCATACCTTTTTCTTTTACAATTATGTTTGGTTCTTTGCCTGATTCTATCATACATTCAAATACTTCTTTAGCTTGTTTTGAAGATATCGTTTTGTTATCAACAAGATCAATTAATTCTTTTATCATAACTGGTTTTATTGGTACGTCTTTTATCGTTATTTCATTTTCATTTAAATATCCCATAAGCATTCCAGTAACCCAGTTACATGCCTTTTTAGGATCAGCGCCAGCATCAACGCACTCTTGGAAGAAATCAGAGTCCTCTTTTGATTTTACTAAAACTGATGCATCGTACTCTGAAAGTCCATACTCATTCATGTATTTTCTTTTTCTATCAAGCTGAAGCATAGGAATTGTTTTTCTTATTTCTTCTAGCATTTCATCAGTAACAGGAGTTGGTGCAATGTTTGGTTCAATAAAGTATTTATAATCAACCGCATCAACCTTACTTCTCATGTGGAAAGTCTCACCGGTTTCATCATCTAACCTTCTTGTTTCTTGTTCTACTACCCCACCGTTTTGAAGTATCTCAGTTTGTCTTTCAATTTCAAAATCAATTGCACGACCAACGTTATAAAACGAGTTAATGTTTTTGATTTCTACCTTGCTTCCTAGTTCTTCAGTTTCAGAAAGTGATACGTTAACGTCACATCTCATTTGTCCTTTATCACTTCTTGCTTCTGACACACCACAGTAAACGATTAAAGAACGATAAGTCTCTAAAAAAGTTAAAGCTTCTTCCTTAGAATGTAAGCAAGGTTCTGTTACAGTTTCAAGTAAAGGAATACCAGAACGGTTATAATCAATTAATGAGTAAGTATCATAGTGATCTAGTGATGCGGTATCTTCTTCTAGGTGAGTATCATGAATGTCTACTCTTTTAATTTCTCCATTTACATCAATATCAACATATCCATTTATACCAACTGGTTTGGTCATCTGAGTTATTTGATATCCCTTGGGTAAATCTGGATAATAATAGTTTTTACGATCAAAGATTATCTCATCTGGTGTTTTACAATTCATTGCCATAGACACCTTTAAAGCCCTTTTAACGGCCTCTTCATTAGCAACTGGTAAGATACCCGGAAAACCTAAGTCTTGGTACGCTACGTGGCTATTTGGTGCTTCTGTGTAGCCATTTATTGCAGGAGAGAAAACTTTTGAATTTGATTCAAGTTCACAGTGAACTTCTAGTCCAATCGTTACTTTATACATACTACTTTTCCTCCTTTTCACTTAACGGTACAAAACCTATTTTTTCTTCTAGTTTTTTGGCAATGTTAAACACCACATCATCACTCATAATAGGACCAGTTATATTAATTGCAACCGGCATATTATCAACAAGGCCTGATGGAATGGTAATAGATGGGAAACCTCCAAAGTTACCAATTGCTAAATGGTTTTCAAGTAAAAGATATTTTTCTGATAAACGATCATGTTCTTCATCAAAATATGGTGCGATGGAACCTGCGTTTGGCATAATACAACCATCATATTTTTTAAATAACTCAGTCATTTTATCAACTACTAATCTTCTTATTCTTTGCGCATTTTTAAATAGTTTTTCTTGATTTTCTTTTTGAAGGATGAATGACCCAATAACAAACCTTCTTCTTATTAATTCAGAAAAACCTTCAGTTCTAGTATTTATCATAACCTCATCTGGAGTATGTCCTTCTTTTCTATTACCAAACGGAATACCAGTAAGGTTTGAGTTATTACTAGTTGCCTCAGCGCAACTTATTGCCATGTAAGATGGATAAATACCTTTTAATACGACCTCGTCAATACTTTCTTCTGCAACTTCTATTCCTAATTCTTTACAGTAATCTATTACTTTTAAGAAATTATCATAGTATACTTTGTCATCTTTTAAATTATCAACGATTTCTTTTATGTAAAATAATTTTCTTCCTTTAACATCATTATTTAAGTTTTCAATTATTTTAATATTAGAAGAATCAAACGACGTCATGTCCTTTTCATCAATTCCCTTTATGTTATCTATTACGTATGCGGTATCTTCTACCGTTTTAGCAAAACAACCAACGTGATCTAATGATGAAGCAAACGCAAATAATCCCCATCTTGATACTAAACCATAAGTTGGCTTATAGCCTACCACGCCACCATATCCAGCGGGCTTACGGATTGAATCACCTGTATCAGAACCTAGTGCGTAAGGCACGATACCACGAGCAACAGCTGATGCCGAACCAGCAGATGAGCCACCGATCATTCTTTTAGGATCCCATGGATTTCTAACAATACCAGTATGACCAGTTGTTCCTGTTCCACCCATAGCAAGCTCATCAAGAACGGTTTTACCAATCATAACGGCACCAGCGTCTTTTAGTTTACTAACTGCAGTTGCATCAAAAACCGGAACGTAATCCGCTAAAATGTTTGACGAAGCAGTTGTTAAAACTCCTTTTGTTGAAAAGTTATCTTTTATTGCACAAGGAATTCCAGACAAAATATTATCCGTTACCTTTTCTTCTTTTGCATCATCCAAAATAGTTACAAAGCTATTTAACTCATCTTGATATTCATGAGCTCTTTTAAGAGATTCTTCTATTAGTTCTTTACTTGTTACTTCGCCTTCTTTTAAAGCCTTGTGTATTTCTTCTAAACTCTTATCTAAATAACTCATTAAGATTCACCCCCAACTACTTTTGGAACTTTTATTTCATCATAAATTGTTTCATGAGCGTTTTTAACTGCATCATCAGTAGTTAAAGCAGATGTTGCAACGTCTTTTCTTAATTTAACATCCTTGTTTTTAAATGGAAAAGTCATCGGTTCAACTTTTTCTATTCCATCAATTTGCCCGATTAAGTCCATGTGTTTTAAAATGGTTTCAAATTCTTTTTCAAAAGTTTCAAATTCTTCATCTTTCATCTTAAACATTAATTTTAGTGCGTAATCTTGTATGTTTTCTCTTGTTATCTTTTGCATTATTTGCCTCCTTATTTTATTCATCAAATAATTTATTTAAATTATATAAATCAGGTTTAATATTACTAGACATTATTTGAGCTACTTTTAAAACTCCTTCTATCAAACCATCAAATCCTTGTACATGACAACTAATATTATTTACTTTATAATCATTTATTAAATCATCATATTCTAACCTAGAATCTATTTTAAGTTGCTTACCTGTTTTATTTAAAACCATTTCTTTTAATTCTAAAGCTGTTTGGCTAGGAACTTTTTTTGTCTTATAATGTGTTTCAACAAGCACGATATCCTCAGTCGAAGTATTTGCATATTCAATTACATCATCCATAAACTTTTTTACATCAAACCTAAAATTTCCACCTTTAAAAATTGGTATTATCTTTGATGCTTCTTCTATCATATTTATATGTTTTGCATCTTTAATATAAGTTCCTATTATTAAAGGCTTTTTTGCTTTTAAAGCAAATTGTAAAATTTTCTCTAAATTATCTTCATGGGAAAAGTCCACTATAACATCAAATTTTTCTTTTATTTTATCTAACTCATCATAATTATAATAACTACTGTTACTATTACTTACTCCAGCAACAATAGTAACAAAATTATTTTGTTTTGAAAATTCGAGTGCTAACTGGCCAGTTCTTCCTGTAATACCGCTCCATAAAATATTTACTTTTTTCATATACACCTCTTATCTTAACTTAATATGAGTCTCTCTTAGTTGTAATTCGGTAACCTCGTTTGGAGTTCCAGTAAGTACGTCTTCACCATTTTGATTTAATGGGAACGCAACTGTTTCTCTTACGTTATCTTCTTCTAAAAGCATCATAAGAGCACGGTCAATTCCTAGTGCCATTCCTACGTGTGGAGGGCATCCATAACCAAATGCCGTGTATAATGCGTTGAATTTACTTTTTATATCTTCCTCGGTATATCCAGCTTTTTCAAACGCCTTAACAAGTACTTCTGGACGATTGTTTCTAACGGCACCTGATACTAACTCAACACCGTTACATACAACGTCAAATTGGTCAGCATATATTTCTAAAGGATCTTTTTCATCTAACGCTTTTTCTCCACCGCGTGGCATACTAAATGGATTGTGCATGAAATCAAGTTTTCCTGTTATTTCACTTATTTCATACATTGGCATGTCAGTTATAAAACAGAATTCAAATAAATCATGATCCATTAAGTCAAGCCTGCGTCCTAACTCTGTTCTAATTAAACCGGCGTTTCTTGTTACAACGTCTTTTCTTTTATCAGCGATAAAGAATAGTACACTTCCTACTTTTAAGTCTGCTTTTTCAAATAATGCATTTCTATCTTCATCCGTTAAGAATTTATCAATTGGTCCTTTAAGTGATTTATCTTCCATTACGCTGATGTATCCAATACCTGGCATATCAATTGATTTAGCATAATCAACAACTTCGTTAAACCAGCTGTTAGGTTTTGTTGCTATGTCATCTACTTTTATCGCACGAACGATGGCACCTCTAAATGGTTTAAACTCAGTATTGGTAAATACCTCTGATACATCAATTATCTCAAGAGGGTTTCTTAAATCTGGTTTATCAGTACCATACTTAAGCATTGATTCATTGTAAGGAATTCTTTTAAAATGTCCTTCTGTTACACGTCTTTTTCCGAATTCTTTAAAGAATGCTGGAAATACATCTTCGGCAACCTTCATGATGTCCTCTTGATCTGCGAAGGCCATTTCCATGTCTAATTGGTAAAACTCTCCAACTAGTCTGTCAGCACGGCCATCTTCGTCTCTAAAACATGGTGCAAGCTGGAAGTACTTATCAAAGCCTGATGCCATTAATAATTGTTTAAATTGTTGTGGTGCTTGTGGAAGTGCGTAGAACTTTCCTTTATGTTTTCTTGATGGAATTATAAAGTCTCTAGCGCCTTCTGGTGATGATGAGGTAAGGATTGGCGTTTGAATCTCTAAGAAACCTAATTCTTGCATTTTATTTCTTAAGAAGTTAAATGCTCTTGACCTCAAGATAATATTTTCGTGAACCTTTGGATTTCTTAAGTCTAAGAAACGGTACTTTAACCTAACGTCTTCTGATACCTTTTTAGATTCATCTACTTCAAATGGTAATACTTTAGCAGTATCTGATAGTAGCTCTAGTGAGTCTATTACTACTTCTATTTCTCCTGTTGCGATTTTTTTATTTATCGTTTCTTCATCTCTTTTAACAACCACACCAGTAACCTTGATTACGGTTTCTTTTGAAACTCCTTTTAGCATTGCATCATCGTGAACAACGATTTGGGTTGTTCCGTAGTGATCTCTTAAATCAACAAACATAACTCCACCATGGTCTCTTATGGTTGATACGAAACCTGCAAGTGTTACTTTCTTATCTAAATCTTTTAGTGTTAACTCTCCGCATGTATTTGTTCTATACGTACTCATTATTTATCATTCCTTTCTTTTAAAAATGTTTTTATTTTTTCCTCGGCAAAGTTACCATCTACAAATATCGGTACTTCATTACCATATACATCCGTTCCTATTATACTTAAATCACTTGTTCCTACCATGAAGTCAACGTGATTTTTGCTTCTGTTTATTCCGTTTTCTAATAATTCATCATCACTCATTACCTCTCCGTTTGGTATACATTTAGGAAAACCATTTCCTAAAGCCAAATGGCATGATGCGTTTTCGTCAATTAAAATTGAGTTAAAAATCATATTTGTTTTAGAAATCGGTGAATCATAATCTACGAAAGCACACTCTCCTAAAAAGTTCATACCATCAAACTCTTCAATTAATTCTAATAATTTCTCATCATCGTTACTAGCCCAAACTTTTTCTACTTTTCCATCCTTAAAAGTTAAACTAAATTTATCTATTATTTTTCCTTTAACAATGATTGGTCTACTGGAATATATGATGCCATTTACTTTGTTCCTATCTGGAGTTGTATATACTTCCTCAGTTGGCATGTTTACTATTAAGTCTTTTTTACCATCGAAGCTTTTCTTTGCCGCACCCCACCATATTACATCCTTAGGAAGTGCTATTTCTAAATTCGTTCCTAAACTGTTTTTGTACGTTAACTTACAAAGTTTTAATTCGTTTAATAAGTTTCTTCTTTGGGTATTTGTTTTTATCTTATCATCCCATACTTTAACCGGATCTTCATTATTCATTAACGTAATTTTAAATATGATGTTCCATAATTCATCTTCTGAATTAAGATTTAGTTTTTCTGCCCACTCATCTGTTGCTACGGCTGCTATACACCATGGAAATTTATAAACGCCTCTTGCTGCCACTGCATCTTCTTGAGAGTCAACCTTTACCTTGCTCATAGCTTTTTTCTTTTCTTTTGCAACATCATCTAATATGGATTTACTATACGATGCAAGTGATAAGTAAGAGCCACCAATATCATATACTTCTTTTATTATCTTCCTATCGAAATAAGGTTCTTTTTCTATTTCCTCGATGGTAGAATCAATTAAAATTTGTTTTGTTTTTTCTTTATTACTTTCAATTTCATATATTTCTGTTATACCAAGTTTTTCTGCTTCTTCTTTTATTATGTTAACAAAATCCTTTTGCTCAGTTAAATAGCTTATTAGCAATGGTTCTTTAGCGTTCATGGATAAGCATCTTGTTATTAAGAAGTTAGCATAACGTCTTTTTTTCTCATCCATCTTTAAAACCTCCTTATATTTAAAAAACAGCCATCCATCCCATAGGGACGAATAACTGTTTATATCCGTGGTACCACCCAGTTTACTATTAAAATAAATAGTCACTTTATAATACTTTAACGGGTTATCTTCCGTCTTAGCCTACTTGTTTTTTCTTTCGGTAAGAAGCTCCAAGGTGTTCTTTCATTAAACTATCTTACTAGTATTCCACCATCACTAGCTCTCTTTTAAGAATCATTTAATTACTTTTCCTCATCAATGCATGTAAAATATATTTAAATTATATCATATTTATTTTATTTTACAACATTTTGTTTAATTTTATGCTTGATTTTACAACTTTTGGTTTAATTAAGATTAAATACGCATCCTAAAAAAGCTGTTAACGGCATATAAAGAAAAAAAGTAACATTTCTGCTACTTTAATATTTAAATGGCGCTTCAAGTAGGACTCGAACCTACGACCTGCCGGTTAACAGCCGGATGCTCTACCAACTGAGCTATTGAAGCATAACTCTTTTTGAGGTACAAACAAATTATATATTAATTAAATATCTTTGTCAACAACTTTTTTATTAATTTTTTCTTTACTTAATTATATTTTATGTTAAAATATCAAACATATTAATTAAAGAAGGTGTTATTTTGGAAACTATTGATTTTGAAGAGTTGTCATTTGATCCTACTAAAACAACTAATTTCGGTTCATTTAGCACTGTTAATAGGTGTTACTTTGATAACAAAGTTTATGCTTATAAAGAATTTGTTAATAATAAGTATTTAAATGGTAAAAGAAGAAAGTTATCTAAAATAAGTAATATTGATGAGCCTTTTTTATTAACTCCAAAGTTTTGGGTTAGAAAAAACGAAAGAAAAAGCGCTTACCTAACAGAATATTGTGATGGTAAAGATATAATTAAAGCTGACAAAAGCTTAATAAATAAATTAAAGAAAGCAAAAAAGCTGATTATTAAAATGCATTCTTATGGATTAATTCATGGTGATTTAATTGGTTCCAACATAATGTGTAATGATAATAATTCTTTCATAATCGATTTTGATAATTCATCATATAAAGGAAGCAGTATTAATCCCAAAAATGCCAATGATTACACTTTGGAATATTTAGAAAAATTTGGTGTTAATAAGGGCCTTGATGTTTATTTGTTTAATTTGCTTACCTTCTCTATAATAAATAATTGTGATTTTTATATGGTAAGAAATAATGTTTATAAAAATAATTTTGGAATACTTACTGATAAGACTCAAATAGACTTGTGCCATGCATTTTCTTTAGAAAAAACATATTCCGATAAGGATTTTTTAATAGATACAATAGATGAAACTAAAATTAAGATTTAGATTCATCTATTTTTATATTATAACAGCTAGGTCCTTTAACAACATTTCCATCCACGTCGAACCTGGATCCATGGCAAGGGCAATCCCAGGTCTTATCGACTTCATTAAAGGTAAGAAAACATTTTAAGTGTGGACAAATATTTGAAACAATGTGTTTTTCTCCTTTTGAGTCAATGTATACTCCTACTCTTTTACCATCTATTTTTGTTACTAATGCTTTATTTTTATACCAAGACGGGTTTTTCTTAATTAAGTTTAAAGTGTAAGCTTTTAATGCTCCAAAAAAAGTATTGTTAACGAAATTTAATGCTCTTTTAAAAGTAACTGGACGACTCGGATTAAATAGTTCCTTATATTTGTTTTTCTTGCCTATTATTATGTCTGATATTAATTTGGCAGAAATAGCAGAGTTGGTCATTCCCCAAGTGTTGTAACCAGTTGCAATTAAAACGTTTTTATCATCATCTGATATTTTTCCAACAAGTGGCAAATAATCATTGGTCATCACGTCCATATTAGTCCAATACTCTACCTTTAAATTACTATCTAAACTTTTCATTTCGTCCTTGCAATCATTATAGTTTTTCTTATAGTTTAATTTATCACTTATCTTGCAAGAATTATTTAAATAAATAATGTATTTATCTTTACCATCGTCATAGTATCTAAAAGAATAAAAAGGACTTCCACTTGTTATGCCTGCTATGTTTTTTGCATCTTTTATTTTTGCGTAACTAACGTATGATTTTTCTAAGTAGGTTTTAAGTGGTATTAAGCCCGGCAAAGTAAAAAATGGATAACTGCAAGCTAAAACGATTTTATTTGTACGAATCTCATAGCCATTTACAATTGTTACGTATTTTGATTTTTCTTTTTTTATTTTAGTTGCGATACTGTTTTCATATACACTAATGTTTTTCGCATCTTTTATTTTATCCATAAGTCCGTTTAAATATTTAATTGGGTTAAAGGTGTATGCGTTTTTAACTGATATCTGCCTTACTACATTATCATCTTTTAAATTTGAGGTTGTGCTATATTTAACGCCAAAAGAAGAAAGTAGCTCTTTTTCTGATTCAAAATCTTTTATTTTGCTTTCATCTTTTGTAAAAGTAACCATTTCTGTTTTTTCTAAATCACAATCTATTTCGTTATCTTTTATGTTTTTCTTAATTAATCTAATAGCATCTTTTTGTGACTCGTAATATAATTTTGCTTTTTCATATCCGCAAGTTTTGTATATGTCTTGATATTTAAGGTCTTGTAAGTACGTTATTTTGCCGGTTGTTTTAGCAGTGGCATCATTGAAGCAAATATCTTTATCAATTAAAATAACGTCGTGATTAGTATTTAAAAGGTTATAAGCTACAGAAACTCCTGTTATTCCGGCCCCTATAATTAAAATGTCTGCGCTCATGCTTTTATCTACCAAAGGAAATTTTCTTTGCTTATTATATTTTTGCCACAAGCTTTTTTTCATATTTATCACCAGTTTTATTATGGCGATAAAATAAGCATTATATTCAATTAAATAAGTTTATTTTGTTTTTATAAAAGGAAGATTATCAATGTTTTTAGAAAAGGTATTTTCATCAACATAATAAGGATCAGCAATATTTAAATCTGTTTTATAATCCCAATTTAAAATCATTTGCTTAAGGTCTAACGAATTTTTTACTAAAGAAAAATGAAAACATAATAAACTCTGGTTCAAAAATTTCTTTTCTTCTTCTATCGCACACTTATAATTTAACAAGTTACATACTAAATAACTTAATTTTAAATTATTTTTGCAATTTAAAATATCATTTAAAATAGTGTATAAATTCTCTTCATATTCTTTTTTATTAGTATTTTCGTCTGATTCGACTCTTGTTTTATAAAATTCATTTATTTCACATAATAACTTATTTAATATTTTCTCATTTATTTCTAATTTAACTTTTACTATATTAAAGTTTTCTTTTGCATAAATGCACCTTTTTATCATTAAATCGCCTCTTAGTTTAATATATTCGGGTAAGGCGCGGGAAATGAAAATAAAAAAAACACTTAGATAACTAAGTGTAATAATCAATGGTTGCGGGAGTAGGATTTGAACCTACGACCTTCGGGTTATGAGCCCGACGAGCTACCGAACTGCTCCATCCCGCGATATAGTTTTTATATAACTGCCTAATAATTTTATTAGTGGCGGAGGAAGAGGGATTCGAACCCCCGCGCCGGTTACCCGACCTCCCGGTTTTCAAGACCGGTCCCTTCAACCAGACTTGGGTATTCCTCCGTTTGACTTATTCTAAAGTTATTATATGCGTTTTTAAAAAACATATAACAACCAGACAGCATTAAAATTATAGCACTGCATTTTTTATTTGTCAACATGTTTTACACAACAAAAACAGGCACCTATTTGTACCTGTTAGTGAAATATGTTTATCGCTGACCACTTAGAATGCTAATTTCGTTTAACATTCCTTTAAATCAGCCATCATATAAATCACCCTTTCATATATTTTTCATCTATATTTAACAATTTACTTCACTTTTAATGAATTTTGTAATTTCTCTTACTGTCAAAACCTTACCTTCGCTTATTAAATTACCATTTATAACAAGTGCTGGTATGTTTTTTATGCTTTTATTTTTCTCTTCTAGTTCAATTTCTACTGGAGTATCAATTTCTTCAGTAGCCCTTTCCACCATTTTTCTTAATTTTATTCCGTTACTACAATTTGAACCTATTATTTTTATCTTCGTATATCCTTCACCTCTCTTCCTATTTTAAGTATAAAATTTTTTTATTAAATAATTGTGTTATTTTTATTAAAGTTTATTAAAAAGGATAGATAATCAACAAAAAAGTATATTATGAATGTGGTATTAAGAATAGTTTAAAGTAAATTTATTAATAGCTTCACCTCACTTTCTACTTTAAGTATAAACGTGAAATATAAAAATACTATGTAACTTTAATTAAGTTTTATTAAAATATTTGTCTTTTATGTAACAAAAAAAACTAACCCGTTTGTTAGGTTAGTTATTTTTAAAGTGGTGCCCGAGACCGGACTTGAACCGGTACGAGGGTTAAATCTCGCAGGATTTTAAGTCCTGTGCGTCTACCAATTCCGCCACTCGGGCAATGGTGTCCTGTATGCGACTTGAACGCATGACCCTCTGATTAAAAGTCAGATGCTCTACCGACTGAGCTAACAGGACATACTACTAAATAAGTGGTTGCCTCGGCAAGATTCGAACTTGCGCATGTCAGAGTCAAAGTCTGATGCCTTACCACTTGGCGACGAGGCAATTCTTAAGTGGTGGGGAGAAATGGATTCGAACCATTGAACCCGAAGGAACAGATTTACAGTCTGCCGCGTTTAACCACTTCGCTACCTCCCCGTTATGGTGCCGAAAGCAGGACTTGAACCCGCAACCTACTGATTACAAGTCAGTTGCTCTACCAATTGAGCTATTTCGGCATATCAAATGGTGGACGCTATAGGACTCGAACCTATGACCCCTTGCTTGTAAGGCAAGTGCTCTAACCAACTGAGCTAAGCATCCATATTATGCGTCAGAACGTATATAAATATATCAGTATTTTAAGATAATGTCAAGTAAGTTTTAACTTTTTTTGTTAATCTCTTCCATTTTTTCTCTTATCCAGTTAGGTAAAGCTGATTTTAGAAGATAAAAACCAAACACGGTCTCTTTAATATGAGATTTTTTATTTTTATATAAATCACCATTTACCTCTTTTGCAGATAATTTTAATTGATTTTTATTTTTTGACGCATCTAACACTTTTACGTTTATGATATCGCCAATTTCAACAAAGTCAGTTATGTTTTTTACAAATTTATCGGTTATCTCGGAAATGTGTATGAGCCCACTATATTCATCGTCAAGCGATGCAAACGCACCATATTTTTCTATTGCTGTTATCCTAGCTTTAACAACGTCTCCTTTCTTATATTTATCCATAGCTACACCTCTAAAAATTATTATAACACAAAAGAAAGTATTATGACAAACCACTTTACATTTTACGCATCAATGAGGTATAATTTAGTGGGTGAAGAAAGATGAACGACGTTGATGAAAGAATAAAAAACACGCTTGATAAAATTAAACCATTTTTAAATCAAGACGGTGGTGATGTTAAGTTTATCAAGTTTGAAGATGGTATTTGTTACGTAAACTTAACAGGCGCATGTAAAGGATGCATGTTTGCGGATATGACGATTAGTAATACCATTGAAGATATATTAATAAGTGAAGTACCGGAAGTTATAAAAGTAGTAAATGAAGATGAAGAAGCCTAAGAAAAGCTTCTTTTTATTATCCAATCAATGCTTGGTATATATTTATTATATAACCTAGATATGTATAAATATACATCAAGTAAAAACTTTTCGTATTCGTCTGCTTTAATTATTATTTTTTCAATTTCTGTTTCTTTTAAATTATTGTTTACAATATCATCATGAACGTCAAAAAAATATGATGGATAAAGTAATCTTCCATAAAAAAGTAAAGCTTCTTTATACGTTAAATAATTGTTATTAAAATACTCTATCGTTTTATCATATGCCGTTTTACTATCATCGTAAAAAAACACCGTTTTTATATATTCTGATGCGTCTCTTACCCGGTAGTCCTGAATGTAATTTACTGGGTTATAAAGTGATAATAACGTATCATCTTTTCTTATTCTTTTATGACATATACTTAAGAAAGCTGCATCTTGCACGCTAATTGCATCTCTTACGTATGTTATTGCGTTTTCTGCAAGCCCTATATAATAATTTGCACAAGTACATAAATATGGATACTTTTTTCCTATTTCATTTACCTGTGCTTCAAAATAATCGTTTTTAGCCTCCCATAATGATATCCAGTCTTGTCTGTTTATTATTTTGTCACACTGTATATTTACTGTATTGTTATTTATGTAACAAACTTCTGGAAGTGATACTTTTACGTTTGGATTAACGTATGTTTGCATTAGGATGTATGGTGTTTGATTTACGTACGTTATTACGTTTTTTTCACCATTTTCAATTATTTCATGAACCAATATATTTTTTGCAATCATTTCTTTGTTTACTTTGTATAGTGCATCAATATCGGTAATTGGTCTTTCAAATACTTGAAAAACATAATTATTATCTTGATAATTAAAAAAGTAGTTATTATTAACGTTTGAAAGTTCTTCTGGATGCAAGTTGTAATAATACGCAATTATGTTTTTCATGCATACCCTCCCTGTTAAATCTTATGAGTTATAAATTAAAAAAAGAAGCTTTTATTTAGCTTCTTCTGTTGCTCTTGTTTCTCTTACTACGGTTACTTTCACAGTACCAGGATATTGCATTTCTTTTTCTATTCTGTCTTTGATGTCTCGTGCTGTTTTGTAGCTTCCAAGTTCGTCTATTTCATCAGGCTTAACGATTACTCTTAACTCTCTTCCAGCTTGCATTGCGTAAGCTTTTTCAACACCATCAAAGTCCATTGCAATTGATTCTAATTGTTCTAGACGTTTAACGTAGTTTTCTAAAGAATCATTTCTAGCTCCTGGTCTTGCAGCTGATAGACTATCTGCTATTGCAACTAAAACCGAAATAACGCTAGTTGGTTCTTTATCTCCATGATGGGATTCTATTGCGTTTATAACAACTTCGTCCTCGCCATATTTTTTAGCAAGATCAGCTCCTATTTCAACGTGTGATCCTTCGGTTTCAAAGTCTATTGCTTTTCCTATATCATGAAGCAAACCTGCTCTTTTTGCAAGGGCTACGTTCTCACCTAGCTCGCCTGCTAATATACCAGCTAAATGTGCAACTTCTTTTGAATGCCTAAGTGCGTTTTGTCCATAGCTAGTTCTAAAGTTTAACTTACCTATTATGGTTACAAGCTCAGGATCTAGTTTAGTAATTCCTAAATCAAACATTGCTTCTTCACCATATTCTCTTATTTTTACGTTCATATCCTTACAAACTTTATCATATATTTCTTCGATTCTTGCGGGATGAATTCTTCCGTCTTTTATTAAATCTTCAATCGTTTGTCTAGCTATTTCTCTTCTTAAAGGATCAAAACTTGATAAAACAATTGCCTCAGGTGTATCATCAATTATCAAATCAACACCAGTTACCGCTTCAATCGTTCTTATGTTTCTTCCTTCTCTACCTATTATTCTACCTTTCATGTCGTCGTTTGGTAGTGTTACGACACTAACTGTTTGTTCGTTAGTTACGTCTGATGAATATTTTTGCATTGCCTCAACAAGCATGCTTTTAGCTTTTTTATCTACTTCTAATTTAGCTTCTTGCTGTCTTTCTTTAATGAATTCAGAAATTTCTTTTGACATTGAAATTTCAACTTGCTTCATTATTTCTTCTTTTGCTTTTTTCTTTGAAAAACCAGAAATTTTTTCTAATTTTTCTATTTGTTCCTTAATTATATTTTCTGCTTTTTCTTCTAATTTTTGAATATTTTTTTGTTTTTGAATAATACCGTTTTCTTTTTCATCTAGCATTTGCTCACGGTTTTGAAGTAGGCCATCACGTCTATCTATACTACTTTCACGTTGAAGTAAACGTTCTTCGTTTTCCTTTAACTCCTTTTTCTTTTCCTTTATTTCTTTATCAGTTTCAAGTTTTAATTTGTAGGACTCTTCTTTAGCTTCAAGTAGAGCATCTCTTTTTTGCTTTTCTGCTTCTTTTTTAGCTTTTTCTATTATGCTTGAAGCTTTATGTTCCTCACTTTTTTTTCTTAAATGCGTAATAATCAAAGCGATTATCGCACCAACAAATAATCCAATTATTAGAAGTAAAACAGAAATAAGTACATTTCCCATTTTTTACCTCCATAAACTTGTATAATCTTTATACTTATACACTTCTATTGTAAACTTTTAAATGGTTATAGTCAAGTTTATATATTTTTCTTTTACACTTTACTTTTTTGAGTATAGTTTTTCTTTATGAATAGTTTTATTACCTAATTTTATTATGGCCTCTCCTATTTTTTCGTCTTTTTTATACGTTTTCTGATCTTTTATTTTGTATTCTATGTTTATTAGTTCTTTTTCTTCTTTTGTAATTGGGTAATAGTAATCGTCTTTAGCATATACTTTTTTACCCTTTATTTTAATTTTGTCTTTGTCAAATACTTTTTCCATACTATAATTATTAAATCCGTATTCATAAAGTTCTTTATGGTTTTTAAAATCATTTGGATCATTTAAAGTTACAACAATAAGGTTCATATCGTCTTTAGACGCTGATGTAACAAGCGTTCTTCTTGCTTTATCGGTGTAACCTGTTTTTCCACCAGTGGTGTATTTATACGTGTATAAAAGTTTGTTTTTATTTGACCAAACGTAAGTTTTTTCATCTGTTTTAACGGTGTGTTTTTTACATCCTGTTATCTTTCTAAAGGTAGGATCCGATAAAGCATATCGCATTAAAAGCGCCATGTCGTATGCGGTTGAATAATTCTCACTTTTTTCATCTAATCCGTGGGGATTTTTAAAAACAGTACTTTTAATACCTATTTCTTTAGCTTTTTCATTCATTTTTTCAACGAATTTTTCTTCTCCTCCCAAGTATTCTGCGATCATTAAAGCCGCATCGTTTCCACTTTGCATCATAAGGCCGTATACCATGTCTTTAAGTTTCATTTTCTCTCCAATACTTAAGTAAATCGCTGAACCATAGCTTTCTAATACCTTATCTGTTACCGTAACGGTTTTATTTAATTTACCAGATTCGATTGCAAGTATTCCGGTCATTATCTTGGTTGTTGATGCAATAAGCATTTTCTTATTCATGTTTTTAGATACAAGTATTCTTTTTGTATCTTCTTCCATTAATATTGCTGCCTCACCTAAATTATAGGCATTAATTTTTAAAGGGACAATTAGTAACAATAAAACTAATAAAAATATCTTTTTCAAAGTTTATCACCTAAATAATTGTATGAAAAAAAGGCATTAAATATTTGCCTTTTTATTTAGATAAGAACTCACATACTAAATTACTTAACTCGGTTGGGTTTTCAACAGGTAAACCTTCAATTAATCTTGCCTCATCATAAAGTATTTTTGTGTATTTTTTAAGTGTTTCTTTATCACTATTGTATAACTCTTCTATTTTCTTAGCGATTGGATGGTCTTCGTTTATTTCAAGTACTAACTTAGCATCGATATGTTCATCTGTTGGCATAGCATTAATTACTTTTTGCATTTGGGCCGTTATGTTTCCTTCGCTAGTTAAACATAATGGATGTTTTTTTAGTTTGTTAGTAAACCTTATTTGTGATACTTCATTACCTAATTCTTTTTTCATGTAATCAAACATGTCTTTTGCGTTTTCGTTCTTTTTCTTTAATGCTTCTTTTTCTTCTTCACTTGATAAGTCAAAGTCGTTTGATGAGATGTTAACAAACTTTTTATCTTCATATTTATCAAGCATCTTAAGGACGAACTCATCAACGTAATCAGTTAGGTATAAAACTTCTTTTTTCTTTTCTTTTAATTCTTCTACTTGTGGTAACATATCTATTTTATCTATTGTCTCACCACATGCATAGTAAATCGTATCATCATCCTTATCCATTCTTGATACGTATTCTTTTAATGTTACGTTTTTCTTTTCTTTTGATGAGTAAAAGATAATTAGATCTTTTAAATCTTCTTTTTTAGCGCCATAATTATCGTAAACACCATATTTTATGTTAACACCAAACGTCTTAAAGAACTCTTCATATTTATCTCTTTCGTTTTCTAGCATGTCAGTTAATTCTTTTAATACTTTCTTTTCGATATTTTTAGCTATTAGTTTTAGCTGCTTACTTTGCTGTAAGATCTCCCTTGAAATATTAAGTGATAAGTCTGGTGAATCTACAACACCTTTTACGAAGTTTAAGTAATCAGGAAGAAGATCTTCGCATTTATCCATTATTAATACACCATTTGAGTATAACTCAAGACCTTTTTTATACTCTTTTGTGTAAAAGTCAAATGGAGGATTAGCAGGAATAAATAAAAGTGCGTCATAGCTTACTAATCCTTCAGCTTTAGTATGGATAACTTTTAATGGTTTTGCATAATCAAAGAATTTTTCTTGATAAAAATTATTATAGTCCTCTTCTTTTACTTTCTTTTTATTCTTCTTCCATAAAGGAATCATACTGTTTATTGGATCTGATTCTTTCTTTTCTTTTTTATCCTCATCATAAGTATATATCGTTATAGGATAACTTACGTAATCTGAATACTTTTTAACAAGTGCTCTTACGTGGAAATCATCTAAGTATTTATCAAAGTCATCATCTTTTGTTTTTTCTTTTATGTGTAAAGTTATCTTGGTTCCAAAGGTATCCTTATCAGACTTTGTGATCTCGTAACCGTCTGCTCCTTCTGATGCCCATTTATAAGCGTCATCATCACCTGCTTTTTTACTTTCTACGATAACTTTATCCGCTACCATAAATGATGAGTAAAAACCAACACCAAATTGTCCTATTATGTTTACTTTATCTTTTTTCTCTAGTGCTTCTTTAAAAGCTAAAGAACCACTTTTTGCAATGGTACCTAAGTTTTCAGCTAGTTCATCTTTATCCATACCAATACCATTATCTTCTATGATAAATAATCTTTTATCCTTATCAACATCAAGTGTTATTTTTAATTTCTTTTTATCTACCTTTAATTTTTTATTTGTTAATGATTCATAATAAAGTTTGTCTAGTGCATCATTAGCGTTTGATATTAACTCTCTTAAAAAAATATCCTTGTTAGTGTAAATGGAATTTACCATTAAATCTAGTAATTTTTTAGATTCTGCTTTGAATTGTCTTTTAGACATATTAATTCATCTCCTTATATTTACTAATATGATTATAGTACCAACATTTAGCACTGTCAAGCAATAAGTGCTAATAAAATTATTAAAAAAAATTAAGAAGTTTTAGTTCTTAATTTTTAATATAATCCATGTAATTTAGATATATCATCAGATGATAACTGGTCAACATCCCACATACCATTTTCTTTTGTTAATGAAAGCTCAATCGTATGAGTTGTTGTATCGGTTACTTCTTGCATTTTTTCGATTCTATAATCCATGTATTTTTCTTCTGAGAAGTTACCTTCATCATCATTAAACTTATCTGGATTTTCTTCTAATTCTTTTTCTGCTTCATCTATTGCGCTTCGATAGTTTAGTACGGTTACCTCAACGGTTGCGGTTGCGTCGTTTTCATTTTCTTTTACATCTTTAATTACGTAAGCAAACTGATCATACTGTTTTTCCATTAATTCTTGATATTGTTCTTTTTGATTATCAGTTAAATCTTCATTTTCAATTGTTTCCTTTAACTGTTCTATGATGTTATCATCTTTAGCTCTATATTTTTCGAAAAACGTCTCAATCGCTTCTTCAGGTTTGTTATCATCGATAGAACAACTACATCCAGTAAAAAGTAAAGCCGCACATATTACAACTAATATTTTTTTGAATATGTTTTTCATTATATTTCCTCCTTCTTTTATTAATTTGTCAAGGAAGATACGTTTTATACTATTTTTTTAGAACTTTTACTAAGTTTTTCAATTTATTAATAATGTTAAAATCAGCATTCATTATACTTGATATTAAATTATCATACGCATTTTTAGCACTTTTTTCTTCTTTATCAAAGCATTCAAAATAAACGTATTTTAACTCATCTTCATTTTCGTTATTATAAATGTTATTAACGTATTTTAAAAGTAGGTCAATTATTTTATTTTCTTTTCTAGTACATTTTAAATTGCTTGTTTCAAAAGAAGTTACTTCGTATTTTATTTTTAAAGCATCTAAAGAAAATCCTCTTTTTATAACATCATCTTCTTCATCAAATAATAGCCTACTTTTTTTAATTACCACACCATCATCATCTAATAATAAAGCTAGTGCAATGTCATCATTATAAATAATAAAAGAGTATTTAACTTTAATTACCCTATGACTTTTAAAAACTTCTGTTTTATACTCTACGTCACTTAATATTTCATCTTTCATCTTGGTTTGATAATTCATGATATCAAAAAGCGTTTTATCATCTGTTTTTACTGCCGGTATTTTTTTTATATGAATTATATCATCTTCTTTTTCCCATTCATAAAATTCATATGGGTATTTTTTAAAATTAACTAAAATATCATATACGTCCCTCATTTTTGTCTCCTTTTTTAAAGATTGCAAAGTTAATTAATATAAATCCTATTATAAGATAATAAAATTCTGGTAATTTTATTATATAAGATATATATTCTTTTAAATTATACCCAAAACTAAATAAGTTTATGTATAAAATAATGGTCGAAAAACCAAGTACCATAAGTCCAAATCCACTTAAAAATAAAAATATTTTTCCTAACATTTTAATCTCCTATTAAATAATATTTATTTTAGATTAAATTTAGTATATAATGTAATATATGATTGGAGGATAAAATGAATATTATAAAAATTTTACAATATGTGTTTTTAGGAATCGTGCAAGGTTTTACCGAACCAATACCAGTTTCATCAAGTGGACATTTAATGATAATGAAAGAATTATTTAACTTTGACATGTTAAATGATATGAACTTTGAAATAGTTGTTAATTTTGGCTCTTTTATAGCGATATTTTTCTTATATAGAAAAGAAATATTTAAAATAATAACTGACTTTTTTAACTTTATTAAGACAAAAGAAGAACGATATAAAGAAAATTATAAATATGCTTGGTTAATTGTGTTAGCAACTATTCCTGCGGGCATATTTGGTCTTTTGTTTAAAGATAAGATAGAAGCTTTATCAGGTAACATAAAATTAATTGGAATCGCACTTTTAATAACGTGTTTAGCATTGTTTTTAATTAAAGATGCTAAAGGTAAAAAAGATAAAAAAGATATAAGCATTCTTGATAGTATCATAGTTGGTTTCTTCCAAGTTATTGCCCTTTTCCCTGGAATATCAAGAAGTGGTGCAACAATCGTTGGTGCAACAAGCCGTAATATGAAAAGAGAAACAGCCGTTAACTACTCTTTTATGCTTTACTTACCAATAAGTGTTGCAACAATGATTTTAGGAGTTAAAGACTTAGCTGGCGCAAGTAATTTATCCACCCTAGCTCTTCCATATACCCTTGGAATGATTGCTAGTATGATCGTTACTTACTTTAGTGCTAAATGGTTTATAAACGTAATGAAAAAAGGAAAATTAGGATACTTTTCATTATACTGCCTTATCGCCGGTATATTAGTTATTTTATTCTTATAAAAAACAAAAAAGTTTTAGATCAATTTCTAAAACTTTTTTAATTACATTAATATTCCAACTATTATTACCGAGATTAACGCAAGAATGCAAAGCACAACTTTTATTATTATTTTTTTCTTTTCCTCATCAGTTAAGTTATCCATTATTAAGCCTCCTTGTTTATAATACAATATTAACATAATTAAAAGTAAAGAGCAAGGTTATAAATGAAGAAGAAAATTATCTAAAGCAACCGTTTTGTCTATTTTTCCAGACTTTATTTCATAATCTAAATTATGAAGTTTTTTTAATATTTCTTTTATGTTATTTATTTTATAATTATTTTCTATTGCAAGTTTTACACGATACGGATGAACCTTTAGGATGTCTGCTATTTCGTTTTGTCTTTTACCATCGTTATATAATAATTTACACTGATAAACAAGTGTAAAGGAACTACCGAGCATTGCAATTATTTTAATAGGCTCTTCTTTTAAAGTCATTAAATCATTGTAACATTCATACATTTTTTTAAAATCTTTATCCATTATTGCGTTAGATAAATCAAATATGTTATCATTAATTTTCTTACTGGTAATTTCGTTTATGTCTTCTATTTTTATTGTCTTATCATCGTCTTTATACATCATCATCTTGTTTATTTCGCTAATTAAAATGTCTGTGTTAGATCCTGCATACCAAACAAAATAAGATGCCGTTTTATAATCTATTTTATAACCGTTATTCGAAAACTCATCTCTAACAAAATCTGGTAAATCTTTGTCTTTAATTACGTCTTTATGAATAACAGTTGCATGTTTTTTAAGTAATTTTACTATCTTTTTTCTTTCGTCTAACTTGTTTTCATTAAGAGTAAATATAACTATGTTATCATGATTATCATCTTCTAAATACCTTTCTAAGTAATCAAGATCATGATTTATAGAGCTAGATGTAGTACTTAAAAATAAAGCGTTTTCTCCAATTAGTACTTTTTTGTCTCCAAACATCGATATAACTGATGCATCGTTAAGCAAATTATCTACTTTTTCTAAAGATAAATCATACGTAGTAACATCGTTTATATCCTTTGTTATCTTATCTATTTCTCTTTTGATTAAACTATAATCATTTCCATATATTAAATAAGTATTCATAATACCACCTAAATAAATTATACAATAAAAAAAGAAACTATGCTAGTTTCTCTAATAATTCAGCTTTTTTCATAGAAGTGTATCCTTCAATACCCTTTTCCTTTGCCATTTTCTTAAGTTCAGCTACGGTTAATTTTGATATATCTTGTTTTTCTTCTTTCTTTGCTGGAGCTTTTTTAGTTTCTTTTTTCTCTTCTTTAACAGTTTCTTTTTTAGCGTCTGCTTTAGCTTCTTTAGGCATTTTACCTTCTAATGCATCTTTTGCAATAGCAACTAAATCAGTAAATGTTTTTGGTTGGTCAATAGCGATTTCAGCAAGCATCTTACGGTTAACAGTTACACCTGCTTTAGAAAGACCATTTATAAATCTTGAATAGCTTATATCATTTTCACGACATGCTGCGTTAATACGTACTATCCATAATTTTCTAAAGTTACGCTTGTTTTGTCTTCTATCTCTATATGCGTAAACGCGTGAATGCATTAATTGTTCTTTTGCAGTTTTAATTAATCTATGTTTACTACCAAAATAACCTTTAGCAGCTTTTAAAATCTTTTTACGACGTTGTTTTACAACGACACCATTCTTTACTCTTGCCATTATTTATTTCCTCCCTAATTTATTATAAAGTATCAATTATTCTTTTTAATCTGTTAGTATCTGCTTTACTTAAATTTGATTTAGATCTTTTGTTTCTATTAAAAGCAGCGTTCTTACTTCCAGTATTATGTCTGTGTCCTGGATGACCTGTTGTAATACTACCACTTTGTCTTACGTTTAAAACTTTTTTAGTACCTTTATGAGTCTTTTGTGTTTTCTTTGCCATAAATAATCCTCCTATTTTTTTATTGGGCTAAGCATAGCCATCATGTTTCTTCCTTCTAAAGTAGGTTCACCATCTAGCGTACTTACTTCTTTTAATTCATCTGCAAATCTTAATAATACTTCTTTACCCTTATCGGTAAACTGCATTTCACGTCCTCTAAAACGGATTGATAACTTGATTTTATGACCCTTTTCTAAGTATTTTCTTGCATTATTTAACTTAGTGTTAAAGTCATGAACATCAATGTTTGGTGAAAGACGATATTCTTTTGTCTCGGCGTTATTTTCCTTTTGTCTTTTTTGAGATTCTTTTAATTTCTTTTTCTTTTCATATTTAAATTTGTTATAATCCATTAACTTACATACTGGATTATCACCCTTATCATTAATTAAAACAAGGTCAAAACCTGCATAAGATGCAAGCGTAAGCGCCTCATCCCTAGACTTAATACCTAACTGTTCACCATTTGGACCAATTACAAGCATTTGTTTTACTCTTATTTGTTCGTTAATTGGCATATCTTTTTCTTTTGCTATATTAAAGCACCTCCATCAAAAAAGTGAATACAAGATTAGTATTCACCTTAAAAAACGCATATTTATATGTTATTCATAAGCTGGCGTTTAACCCATTGCTATTTGCAATCAGGTGAGATAAATACAATCTTCTTTCCTTCATATCAAAATTACTTTCTTAGTATACAATAAATTTTATGATTTGTAAAGCTTTTTATTACTTTAAGCTTATTTTATAAGTTTTTGCAATGGTTTGTTCAGAAGAATCAGAATAAACTGGACTTATGTATTCAGTTTTAGTATACATTTTAGTTTTAGGATCATATTTATAACCTGTTGGACCAAAATATTCTTTTGTTTTTTCGTTTTCATCAGTTTTACTTTTAACGTATGTTTCGATCGGTGGAACGGTATATTTCTTTTCTAACTTAAAATAATCTAAGTTTTCTTCTTTAAACCAAGCCATAACGTCATCTTTATTAGGATCATCATCCACTATTGCACAGGCATAAGGATACTCGCTATTTTCCCTTACACCAACAATCAACATTTTTTCGTTTTCCCAATTACGGCCCATTAAACCAGATCCATCAGATGCCTCATTACCACGACCATTAACAGTTACATAGCATCCTACCTTATAACCTTTTAATTTGTTTTCTCCAATTAATACTTTTTCACCTTCAAAAGAAGGATTAACTTCTGCAATTGCAACAGCCTCTTTAGCATCCTCTAGCGAATAATATTCATAGCCATCTTTTCTTACAGTATCATTTTCATTTGCAAATACTGGAGTTGCATATGCTCCAATAAACGTAGTTGCTAGAAGAACGCAAACGCTCTTTTTCATCTTTTTTAACATATCATTATTTTTCATTTCATTTTTCCCCCTTTAAAATCGTTTATTATAATAACAAAAAAACGTAATTATATCAATTTTATGCTTTTATCCAAGCCTATTTTATAAGTCTTTTTATTTTTAAATCATAATCTTCTAAAACTTTATCTATATTCATGTTAAAATCTTCTAATGAGCCATAATTTTTAATTTTATAGTCAAAGATAGAATCATCTATGAACCTTGGTTTTCTTCTTTTTATGTCATAGTAGCAAGAAGCTGGAAACGGTGAAGAATAACAAACGTTATCTCCTACTACGCTATTATCTTTAATACTAAAATCCATTACTCTTTTTCCTATTCTTTCAATGCTTTGCTCATCTGTTGACTCTAAAGAAATTATCGTTAAATCATATAAAAATAACGTGCTAAGCATCTTAAATTTTCTTAACTCATAAATGCTATTTACATCTATATCTAAAACAAATGATTTTCTTCTTAATAAAAGTTTTAATAATCTTAATTTATTAATCTTCAAAGCCATAGATGGAATTAAAGTCTCATTTTTTATTTCATCTTTATGAATATGAAAATAATTTCTAATATAATCATTACTAAGTAAGAAAAACTTATACTTTCTAGATAGCGCCTTAGCTAAATAAGTTTTACCCGTTCCAGGATATCCTGATAATAAAATCATTTGGGGCTTTTTATATTTTCTAACATCTTTTAAATTCATTTCTTTTATAAAGTTTTTCTTTTTCATAATAATGCCTCCAATTATTAAAATGATTTTTGATATCCTAATTTCTCGTCTTGATCAATGTATAAAACTTTTTCGTAAGCTTTTAATTGTGCATTTATACCAAATAATTCATCAATTTCATCAGATGATTTAAATTTATTTAATGACATTTTTATTCTATTTTTTAGTAACTCAGCAAAACTTTTACTATATATAATATTATCTTTTTTTGTATAAGTAAATACCGGTTTATCATTTCCATAAGTAATTATTTTTTTACCTTTAAAATAACCAATAATTGAGTTCGTAGGGTCAATCATTAAAGTAATATTTTCATGAGGAATATCAACGGCACAAACAACATGATTACCATAATTATTTTTGTTTTTAATTTCCTTTTCAATTTTTTCCTTGATTTCATTGTCAATATTTTGAAAATCTTCTTCATCATTATCATCAACTTTGTTAGTGCTTTTATTCGAATCATTTGGGACTAACTTAAACTCTGTAGGAATATTAAAAACTTCTCTACTTTTTTCTAAATTTACCATGACGTTTCTTGCATTATACTTTGGATTTATATAATTTAATTTTGCAGTAAAATCATCTGCAAAATGCCTACAACAACCCTTTTTGGACATATCCAAATAAACTCTCTCATAACCCAGAAAATCATCTTTACCTATACTATAGCCATCAATGTTTTTCCATAGATCCTGAATCAACTTAATAAATAGTTCAAGATCACTTAAATCCATTTTTTTAATTTTATCACAGTATTCTTTCATTTTTTTATTGTAATCTTCTGTTTCTGATTTATATTTTATACCATTGTTTTCCAGTCTTTCCTTATATAACTTATGCGATAATAATAGTATATTATGATTTAAAGCAATTGTGGCAACTGCTGCTGTATCAAACAAAAAAATAGCAGGTACGCCATACATTAATATTTTATATAAAATTTCATAAGACATAATTTTTTCACCTTTTTAATTAGCCGTTATAATAACAAAAAAGTGCAATCATGTCAAATTGCACCTATATATTTACATTGTTAAAAACCTTAGCGATAGAATCATTTATAACTAAGTTAGCCATGTTATCAGCATAAGTTTTATCTTTATTTATTATTACTAAGTTTTTACCTTTAAAAAAGTTTATAAAACCTGCTGCTGGATAAACAACAAGACTTGTTCCACCAATAATTAAGGTGTCAGCGTTTTTTATTGCGTCTACTGCTTTTTTTACATTATCTTCATCTAATGCCTCACCATATAAAACAACGTCTGGTTTTAACGTGCCACCGCACGAGCACTTTGGAACACCACTTCTTTTTATATCTTTTAAATTATACTTTTTACCACATTTTACGCAAGTTAAATAATTAACATTCCCATGTAATTCTATAACATTTTTTGATCCGGCCTTTTGATGAAGTCCATCTATGTTTTGGGTTATTACCGCACTTAACTTTCCTTTATCTTCTAATTCTTTTAACTTTTTATGACAACAATTTGGCCCTGCATCATCATAAACCATTTTATTAAAGTAAAAGGAAAAGAATTTAACGGGTTCATTAACAAAGCAATCATGACTTAATAAATACTCTGGATTATCACTTATATTACTGTTATAAAGTCCGTCTTTGCTTCTAAAATCAGGAACTCCGCTTTCGGTTGATACTCCTGCTCCTCCAAAGAAAACGATTCTTTTAGAATTTTTTATTATTTTGTTTAGCTCATCTATTTTACTACTAGTCATCTTAATTGTTTTATCCCATCTTCATAATCATCTTTGTTTGTAATAAAAGACCCTGCAACAACCATATCACACCCCGCATCTTTACATAACAAAGATGTTTTGTCATTTACTCCACCATCTATGCTTATTATTACGTTAGATGAAATAATACTTTTTAATTTTCTTACTTTTTCTAAGACCTCACTTTTAAATGCTTGTCCACCAGCGCCTGGTTCTACGCTCATAAATAAAACTAAGTCTATGTCGTTTAAATAAGGCACTAATTTATCAATACTAGTTTCTGGATTAATTGCAAGTCCTACTTTTATACCTTTACTTTTAACGTATTTTATTAATGCATCATCTTCTATTACTTCTATGTGGAATGTTAAATAACATGGATTGATGCTTACATATTTCTTTATTAGTTCATGATCTTTTACCATTAAATGAACGTCTAACGGCTTTTTGGATAAATCCTTAGCTTCCGTTACCTTTTCTAATGGAAAACATTTGTTACTTACAAAAACTCCATCCATAACGTCAACGTGTAAGAAATCCGCACTTGTTTGATTTACTTTTTCTATAGCATATTTTAAGTTATCATATTCTTTTAATATTGATACTGAAACTTTCATATTACCACTTCTTTTCGTTTATACTTTCGATAAATTTAACGTAATTATTATACCTGGTATTTCTTATTTTACCTTCTTCTACTAACTTTTTAATGTAGCATCCATCTTCTTTTATGTGCATGCAGTCTTTATACTTACACTTATCTTCGTTTTCGTAAAACTCAACAAAGTTATCTTTAATGTCTTTTTTATTCATTCCGTTAAAGTCCAAGGAAGAAAAACCAGGAGTATCCGCGACTAAACCTTCTTCTACTTCTAATAATTCTACATGTCTTGTTGTGTGTCTTCCTCTTCCTAAGGCTTTTGATATTTCACCAGTTTTTAAGTTTAAATCATCTTTTAGCCTATTTAATAAAGAAGATTTACCAACTCCTGTTTGACCTGTTAAAACGCTTACCTTACCTTTTAAAACGCTTTTTATATTAACAAGTTCATTATTAATAAATACCTTATAACCTATTTTTTTATAATAATCAATTATTTCATCTATTTCACTAGTATTAACAAGTAAATCATACTTAGTAAAACAAATTACTGGTTTAATGTTGTTATATTCTATTACAACAAGCATTTTATCAAGTAGATTACTAGAAAAAGAAGGCTCTGTACAGCTTGTTAAAATAATTGCTTGATCAACGTTAGAAACCGGTGGCCTTACAAGCTCATTTCGTCTTGTATAAATGCTAGTTATTATTTTATTATCATTATCAAACTCTACGATATCACCTACTACTGGATGTATATTTTTATACCTAAACTTTCCGATAGATGAGCAATCTGTAAGTTTTTTATCACAACTTACCGTCCACTTATTACTTATTTGTTTTATTATTCTACCTTTCATTATTCATCCTCTAAAGAAGATGAATCAGGTGCAGTAGTTGTTGTCGACGTTGTAGTTGGCATTTTAGATACAACTATTTTTACCGTTTCACCTTCAAATACTTCTTCCCCTGGTTTTGGATCTTGCGCTAAAACCATTCCTTCTTCTACATCTGCCGTTTCTTGATATTGAACACTTAAAGTAAGACCATACTCTTCGCAAAACTCAGTTGCTCTATCAACGCTCCAACCTTCACTAACCATGTCAGGATAAACAGAAAGTATTTTTGGAATATATAATGTTATAACTTCTCCAGAAGATAGTTTTTCTCCTTTTTCAGTACTTTGATCAATAATTAATTCCTCTTTATCTTTATAAGCGCTTGAGTCTTCTACTTCTTTTTCCTCAACGTTTACGGTTAGTCCTAAAAGTTCAAGCTTTGCTTTTACTTCATACACGTTTTGACCAGTGTAATCTTCAATTTCTATTTTTTCAGAACCTGATGAGTAATATATTGTTATTGTTGAACCTTCTTTTACGTAACGATTTCTTGCTGGATCTGTTTCAATTACCAAATCTTCATCAACATCATCACTAGCTCGTTTTTTAGAATCTAATTTAAATCCACTTTCCTTAAGTAACTCTTCAGCTTCTGATATTTCCATACCATAAACATCAGGAACTTTTATCTCATCTTTTTCTGTAAGTTTTGGTATTACTATTACAATAAGTACAAAAGCAAGAATTAAAACTCCTATTATAGAAGATATGATTATCATTTTTTTCTTATTGCCTTTTTCTATTTTATCATCTTCTGTTATTTGTTTTACAACAGGCTTATCTTCTTTTGACTGTTTTTTAGTTTCTTTTAAAGTAACCGTCTTAGTATCAGAAAAATCCGTTTCTGGATATTTAAACGTTATTCTTGGTTCATTTTGCCTGTCTTCATCTAAACACGTTTTTAAATCATCCTTCATATCCCTTACGTCTTTATATCTGTTTTTAGGATTTTTAGCAGCAGCTTTTAAGATGATGTTTTCAACCGACTGAGGAACAACTGGATTAATTTCTCTTACCGAAGGAAGTGGCTCTTTCATGTGTTTTAATGCTATTTCAACGGCACTATCACCTTTAAACGGAACTCTTCCCGTTAACATCTCAAACATTAGTATTCCAAGTGAATATATATCACTTCTAATGGTTGATCCTTTTCCACTTGCTTGTTCCGGTGGTAAGTAATGAACCGATCCCATAACCGAGTTAGTCTGCGTTAACTGCGCACTATTAAGTGCCATTGCAATACCAAAATCAGTAATCTTAACTAAACCACTATCTTTTATCATGATGTTTTGAGGTTTTATATCACGGTGAATAATGTACGAATCATGTGCGGTTGCAAGTGCATCTAATAATTGCATCATTATGTCAATGGTCTCAGGAAGCGTTAATACACCACGCTTTTTAATTAATTGTTTTAACGTTTTGCCATCAATGTACTCCATTACGATGTAAAAGTTTCCGTTATCTTCACCAACGTCGTAAATCTCAACGATGTTAGGATGAGATAAAGATGATGCCGCAAGTGCTTCCCTTTGGAATCTTCTTACAAATTTTTCATCACCTGCTAAATCACCACGTAATACCTTTACCGCAACTTTTCTATCTAATATGGTATCTTTAGCTAAATAAACGTTAGCCATGCCACCTTCACCAATTAATTTTTCGATTTCATAGCGATCATTTACAAGTTCGCCCTTTGCAATCATAGCTATTCACCACTTTCCTTTTCTAAATACGCAATTGATACGTTATCAGTGCCACCCCTTAAATTGCTTTTCTTAATTAATTTTACTATTCTCTCTTCGACTGATAAATCACTGTTTAAAACTTTTTCTATTTGGTTTTTAGTTAACATGTTAGTTAATCCGTCACTACAAAGTAAAATCGCATCACAGTTTTTTTCAACGTCAAATATATCAACATCAATTGGATTATTAGCACCAAGTGCCCTCATAAGAACGTTCTTCCTTGGATGATTTTTAGCTTCTTCCTTGGTTAGTTCACCTGTTTCAACAAGTAAATTAACAAGCGTATGATCCTTAGTTACTTTATATAACTCATGATTTTTAACTACAAAGCCTGATGAATCACCAACGTTTCCAAATAATATATATTCTTCTGTTATTACCGAAAGTACCAAAGTAGTACCCATTCCCTTACTTTCTGGGAATTCATCAGTGTATTTAAAAATAGCATCATTAAGTTCGTTTACGTTTTCTCTAATCCAGTTTACCGCGCCATCTTTTTCTCCAATCGATTCCATGTTCTTAAACTTATCAGTTAAGCCATTAACAACTATGGAAGATGCAATCTCACCTGCTTTATGGCCTCCCATACCATCAGCAACAACCATTAAATATTCACCTGATAAATTTTTAACTATCATAACTGAATCTTCATTGTGAGTTCTTACTTTACCAGTATCTGATATGTAATATGCTTTCACGTTAATCTTCCTTTCTTTTTATCTGCTTGCTCCTTAACTGTCCACATGCCGCTGATACATTTGAGCCAAATTCTCTTCTTATCGTTACGTTTATATTATTCTTTTTTAATATATCATAAAATTCATTAATTGTCACTTTATCACTTTTTTTGTACTTAATATTACTAGTTTCATTATAAGGAATTAAATTTACATAGCAGTTAATACCCTTTAATAAATTACTAAGCTCTTTTGCACACTCGCAAGAATCATTTACGTCTTTTAATAATATGTACTCAAAAGTTACTCTTCTGTTTGTCTTTTTAATATAATCTTTAACAGCATCCATAATATCATCTATTTTATAAGCCTTATTAATAGGCATTATCATATCTCTTATTTTATTATTAGGAGCATGAAGACTTATCGCTAAGTTAATCCCTATCTTTTCATTTGCAAACTCATTAATCTTAGGTACAATACCGCAAGTTGATACCGTAATATGCCTTATACCAATGTTAATTCCCTTAGGATCATTTATGATGTTAATAAACTTCATAACGTTATCATAATTATCAAAAGGCTCACCAATCCCCATTAAAACGACGTGACTGATTCTATCTTTAATATCTTCTTCTACTAAAAGAACCTGCTGGACAAGCTCACACACGTTTAAATTTCTTAGTTTTTTAAGCCTTCCACTCTCACAAAAACGGCAACCCATATTACAACCAACTTGCGTTGAAACACAAATGCTATTACCATAATCATGGTGCATTAAAACCGCTTCTATTTTATTACCATCAAAAAGCTCAAATAAATATTTTTTTACATCAACATCTTCTTCTTTAGCAACTTGTTTTATAAACGAAGTACTAAAATTATTTTTTAAATACGTAATTAAATCTTTTTTCAAATTAGTCATTTCATCAAAAGATTTTACTCTTTTTATATAAAGCCAATCAAATACTTGACTTGACCTAAATTTGGATTCTCCCATACTTAAAAAATAATTTTCTAAATCCTTTTTCGTATAATCATAAATATTGTTCATTAAATTACTCCCTAACAAATATAATTATACCAAATATAAAAGTAAAGGTTAACATTATTAGCTAAATAAATACATAATAAAACATGTTTTTTAAAACAGCTTTACACATGAATAATATTTTTTATATCGTAAATAATATTTATGGAGGTAAAAAAATATGGATAATAACAAATCTATTAAATGTGATGTAGAATCATGCAAGTATAATAACTCATCTGACAATTACTGCACTTTAAATGAAATAAAAGTAAGTGCAACATGTGATGGATGTGACGCTAAGAAAAAAGAAACCATCTGTGATAGCTTTAAAGAAAATAAATAGTTGGATAAAAGAGTCCAACTATTTTTTATTATTAATTATTTTTTCTTTTCTTTTTTTATTATTCTTCTTTTTAATAACAATAAACATAACTAATAATATTATCAATATAAAAACTATTACCGTTATAATCATAATCAAATTGCTATTATTATTAGAAGTATTATCTACACTTTCTGATTTAATGTTTTTAGCATCTTTCTTTTTTGATGCATTATATTCCTCATTAATTTTTAAATCTTCAGTATTATCTGAGATATATTTTTCTTCTGGTTCATCACTAGAAATCAAATATGAACTATTATGTGAAATATAAAACTCATAATATCCATTATCGCTTAAATTAATTTTTCTTGCAACATAATCAAACATTTTAGATGCTCTATCATAATATAAAACCGTTAAATCTTTTACACCAATATAATTTTTTAACGTATAATCAGCCTTAATTCTAATTAATGCCTTACCAGGCAATTTTCCATTATTAGTAAAATTAATAACGAAAGCTTTATTTAAAATTGGCTTTATTAAATCATTTAATTCATCATTATATAAATAATTAAAATCAATACTGGTATCCAAGTCTTTAGACCTTTTAATATCCTTACCATTAAATATCCAAGTAATACCATTAGATTCAACATAAATTGTCTTATTAGTACCTTTTATAGCATCAAAAACATCTTTATCAATAACCGAATAAGTATTACAATCAATTGATATATTAGCATCATTTTTTGCAGACTTTATTTTACTTACAATATCACTTTGTGCGGTTGATACAACCAAGTCATACTTAAAAGTTGAAGTTATCTCAAAATCTTTAACATCACTTAACTTTAACTCGTCATTCTTAGGATTTATGCTGTAAGTAACCTTATTGCCCGCTAAATCAGTTAACGTTATTTTACCTATAACATAGCTTCCTTCTTCTACGTACTGATCAAGTAAAATAGTAGTATCACAAACATTGTTTCCATCTTTTAAAGTACAATCATAAAAGTAAGCTTGTAAATTAGTTTCTGCATAAGTTTTATCATCCTTTTTATAAATATATGCATATGCATCACTTATTCCAGTATCATCCTTTGTTTTAATAGTAATAGGAAGTTCGTAAGGAGCATCAACTTTTTCCTTGGCAATGCTATAACTTACCAATTCTGGCTTACTATTATCATTAATACCATTTAAAATTTTAACCGGACTTACATTAAATTTTTTATTACTATAAGTTGGATATAAACTTTCATTTAAATATATTTGACTATTTTGATTATTATCCTCAACTCTAATAGAATCAATTACTAAATCAGTTCCATACATAGGAACGTTATACTCTCCTTCATAGTTTTTACTTTCAGCGTTATAAACTAAATTTAGTCCTTGTGATAATGATTTAAATAACACGAAAACAGATGAAACACCAGAATAATCGTCACTTACAGAAGCACTTATCTTGATTTTTTCACCAGCTTTAGCACTATTTTTATCAATGTTAACATTATTAATTACTGGTGCGGTAACATCTTGTTTATCATCACCTTGTAAAACTTCTAATTTACTTGTTTTTATATTAGAAGTGCAATAACCATTACTCTTGAACTCATAAGATGCAGCATCACATAAAGCACTAGTTGCATACATCTTATTATTACCCTTCATATCAGATAAATAAATATACGTTATTTGATACACACCAGGTTTTGCATTAGTTGGAACATACATTACACCATCAATAACGTTAGCTTCAAAAGATTCACCACTCCATACATCACTATCATCTGTATAATAAACACGAAGCTGAGAAATACCTGTTAGATCATCCTTTGCATCAGTATTTACATCTATAGCATCACCAGTTTTAGCAACCGATTGAGAAAGTTCAAAATACGTTAAAACTGGTGCGGTAACATCAGTTGTTAATCCCTTTAATTTTTTAATACTGGTTAAATTAGATAATACAAAAACACTGGTAGCAACCAAAACAACTAATAACATAGTTAATAATCTTCTTGTTTTAATAATCCTTTTTGAAGGCCTTCCAACCTTATTTTTAAACACTCCCATTTCCTACTCCTTTTTACTTTATCCCACCTTTATAATAACACATAAAATGCTTTATTTATAAAAAATAAATATAAATAATTTTATTAGTGTAAAGTAATTTTTATATTGATATTATTTTTATTTTTGGATATAATAAAAGTGTAAGGAAGCAGCTTAACTAGTTGTTTTCCAGATAAATTTTTGGTTTATTGAAAAACAAGGCTAGGCAAAACTAACCTTGTTTTTCTTCTAATAATTTATAATAACAATAACTGCTATTACAAGCATTAAAACGATAATTAATTTGATATTAAACTTTATTTCAAATCTAAATCTCATAATTACCACATCCCTTCTTACTCAAAAGAAATGGAAAACAAAGCTAGCGTTTTTCACTGCCTCCTCATACTTATACTTCTCCATAACTTTTTAAAATCCCCTAAAAAATTTAAAAAATTTTTTAAAAAAAGATTATTTAAAGCACTTGTTTAAATAATCTTCTTTTTTATTACCATTTATAAAATCTTTTATGTTCATTTTCTTTTTACCCGGTAGTTGTAACTCGGTTATTAAAATGCTTTTATCTTTTGTTACTACTTCCATACCATCTTTACTTAAATTAACTATAGTGCCTGGTTTTTTATCATATACGTTATCGCTTATTTTAGATGCCCATAATTTAATGTTCTTATCATCTAGCACGGCATAAGCTCCTGGCCATGAATTAAGTCCTCTTATCTTGTTATATATGTTTAAAGATACATCATTAAATAATACGTGCTCATCTTCTCTCGATACGTTATATGCATAAGTTGCATCATCATTATTTTGCTTTTCTCTTTTATTAGTACCATTTATTATGCTTGGTAAGGTGTCCATTAAAAGAGGTACTGATGCTTTTTGTAATTTATCATGAAGAGTTTCTGCGGTATCAAAATCCGTTATATCAACTTCCGCTTTGGATATCATATCACCAGTATCCATTCCCTTATCCATGTACATAATTGTTATTCCAGTTTTTTTATAACCATTTATTATTGCTTTATGAATAGGTGCACCACCTCTTAGCTTAGGTAAGAGTGATGCATGAACGTTTATACAGCCATATTTTGGTGCGTTTAAAATAATTTCTGGTACTATTTGTCCATAAGCACAAGTTATAATAATATCTGGGTTTAAATCTATTATATCTTGATACTCTTCTTTTATTTTAACTGGTTGTAATATCTTTATGTTATTTTTTAACGCAACTTCTTTAATTGGTGATGGGCTAAGCACCTTTTTTCTTCCTACTTCTTTATCCGGCTGCGTTACTACTGCAATTACGGTGCACTTTTTTATTAACTCTTCAAGTATTGGAACACAAAAATCTGGTGTACCCATAAATATTACCTTTAAGTCTTTCATTAAATCGCCTCTTTCTTAAAAAGACTTTTTTTAAAAAAGTCTTAAAATATCCTTTGCGGTTATAAATATCATAAGTGCAAAAAGTAATAGTAATCCAATGTTATTTATGATTGCATCTACTTTTGCATTAACCTTTTTCTTAGTAATTCTTTCAATTATAATTATTAAAGCACGGTATCCATCAAACGCAGGGAACGGAATTAAGTTAATAAATCCAACGTTTATAGATAGGTACGCAAGTAAGTAAAGTAAACCTTCTAATCCCGCCTTACTTTGCTGTCCTACAATCGTATAAATACCAACTGGGCCTGATAAGGCACTTAGACCAATGTCTCCCGTTACTAATGCTTTAATAGTTATGATCATCGAATTAAAAGTAGAGCCAAACTTACTTGTTGCATAACTAAACGCGTTTTTAATACCATGATACCTAGTACTATCAAGTCCCATACCATAAGCATATGAAACGTTTCCTTCATCATCTTCTACTTTCTCAGGCTTTATCTTTATTTCTTTTTCTTCGCCACTTTCCGTTTCAACAACAAGCGTTTGTGCTTTTTCATTATCCGCTAAAGTAAGCGTTAAAGTAACATCATCCCATGTTCTGATTCTTTTGCCGTTTATGCTAATTATTTGATCGCCAACTTCTAGACCAGCTTTTTCGCTTGCTGATTCTTCTGCAACCTGCCCAATAACTGGTTTTGTTGTATAAGAGCCATAGCATAAAGCCATTATAAATAAAACTACAAAACCTAGTATAAAGTTATTAGTAACACCCGCAAGTACGATTATTAACTTTTTATACCAAGGCTTGTTGTACATCTTTTTATCTTTTGGAACGGTTTTATCATCATCAACTTCTTCCCCTGCCATCGCAACGTATCCACCGATTGGAATTAGCCTTACGCAGTACAAAGTCTCATCATTTTTTCTGTTAAAAGAGAAAAGTTTAGGACCGAATCCGATCGAAAACTCATAACAATAAACTCCAGATTTTTTTGCCCAGAAAAAGTGACCAAGTTCATGAATAAAAACGATTATTCCAAGCATTAATATGAAATATATTAAAGTAAGCATTAGTATCCTCCTAAAAAATACCTGATAATAAAATATATCCAATAACTACGAAAATAATACTATCTAATCTATCTAATACACCACCATGACCTGGCATAATATTAGAAAAATCCTTTATGTTGTGATTTCTTTTAACAGCACTAAAGAACAAATCTCCTAACTGTCCTAAAGTAGACAAAAATAAAGTTACAATAAGAAGTAAAAGCACGCTTACGTTACTATCAATTGCTATATAATAAAACGTTGCAGCACAAAGCGTTCCAAATATACCACCGATTATTGCACCCTCCCAAGTTTTATTAGGAGATATTTTAGGTGCTAATTTGTGTTTACCAACTAAAGAGCCTCCTAAGTGTGCATAAGTATCAGTAAGCATCGTAATTAAGAAAAGATATATAAATAACATTAAACTTTTTTCTCTAATGATTATAAACGCATGAAATACCGTTCCAACTAAAATGGTATTACCAATAAGTCTAAACGCATCATCAGCATTATACTTTTTATTATCATTACAATATATTACCGCTAAAAACGGAATCAAAAACGTTAATAAATAATAATATTCTCTTTTATCATCCATAAATACGAGTAATAATGTTAATGCGTATATTATAACATCAACGTATTTTGGTCTTTTCTCATTACTTGGTAAATCCAAGAATTCTTTTATTCCTAAAACCGCTAAAACACAAGCAGCTATCTTAAACCAAATGCCACCTATTATAACAAGAGGGACAAATATTATAAGCGCAACTATCGCACTAATTACTCTTTTTTTCATACATTCACATCCTTACTTTTTTATTATAATACAATTGCTAATTTTTAACAATAAATTATTAGTTAAGTTTACAAAAAAGCATAAATAAAAAGAAGACTTTATTAAGCCTTCTTAGTAAGAATCAATGTTAATGTTTACTCTTTTATTATCATGAATGTATGAACTTGCTTGTACAATGGTTCTTAATGCTTTTGCCATCGTACCATCTTTTCCTATTACTCTTCCCATTTCTTTTTCTGGAACCATTACTTCAATTATAATTTCATCTTCGTTTTCGCTAGGAAATTCTTTTACCGTTATGCTATCCGGATCACTTACAAGCTCACTTACGATAACCTTAGTTAACTCTACTAATTTCATAATTACTTACCTTGTTTTTCTTTAGCAAATTTAGCCATGATTCCACTTTTAGATAATAAGTTTCTTACCGTATCAGTAGGTGTTGCTCCATTCTTTAACCATTTCATAGCTAATTCTTCATTTATTTTTATCTCAGCAGGATTTGTTAATGGATTATAAGTTCCTACCATTTCTATAAATCTACCATCTCTTGGGCTTCTTGAATCAGCTGCAACGATTCTGTAAAAAGGTTTTTTCTTAGCTCCCATTCTTTTTAATCTTAATTTTACTGCCATGTTTTGTTTCCTCCTTCATATAAAACCATTCTATCATAAGCTAAATGTACTTGTCAACTATTTTTGTTAACAGTCTTATTTTATTTATTTAAAAAGGATTCTAAATAAAATCCTCTTTAACTTCTTCATCTATTTTCTTTTCTACTTCTTCTTCATCATCATCTAGCGTATCCCATGGATCTTCATCATCTTCTATTTGAACCTTAACTTTAGTATCATTTACAACTTCTATTCCAAGTTCTTTTTCTATATCAAATTCTATTACGTCATCTTTTACCTTAACGTTACTACAAGTTGGTTGTTTTAATGCTCTTACAATTATGTCACTACCGCTTATTGTTGTACCTAGTTTTGTTTTAATATTTACTGTTTCACTATATGAAATGTTTTTACTTGCAACGGCCGTTTTCTTATCATCATCATAAGAATACCATATATTTATGTCAAAACTACCATCTATAACAACTTTATCACCACTTACTGATCCTTTAAACTCATGGTTAATTACCCAACAACCTAGTATTGTATTAGCATTATGTTCCGCAAGAAGATTATAATTATTCTTAAAATACTTCTTACCTTTGCCAATTACTGCTTTAGTTACGATTTCTTTAAACATTAGAATCCCCTCCTCGTTTTAATCTATGCAAAAGAACTAAAAAAAGTGCTAAAATAAGCACTTTTTATTTAGATTCTAATTTGTCTAATACTTTTTTAGTTGCTTCAATTGCTTTTTCTCTTAAAGCTTCTGCTGCGTCCTCAACGATAGGAGTTGCCTTTTTCTTGGTGTATTCTACTAATTCACCTGCATGCTTTTTTAGATCTTCGGCTTTTTTCTTGGCGATTTTTAAAACTTTTTCTTTATCTAGATCTTTTATTTCTTCAATTAAAGCAGCAGTTTTTTCACTAATCGTATCCCTTACTTCCAAAACGTCTATTTCCTTTGCTTTCTCAATTAATTCCTCAGCCTTTTTCTTTAAAGCAGCCCTTGTTTCTTTACCTGATTTTGGTGCAAATAATACGCCTAGTGCCGCTCCAATAGCAGCTCCTAAAAAGAACTTTCCAGCACTACTCTTCTTCTTCGCCATTTTCCTCTTCCTTCCTTTCTTCTTGTTCTTTTTCAAGTTTCTTTTTCTTCCTTTTAAAAATACCCTTAATAAATAATATTATAGAATCAGAAATAACCTCCGTTAAAGCAGATAACTTATCAGTTACCGTATCAACGATGCTAAATACTCCATTTAAAGATTTTACCTTTTCATCCACATCATCAACGATTTTTTCGACTCTATTCATTGTTTTAATTACTTTAACACATATTATTATAAGCAAAACTATAAGGATACATAATAGTATATATATAAGTATTGGTAAATATGAACTAAGAAACTCCTGCATTATTCTTCCTCCTTATTTTGATACATTGTATCAATTAAATTAAATAAGTCCTGCTCTTTTGTATCATCATCGTCATCATCATCGTCTTTTTTTGCCACTTTATTCTTAGCGGTTTTCTTAAGTGACTTATTCTTTTCTTTATCAACGTCAATTTCTTTAAAATTAACGTTTGGCAAAATCATATCGTCATCATCATCGTCTTCTTCTTCATTTTCTTTTAAAGATGTTATTAAAGATGCTTTTTCTTCTTGTTTTTTATGCTTCTTTTGCCTTGATAGCTCCTCTTCTTCCTGCATTTGTTTTTCAGCTTCTTCAATCGTTTTATTACTTAGTCTTTTAAGTGTGCTTTCTAGTTCTTCATCAAGCTTTCCATACGCTTTTTTTCGAACTTCATCAAACGTCTTTTCCTCGCTATATAAAGGCGTTTTATCAGCTTTTTTCTCCTCTTTAACCATGTTACCTTGATTATCTAATAATCCATATATTGGAGAAATAATAGGACTTGGCTTAAACTTTTTATCCTCTTTTCTTTTGCTGCCTTGATAAAGAGTCCTTTTTGGCTCAGGCTTTTTTACCGGAATAATAGGTTCTGGTTTTTTATTTACAACCATAAAATCATCATCGTCAAACTCAGGAAACTTAAATTTTTCCTCTATTTTTGAAGTCCTTGATTTTATTTCATTATTTTCATTTATTATTTTATCTTCTTTTTTTTCTTCCTCAAAGTATAACTCTTCTATTTTTTCATCTTCGTCTTTTTTCATAACGATTTCTTTTTGAGGCGTTATTTTATCTTCTTTTTTCAAGTCCTTTTTACCCTGCTTTTTTTCCTCTTTTTCCTCATCTTCCTCATCAAATAAGAAACTTTTCATCTTGTTTAATTTACTCATAAGTCCCATATTGATAATCACACCTTTCCTTTATTAATTACCAGAAGTAGTAGTTGTCGTTGTAGTTGCTGTTGTGGTCGTCGTTGTTGTCGTTGTTGTTGAGGTAGTTGTGGTATCTTTTACCTTTATTTCCTCTTCAGGCGCAACCGCTTCATCTTCCTCGTACTTATCATACTCTTCAACATACTCAAGGAAGTTTCCTTCTTTATCCTTATTATCAAATAACCTATATACTTCTACATTCGAATCAAACGCACCTTCTTCATACATTTTAGTAAGAAGTGTATCATTAAAATTAATACTAGATAAAATATAACTCATATCCTCAAGCGCGCTATTAACATCCTTTTCTTTTACATACGTTTCTATTTTAGCATAATTATACACCATTTGAACATATAAATCATCTTTATCTTTAGTTATTTCAACATATCCGGTTTTATTTCCATACTTAAGTTCTTTTGAAAAATAGGCGTTTTTACTTTTTTTATAATCTATGTCCGTTTTATAGTAATAACTTACAACATCAACATATAAATAATAAGTTACATCATTTCTTCTTAAAACATCATTATAAGTATTAGAATCTAACATTACTATTCCGCGTGGAGCGTAATACTTGTAACCCTTACCAACTTTATTATATAAGTTTATATTTAAAGACAAAATTTTATCCATTACCTCTTCATAAGTCATGTTATCCATTCTAGTTAAACTGCACCCAGAAAGCAAAACTAAACAAAGAAGTAATAATAAACATTTTTTCAAAGCTAATCACCTACTTTAAAATAATTATATCAAAAAAAGAAAAAAAGTAAAACCTTTAATCATTTTTATAAGCTTCTAAACGACATATTTTAACATTTTTACTTGCAAATTTTTTTTCATACTCAGTTTGAACGTTATTTTCTATCATGTTGCTATATAAATCCATTGTTACGTTTTTTAAAACATAACCATAAGTACTTAAAGACTCTATGGAAAAAGCAAATAAATCTATGTTATCAGTTTTTTGAAATATTTTTTTCTCACCTTTAAAAACACCATCATACTTTTTTAAAAACTCGTGCGAAGTAAGACGTCTTTTTGCATGCCTTTTCTTAGGCCATGGATCTGAAAAATTAAGATATATTGTATTTATTTCATTTTCAAAAACATCGTTTATTAAATTAGCATCCATTCTAATTAACCTTAAATTAGGTATTGTTTGGTTTTCTAGCTTTTGCGTCGCACGAACTATTACGCTATCATACATTTCTATTCCTATGTAATTAACGTTGGGATTTTTTAAAGCCATACCAATTATAAAGTTCCCTTTACCCATTCCTATTTCTATGTCTATTGGGTTATCATTTCCAAATAACTTACTATAGTTTCCTTTATATTTTTTAGGATCCTTTATAATATAACTAGAATTCATTATTATTTCACTTGCGTTCTTTACGTTTTTAAGTCTCAATTAAATCACCAAGACAATTATACACCAAAACCCAAAATAAGCATATAATTAAATGAAAGCTTTTTTAATGAAAGGAGTAATTATGAACAATAGAAACATGCCATTTAATGGTATGAATTTCCCCGCTAACATGATGATGTTTCCTAATTATATGAATGATAATTATAGTAATTTAGAAACCAAAGTAAACCAGTTAGAGAAAAAAGTTAAAGTCTTAGAAAACAAAGTATCAAGACTAGAAGCACCTTATCAAAATCAGCAAAACTATCAAAATAACTTAAATAACAATTTAAACAACAATCAAAATGATAACATTCCATATCAAGCAACTCAAAATAACTCTTTATATAACGGAGAAATGTATATGATGTAAAAAAAGTCTATTTGTAGACTTTTTATTTTTTTAAAAATCCATGGAATCCACAACGCTTTTTATATAGTTTTCTCTTATTTCAGACTCTAGTTCTTCCGCTGGTAAGCTTGAATCCATTTTAGCGGTTTTCATCATTTCTTGTAATAAACGTTCCTTACTTTGAGTTGATACGTATTTTCTTGAACCATATCTAGAAGTAAAAGAATATACGTTATCCTTATCAAAAAACTCATGAAACAACTTGCTTAAAAATTTTCTAGCATCCTCTTTAGACTCCATTTTATATCCGAATTCTATGTTTCTGTTAATGGTGTTTCTTACTGCATCATCAAACGAACTTACCGTTTTCTCATCAGGCACATCATCATATTTTTCCTTGAAAAAACGATTTACAAAAGAATCTGCTATCGCGTTCTGTAAATTATTAATATCTATGTAATTTTCCCAATTAGGAATTAAATCATCCAACTCGTAAGTTAACGTTTCAAATACTTCCTTGGAATCAGCATCATATAACTCAGCTAGTTTTTTGCTACCTTCTTTCATTAATTCTTTTACGTTACCCATGTTAATCCCCTCTTCAGGGAACATGTTTTTAAACGTTTTTTTAACCATGTAATCTGCGTATTCTTTAACAGAACTTACATCATCAATCGCATTATCATTTAATTTAGTTTGCATTTTTATGAATAAATCATTAAACATAAAATCACCTCTATATAATTAGATTACCACAAAAACAGACGCAAATATACATTTCATTTCATAAATTGTAAAGTAAAAGTAAAAAATTAAGGATAAATTATTTAACTATCCTTAATTTTTTTAAGAATTTATCACCAAATATCTCTTTAAACACACCATTTTTTATTGTTAAAGTAAAGTAAATTAGCGCACCCGCAAACGCGTATATAACAATTACTAAAATTGATTTAAACGTACTATTTACATCAAGTGAAATAAAGTTTTTCATTACAAGAAGTACTATGATCATGATAACAAGTGGATAAATAAACTTAAACATCTTCTTAAAGTATTCTTTAATATCTAATTTAACCACTTTGTTTATTACGATTAAGTTGGTTATAAATGAAGTTGCAAGACCTGTTAAAGTAGCAAGCGTTGACCCCCAGAAAGGATAAAGCCCTAAAGCGTCAAATAAATTCATGAATGGATACTGTAAAACAAGTTTTACTAAAATACCCGCAATTATACTAATAAATACGTTTTTAAACTTGTTTAATGATTGTGCAATAGAAACAGACGTTGTAAAAATACATCTAAATAACGCTATAAAAATGGTAAAGCAAAATACTTTAGGTCCCCAAGAAGATGCCCCATAAAAAGCATAGAAAACCGGTTTAGCAAGAATAGATAAACCAATTGCCATTGGCATAGTAACGTATAAAAGCATTAAAAATGATTGATTTACCTTTCGTTTTACATCTTTATAGTCTTTTTTAACAAAGCTTGATGTAATGTTAGGTACCAAACTTGTCATAAGACCAGTTGAAATGGCTAAAACAACGCTGTTTAATTTATTACCAGTTGTGTTTATAACTCCTAAAACACTTTCTGCATCAGACGTTTTAAAACCTAAATTAGTAAGTCCATCTATTATCGTTGTCATATCAATGTAATCATAAACTGATAAAGCAAGCCCAAAAGATATGAAAGGAACTGAATAAATAAGTAGTTTTTTTATTATTTGCTTATTAGTTATTTTCTTTTCTTCTTCTTTTTTATCATCAGTTCTTATTATGTCTTTTTTATTCTTTTTAATCTTAATAAGTAAGTATATAAGTGCCGCAAGTGCCCCCAGTGTTGCACCAAAAACAGCTATTCCAACGGCATTTGTAACACCTAAGTTAAACACCCTCATACATAGGTAGCTACCAATTAAAATAACCGCAATTCTAACTAACTGCTCTATTACCTGACTAATAGAAGGTGGTGCCATAAACTTATGCCCTTGCAAGTAACCTTTAGTAACACTTAAATAAGGAACAACCAATATTGCCGTTGATATTATTCTAATTACAAAAGTAATACTTTCCTTAGAGTTTCCACCGGTGTTGTCACCCATTATCTGATTAGCAATAAAAGGTGCTCCAAAAAACATTATAAAAAATAAAATTATACCTAATCCAATAAGTAAATACTTACCTAATTTGTAGGCCCTTTCTTTAGTGTTATAATATCCTAATGCATTATACTCACTAATTAACTTACTCATAGCAGGTGGAATACCAACCGTTGATAAAGATAAAAACAAATTATAAATAGTATAAGCATAACCATATAAAGCAATACTAGACTCCCCTATTATTGCATAAAAAGGAATTACGTATAAAATTCCTAATATCTTAGTTATAACAATACCTGCCGTCGCAATTATTGCACCATTTATAAAACTACTTTTTTTCAATTTACATCATTCCTTACTTATGTATATTATCATCGCTGAAAAACAATATAACTGTTCTTCACCGCAAGTTGCAATGGACACTTGATATTTTATATCAACCAATTCTTTACTTTTTATAAACTCATTTACACACTCTTCTAAATCACTTTCACAGTCACAATCAAAAACCTTAACTTTCATATTATCACCCAAAATAATAATATAAAAATAAAAGCAATTATATTGTCTTCTTTTAACATTATAACAAATTATTTTTATTTTTTAAATGAACAAAATAACATTTATTTAACGCCACTTAAAGAACAATCAATTATGATGATTTTTTATTTCTTTTACATAACGTTTTTTATTAGAATCTTCTATTTTAAAAATACACTCTTTATTTTTCCTATTTAAATCAAGTAATATATTACTAAACGTTTTTTCATATAAACTATCACTGAAATAATTTATTTTATCCTTTACGCTAGATATAAAATCAAATGCAGCCAGATCATATTCTTGAAAAATCTTTATAATTTCATTTAAAGCAACATTTAAATTAATTGACGTATAAGGATAGCCAACTGCAAATTGTTTATTATCAACAATCGTATCACAATCTTGAAACTTAGTTTTTTCAACAACCTTTCTAATTTCATAATATAAGTAATCGGAATCATAAAATGCACTTAACCCAAGAATACTTTGATAATGATTAAAATATACCTTACTTTTATCTTCGGCTTCTTTAGCTTTAAAATTTACTGACTCTTTGGTCTTTGCATCATGAAAATTAACATAATTTTCGTAAGAAGAAAAATTAACTCTATTTATTAATTCATTTTCATTTGATATTTCATACAAACCATTTAATATGTTACCATTAGAATTAAAAATCACGTAACCATCTAAAGAATTGTTTTCTTTTTTTAAACAAAAAGAAATTTTATTAGTTTTATTTAAAGAAATAATCGCATTTAATTTAAAAATTCCATTATTGCAAGATATTAATACATTATCACTTTTAATTACGTTCCCAACAACGTTAGTACGATCTTTATTAAAAACCAAAATTTTATTATAAAAAAACAATTCGTTTACTAAATCGCAATTATCTTTATCTTTCAAAGACAAATTAAAAAAAGATAAAAATTTATTAATGCATCTTATTAATCTTTGCTTTTCGTTTTCCATAAAAATCCTCCGATACGCCTTATAATTGTGTGAGTTATTTTATCAAAATATATAAGAAAAAGCAAGAATAGTCTTGCTTAATCAAAGTTATCTAAAAAATCATCAATGGTCATAAACTTATCATCTATTTCTTTTAGTGATACTTCTTTTTTTTGTTTAACGTCTTTTTCTACCGTTTTTCTATCTATTTTTTCATCTTTTTTATCATCATCAGAACGTTCTTCTTTCGTTTCTTCTTTAGTTAGTTTTACCTTTTCATAAACATCATCTACTTTTGCTTTTACAATGGTACTTCCTATAGAATACCTGTCCATTATTGGTATTTCAGTTAGTTTAATTTCTTTTTCATCTTTATTTGTTTTTATAATGATGTTATGTTTTGCATCTGACACATAAACTTTTATTATTTCCTGTGGATTACTTTTTACCTCTCTTAAAAGAAGTAATCCTCTTTTTGCACGAGAAGTTCTTTCAAACTCGGAAAGTTTCACTCTTTTTGCAAGACCTTTTTTAGTTATTACGGTAACGTATCCACTATCCTCTTTAAAGGTTTCGGCACTAACTACTACATCATCTTTTAAGTTAATTGCTTTAACTCCTGATGCCTTAAGACCAGATGCTGGAATTTCATCTTTTTTATACCATAGTCCATAACCTTTTTTACTTGCGATAAATACCTCACTAAACGAATTAGTATCAACTACTATAACCTCATCATTATCTTTTAACTTAATACAAGTAATTGGTTTTGAGTAACGTTGTACTTTAAAATCAGATAAATATGATTTTTTTACCATTCCTAATTTAGTAAAGATAATTATTTCTTTATCATTAAACTCTTTAACTGGTAATGCTTTTATAACTTCTTCATCTTGCATTATAGGAACTATGTTACTTACGTGTTTTCCAAGATCTTTCCATTTCAACTCAGGAAGCTCGTGTACTGGTATGTATAAATAGTTTCCTTTATTGGTAAATAATATTAAAGTATCAAGCGTGTTCTGCTCAAATAATCCTATTACGTAGTCGTTTTCTTTAACTTGAGTCTCATCATTTTCCGCTGCTTTATAAGACTTTTTAGAAACACGTTTTACGTAGCCTTCTTTAGTTACAACAACTATTACGTCTTCTTTTGGAATCATTTGTTTTAAATCTATTTTTATTTCGGTTATTTCATCTTTAATAACCGTCTTTCTAGGCGCTCCAAACTCTTTTTTTATCTTTCTTAACTCATCTTTAATTACCTTTTTAAGTTCTTCTTCATCTGATAAAATAAGCTCATACTCTTTTATTTTATCACTTAAATTCTTCATTTCATTTTCAACGTCCGTTATATCCGTATTTGTTAAGCGGTATAATTGTAACATAACGATTGCCGTTGCTTGTTTTTCGGTAAATGAAAATTCTTTTTGTAAATTAATTATTGCATCAGCTTTGTTTTTAGATGCCCTAATTACTTTTATTACATCATCTAAAATGCTAATTGCTTTTATTAAACCTTCTAATATGTGATATCTTTCTTTTGCATGGTCTAAATCAAACTTAGTCCTTCTTGTTACTACTTCCTTACGATGTGAAATAAAAGCATCCAAAATAGAAAGTAAGCCTACTTGTCTTGGTCTTCTTTGAACGATTGCAATCATGTTAAGACTATATGATATTTGCATATCAGTGTTTTTAAGTAAGTAATTGGTAATTAAATCTACGTTTGCATCTTTTTTTAGTTCTATAACGATTCTTAACTCACCGCGAGATGTTTCATCCCTTACTTCTGAAATACCATCTATTTTTTTATCTATTCTAATATCATTCATCTTCTTAACAAGGTTTGCTTTATTAACCTCGTAAGGTATTTCGGTAATTACGATATTTGTTTTTCCCTTTTCTTTTACAACGTCATACTTACATTTTACAACGATTTTACCCTTTCCAGTTTCGTATGCTTTTTTAATTTCTTCTTTTCCCTCGATTACTGCTCCCGTTGGAAAATCAGGACCTGGTAAAACTTCCATAATCGTCTCTAACCTTGAATTAGGCGAATCTATTCTTTTAATTGCTGCATCAATTACCTCTGATAAGTTATGGGTTGGTATGTTTGTTGCGTATCCTGCTGATATTCCCGTTGATCCATTAACCAATAGATTTGGAAAAGCTGCTGGAAGCACGGTAGGTTCTTTTAAAGTATCATCATAGTTAGGTGCCATCTCAACGGTATCTTTTGAAATGTCATCTAGTAAAACGTTACTTATTTTAGATAATCTTGCCTCGGTGTAACGCATTGCAGCTGCTCCATCACCATCCATTGAACCGTTATTACCATGCATGTCAATATAAGGAGTCATCATTTTCCAGTCCTGGCTCATTCTTACCATTGCATCATAAATAGATGAATCACCATGAGGATGGTAATTACCCATTATCTCACCTACTGCTTTTGCACTTTTACGGTATTTTTTATCGTAGGTGTTACCAGATTTATACATACCATATAAAATTCTTCTTTGAACTGGTTTAAGTCCGTCCCTAACGTCCGGTAGCGCACGGTCTAGGATAATGGTCTTACAATACCTTCCAAAACGTTCACCCATTATCTCTTCAAGAGAATACTCTTCTATTCTTTGTAATACGTCTTTCATGATAACACCTCCTTATCTTAACATCTCGTAATTATCTTCAAGTGAAAAATCAACGTTTTCTTCAATCCACTCTTTTCTAGGCTCTACGTTATCACCCATTAAAATGGATACTCTTTTTTCCGCTAGAGCAACATCTGTTATCTTAACTTTAATTAAACTTCTTTTTTGTGGATCCATGGTAGTTTCCCATAACTGGGCCGCATCCATCTCACCTAGACCTTTATATCTTTGTAGATCTTCTACTTTCCTTCCTTGCGTTACTTTCTTTAATTCTTCATCCGAGTATGCATATACCTCTTCTTTTTTAGAAAACGTTATTTTATAAAGCGGTGGGTTTGCAATATAAACCTTACCAGCTTCTATTAAAGGCCTCATGTAACGATAAAAGAAAGTAACAAGTAAAACCTGTATGTGACATCCATCATCATCAGCATCCGTCATGATGATAATCTTATCATAATTACAATCTTCTAAATGAAAATCTGGTCCAACGCCTGCTCCTATCGTGTAAATAAGCGTGTTTATTTCAGCATTTTTATAAGCCTCATCAACACTTGCTCTTTCGGTGTTTAAAACCTTACCTCTAAGTGGTAATATTGCTTGATACTCTCTATCACGGCCAGTTTTTGCACTACCACCTGCTGAGTCACCCTCTACTATGAAAAGTTCGTTTTTCTTATTGTTTTTCTTTGTTGCAGGAGCAAGCTTATCACTTATGTTTTTTTCTTTACTGTTTTTATTTTTTCCTTTTCTTGCTTCTTCCCTTGCTTTTCTTGCGGCTTCTCTTGCTGCTTTACCTTTTAAAGCTTTATTTATAATGTCAGTTGCAACCGTTTTATTTTCTTCTAAGAAAAACTGCATTTTTTCATATACTATTGCTTCCGTTACGGTTTTTGCAAGAGGCGTTCCAAGCTTACCCTTAGTTTGTCCTTCAAACTGAAGTAAATCTTCAGGAATCTTTAGTGAAAGTACCGCGGTTAACCCTTCTCTTACGTCCGTTCCTTCAAAGTTTTTATCCTTTGCTTTTAAATAGCCATTATTTCTTGCATAATCATTAAATACCTTTGTTAAGGCACTTTTAAAACCTACCTCATGACTTCCTCCGTCTGATGTTTTTACGTTATTAACAAAAGATACTACGTTTTCATTATAACTTTCCGTGTACTGCAGTGCAAAAGATACGTCTATCTTGTTTTTAACCGCTTCAAAACCCACTACGTTATTAAGTGTTTTTTTACCTTCATTTAAATATGAAACAAACTCTTCTAGTCCTTTTTCATAATGATAATGCGCTTCTTTTTCATCTTCTTCATCTATTACGTCAATCGTAAGACCTTTTATTAAAAAAGCAGATTCTTGCATTCTTTCACATATCGTCGTAAATGAAAAAGTAGTAGATGAAAAAATACTATCATCAGGCATAAATCTTACCGTTGTACCAGTTTTACTTGTGTTTCCTACTTTTTTTAAAGCCTCATCCAAATGTCCACCGTCTTTAAAACTGATCTCGTATTTACCACCGTCACGACATATCGTTACCCGCATCCATTTAGAAAGCGCGTTAACAACACTTGCACCAACGCCGTGAAGTCCTCCCGATACTTTATATCCACCTTCTTGGAATTTTCCACCGGCATGAAGTACCGTATAAATAACCTCAGGCGTTGATTTACCAGACGAATGCATTCCAACCGGAACACCACGTCCCTCATCAGTAACTGATACCGATCCATCTTTATGAATAATAACTTTTAAATAATTACCATACCCGTTTATCGCCTCGTCAATACCATTATCAACAATCTCCCAAACAAGGTGATGTAAACCTCTTTTGTCAGTTGAACCAATATACATACCTGGTCTTTTTCTTACTGCCTCTAAACCCTCTAATATTTTAATTGATGATTCATCATACTTTGGCATAAAAAAATCATCTCCTTATCTTCTTAACCTATAAAGCATTATATCACAACAAAGTAAAAAAGTGCAAAATTCTTTACACTTTTTTACTTATATTTAAGATTCATAAGTATATGATTTTGAAAACGCGGCTATTGGAAGCATGACAAATCCAAACAATACCATCAATATTCTGTTTGCGTTAAACCGATCGGCAAGTCCAACTGATAAAATAACCCAAATAATTAAACTTATAATCACTTCTATTATGTTCATGAAATTTTCCATAGAATCCGGAAACATTCCACCTAAAAAACTCAAAATAAAAGTTATTGCAATTGATGTCCAAAATAATTTTCCGTCCCCTGTAGATATTTTATATATCAAATAAACATTATATATTGGTATCAACATTTGCCACCAATGTTTACCAGCTTTTTCAAATATTTTTTCATAACAAATAACGTAAAAGAAAACGATTAATAACAATCCTGTAAAAATTTTTATCAAAAAATCAGCATAACGGTTCATAAAAACGGTAAGAGGAGAACCGCCTTCAATAACGGAATTTGCATCAACAAAAAATAATGATATTATTAATAGCAATATAATAGCATTAACAACATAAAACAATATTTTACTTACCCTTGATGAAGAGGGATAACTTACATCATCATAATTAATGTTACTAACTTCACTAACAACATTACTACTATCATTATCATTAAAATCTAAACTTTCTACTTTCTGATCTTCAATAATGCTACTTTGCTTAGCATTATAATTAATCATTCCACATCTCATACACCATCTATCAGTATCATCCATCTGACTACCACACTTAGGGCAAATCATTACCACCACTCCTTTATCTTATATTATCATTATTAAAATACATTTACAATAAAAAAAACAAAGTTGTTTACAAAATTTATGTAAATAATAATAAATTAATCTAAATATGAGTGATTATTATAATAACCATCATAAGTATATTTTTTATTAAAGGCAATACTTGGAATTATTACGTAAGAAAAAAGCATCGTAATTATTCCACTTCTTCCAAAACGTTTTCCAATCATAAAAAATATAACCATAAATTCTATTATAATTGCTGCCATAGAACCAAGCTCTAAAAAAGTTGTTATATCTACTAGTGGTGGAACAAAACTTAAAAAGTCATATGCATACCAAAAAACAAGTAATGGAATAATTGATATTATAGATAAATATCCGTTTCCAAAAATAAGTTTAAATAATAAATACAAATTATAAAGAGGAATAAAAATACCCCACCAAGAAAGCCCCGCTTTTTTTAAAATAATTTCTAAACTTAAAACATATGTATCAAATAATAAAGAAAAAACAAGTAATAATAAATTATACCTATCACCTATATCAAATCCATATTTAAATAAAGGAAAACTAATCAAAAATAAAATAATATTAATTATAATAAACAAAGCTTTACAGTTATCTAGTTTTCTTATGATTTTCTTAGTCAAGGTATTTTCTTCATCATACTGATAATCTTTGTCATTAGCCATGGAAGCTATAACTTCATTTTCCTTGTTTTTTATATTAATTGTTCCGCATACCGGACAATACAAATCCTTCTCCGTTATATCATTACCACACTTAACACACTTCATAAACACCATTCCTATAATAATATAATAACATCAAGAAAAAATAAGTCAATTAAAAATAAAAAGCGAATGAATTACTGAACTTTATTCATCGCTTTCATCATTTGATTTATTTGTTTTTGAGAAGGTGTTCTTCCCATCTGTTGCATCATGATTTTTATCATTTTTTCATTTATTGGTGGATTTTTCTTTAAATACTTTTTCATAAAAGCACGTGCACCAAAAAATCCTACAACAAGACCTACAACAAGTCCTATTACACACCATAAAATGTTTCCCCACATATCAATCTTCCTTTCAAATACTATTTTACTAAATATTGGTAATTTATACAAGGCTTTTTCTTACTACTTTATTAAGCCAAAAATAATCTTTATTATTAAAATCACAAACAAAAATGTTTTCTTCATTAGATAATATTTTAAAAAATGCACTAATATTCTGATTCGTTTTTATTTTTATATATGTGTTATAAACGGTTAGTTTTGTTTTTTCAACACCATCATCTAATATATGCTTATTTAATATTTTATTATAATTTTCATCATACATGAATTTTTTATATATCATACTATTAATATCTGATTTATTATAAGCCGTTGCCATCTGCTCAAACAATCTGTATGATATTATAAAATCGTTTTTGCTAGATTTTGATATTTCCTCAAGCATCTTATAAAGATAATAAGTCTTGTTATAATATAGTTTTGAAAAGGAATCATTAATTTTAAATAAGTAATATACCCTCATAATAAAACACCTCTTTTATAGAATAATACGCATTCTATAAAAAAGATGTCGAATTAAATATTATTAATCATATTTTTTTCTTTTTGAATAAGAGTGTCCGGTTATTTCTTTATATGCTTCATCACTAGCATAAATATTATCAATAACTTTTTGATATTTAATTAATTCCTTAACTTGCTTTTCGGTTAACAATTTAATATCTTCTTCTTTTTTTACTGGTTTAGCATCCCTAGGTAAATAACCGAATTTACATTCGGTAGAACATTCTGCAAAACCTTCATAATCCGTACTAAATGGCACAGCATGTTTAAGTGCAACTGGTGTAAGTTGCACTCCTTTCTCATAATCAAAATACGCATAATAATCATTATCATGAACGGTTACGGTTTTATCGTTATTTTGGGAAATCTTATCATAAATTGCTTCCACAATAATCTCTTCACCATCTTTTATTATGCAACCATTTTTATCTCTTTTAATTTTTAATACACCATATTTAATACCTGCATCAATATATGATAAATCTCCAAATATATAAGTATCATCATCTATCCATTCTAAGAAATAATAATCTTTAGACACTTGCTCAAGCTCTGATTCATTCGAATCAGAATTAGTTCTACCTTTTGCAATATACATCTTAGTGATAGTTTGCAGCGAAATATTACCATCAAAGTCTATTTTTTGAACAACAACTTTTTTTTTCACATATTTCAGATTGATCATTACCATTTATAGCCATTTATAAAACCTCCTATAAACATATGATAGCATAAATAAATTAATAATACTACTTATTTACTTTAACATCTTTAATATTTGTGTCACAAAAAAATAAATTCTCATCATTTATAAAATCAAAATACTCATCTTTTATATGATATAAATATCCAGGTTGTAATTTCATCATAACCTCCTAAAACTAACGGGAAGTTATTATAAACATTAAAAAAGAAAACCTTGTCGTAATATGACAAAGTCTTCTAAATTTTCAATCGGGATAATTTATTGCTCGCACCACCCGAGAGCGATTAACATTTACTTTTTAGTACAATTAATGTACGAATTAAATATACTATATTTAACTTTAAAAGTCAATGTATTAGGATTTAAAATCCCACTACTATTTTATGCAATTTTAGACATTTTATTACTTCAATAATTTCTCTATTCTTTTGTAGATAGTATCATCATCAAGTTTTAGTTTTTCTAATACATCGTCTTTCTTACCAGAATAACCAAACTCATCTATTCCCATTATGTATTTATCATTATAAACGTATTTGTGCCATCCAAATTTAGATGCACGCTCTATTACAAATGTTTTATAACCTACTGGTAACACTTCTTCTTTATATGCTTTTGGCTGTTCTTCAAAAAGACGCATGCAAGGCATAGATACAACCCTTATTTCCATACCTTTTAAAGATAGTTTTTCCGCAATAGAAAGTGCAAGAGCAACTTCTGATCCGGTTGCAATTATAATTCCAAATAACCTTTTCTTTTCCTTTCTTATTATGTATGCTCCTTTTTTAACGCTTAAAGGATCCGTACAATCCAAATTAGGACATTTACTCCTAGATAATATTATCGAAGATGGTTTATCATTATTTAAAATTGTTTGCCATGAACCTATTATTTCATTAGCATCACAAGGTCTATAAACATAATGATTAGGAATGCTTCTTAAACTTGCAAGTTGTTCTACTGGCTGGTGTGTTGGTCCGTCTTCGCCAATAATTACAGAATCATGTGTGAAAACAAAAGTACTTGGAATATTCATTAAACAGGCCATTCTAATTGCAGGTTTTAAATAATCTGAAAACGCTAAAAAAGTTGATGCAAAAGGTCTTAACCCAGATAATGCAAGACCATTTATAAACGCTCCCATTTCATGTTCTCTTACTCCAAAGAAAAAGTTTTTACCACCAAAATTATCCTTAGAAAAATCGTTAAAGTTATTTAAGTATGTTTTACATGATGATGATAAATCCGCTGATCCTCCTAAAAAGCAAGGATAATTATCCGCGATTTTATTCATTACCATACCATTTATTTTTCTTAACTCATCATCTTCAAAGATAGTATCTTTAAATAGCTTTGTTACGTCATATCTTTTATCCATACTTAAAGATTCTAAGAACCTTTTGGTCTCGTCATCACAAGAATTAATGTATGCATTATACTTAGTTTGCCATTTATTTTTATCATGAGTTACTCTGTTTTTAATAAACAAAGCCATTTCACGTCTTAAAGTGCTAATGTTTGAAAATAAATCCGTATCAAGTTTTAATTTATCTCTTAGTTGTCTTACATCTTCTTTAGTTAAAGGAGCACCATGAACTTTATTAGTACCTTCTAAAATAGATCCTTTTCCAATGGTTGTTTTTATTTGTATAAATGATGGTTTATCGCTTCTTGATTTTGCCTTTGATATTGCCATGTCAATTAAAATTGGATTATTACCATCTAAAACAACATCCGTATGCCAACCCATAGCATCAAATCTTTTAAGTACATCCTCACTAAAACTCTTATTTAAATCAGAATCTAAAGTAACGTTATTTGAGTCATATAAAACGATTAAATTACCAAGACGCAAATGTCCTGCAAGTGAGCATGCCTCGTATGAAATACCTTCCATTAAGTCACCATCCCCAACAAGAACATATGTTTTGTAATTAAAAAGCCCTTTAAATTTGCTTGATAAAAAGCGTTCTGCCGCTGCCATGCCAACTGCAACACCAATTCCTTGTCCTAAAGGACCTGTTGAGCAATCAACACCAGGCGTTACGTTAACCTCAGGATGTCCTGGAGTAATAGAATCAATTTGTCTAAAGTTTTTTAAATCCTTAATTGATAAGTTAAAACCAGACATGTATAAAACAGCATATAAAAGTGATGAACCGTGACCTGCTGACATAATGAATCTATCTCTATTTATCCATTTGTCATCTGATGCATCAACCATCATGTGATTTTTATAAAGCGTGTATAAAATTGGCGCTGCACCAAGCGCTATTCCAGGATGTCCACTTTTAGCTTTTGAAATTTCTGCTATCGAAAGTGCTTTAATAGCACTTATTTCTCTTTCATCATTCATAATTAACAACCCTTTCTATCTTATAAAATAATTATAAGGCAAAAAAAGTTTTTAATCAATATAATATTAAGCGTTAAAAACTATCGTTTTTTCATTACTTACCTTACTTACGTCACTTGGTCTTTCATAATTAACAACCCATATAACGTTTATTAATGTAATAACTATGTAAATTAAAGCAACTCCTTTATAATCTTTTAACAATTTCATTTCTAACCACTCCTTTTCTCGTTTGTTTACAATTTAATATTATCACGAACAAATGTATGTGTCAATACTAAAAGTGAACAAATGTTTGACAATGTAAAGTAATTATGTTATTATATAGATGTGATAAAAAGGAGGCACTATGCAAAAACTTACAAACAGACAAAAAGAAGTCTTAGATTACATAAAAAGCTACATTGCAAAACATGGTTATCCGCCGGCTGTAAGAGAAATAGGAGCAGCATTAGGTTTAAACTCACCTGCTACCATCCAATCTCATATTAATGCGTTAGAAGCAAAAGGATATATAAAAAAGACTAATTCTAAGTATAGGTCTTTGGAGATAATCGGAAATAACGAGTATTTAAATGAAGACGTTGTAGAAGTTCCACTTCTTGGTAAAGTAACCGCTGGAAACCCAATAGAAGCTATTGAAACACCTGATGAATACTTTAGCTTACCAGCATATTTAATCCCTAATAACGAAGAGGTATTTACTTTAAAAGTAAGTGGTGAAAGTATGATAAACGCAGGCATTTTAGATGGTGATATAGTAATCGTTCAAAGACAAAATGTAGCTAGAAATGGTGATATAGTAGTTGCTATGACAATGGATAACGAAGTTACTTTAAAAAGATTTTATAAGGAAGCAACACATATAAGATTACAACCGGAAAACGATACCATGAAACCAATTATATTACCTAACTGTACAATTTTAGGTAAAGCAATTGGTTTATATAGAAAATTTTAAAAGAAGAAAATACAAAAAAGAGAAACTAAAAATTTCTCTTTTTTAGTTTCCCTAATCTATCTAAAAACGCCTTATCATGCATCAGCGTTCTACAATAATATATGGCTTACAATTAATTTTGTTAACCATATTACGCCTAAATAATAAGCATATTTTTTATAACTTAATGTGTAACAACATTTGATGTACTATTTTTAATATGTCCATTTTTTAAAAAATATACTAAATAAAATATTTTTATTTAAACTTTAAAAGTTATTGAACTAATTGATACTCTTTAGATAGAATTCTTTTATCACTGCAATACTCTAAAATGAATTCATTATTTTTCTTACATATAATTATTCCTATGGTTTTAGATTCATCAACTGATTTAATATTTTTATCAACGTAATTCATATATGTTTGTATTTGACCAATATGTTCTTTTTTTAAAGGTGTAGCTTTTAATTCAATAACTACGTAACATTTATACCTAATGTTATACAAAAGTAAATCTATGTAATTATAACTATTACCTATTTTGATTTTATATTCATTACCTACGTAAGCAAAACGAGCACCTAGTTCTGGTAAAAAATTATCCATGTTTTCTAATATTAATTCTTTTAACATTTTTTCTGATATATCAGTAGTATTAAACTTGTTTTTTATCAGTATCGGATTTTTAATAAAATCTTCTACATTATTTTTATTATCATTATTAATTAATTTCCCTTTTGTTTTATCATCTAATCTTTCATATTCATTACTTTTTATTCTTTGCCTTAACTCTCTTACAGATAAATTTCTATCTTCCGCAATTTTTATATAGTAATTTATTTCATTTATATTTTTAAGTGATAATAATTCAGAATAATGACTCCAAGTTAATTCGGTCGACAACGTCGACCATTTCCCAATATTTATTAGATCATAAAACTGTCTAAATCTTCTAAGTGTTCTTTCATTATATTTTTTACCAAGTTCAATAGTTAACTTTTGTGAGTATTTTTTTATAATACCTTCACCATAATTTTTGCCTGCTTCACTTAAGAGTTTGCCAGCATTATAATAAGCAGTTAAATCACTTCTGTTTTTTGATATATCTTTTACTTTTTTATATACTTCGTTATTTATTAGTTCTTGTTTTATTTCGTTATAATAGTTCATTTACCCTCCTTTCTTTTAATACATGTTTTTATCTTTAATTTACTATTTTTAATTTCAAACATAATACTACCATTTAAGTCAGTTCTATAAATATTAGAACTACTTAAAACTTTTAACACCTCGTCATTTGGATGCCCATATCTGTTATTTTTACCCACACTTATAATAGAATGCTTAGGTTTAATAACATTAATAAAATCATTAGAAGTACTTGTTCTACTACCATGATGTCCTACTTTTAAAATATCAATGTTATTGATGTTATAGCTGTATAAAATATCTTCTTCTACTTTTTTTGTTGCATCACCCATTAATAATAATTTTGTGTTATTAAACTTAGCATATAAAACAATTGAATTATCATTTTCATCATCATAAATACTATTGTTTAAAAAATAAAACTTATTATTATCCACGTTTAAAACTTTTATATTTTTATAATAATTTATCTTTTTCTTCTTAAGTAAACTAATAAGTTCTAATTCAATTTCACTATATTCTCCATTATTAAAAATCACTTTTTCAACACTAATATTATCAACTAAATAAGTTGCATCACCCATATGGTCATAATCTCCATGAGTTAGAATAAGTAAACCTATTTTATTTATTCCTAGCGAATTTAAATATGGAATGGTTTTATTTAAAGCGATAGATGAATTACTAAAAAAATTGCCACCGGTATCAACTAAAATGGTATTTCCTTTAGGCAGAATAATTAATGTACTATCACCTTGCCCAACATCTAAAAAAGTGATTGTTGGATTTGTTATTAAAAACTTTGAATTTATGTTTATTATTAAAATAATTAAGTAAAATATTATCCATTTTTTATTTACCTTAATTGATAAATAAAGCATTAAATAATAAATAAAAATAACGATTATATTTGGTTTTGCAATAACAAATGAAAGCATTTTGAAATTATCTAAAAATAACGTTATTCCCTCAAAAGCGTTTGCTACCATATAAAATAAATCATCAAACAAAGGAATAAGAAACGTTATTAAACTTAATTGGAATATAAAAAATGATACTAATGGCACAAATATAATGTTAAATAAAATAGATAAAACATTTATCTTAAAAAAGTTATAAGCAAGAATTGGAACTGATGATAAAAAACCAATTAAAGAAATTATGAAAGTTTTGTTTACGTAACTTTTATTTTTTAATTTATCACTTATTAATATTATGAAAAAAGTAATGACTAAAGAAAACATAAGACCTACACTATAAACTAAATAAGGATTAATAATAAATAAAATAGATGCTGTAAGAATAATTAAGTTTATGCTATTTAACTTAAGCTTAAACTTCTTATTTAAGTATGATAACACCATAAATAAAACGCATCTAATTAAAGATTCTACAAAACCAGTTATAAATAAAAAGAAAAACAAAAATGAAAACAAAATAAAATTTTTTAATCTACTTTTTTTAAACAAAAAATTAATTATTACTAAAAACACAGAAACATGCGTTCCAGATATAGCGAGCAAATGGCTTATTCCTATGTTAGAATAAGCGTCTTTTGCATCATCACTTATTAAAGACGTATCTCCTATTACAAAAGCTTTTAAATAATTCTTTGATTTATAATTACCTATATGTTCTACTATTTTATTTTTTATAATGTAAAAAATGTTTTTTGTTTTTCTTACCCTCTTAACTTCACAATCAGTACATATTTCTTTTATGTTTTTAGATAAAAGATATTTTCTATAGTTAAATAAATTAAATACGGTATTATCACTGGGTGTTTTAAATAAACCAGTTACCTTTACTTTATCACCATACTTAAAGTCTACACTTTCATAAATTGTTATTCTATATTTTTGTTTTTCTTTTACATCAATTGTTGTTTTATCATCCTCTTTTTTTATATATGTAATTTTACCTGTTATACTTTTTTCATTTTCATAATAAGTGTTATTATCAAGCACAAACATTAAAACTATTCTTAGTAATGCCACTACAAAAATAGCAAATAATATTATTTTTTTATCCATCTTAAATAGTTATGTTATCTTTTATTTTCTCAAAAATAGCATCACCTATTCCAGATACGTTTTTAATATCTTCTATAGAAGCAAAATTACCATTTTTTTCTCGATACTCTATTATTGCACCAGCTTTAGCTTCACCAATACCAGAAAGTGTCATTAACTCTTCTTTAGATGCTGTATTTATTGATACTTTGCCAGTTACCTTAACTTCGTCATTGCTAGATGAAGTTTTATCATTTGTTTTATTAGAATCATTTTTATAACAACCATCATTATTACTATCAGGACAAACACATTCATAAGATGCACAAACAATTTCACTTACATCTTGTTTTTTCATATAATTTTCTATCTCTTCTTTAGTATAAATAATTATAAACATTTCATCTTCTAACTTTTTACTTAAGTTTATGTTTACCGTATTAGCATTATCCGTTAGGCCACCGGCAGTATTTATTACATCTATTATTCTTTTTCCATTTTCTAGTTCATATACACCAGGTGTATTTATTGCACCTTTAATATCTACGAAAACCGTTTTAGACGTGCTATCATCATCTTCATTAGTTTCTTTTTCTTCTGTAACAGTAAGTTTTTCATCATTTGATGTGGTAACCGTATTACTTTTATTATAAACATAAACACCCACAAAAATGATAATTGCACAAAAAAGAATTAATAAATACTTTTGATATCTCTTAAAAAAATAAAACATTTTAACCTCCTTTCATACTTATAATTAGCCATAACTTTTGAAATCCCCCTAAAAAAATGAAAAAATTTAAAAAAATTTTATTTTTTATTTCGTACAAAAAACTAGCTTGATTCTAAGCTAGTTTGAATATTATCTTTTGTTAATTATAGTTCCATATGGAAATGACCATTCATCCGATCTTTTATCATTATATTCTGTATATGATGGAATTGATACACTTGTTATATTTGTACCAACAAATGCACTTCTTTCTACAGTTAAAACACTATCAGGAATATATAACTCTCCACTTATTTGTGTATTACTAAAGGCATATCTACCTATTGTTTCAACACTGTTACCTAATGTTAATGATTTAATTGAAGTATCTTTGAAAGCTCTATCTCCTATTGTTACTACAGTGTCTGGTATTATTAATTCACCAGTTAAATTTTCACAATTTTCAAAAGCAGAGGCACCAATTGTTATAACACTATCAGGTATTATCAATTCTCCGCTTATTCCAGACATATTAAAAGCACCATCTCCTATTGTTGTAACGCTGTCTGGTATTATCAATTCACCTGTAATTCCTGTAACACCAAAAGCATATTCACCTATTTCTTCTAAATTATCTGGTAAGTTTAACTCTCCAATTAAATTAGCACAACCATAAAATGCACAACCTCCTATTTTCTTTAATGTTGATGGAAAACTTACACTTTTTATTATATTATATTCTAAATTTTCCACTATCGCGTTTTCATCATTATCATTTACATTTAATTTTGATATTGCAAATGGTGAAAATCCTGTTGCAACATATCCTGTTGATGAAACTTCTTGAATGGTAGTTCCAGCTATTTCTGTTACTCCTTCTGGTATTACTAAATGTCCTCCATTTGATTTTACTTGTTCTATTCCATAATCTGTTAGTCCTGTTACAACTGTTGGTCCATCCCATGTAAACATCTCTTTTTCATCTTCTGAAGGTTGTGTTGGAGTTACTTCTTTTCCATCTGTTTGTACAAAGGTTAATTCATATGATAAACTTATTATATCTTTACCTTTTGGTAAATCACTTGGATCTATCTCATCTTTATATCTTATTGTTATTGTTAATGGTTTTGTTTCTCCTTTATTTAAAGCATCACCTATGGCAAGCTCTTTATCAGTATCAGAATATGCTACTTTAAACTCTAAGTATTTTTCTTGCTCTTCTGTAAGTGTTGGAACAACTATGTTTGATATTTCTGCATC
>CALVSY010000006.1 GCA_944359725.1 uncultured Bacilli bacterium | reverse complement strand
AATATTTAGAGGTAGAAAAAACTTATGATGAAAGTGGGAGATTTATTTATGAATATATCATTTATGAATATCCAGATGACCCCAAAGGATATCTCGATTTACCATGACTGGATAATTAGAGACTATTAATAACTTATATATTAATAAATTAAAAATAAATAGATAAAGTTGATAAAACTAAATTAAATTTTTTTGTAAAAATCTCTTGCAAAATTCATCTTTTTAAGTGATAAATATTAAAACAAAAAATCAGTTTATTGGCGCTTAATTTAACCTATAAAAGGTTTTAATGCTGTTCATAATCAGTTATTAGTATCAAAAATTAAAACCTCTTAAAATGGCTTAAATTAAAAATGAAAGGATGTGTTTAATATGTATTTAAAAAATACAACTAATGAGGTTAAAGAGATAACAGAAAAAATATATGAACTGGATAAGGAAAATAAACTTAAAATTATCAGTTACATTTTAAACTTATGGAATAACAATCAAATTAATAGTTTAAATGAAACTAATCCAGATTTATTGGATGATAGTATTGATATAAATATATTTAATCCAAGTAATATTGGTTACTGTTGTTTAGTAACTAAATTAAAAGAATATTGGAATCATACATATAAACTTCATCATCTTTATCGAAAGGAATATAAAAGTATAATACCTTTATTTGAAAAGTTATCTTTTGAAGAAAAGATAGATGTACTTGCAGAAATATTTTTGATTTTAGAACATGATGAATTATTAACTGATGATATTGATGGTTATGAAATTGCTAGAATGATTACAAAATATTAAATATTGAAAAACTAAATTGTTATTTGAAAACTTAATATTTTCGGATAATAATTTAGTCTAATTTTGTCCTTATAAGGTATTAAGTTTTCAATTTTTGTAGAACTTATTGCCTTAAGTTCTTTTTTAGTTTTTACAAAAATAAACTTAAAAGAAAGGACAGAGTATATGGAAATTACAAATAAAATTCCATCAAGAATAATTGAATTAGAAACAAGTATTAAACTCCTTGAATACTTAAAAAGCAAAAGTGTTATAGATGATGGGATGTATAACTTTTGTATTAATAAATTAATGAATAAACTTACTTTAGAAAAGAGTAAGATAGATGATGATTATATAAATAATACCAGTAATTACAAAATATTAACTTAAGGAGGAGTTATCATGGACTTATATACAGTTAGGAATAATATTATGAAAGGTATTCCCTTGCAAGAATTAAAGTTAAATGTTTGCTTTTATGCCAGAGTATCGACAGATAAAGATGAACAATTACACTCCTTATCTGCTCAAGTATCTTTCTTTAATGATTATATAAGTAAAGTTCCTAACTGGCATTTTATAGGTTCTTATATTGATGAAGGTATTAGTGGCACATCAGTTAAAAAACGTGAAGAATTTTTAAGAATGATCGAAGATGCGAAAAATCATAAATTTGATTTAATATTAACGAAAGAAATATCCAGATTTTCAAGAAGCACTTTAGATAGTATTAAATATACAGAGGAGTTACTGCAAAATGGTGTTGGTGTCTATTTTTTAAATGATAATATTAATACCATATTACCAGATTCAGAGCTTAGACTAACTATCATGTCATCGATTGCCCAAGATGAGGTGCGAAAACTATCAGAAAGAGTATCTTTTGGTATGAAAAGAAGTATTGATAGTGGTACTGTGTTAGGTTGCTCTAATATTTATGGTTATGTAAAAGATAAAGGGAAACTTGTTATTGATGAAAAAGAAGCCGAAATGATTAAAATCATCTTTGATAGATATGCCAATACCACAGATGGTTTATCTAAAGTATCAAAGTATTTATATAGCTTAGGTTATAAAAATAAAAAAGGTAAAAGGATAGATACAACAATACTAACTAGAATTATTGAAAATCCTAAATATAAAGGATATTATTGTGGCCATAAAACGAAAGTGTTAGATTACCGTACAAAAAAGAAGAAAAAATTAAATGAATCAGAATGGATTATTTATAAAGATTTTGACAATGTTCCACCCATAGTATCAGAAAAACTATGGGATAGAGCTAATAAAAAATTAAAGGAAAGGCAAGATAGTTTTACAAATAGAGCCATTAATAAAAAAGTATTTCAAAATAGATATACTTATTCCGGTAAAATTTATTGTGGAACTCATCTTTTAACTTATCATAGATCAAGTGCTGGTAAAAGGAAAAATAATCCAGTTTGGGAATGCCAAGTATATAGAAAAGAAAGTTTAAAAGGATGCTCTAATCCTAGAGTATTTGAGTATGAACTAGATATTGTTTTTAAAGATATGTTTAATAAATTATTGAAACGAAGAAAGCATATTTTTGGTGAAATATTAAATGACTGTAAAAATTATTTAGAAACAAATAATAATGAATCTGAAATCAAAAATATCGAATCTAAAATTTTAATGTTTAATAATAAAAAAGACAAACTACTAGAACTCGTTATGGAAGAATACTTATCTAAAGAAGACTATAAAAAACAAGTAGACTTAATTAATAAAGAAATAACTACATATCAAACAAAATTAAATGAATTACAAAATAACAAGCGAGATCAAAACTATATAGAAAATAAAATTAATGAACTAAAAAAAACATTAGATGATTGTTTGAGTGATGATAAATGTTATGGTGATGTTTTTAATGAATTAATTGACAGAATCTATGTTTATAAAGAAGAAAATAAAAAGATAAAACTAGATATTTATATGAAGACAGGAGAAAGTATAAATACATTCTCTGATAAATTAGGTAGAAAGTTTCATTTATTAGACTCTCTTACAGCAAATAACCGCAGTATCCGCCGCGATTAACGGTGGTACCCTTTATAAACCATACATCGTAAAAAGTTTAAATGATCCCGAAACAAATCAAGTAATAAAAGAAAACACTCCAACAAAGGTACGGAAGGTTATAACGAGTAAAACCTCAAAAGAAGTAAGAAGAGCATTAGAGTCAGTTGTTACAAATGGTAGTGGTAGAAACGCATACATTGAAGGTTATAGAGTGGGAGGAAAAACAGGTACGGCACAAAAAGTAGAAAACGGACAATATTTAGTTGGTAACTACATCTTATCATTTATTGGCTTTTTACCCGCTGATGATCCAAAAATCGTTGTTTATGTTGCGATAAACAATCCAAAAAGAGTAGTTCAGTACGGTGGTGTTGTTGCGGCTCCAGTTGCAAAAGCAATCCTAACAGATGCGATAGAAGCACTTGATATTGAAAGACGAGAAGGTGATTCTGAGATGAAGTATGATTGGGATGATAAGAAGTATTATACAGTAAAAAACGTAGTTGGAAAAACGGCAAAAGAAGCAACTAAAATTCTATCTAATTTTGTTTTAGAATATAGTGGTAGTGGAGATGTTATAGTAGATCAATCACCAAAAAAAGGAACAAGACTAGAAGAAGGTTCAACGGTAAGGTTGATGCTTGGTAATTAATTGACAAACAATAAAAAAAGTTATAGACTAATTCTGATAAAGAAAGGCGAATTAATATGAATATGAAAAATAAACGTTTATTATCTATACTTTTAAGTTTTACCATTGGCGCTTCTATTAGTGGATGTGCAAGACAAAGCATTTTATCTAATAGTGCTGATGATGCTAGTATTGTTTCAGAATATGAATCTTCTTCAAATGCTAATGATAATGAAACAAAAAAGGAAGTAACAACGCAAACTACAACTTCAGTAACAACAACTAAAGTGGCAACTACCACTAAGGCATCCGAAAGTACAACTAAAGAAAAAGAAACTGCTGAAGTAACCACTTCAAAAGTAACTGAGGAAAAAGAAAAATCATTTTATGAAGATGAAGGAAACATATGTGTTACATCAAACGTAAATCTAAGAGAAAAACCTAATACAAAGTCTAAAGTAATAACGGTAATTAATAAATTTGAAAAGTTAAAACGTATTAAAACAAATGACAGCTGGGATTATGTTTCTTATGGGGATAAAAAAGGATATATCTCAAAAAAATACACAAAAGAACTAGGTGATACTTTCGTTGAGGTTGATATATCAAAGCAAAATCTTTATTTATACGTTGATGATGAACTTTATTTAACCGCGGATGTTGTAACTGGTAAGAAAAACAAATATGACACCAGGTTAGGATGTAATCCTATTTATGCAAAGCAAACCGATAGATATTTAAATGGTGCTGATTATAGAGTATATGTAAATTATTGGCTTCCTTTTGATAAGGGTCAAGGACTTCATGATGCTTCTTGGAGAAAGAGTTTTGACGATGATGATTATTTAAATGGTTCTCATGGTTGTGTAAACATGAAGTATGCTGATGCTAAGACGGTATACGAAAACGTATCAGTTGGAACGAAAGTTTTGGTTCACAAATAAAAAGTAAAATTTTATCAAGTTAGTATAAAATGGTGTAAAAATTTAAAAATATATAGTATAATTATACAAGGTTAAGAGGTGATAATAGATGTTTGTATTAACAAAGTCTTTATTAGCACTTATGATAGGATTTATAATTTCGGTTGTAATGGGTTATTTTATGATACCACTTTTAAAGAAATTAAACGTATCTCAAAGAGTAAGTGTGTTTGTTGGTGCATCACATAAAAAGAAAAACGGAATACCAACGGTTGGAGGATTAATATTTATTATTCCAACTTTTATAACGATATTAATTATGTACTTTACCAATAAAATAGAGATAAACAGTAATTTATTAATCGTTTTATTCGTGTTTGTTGCATATGCTATTTTAGGTTTTACCGATGATTTTATGAAACTTAAAAGAAAGCAAAACGAGGGTTTAACAGAAATTCAAAAACTATTTGGGCAAGTAATAATTGCAATCGTGTTTTTCTTTATTTACATGAAAAGCGGATCAGAGCCATTGTTTTGGATTCATGCGTTTAATTTAAAAATAGATGTTGGATGGTTATACGGATTTTTCATTTTGTTTATGCTTGTTGCATCATCAAACGCCGTTAACATAACGGACGGACTAGACGGTCTTGCCGGAGGGCTTTCATTTATTGCAACGCTTGTTTTAGGTATTATAACTTGGAATACTGAATGGCTTGCAGGATATCAAGATATTGCTATTTTCTGTTTTATATTAGCAGGAGCACTTCTTGGATTCTTGGTTTATAATACTTATCCTGCCAAGGTATTCATGGGTGATACCGGATCACTTGCAATCGGAGGTGTTTTAGCATCGATTGCCATCCTTACAAGACACGAACTTACCTTTGCGGTTATCATGGGTGTATTTGTTATAGAAACATTATCTGTTATCATACAAGTATTTTCATTGTTCGTATTTAAAAAGAAAGTGTTTTTAATGACGCCGCTTCATCATCATTTTGAAAAATTGGGATGGAAAGAACAGGACATCGTAAAACTATTTTGGATAGTTGGCTTAATATTAGGAACGGTTGCCGTTGTTTATGGAGCTTGGTTATAAGATGCATATTTGCATCTTTTTTGTTTATAGCCTTGAAATAAATTAATTATTTTAGTAATATGGATAAAGATGATAAGGGGCATTTTATGAAAGAGTTAATAATAAATAAAGATAATTTAAAACAAGAAGATGTAAAAGAAGTCGTAACAAGAGTAAAAGCGATAATGATAAACGAGCAAAACGAGATATTACTCGCGTATTGTGATGATGACTATCAGTTTCCCGGGGGACATTTAAAAGATGGTGAAGATGCTTATTTTGGATTAATAAGAGAAGTAAAAGAAGAAACCGGAATAGAATCAAAAAAAGATGATTATTATCCTTTTATGATAACTAAACATTATGAAAAAAACTATTTTAGAACTGGTAATAACAGATTAAACATCATGATTTATTTTATTTATAAAAATATTCCAAACATAAATATAGATGAAACTAACATAAGTGATTATGAAAGAAAAAATGGATTTAAACTTTGCTTTGTTAACATAGATAACGTTGAAGACTTACTAATAGATCATGCAAGAACTCATGCTAGTTTTAAAGATCTTGCGTATGAGATGCTTCCTGTTTTAGATGAGTATAAAAATAATTACCATAATTTAGTTTTAACTGCTAGTATAAAGAGGTAATAATATGAAGAAAATGAATGTAATTGCTATTTTTGATAAAAACAAGAATAAAGTTTTAATGTGTAAAAGAGCCAAAGAACCATATAAAGGAATGTACAATCTAGTCGGTGGTAAAATAGAAAAAGAAAACGATGGCTTAAATGAGGCTTATAGAGAATTAAAAGAAGAAACAAATATAGGTAAAAGTGATGTTAAATTAATTCATTTTATGAATATATCATATGTTAAATGGGATAAAGAATTAGAAGTATATTATGGAATATTAAATAAGAATGTCGAGTTGGTTGAAGAGGTAAATAAATTAGAGTGGGTACCGGTTAATGATGATTTTTTTAATATGAATAAGTATGCTGGTGAAGGCAACATAGGACATATTATAGAAGAAATAAAAATAGATCTAAAAAAATAATTTAGAATGCTTTTATTAGCGTTCTTTTTTTCTTTTTTATAGAATATTTTTAAGTAGTAGTTATTTTATTACTTGGAGATGATACTAAATGAAAAAGAAGATAGACACCCCGCTTATAATAACTATTTTTATTATTTGTATATATGGAATTATAATGATATACTCAGCATCAAACATTTGGGCAGAATATAAATTTAATGATGAATTTCATTATGTTATAATGCAAAGTATCTTCTTTTTGGTGGGCATAATTTTAATGTTTATCGTAAGTAAAATACCTTATACTTATTATTTGAAAAAATCTAATTTAATTTTACTTATTTGTTTTATTCTTTTAATTTTGGTTTTAATACCAGGTATTGGAAGCGTAAGGAATGGTTCTCGTAGTTGGTTTGGAATAGGAGGGCTTGGTATTCAGCCATCTGAGTTCATGAAACTAGGCCTCATTATTTTTACTAGTAAATACATATATAATAATCCTAAAGATATGCGCTCGGTTAAAAAAGGTGCTTTTCCAATATTAGTCATTGTTATGCTCGCTTTTTTTCTTATCATGTTACAACCAGACTTTGGAACTGGTACGATCCTTGTTATGACGATTGTTGGAATGCTTTTTATATCTGGTGTTAACTTTTCGTTTTTTATTAAAATAGGAATGCTTGGCTTGGTTGGCGTTTGTCTTTTAATTATTGCGGCTCCATATAGAATGGAAAGGATAGTGTCGTTTTTAAATCCTTGGAGTGATCCTTTGGGTACGGGATTTCAAGCGATACAATCACTTTTTGCAATAGGTCCCGGTGGACTTTTTGGAATGGGCTTTGGTAATTCTATTCAAAAACATTTTTATTTGCCAGAACCTCAAACTGATTTTATTTTTTCTATTATATCAGAAGAGCTTGGAATTATTGGAATAGTTTCGGTTGCTACGTTATTTTTAATAATAATATTAAGAAGCGTAAAAATATCTATTAAAGCACCTGATAATTTTGCCAAGTTCTTAAGTTTTGGAATAATATTTCAGCTTACTTTTCAAACACTTTTAAATTTAGCGGTTGTAGTAGGCTTAATACCAGTAACAGGAGTAACTTTACCATTTTTTAGCTACGGTGGAAGTAGCTTAATAATTACCTTAATAGAGATGGGAATAATCCTTAACATATCAAGACATATAGAAAATTAAAGATTTATTTTCCATTTTTTAACTTTTTTAAAAATATGTATTGACAAAATAACATAATATGTTACAATTGAATTATCCTAGAGGTATTACAAATCATATATTTATTAAAGAAAGCAATTTCTTTTTAAATGATTATATGTATTTGTAATCTATCGCAGTTTGATAGCGAAAATAGCGAAAAAGCTAATCTTATTTAACTCTAGGCTTTACAATTGTAAATGAGAAAGAAAACTCATTGGAATAAGATGTCACATTAAATACTGATAATATTTAAAATTTGGATTTGAGGTTTGCTTAGGTTCAAAGTGATTTTTCATTCTAAAACTAAAAAAGTAACGGTTTTATCAGGACTGTTATTTTTTTTGTTTATACGCCTGTAAACTGACATTCTTTTTCTTATTTTAAAAACATATAATTATGATATAATTATATAGTAGGTGATACTTATGAGAGTTATTATAGCAGCCGGTGGAACAGGGGGACATATTTATCCTGCACTTGCCGTTGCAAAGAAAATAAGGCAAAAAGATAAAGCATCCGATATCCTTTATATAGGAACAACTAAAAGAATGGAAAAAGACATTGTTCCTAAAGAGGGGTTTAAATACGCCGCGGTAAACGTAGAAGGCTTAAAACGTAGTTTAAGTCCTAAAAACATAAAAAGTGCGTTTTTATTTTTAGCGGCTATATCTAAATGTAAAAAGATAATAAAAAAGTTTAAACCTGACGTTGTTGTAACCTTCGGTGGATACGTATCAGCACCAGTTATTTATGCTGCTCATAAATTAGGAGTTAAATGCTGCATTCATGAGCAAAACTCCATCTTTGGCATGACTAATAAATTCGCAAGCAAGTACGCAGATAAAATATTTGTATCATTTAAAAGTCTAGAAGAAAAAATAAATGATAAAAAAGTTATATATACAGGTAATCCGTGTAGCGAAGATGCTTACTTAGCTAAAGAGGCAAATAAAAAAGACTATGGATTAACCGATGGAAAAAAACTCGTTTTAATAGTTATGGGATCGCTTGGTTCTAAAACGGTAAGTGACAAAATGAAGAAAATGCTAACTTTATTTAATAATAAAGATTACGAGGTATTATACGTAACCGGTAAGAATTATTTTGATGAATTTAAAAAGATGAAGTATACCAATAATATAAAAATAGTTTCATACATAAACAACTTGGTCTCACTTCTTAAAAAAACGGATTGTTTGGTATCAAGAGCGGGAGCATCAACCTTAAGTGAAATATCATCTTTAAACGTACCTTCTATTTTAATACCTAGTCCTTACGTAACGGAAAACCATCAGTATAAAAACGCAATGGACTTGGCTTGTAAAAACGCAGCGTTAATATTGGAAGAAAAAAATTTAGAAGGCGATGAACTTTTAAGATTAGTAGAAAAAGTGCTAAATGATAGAATATTTACTAAGAAATTAAAAGAAAATTTAAAAAGCTTTGAGGTTAGAGGTAGTGCTTCTAGAATTTATGACGAAATAGTAAAATTAGCAGGTGATAAGGATGCAAGACATAGTTAAATTTATTAAGAAAAATGACATTGGAAAAGTAAAGGAAAACGTAAGCTTAAGTAATTACACAACTTATAAAGTCGGTGGCACGGCTAAAGTGCTAGTTTATCCTAAAAACATAGAAAAACTAATACTTTTGTTAAAAGAACTTAAAAGTAGTAACGTAAAACATAAAGTGCTTGGTTTTGGATCTAACTTAATATTTAGTGATGATGTTTATGATGGCGTCATAATAAAGTTAGATTCGTTTGACGATTTAAAAATTGATGATACGGTAATTACGGTTGGGGCCGGGTACAGTTTAGTAAAGTTATCTTACGTCTGTTTAAAAGAAGGGCTTACCGGTTTAGAGTTTGCAAGCGGCATTCCCGGAACAATCGGTGGCGCTGTTTTTATGAATGCTGGAGCTTATAAATCTGATATGGCATCTGTTGTATCGGAAGTAAAAGTGTTAACACCAAATTTAGAGATTAAAACTTTGTATAATCAAGATCTTGATTATAAATATAGATCATCATATTTAAAACATAATCCTGATTATATAAGCTTAGAAGTAAAAATAGTTTTAAGACATGGTGATAAAAAAGAAATAAAAGATTTAATGGAAAGAAGAAGACAAAAAAGACTTATGATGCAGCCTTTAGAATACCCATCTGCCGGATCGGTATTTAGAAATCCTGATAATGATTTTGCAGGAAGACTAATAGAAGAGTGTAATTTAAAAGGATATTCAATCGGTGGTGCTAAGGTAAGTGAAAAACATGCTAATTTTATAATTAATTATAATAAAGCAAAAGCAAGTGACGTTAAGGATTTGATTTACTACGTTCATGATAAAGTAAAAGAAGAAACTGGCGTAGATTTAAAAATAGAACAAGAGTTTGTTAATTGGGAGTAGAAATATGAAAAATACCAAACCAAAAAAGAAAAGACGTCTTAGGGTAGGAAGATTGTTTTTGCTTATTATCTTTATTTCATTAATATGTTTTTTATTTATAAAGTTTGTTGATGTTCCAATAAGAAGTATCATAATTAAAGGTAACAGTGTTTTAACTGATCAAGAAGTAATAGAACAAGCGAATTTAGAGGATTATCCATCTTATTTTTCTACTTTTAGTTTTCAAATTAAAAATAAACTTCTTAAAAATCCGTATGTTAAAACCGCTAAGGTAACAAAGGGACTTTTAAGTGTTAAAATAACGATTGATGAAAAAAAGGTTTTATACATAGATAAACAAACTGGTAATAAAGTAACTACTGATGGAGAAATAAGTGATGATAAAATAGTTTGTGCTCCATACCTAACTAATGAGGTTCCAAAGGATAAGAAAAAAAGGTTTTTAAAAGCAATGGATAAAATAAATAGTGATATCTTGTGTCAAATATCAGAAATAAAGTATGATCCGAATGAAATAGATGCCGATCGTTATTATTTATACATGAATGATGGTAACAGTGTTTATCTTACGGTTAATAAGTTTTCTAAGATTAATAAGTATAACACGATATTAGAAAACATAGGTAAGCAAAATGGTACGTTATATTTGGACTATGGTGATTACTTCGAGGTTAAGTAATCACTTTTAACATGATAAAAAATAAACTTATGCTTTTAAAAAAATGATTTATATAGTATAATTATCTTATATGGTAGAGTTTAAAGGGAGTAATGCCTATGAAAAAAATATATACATGTATTGATATAGGAACTGATACTGTTAGAATACTAGTTTATGAGTATTTTTTAAAAAAATACCGGGTCCTTGCAGTTTCATCAGTTAGATCTAAAGGCGTTAAAAAAGGAAAGATAACTGATGAGGCATCTTTACAGGAAAGATTAAAACTTGCCTTAGAGGATATCCAAAAAAGAATAGGTATTCCAATTAAAAAAGCAATTATAACGATTCCAGCATATGATTGTGAATGCAGTTTGGTTCATGGTAACGTTCCAATCGTAAACGATGAGAAAATGGTTACTGAAAAAGATATCTTGCGTGTTCAAAACTCGGTTACACAAGGTGTTATGCCAAACATGGAATTAGTTAATGTTACCCCAATAGATTTTACTATTTATGAGAATGGTTCTGAAATTGAAACGATTCGTGATCCTAAAAATAAAATATGTGATAGATTAGCGGTTAGGGCGATGATGGTGTGCGTTCCTAAGATGCTTGTTAAAGATTATGCTAGAGTTGTTGAGGCATGTGGTGTTGAGGTTATTGACCTTGTTTTATCTCCAATTGCGGATTATGAACAAGTTCGTGATGAAGACATGGATAATGTGCACTCTTTAATTATTAACATCGGAAAAGAAACGACTACTTTATCGGTTTTTAACAAGGGGATTATAACAAATGCGTCGGTTTTAAAAATAGGTTCAAACGTAATAGATAATGATATTTCTTATATTTATTACACTAATAAAAAAAGCGCAAGAAAAATAAAGGAAAACTTTGGTATAGCACATCCCAAGTACGCAAGCAAAACAGAGACTTATGAGGCTCATGACGTTAATGGCAAACTAGTTAAAATTAATCAATATGAATTATCTAAAATCATTAATAAAAGGTTAACCGAGATACTAAATGTTGCGAAAAATGAATTAAAAGTATTAACAAATAAGCAAATTCGTTATATAATGGTTTTAGGTGGCATAACGGATATGCCAGGTGTTAATTTTGTTTTGGAAGATGTTTTTAACGCAAATGCAAAAACATACACACTTAACACTTTAGGAATTAGAAAAGCAAGATTTATCACTATTTCAGGTGCTATTAAGTACTTTGTTAAAAAGATTAAATTAAGGGGAAAAGAATATTCAATGTTTAGTAGTGATGATGTCGATGGCTTAATCCATAATAAAACTAAAATAGGTAAAAATGCCTCGGTATTAGGAAGAATTTTTAACTACTTTTTTGACAATTAAGGAGGAAATAAGATGTTTGGTTTACCAGTAGATCAATTAGCAAAAATAAAAGTTATCGGTGTCGGTGGCGGCGGAGGTAACGCTGTTAATAGAATGATAGAATGTGGTGTTAGAGGCGTTGAGTTTATCGTTGCTAACACTGATTTACAAGTATTAAATAGTTCAAAGGCAGAAACTAAAATACAAATTGGTTCTAAAATTTCCGGAGGATTAGGAGCCGGTGGTCGTCCTGAGGTTGGAAGGGAAGCTGCCGTTGAGTCTAAAAAGGAAATAGAAGAAGCACTAAAGGGTGCTGATATGGTGTTTATCACTTGTGGTATGGGTGGTGGAACCGGTACTGGTGCAGCACCTGTAATAGCAGAAATAGCGCAAGGCTTAGGTGCCTTAACGGTTGCCATTGTAACTAAGCCATTTAGTTTTGAAGGTAAAAGAAGAATGGCTCAGGCAATAGAAGGTTTATCAGAGCTAAAGGCAAACGTAGATACTTTAATCGTTATTCCAAATGATAGATTAAGAGAAATAATAGATAAAACAACTCCAATGGTTGAGGCATTCCATGAAGTTGATAACGTACTTCATAGAGGTGTACAATCAATATCAGATTTAATCGCTGTTACTGGACTTATAAACCTAGACTTTGCGGACGTTAAAGCAGTAATGGAAAAAAGTGGTAATGCTTTAATCGGTATCGGTATGGGTACCGGTGAAAACAGAGCAGTTGAAGCTGCTAAGCAAGCCGTGTCAAGCCCACTTTTAGAAACTAATATATCTGGTGCAACGGATGCAATAATAAACATAACCGGTGGAGCAAACCTTACTTTATTTGAAGCTGAGGATGCTGCAGAAGTTGTAAGATCAACTTCTAATAACGATATTAACACTATCTTTGGTGCGGTTATTAACGAAAATTTAACTGATGAAGTAATCGTAACGGTTATTGCAACAGGTTTTGAAAAAGGTGAACAAAAGGCAAAAGAGCAAGCTGCTGCAAGCAATAATGTGCAAATTAATCAATCAAGGGTAAATGATCTAATTGATGACGACGATGACGATGATATACCAAATTTCTTAAAGAACAGAAGAAGCTTTTAATTAAGCTTTTTTTTAAATATTTAATCTTTTTGCGACACTTTAATTAGTGCCTTTTTTTTATACTTAAAATGGTGATAAAAATGAAAATATACTTAGACTTACTTTTATTTTTAAATTTCTTTTTAGATTTTATCCTTTTGCTTTGTGTATCTTTAATACTAAAAAGAAATGCTAAGATAAAAAGGTTATTACTTGCATCCTTAATAGGGGCATTAAGTATATTTTCTTTGTTTTATCCGTTTAATTCATTTACTTTGTTTTTGTTAAAGGCTGTTATTTCTATATTTATGGTATTAATTTCCTTTGGTTTTAAAGACATAAAATACACCATTAACAACATTGTTTATTTATATTTAGTAAGCATCATTTTAGGAGGCGCTTTATACCTAATTAATGATTCTTTAGCATATAAAACTACGGGTTTAATTTTTTATCATAACGGATTTAGCATAAACTTAATTTTAGTATTTATCTTATCTCCAATAATTTTATTTATATATGTAAAAAAGCAAAGAAAGTTAAAGGAGGAATATGCTAAAAAATATGAGACCCAAATAACTTTTTTAAATGGCAAAACAAAGCTTCTAACAGGTTTTTTAGACACTGGTAATAATTTGTATGATCCATATAAAAAAAGACCTATTATCGTTATTAATAAAAGTGTTTTAGAATCTTACAATCCAAGGTGCATATTGGTTCCTTGTAAGACGGTAAACAAAGAAAGTTTACTTAAATGTTTTAAAATAAAGAAAATTATCATAAATGGTAAAAATATAGAAACTGAGTGTTTGGTCGGTATAACTGACAATAATTTTGGAATTGAAGGAGTAGACTTACTCTTGCATGAAAAATTATTTAAGGAGGATTTAAAATGAAAAAGATTTTGATGTTTTTAAAGAAGTTATTTAAAAAGGTAAGCACTATATTTTTTATAGGATCAACTGATGCGCTTCCAGAGCCTTTAAGTAAGGAAGAAGAGTTAAAGTACTTAAAAGAGTTTGAAAACGGAAGTATGGAAGCTAAAAACAAGCTTATTGAACATAATTTAAGATTGGTTGTATATTTATCAAAGAAGTACGAAAACACCAAAATAGACTTAGAAGATTTAGTAAGTATTGGTACCATTGGACTTATAAAAGGCATAAACACGTATAAGATTGATAAAAACATAAAGCTTGCGACTTATGCATCCAGATGCATTGATAATGAGATACTAATGTATTTAAGAAAAAATAAAAAAAGAAACGCTGATGTATCACTAGAAGAATCACTTTCTTTTGATGCGGAAGGAAATGAACTTCACTTAGAAGACATACTAGGTACTGATCCTGACTTAGTAACTAAGGAACTAGAAAATAACGATCTTAAAAATACTTTGTTAAAAGAAATTGAAAAGCTTCCAAAAAGAGATAGAGAAATCATGAAATTAAGATACGGCCTTTTTGGAGAAAAAGAAATTACCCAAAAAGAGCTTGCTAAAAAGCTAAGTATATCACAAAGTTATATTTCAAGAATAGAAAAAAAGGTAATTAAAAAGATAAAGGAAACTATAAAACTATAGTTTCTTTTATGTTATAATTATAGTAGGTGATAAAATTGTGCATGTTGTTAATTAACTTAATTAATGAAGAAATAAAAGAAATAGATAAAAAAATAATTAGCCTTAATAAGAATTTACTAGATTATAAACCGGTTTATGATGCGTTAAAACCAAAGGGTAAAAAATTCAAAAAAGAAAACATAATCAACTTATCGTTTAATGATGAATTACTTGATAAATTAACAAGCTTGGTAAGTAAAACAAACCTTATCGCGGTGGAAAAGATGCTTGAATATAAAGTGTTATTTGAAAATCATGATAAAGAGGTAAATAAAAAATTAAGAGCGTATGGACTTTCTAAAAACATTATTTTTAGTGATAACTTTTTAAATACCATAAGCGCTCGCTCTAAAAATAATCCAAGATTAAAACCTATATATGAAAAATTAATTGAAATGAAAAAAAGAGATGAAGAGCTATTCTTAATAAATGAAAAAATAGTTATGTATGTTGCAGGCGTAATGATTGATTTATATGAAAGCACTTTAAATGAAAAAGAAAATCTAAAACAAACAGAGCGTTTTTTAAGTTACACCATAAAAGATATTAAACAAAATAACAGATTGATTCCAAGAAACTTATCTTTAGTACTTGATTTAATTAACAAGCAAGAAGACGAAGAACTAAAGCAAACTTTATTAAAAGAATTAAATGATTATTTATTAAAAATAGAGAATAGGCCAAAAGAAGAATTATCAGAAAAAGAAAGCAAGGTAAAACAAAAAGTTACGTATTTTGACAATGACTTATCTTATGATGAAAAACAAGAAGATATAGAAGATTTAAAAGAAGAAAATTATATATGTGAAAATTATTTGGCCGCTATTAAGTATTTAAAAGAACCTTGCGATATTTATACTTTCTTAGATTCAATTAAGCATGATTATAACATAAAAATAATACTTAACAGAATAATTAACTTACTTAGTGATTCAAAAGAGGATTTAAACTTAAAAAACATAATAACTAATTACTTATATAAATTAGAAGATGAAAAAGAAGAAGTTAATAAAAAAGATAATAACGAAAACATAATTTTTTATTACGGGTTTTTAGAAAGAAAAAATAAAATATATCAAGATATTATTAGAAATAACATTCCTAATGAATATTATCATGATATATTATATGGACTAAATTTAATAAAAAAAGATGGTGCTAAAGAAAAAAGAACAAGCATAACAAAATTAAGAAAAGTATTTAAATTAAGAGTAAAGGATATTAGAATAACTTATAGATTATTAAAAGATAACGTATATATAATTTTAGGTGTTTTTTGTAAGAAAGATCATAAAGGCTTTGATGTTATAAATAAAACAGAAAATAGAAATAATAAATTAGTTAAAATAGAAAAATCTTTAGTATCATCATTATCTATAAATGAGTTATTTGATGAATACGAAAAAGAAAACGCATTTATTGAAGATGAAATAAAAACGTTGTTAAACACGAAAAGGAAATAATCTAAAGTATTGTTTAATTTGAAAATAAATGTTATCATTTAAAATAGAGGTGTTACGTTATGCAAAGTGATAATAAAAAGGGGATTTATTTTGATGCGTTTCCAGGAAAAACATACCATGAAAAAAAGGATAGAAATAAAAGTAAAAGAACGGCCTTAATAATATCTTTAATTATTATATTAATAATCATTTTATTAGCATCAAGTGCTTTTAATGTTTGGTATTTAATGTATGGAGATAACAGTTATAAAATGGTTAATGAGTATAGTGGTGATTATGCTAAAATACCTTCTTCTAAAAGAAGCGAATTATTTAAAAGAATAGGTTTTGATGAATCTAATGAAGAAGTAAAATCAAATGATAAAGAAAGTTATATTACTACTTACGCATATAAAAATCATGGTGATAATTTAACTGATTACATAAATGTATATTATGATGATAACAATAAAGTTAATTACATAACTTTAAATTTAATATATGAAAAAAATGATTTTACTACTACATCAGTTAGCGAGGATTGTAATAATATTTTAAAAAACTTTATGAATGTTAATACTAAAGAGAAATATATTGAAACAATGCTTGAAGATGGCTATTATTATGTGCTTGATGAAAAAACAAAAATAAATATTTCTTATGAGTTAGTTTATGAAAGTAATGAGTTTTATGTATTAACCATAATATGCCAAAGATAAAGTTCGTTTAGGAACTTTTTTTGTTATAATTATTTTAAGAGGTGTAATAATGACTAATGAAGAACTTTTAAAAATGCTTTTTTCTAATCAAGATTTAAAATATAAAGAATTTAATGATAAAATTGTTAATACTAATAAAAAAACAATAGGGGTAAGAAGTCCTATATTAAAAAAAATAGCATATTCAATATTAAAGGGTGATTACGATTCTTTTTTAAAAAACGTAAAAGATGAATATTACGAACAAATAATGGTAGAAGGACTTGTTATATCAGGTATTAAAGACTTTGATAAAATGATTGAAAAACTAGATAAATTCATGCTTAAAATAGATAATTGGGGCGTGTGTGACATGGTTATTTCAAATTGTAAAGTAATAAATAAAAACAAAGAAAAAGCCTTTAGTTATGTAAATAAAATAATAACAAGTAAAAACCCATGGAAAGTAAGATGTGCCTTTGATATTTTAATTTCTTACTTTATAGAAGATAAATACTTAAATGATATATTTAATTTAATAGAAAATGATAAAAACGACTTTTACTACGTAATGATGGTAAAGGCATGGCTTATTAGTATTTGTTATGTTAAGTATCCTAAAGAAACATTAAAATATCTAAAAAATACTAAAATAGATAACATAACATATAATAAGGCAATAAGCAAAATATGTGATTCACTAAGAGTTAAAAAAGAAGATAAGATAATGTTAAAGAAAATGAAAAAAATGTCTAAATAAGCATAGACTATATTAGGGTGATTATCATAAAAGAAGAATTTAAAGCATTTGTAAGACAAAGACCAGAACTTATTAGTTACGTAACAAAAGGAGACATGACTTGGCAAAGATTTTATGAGATTTGGTCCTTATATGGTGATGATGAAAAAGTATGGAGTAAATATAAAAATGAAAATGATAGGATAGCTAATGATAATGCTACTAATAATCAAAATTTCAGCTTTTCATCACTTGTTGATTGGGTTAAAAAAGTGGATATGAATCAGGTTCAAAAAGGAGTAAATTCCATGCAAAAAGTAGTGGGTTTACTGCAGGGATTAACAGGATCTAAAACGGGATCAAATGCGTCTTCTTCATCTTATGAGCCAAGACAAGTATTTAAAAAATTTGAAGATTAATGGACACTAGAATAAAATTGATAATAGATTCTAATCCTGATTATAAAAGATATCTAAGATCTAATTCATATTGGTATAAAACCCTAAATAGAAATCCTAATATGATTGATCCTTTCATCAAAGAAGTAAAAGAAAAATATAAATTAAGGACCGAAGATAAAATAAATAATTTTATGGATAAAATAGATATGGTAAGTAAATTAATTAACGTGTTGAGGTGATTAAATGATAGATAAAGCATATTTTATAACTGATGAAATACAAAACTCTAATATAAATGAAAAATTAATAAAAATAAAAAACGAGATAAAAAATGATCCTGATTTAAAAAAGATAATTGATAATTTTAAAAACGCTAAAGAGTTATATGAAAAATATAAAATAAAAGATGATTTTATAGAAGCTAAAAAGAAGTTATTAGAAAATGAGATATTAAAAGAATATATAGATATTCAAAATAAAATTAACATGTTATCTATTAAAATAAATAACAGAATAAAACAAATAACAGATGGTGTTACTAATAAAAAGTAACACTTTTTTATTTTTTAGGGGAATTTTAAAAGATACAGAGAATTATAAGTATGAAGGAGGTAAAAATGCAAGAACTAAAAGAAAATATAGATATAAAAAATTTGATATATGAAGTAAGAGGTGTAGAGGTTATGCTAGATAGTGATTTAGCCATTCTTTATGGGTGCGCTAATGGAACAAAGACAATAAATCAAGCAGTAAAAAGGAACATAGAACGATTTCCAAGCAATTTTTATTTTCAATTAACTAAAGAAGAATATCAAAACTTGAAGTCCCAAATTGGGACTTCAAATGATAATTTTTATGGAGGAATAAGAAAACTTCCATATGTATTTACAGAGCAGGGAGTTGCGATGCTATCAAGTGTTTTGAAAACAAATAATGCTGCTAAAATAAGTGTAAACATAATGAATGCATTTGTTTATATGAGAAGGTTTATAAATGAAAATAAAAATGTATTTAAAAGAATAATAAATATAGAAAATAAAACAGATTTTATAGAAAATACTTTAAAGGAACATGATAAAAATTTTGAAATAATATTTGATAAATTCGATAGAAAAGAAGACTTAAAAAGTAAATTGTTTTTTGGTGGAGAGATATATGATGCTTATAGTCTTTTAGTAGATATTATAAGTAAAGCAAATAAAGAAATCATAATAATAGATAATTATGTAGATAAAGTAACGCTTGATATTCTATCTAAGAAGAAAGTAAGTGTTGTAGTACTTTTAATAACAGATGAAAACAAAAGTAAATTAAATAACACTGATATTAATAAATTTAATAGTGAGTATCCTTTATTAAGAATAAAATATACAAATGCATTTTATGACAGGTTCATAATAATTGATAACAATGAATTATATAACCTAGGAGCTTCATTAAAAGACTTAGGTAAGAAAGTATTTGCTATTAATAAACTAAATGATAAGCATTATTTAAAATTACTTATTAGTATGATAAAATGTAATGTAGGTGATACAAATGAAAATTATTAGTGGTAAATATAAAGGAAGAACATTAAAAGGCTTTAATATAGTTGGTACAAGACCTACCATGGATCGGGTAAAAGAATCAGTATTCGCAATGATTCAAGATTATATAAAAGATTCTACCATACTAGATTTATACTCTGGAACAGGTAATTTAGGGATAGAGGCATTATCTAACGGCGCTAAAAAAGCTTTCTTAGTAGATAATAATAAGATTGCTATTAAAACCATTAATGAAAACCTTAAAATGCTTAATATTAATAATGCATATGTTTTAAATAATGATGCAAAAGACGCTTTAAAATACTTTATAGGTAATAGAAAAGTATTTGATATTATATTCTTAGATCCACCATATAAAACTAATGAACTAGATAAATCTTTAACAACAATAAATGATAATATAAAAATACTTTCTAATAACGTCCTTATAGTATGTGAAACAGAACTTGATATTAATTATGAAAAATATAGTAATTTTATTATTTATAAAACAAGACGTTATGGAGATAAAACTGTTACTATATTAAAAAGAAAGTAAAATAAAAAAGATTGAATTTTTCAATCTTTTTATGAATAATTAATGACATTCTGCTTTAAATGTCATAGAATTACTTTCTAATCCAGTAAATGATTCTTTCATTCTGGAACCCTCACAAGTTGTACCACTACCAGTGGTGCATGTATTTAAGTGATAATAGTCTTTTAAATCAACACCATCAAACTGGCCACCGGTTTTAGCAATGATTTTTATTGTTGATGGATCACTTGATGTTGAACCCAAAGTTATTTCAATATCATAATCCTCATCTGTAATAGTAGCAGAACTACCAGAACCACTATATTCAATGTCACTTAATTCAGCGATGTCTTCTTTCGTTAATTCTCCATTACCATCTGTTCTACTTGCACATATCATGTTAGTATTTCTTTCAATCATTTGTGCTGCATCATAGAACGAATTTGCCCTTGATTTTTTAATAGTGTTGTTAATTTGTGTTGTAGCAATAACCATTATGATTGCTAATACTACGATAACCGCTAATAATTCGATTAACGTAAAACCTTTTTTGTTTTTTAATAATTTCATTTTTTCTTTCCCTTCCTTTTCTCCTTTTTTTACTTATAGTAAACTGCTATTTGGCATCTATTATCCTTAAGTATATTACTTAAATGTTATATAATAACCATTTGGAAGGAGAAGAAAAAAGTGACTATTAAAAAAACAAGATTTAAGCAGTACTTGTGTAAATGGTTAGAGTATAAAAAAGATTACGTAAAAGAATCAACGTATGCGAATTATTCAAATATTATTTATAATTATATAATTCCAATATTAGGAGATTATTCAATTAACATAATTAATCATGAATTAATTCAAGATTATATATTAATGCTATATAAAAATGGTGGCAAAAATAAATTAGGATTATCTATAAAAACAATAAAAGATATAATATCTATTTTAAAAGCAAGTATAAGATTTTTATTTAATAAAAAGGTAATAAAAGTATTTAATTTAAAATTTAATTATCCAAAAAATAATTTTAATAAAAACGTGTATGTATTAACAAAAGATGAGCAAAATAAGATAATGAAATATGCCATTAATAATTTAAATTATAAAAATATTGGTATATTAATTTGTTTATTCGCAGGAATTAGAATTGGAGAAGTTTGCGCATTAAAATGGAAAGATATTAATTTTAACAATGGATTAGTCAATATTAATAAAACCATTCAAAGAATATATGTAAAAGATAAAAATAATAATTATTCTAAAATTATAATATCAACTCCAAAAACAAAAAACGCAAACAGAATTATTCCTTTAAATAAGGATTTTATTAAAATATTAAAATCATTAAAAAGTGATAATGAAAATTATATCTTAACCGGTTCTAATAAATTTATTGAACCAAGAGTATACAGAAATTATTTTAATAATGTTCTTAAAAAATTAGAAATTAAGCATTTTAATTTTCATTCATTAAGACATACGTTTGCAACTAACTGTATATCCTTAGGTATTGATTATAAAACAGTAAGTGAATTACTTGGACATTCTAATATTAATATGACATTAAATTTATATGTTCATCCAAGTCTTTCACAAAAAGAAAAATGCATAAATATTTTATACAATAAGTTAATGAAATAATTATTGTAAATCTCATGTCAATTATAATTTTTATAAAATATAAATATTGACAATATGTTCCAATAATGATAAGATTTAAATGAAAATAGTAAACTGCTATTAGGTATTTATACCTATAGTAATATACTTAAGGATAAATAGATATTTAATAGCAGTTTACTATAAGTAAAAAAAGGAGAAAAGGAAGGGAAAGAAAAAATGAAATTATTAAAAAACAAAAAAGGTTTTACGTTAATCGAATTATTAGCGGTTATCGTAGTATTAGCAATCATAATGGTTATTGCTACAACACAAATCAACAACACTATCAAAAAATCAAGAGGAGATTCATTTTATGATGCTGTTCAAATGATTGAAAGAAATGCAAAAATGTTATGCGCATCATCACAAACCGGAGGAATTACTTTACAACAAATAAAAGATACTAGTGACATAGAAGCTGATGATGAAGATTATGAGCTTTCGGTAACTGAAGATTCTGGTGGAAATTCTTGGAGTATCAAAGTAACTGGTAAAGGGCAATTTAATAACATGATTACTCCTACAAATACAAAAAATTCTATTAGTATTTCTGGTCAAGATGCAACAATTACTTTTACTGATTGTGAAGTAACTGGTTCATAAAAAAGATTGAAATTAATTCAATCTTTTTATTTTGCCTCTTTTTCTATTATTTAGTATAATTATTAATAGAAGGAAGGTGTATTTATGTTAGTAATAGGATCACATGTATCTTTTAATGGTAAGGAGCAGTTACTTGGAAGTGCAAGGGAAGCTATAAGTTATGGGGAGAATACCTTTATGTTTTATACGGGAGCGCCTCAAAATACTAAAAGATGTGATATTAGTGATGATTTAACAAATAAGGCTAAAGAATTAATGAAGGAAAATGATATTAACATTGAAAACGTTGTTTGTCATGCTCCTTATATTATTAATTTAGCTAACAATAAAAGTGAAGAAAAGTATCTTTTTGCAATTAATTTTTTAAAAGAAGAAATTAAAAGAGTAGAAAAATTAGGTATAAAAAAATTAGTACTTCATCCTGGAAGTTTTGTTGATTTAGATATTGATACTGGAATAAACAACATAATAAATGCATTAAATATAATTTTAACTTCTAATCAAAACGTTTTAATATGTTTAGAGACGATGGCAGGAAAAGGTAGTGAAGTAGGCTTTAAATTAGAAGATATTAAAAGAATAATTGATGGTGTTAAGTTGAATGATAAGTTAATGGTATGTTTAGATACATGTCATTTAAATGATGCTGGGTATGACATTAAACGTTTTGATGAGTTTTTAGAGCATTTTGATAAAGTAATTGGAACTCATAAAATAGGATGCGTACATGTTAATGATTCTAAAAATGATATGGGTGCGAGAAAAGACAGGCATGAAAACATAGGATATGGCCATATAGGCTTTGATTCATTAATTAACGTTATTTATAATGAAAGGTTAAAAAACGTTCCTAAAATACTTGAAACACCTTATATAAAGTATGATGATGGTAAAAGTTATCCGCCTTATAAATTTGAAATAGAAATGATAAGAAACAAGAAGTTTAATTCTAATTTAAATAAAGATGTAAGAAGTTATTATGAAAAGTAGTTTATAATATTTTTAAAAATCATATATTATTATATCTTGTTACAACTTACTTGCATGATGCACTAAAAGATAGTATAATTATCTTACATTGGTTGGTGATGGTTATATGAAGATTGATTTAAGTAAAATTATATATAATAACGCATATAAAGTGCCTATAGAAGGAGAAATAATAATTCCTGATGAAATGCTTATTAAAACTGATATAAGAAGAATATCACCGGTTAAAGTAATTGGATACGTATATAATAATGAAGAAGAATTAGAGCTTGATATAAATATTACTGGCACCATGATTTTACCTTGTGCCAGAACTTTAAAGGACGTAAAATATCCGTTTGACATTAAAATTAATGATGTAATTGGTCAAAATAGTGAAAATTCGTTAGAAATTAATCAAAATACCCTTGATATTTTTCCAATTGTATGGCAAAATATACTAGTGGATATTCCTTTAAGAGTTCTTGCACCAGATGCTAAAGAAGAACCTTTAGAAGGTGATGGATGGCGTCTTATTACGGATGAGGATAAAAAGGAAGAGATAGATCCAAGACTTGCAAAGTTAAAAGATTATATTAAAGAGTAAGGAAGGAGTGAGAATATGTTAAAATTGGATATCCAATTGTTTGCAGTTCCATTCAGCAAAGTAAGTAAGACAAGAAAAAGAATGCGTCGTACTCACTATAAAATTGAAGCTAACCAAACAGTAAAATGTCCTAAATGTGGTGAGTTAATTAGACCACATAGAGTATGCCCAAACTGTGGTAACTATAAAGGAAAAGAAGTAGTTAAAACAAACGAAGCTTAAAAATAAGCTTTTTTTTAAACTAAATAAGGGGTGTTTTTATGAGAGAAATAAAGTTTAAAAAAATAATGAGTAGTGATAAGCTTATCGTGTATTTAGTGTTAATAAATAATGAAGAAATAGGTAAGATATATATTACTAATGATAAAGATGAATCATACGTAAAATATAATTTTAGTAAGAAAGAGTTTAATGGATTATTTGGTTCGTTTTTAATGGATGAAGTGCTTCATAAGGCTCTTTTGGATTTTAATCACGTAAGTAAAAGTAACATAAGTTTTAAAGATAGTTGTGATATTGATAATTATAAAGATCATTTTAAAATTGATAAGGATGTTAACGGGGATCGTATTAATTATTCATTAAGAAGATAATTTTAAGATTATCTTTTTTTGTGGTATAATTGTTCATGATAGGATGGTATTTATGAGATTTAAGAAAAACGTAAGAAAATTAGTTAGTTTTATCGCCTGTTTAATAATAATTTTGATGGTTATTTTTAAAACTGACTTTATAAATGATTTTAATAAAAGTTCTGCAAATGTATCAAAGGCAATTGATGAGGCCCAAAAGTTAGATGTTGATGGCAATTTAAATGTTTACTTTATTGATGTTGGTCAGGCTGATTCGATTTATATTGAAAATAAAGATAAAAACATGCTTATTGATGCTGGTAATAATGAGGATGGGCAAAAGCTTGTTAATTATTTTAAAAGTTTAAATGTTGATGAGTTTGACTATGTAGTAGGAACGCATCCACATGAAGATCATATTGGTGGAATGGATGATATAATTAATAATTTTAAGATTGATAATTATTACATGCCTGATAAACTTTCTACTACCAAAACCTTTGAAGATGTTTTAGATGCATTAGAAAGTAATAATCTAACTTATCACGTACCAGAAAAAGGACAGGAGTTTAGTCTTGGTGATGCTTATTTTAAGGTTATTTATTCTGGTGATGATACTAATGACATAAATGATTCATCAATCGTTTTAAAAATGACTTATGGTGAAAATAGTTTTTTATTTACTGGTGATGCAACTAGTAACGTTGAGGAGTTAATACTTGATGAAGATTTAAAAAGTGACGTTTTAAAAGTTGCGCATCATGGCTCTAACTATAGTTCAACTGATGAGTTTTTAGATAGGGTTGATCCAGATTATGCCGTTATATCGGTTGGACTAAACAACACTTATAATCATCCCTCAGAATCTACTTTACAAAAATTAAGTAGCAGAAATATTAAGGTTTATAGAACGGATCAGGATGGAACTATCATATTTACAAGTGATGGTATTAACTTGAGCGTTAAAACGGTAAAAACGGATACGAATGGATAGGTAATTATGAAATACGCGATTGATAAAATAGAAAATGATGTAGCTTTACTTGAAAATATAAAAGACGGAAGTAAAAAAGAGGTTAATATAAAAGATTTACCTTCAAACGTAATAGAAACTGATATTTTAAGTTATGATGGTAAAACTTATACTTTAGATAATGATGAAAAAGAATTAAGAATAAAAGAAATAAGAGAAAAAATGGAAAAGTTAAGAAAGAAAAGGTGAGGTTGTTGAATACTTATTTAGTGCAAATCAAACAAAAATTAATTAAAAATAATCAGGCATTAAAAAAGCAAAATGATAAAAGAATAAGATTAATAAACATTATATGTGAGTATTTAGATAAAGATACGTTTATGTTTGATGATTTTATAAAAAATTCTAACGTAAGAAATCTTATAAATGACGTTGTAAATGATGATCGTATAAAAAATAACATCATTAATTCCATGGATGATTTAAAAAAATTTTCTTGGACTGATCTAGTTACTAACGTTAATAATAGTACCGTAGAAAAGAAAAATAAAATGCTTAATTGTTTAAAAGAACTATTAAGTTATTTAAATAGAAATCCCATTTATTTTTATTATGATTTAGATAAGGAATTATCGGTTTTTGATAATTTGACTAAAGATGTTGTCGATCTTGATTCTAGGCATGAAAGAATGTTTATAAGATTAGGTTTGAAAGATGATGAGATTTTAAGACTACGTTCTTTTGTTAGCAAACAAAACATGGAGGTATATCGTAAAAAGATAAATGAAATAAATAAATCTCAGAAAGAAAAAGAAGATAAAATAATTATTAAGAACTTGCAAAAAGAAGAAAATTTAAGAAGAAAAAATGTTTTATCTAAGAATTGTTCACTTGAAGTTAAAAACCTTTTAAATAACGCTCAAAAGTTATTAAGCGAGTATCCAAAGGAATATAGTAAAGAAGATTATAACATGGCAATTGCTTATAAGGATGTTTTGTTAAGTGATTTGCTTGAAAGTTTGATTCCTTCACTATCACAAACGGATTATATGAAATATTTAATTATAAATATTTCATATATAAGTACTTATATAAACGATAATAAAGATAAGTGTACAGAAAGTGAGTTATCGGATGAAATAAACGAATTAAAAAAGTTGTATTCTAATTACGTGATTTTTAAAAAGCAAATGACTGATAAATCCATAAAAGATGAAGATAATGATACGAAAAATTATTTAGATGAGGATAAATATATTACGATACATTATCTAATTAATGAAAAGAAGGATAGTAGTTATTACTTTGATGCTTTAAAAGAAAACGAAAATGATAAGAAATTTGCAAGTGATGCTGAAAAAATAATAGGAAAAATGAAAAAAGGAATTTATCAAAAAGGAGGTAAAAAAATAGTTAATGGCAATGAAAATATCTTTTATGTCAAGCAGGATTTAACTTATTTGTCATTTATTATTCTAGATGATAGTAATTATTTAATCATAACAGCGGATAAATGGAAAAACAAAAATTTTATTTCTATTACAAAAAGTATTTGTGATAAAGAAAAAGATCAAATAAGAAACGTAAAAAAACAGATTGTAGGTGGATCATATGATAATTAAATATTTAAACTACAAGATAAAATTATTTACTAAGGAACTTGAAAGTGATAAGTTTTTTGAATTAAAAGATTTAGAAAACTTCTTAAATTTATTTATGGAACTTAGTGATCACTTTGATGAGTTTGAAACAATGTTCTTATATAATAACAGAGATTTATTTAGAAGAGTCGTTTTAAAGTACAATGTTTTATCTAAGGACGAAACCGAGTTATTTATTAGTTTTTTAAGGGAACTAGTAAATAAAAGCCCATCTTTTACATCAAGTAATTATAAGTTCGTTATGAACGTTTTAGATAAAGTAAAGAAAAGTGAATATGATTTATATGAAAATTATGAAAAACTTTCTAATGGACTTACTTTGTTTGAAAAACAAAATGAAGATATGAAACTTTTAAAGGTGTGGTTTGAAGATATTAAAAGTGATGTTGAAAATAAAAAGGTTATTACGGATGAAAGTTTTATAGATTTTATATGTGATGATAAATTGGTTGATAAAGCTTTTAAAATAAAATTAATTAGTGAAATAGAAAAGTATAATAAAGCTTGCTTTAAAAGTTATGTTCCACTAAGTCTTGAAAAAGTAAAAGAAATATTAAATAGATATGGTTTTGATATAAAAGATAATAATTATTTAACTATTATATCCGCTAATTATATTTTAGGCGCTTTAACTGAAATATTAAATACCATAAGACAGTTAAAACTTAATTTTAACAACGATGTTCTAGCGAAAATATTAATTAATGGTACGTCAAAAAATACTATTAAAAACGCATATGATAAAATTATTAATGATAATAGGTATAATTTAAACGCAACGTTAAAAATATATAATTTTTGGATAGATAAGATAGTGCCAATAAATCATAGAAATAAAATAAGTAGTAGTTTAATACCTAAAGATAGTTCCTCATCGTCTATTAATAATGATTATGATGATAATTACGAGTTAAATTCTGATGAGATGTTTAGAACAAGTGAATATTTAAAAAAATATGACTTTTATAATAGCACTTTTGATGGAATGAAATCTATTTTGAAAATACCGGTTGAAAAACTAATGAAAAGAGAAAATGAACTTAGTTTATATGGTATTAGCGTAAAGGATATTAAAGGATCTATGACTTTGTTTTCACCTAATATAATAACTATGCTAGATCAATTTATAGAACTTGATTTAAAAGATTATATATTAGAACATCTATCTACTTTATCAAGTTTAAAATCACTTCCGGTAGTTATATTTAAAAAGAAAAACGAAGGAAAGGAATACATAACTTCTAAAGGACTTGATCCTTCTGTAAAAGAAGAAGCAGGAGAGTATAAGGCGATAGTTAAAAGTGTTGGATTACAAGATGCAAGGGTAGAAAATAGAAAAGAATATGATGGCATTTTAAGTGTAAATGGATCTGACAAAATAGTTCCAATGATTTATCGGGTTCCAATTATAAAACATTTAGAAGAAAATTACAGGATAAATGAACTGCAATATAAAATAGGAAGATTTGTTTTTTCCAGAAAAAAGGTTTTAAGAATAGCTTCTTCACTTGTTTTAAATAACGAAATTACTTATGATGAATTTTTATACATAATGACTTATAAGACTTTATTAAATGAGTATGACGTAGATGAAATAGAAGATACATTAAAACATGTTTATACCGCATTTAAAAGTTACATTAATTAAGTAAGGAAGTGATAATATGCGTTTAGTATTAATCGGTGGTGGAGACATCGGAAGAAATAACACAAAATATGAAACAAAAGAAATTGATGAGGAAATAGTAAGATTAACTAATAAAGAAAAACCAAACTTTTTATTCATTGGACTTGCAAGCTCTTTTGCAGATTCTTATTATAAAGTAATAAAAGATATTTATAAGAACTTGGGTTGTGAAACAAATAAAATATCTAACAAAACATTAACTCATATGGAAGTTGTTGAAAAAAAGATAAATGATGCTGATATTATTTATATTGGAGGCGGCAACACGGTTAAACTAGTAAGCACTTTAAAAGAAACAGGTATGGATGAAATGATAAAAAAAGCAGGTGATAAAGGCTGCGTTTTAGCAGGTATTTCAGCAGGTGCAATAACTTATTTAAAATATGGATTATCTGATATTGAAATAATGGAAGGTGTTTCTAATAATTATGTTAAGGTAGATGGCTTAGGTTTTTTAGATTACATGTTTGTTCCTCATTTTTCATCTGATCCTAAAAAGAAAGAAGATTTAGAAAAAGTATTAAAAGAAAATAAAAACATAAAAGCTTTATGCGTAGATAACTGCTGTGCAGTAGAGTTTAATGATGATGGAATGAAGATAATTAAAAGTAATAAGGATGCTTGTGCATTTAAAGCATATTACGATAATGAATTAAAATTAAATGAGTTAAAATAAAATTATTACAAGCTTAAAAAGGCTTGTTTTTTAAATAGTTATGTTATAATTAGATTAGTTAAAGGAGAAGGATATGAAGGCATTATTTTTAACTAGTTCTATAAATACTAACGTAAAAGATGAATTTGGTAATAAAACACCAATAAAGTTTGAAAATAAAAATCACATACTAGATAATTTTAAAAAGTACATAAATAAGTATGATAACTTTTTATATATTGCAAGTGATCCAAATGATTATGTGGTAAATGATTTATATTCAAGAGTTGTATTTAAATCATTTGATCTAACGCTCCCTTTTAAAAGTTATCAAGTACTTGATAAAAGAAATATTAAAGATGCTAGAAAATTAGTTAGAAACACCGATTTTATATATTTAGCAGGAGGACATGTTCCAACTCAAAATAAATTTTTTAATAATATTGATTTAAAAAATTTGTTAAAAGAAAATAAAGATGTAGTAGTATGTGGTGTGTCAGCAGGTAGTATGAATGCAAGCAGCATTGTTTATTCTCCTCCAGAAGAAGAGGGCGAGGCAGTAAATAAAGAGTATGAAAGGTATTTAAAAGGTCTTGGGCTTATTAACATAAGTATTAATCCTCATTATAATGATGATGAGGTTGTTATACTTGATAATTTAGATGTTAAAAAAGATATATTACTACCCGATAGCAAAAAAAGATTATTTTTTGCATATCCTGGTGGTACTTATATTTTAAAGGCTAATAATAAGGTTATGTTATATGGACTTTCATATCTATTTAAAGATGGTAAGTGTTATAACTTCATAGATGATGACGAAGTAAAAGATATAACAAATTATAATTTATAAAGGAGTGATAAATATGCTGCATGAAATGAAATTACAGGATGATCCATTTAAAAAAATTAGTGATGAAACTAAAACTATTGAAATGAGATTATACGATGAAAAAAGAAAAAAAGTAAAAGTGGGAGACTTAATTGAGTTTACTAATGTATTAAACAGTGAAAAATTAATAACAAGAGTTATTAATCTTTATATGTATAAAGATTTTGATGAACTATATAAAAATCATGATAAAGTATCCATTGGTTATAATGAAGATGAAGAAGCAAGTCCAAGTGATATGTCTATGTATTATAGTGATGAAGATATAAAAAAACATGGGGTTGTTGGAATAAAGATAAAAAAGATTAATAATTAATATTAAAGGAGATAAAATGATTAAAGTAATAACGTTTGACCTAGTAGGCGCTTTATTAGGTGAAAATGATACTTATTTAACTGAAAATGAAGATAAAATAGAAAGATTATTTGGTAAGAACAAGAATGATGAAGATTTAATAGAAGCATCTATTAAATTAACAAATTTAAGTAGAACCGAAGTTATAAAAAGTATTAAAGAAATAATATTTAAAATATATGATGTAAAGGTAGATGTAGGAAAAATAAAAGATAAGTATAAAGATGTTAAACTTTTTGTAGCATCTAATCATTTCTCCTCTATAAGAGAGTTTTTAAATGAAAATTATGGTGATGTATTTGATGATGTTATTATATCTTCTGATATAAATGCATATAAACCTGATAAAAAATTTTATGATATTTTAATAGAAAGAGCAGACGTAAAACCAAGTGAAATATTATTTTTAGATGATAGATTAGAAAACGTTGAAGCTGCAAGAAAGTGTGAAATTAAATCAGAACAGGTAAAAGGTTATAACGTTTTAGAAATAATAGATAAATACATGGGTGATAAAAATGAAAGAGATAATTTATAATGAAGATAATTTAAAAGATAGTGATATAAATAATGTTATAGAAAGGGTTAAAGTTATAATTGTTAACTCTAAAGGAGAAATATTACTTGGATATGGCAATAATAATTATCAAATAATTGGAGGACATGTAGAAGAAAATGAAACTTATAAAAATTGTTTAATAAGAGAGGTAAAAGAAGAAACAGGAATTACCATAGATGATTTTGATGATAAACCATTTTTAACAATAAAATATTATTGTAAAGATTATCCAAGTAAAAACTTAAACACTTTATTTAATGCTAACTATTATGTTATAAAAACAGATCAAAAACCCAATATGGATTTAATTAATTTAACTGAAAATGAAAAAGAAGGTATGTTCGAATTCAAATACATAAATAAAAATAACGTAATTAATGAGCTTGTTAAAACTTTTAATACTTGTAAAAACAAAAATACTTTAAAAGATACCATATATGCTTTGATTGAATATTTATATGAATAGGAGAATATTTATGGAGTGTGAAGTAAGATATTATTATAAAAAAGAATGCTATGATGAATTATTTAATAAGTTAAATAAAATAGATAAATTAAAATATAAGGGTAAGTTTTACGAAAAGACATATCAGTATAATCATCCTTTAAAAAAATATGATTTTTACTCTAAAAATATAGATGGAAGGTTTAGAATAAGAATAACCGAAAAAGATAATATAAAAAAGTGCATGATATCTTGGAAAAGAAGGTTAAAGGACAGCCTTCTAACCAATAAACAGGAAGAAGTAGAATTAAGCATTAAAGATGATGAAATAGATAATTTATTTTTCATAATTAATAACGTACTTCATTTAAAATTAGTTGAATGTTATGAAAGGTATAGAACTATTTTTTATAATGATGATGTTGAAATAGCACTTGATTTATATCCATTTGGACTAGCACTTGAAATAGAAGCTAAAAAGAATAATAATCAAGATAAAATAATAGATGAATATTTAAAATTACTTAATTTAAAAATAGAAGATTCATATAAACTATCATGGGATGATAAATATGAAGAGTTATGTAAAGACCAAAATAAAAAGATAGAAAAAGAAGTATTATTTGAAAAAGATATGCCTCAAATTATGTAAAATTTGCAAAAGTGTGATAAATTTGCAAAAAAATCTTGCAAAACTGTGATAATTTAACAAATATTTTTTGCAAAACTGTGATATAATGATAACAGGAGGTGCTAGTATGAAAAGGTTTATTATGGATAAGTTAATAAGTTGGAAAAATAGTAAAACAAGAAAACCTCTAATAATAAAAGGTGCAAGACAGGTTGGAAAAACGTATATTTTAAAAGAGTTTGGAGCGAAATACTATAAATCAGTTGCATATTTTAACTTTGATCATGACGATGCATTAAAAGGGTTATTTGTAAATACCAAGGATCCAAAAAGAATACTAGAACAATTATCTTTAGCAATAGGTAAAAAAATTGAGCCTGGAGAAACATTAATAATTTTTGATGAAGTGCAGGAGTGTCCTGATGCTTTAAACTCTCTTAAATACTTTTGTGAAGAAGCAAGTCAATACCATATAGTTTGTGCAGGCTCTTTACTTGGAATAAGGCTTTCAAAAACATCATTTCCTGTAGGTAAAGTTGAATTTTTAAGCATGAATCCCATGACTTTTAGTGAGTTTTTAATTGCGGATGGGTGTGAAAACTTAGTAGAGTATATGAATGAGATAAACTCTATAAATGAAGTTCCTAAAATATTTGAATCTCAGTTAGTAGAAAAGCTAAAAGCTTATTTTATTGTAGGAGGAATGCCAGAGGCTGTTTATAGTTGGACAACAAATAAGGATATTGAAGAAGTTAATAAAATTCAAGATAATATTTTGAGAGCGTATGAAAGTGATTTTTCAAAACATACAACAAATACTGAGGCTAATAAAATATCTATAATATGGAATGGTATTCCATCTCAACTTGCTAAGGAAAATAAGAAGTTTGTTTATCAAGCCATTAAACCCGGTGCAAGAGCAAGAGAGTACGAAGATGCATTAAACTGGCTTAATGATGCTAATTTAATTCATAAGTGTTATAACGTTAAGAAAAATGATTTTCCTTTAAAAGCATATAATGATTTATCATCTTTTAAAATATATATGAATGATGTTGGCTTGTTAAGACGTATGGTTAATTTAGATAGCAGTATTATATTAGAAGGTAATAAATTATTTGAAGAATTTAAGGGTTCATTTACTGAAAATTATGTTTATAATGCTTTAAATATTTTATATGATATGGATATTAATTATTATACTTTTGATAGATATGAAATTGATTTTGTAATTCAATATAAAGATAAGATAATACCAATTGAGGTAAAAGCAGGAAATAGTAAAAAACATACTAGTTTAACTAAATATAATGTAGAAAATAATAATGATATTTCAATTCTTTTATCTCTTAATAATTTAAAAAAAGATGGTAAAGTAATTAACATACCTTTATATTTAATTGAATATATTAATAACATAATTTAAATTAATGATTGACATAAATATGATTTATACATATACTTATTATTAAGGAGGGATTAATATGTATACAAATAAAACTATCATGTATACTTGTTAATCAGCACCTTTCATCTTTTTTAAAACGGATGTAGGTGCTGTGTTTTTGGCGTGCCTACATCTGCATAGAATATAAGCTATTGCAGATTTTTGCGTAGCTTTTTTATATGTATTAAAGGAGATGATATTATGATGGAAATATGTGTAAATAACGTAACTAAAAACTTTGGTTTTAAAAACGTTTTAGATAGATTAAGTTTTGAAGTTAAAACACAAGAGAAAATTGCATTAGTAGGAGAAAACGGATGTGGCAAGTCAATTATATTAAAATTAATAACAAAACAAGAATTACCAACTAGTGGTTATATATTTATTAAAAAAGATTCTAAGATAGGATATCTTACTCAAGAACCCATTAAAGATTTGTTTTCTTTAACGGTTAAGGAAATATTATATAAAAGCTTTGATGAATTAAATAAGATTAAAAGTAAGATGGATAAATATCAAGAAAAAATGAATTATTTAACCGGAGAAAAACAAATAAATGCTATAAATAAATTCTTGAAATTACAAGATGAATTTATTAGTGCCGGTGGCTATGAAATAACATCTAAAGTAGATAAAATAACATCAGCTTTTAATATCAGCAGATTACTTAACTTAAAATATGAGATATTATCCGGTGGTGAAAAAACATTAATTAATTTAGTTTCTTTATTACTTTCTAACCCTGATATATTACTATTAGATGAGCCTACTAACCATTTAGATATTAACATGTTAGAATACTTAGAAGAATATTTAAAAAATTATAAAGGAACCGTGTTAATTGTTTCACATGATAGATATTTTTTAGATAAAGTAGCAGGTAAAACAATATTAATAGAAAACGGAAGAGCAAACGTATTTCATGGTAATTATTCATACTTTGTTAAAGAAAACGAAAAAAGAATAGAAAAAGAATTTACTCTGTATAAAGATCAGCAAAAGAAAATAGAAGCAATGAAAAGGTCTATTAAAAAATTAAGGGAATTTGGTAAAAAAGCTTATCCTAAAGGAGAAACATTTTTTAAAAGGGCAAAGAGTATTGAAAAAAGATTAGAAAAACTAGAAAGAAAAGATAAACCTAAACCAAACAATAAAATACCCCTTAAGTTAGATGTAAATAAAAGATCGGGAAAAGATGTTATAATTGCTAAAAACATAAATATTAGTTTTGATAATAATATTTTAATTAATGATTCTAGTTTAGAATTATATTATAAAGAAAGGTTATGCATTATTGGAAATAATGGAACTGGTAAAACGTCTTTAATAAAATACTTATTGGACAATAAAGATGTAAAAATTTCAGAAAGTGCAAAAGTAGGATATATTCCTCAAGAGTTTAGTTTTGATGATGAAAACAAGTGTATATTAGATGAGGCAAGACGTTATTTTAATGGTGATGAAAGTATTCTAAGAAGTGCTTTAAGTAAGTTTATGTTTTACGAACAAGATGTATTTAAAAGATTAGGTATACTTTCCGGTGGAGAAAAAATAAGGTTAAAATTATTTTGCTTGATGCAGGAGAATAATAACGTATTAATACTTGATGAACCTACTAACCATATAGATATTAATGCAAAGGAAGTTCTGGAAGAAGCAATTAATAATTATTCTGGTACCGTTTTATTTATTTCTCATGATAGATACTTTATAAATAAAGTTGCAACAAGAATAATTAACATTGAAAATAAAAAGTTAGTAAGTTACGTTGGTAATTATGATAATTTTAAAAATAAGAAAAAAATTTAAATAAACGTATTGTATTATTATTTTATTTATAGTATATTTTAAGTGACGTTTTTGCAAGAAAGTTATATATTTTATACCCACTGGATAGAAATATCTGGCTTTTTTGCTATGTATTAGAAAGGATGGTGAATAAAAAATGTCGCTTATCTATGTTAATAACATATCAAAACAGTTTAAGGTAGCCCAAAGACCTAGTGGATTAAAAAATGCCATTAGGTCTTTTTTTAAAAGGGACTACAAAAAAATTGATGCGATAAAAAACGTATCATTTAAAATTAATAAAGGAGAGATAGTAGGTTATATTGGTCCTAATGGAGCGGGTAAATCTACTACGATTAAAATTCTAAGTGGAATTTTGGTACCTGATAGTGGCGTATGTAAAGTAAAGGGATTCATTCCATATGAACAAAGGGATAAGTACGTTAAACACATAGGGGTTGTATTTGGACAACGTTCTCAGCTTTGGTGGGATATTCCAGCAGAAGACACCTTTGATCTTTTAAAGGATGTCTATGATATTCCAAATGATAAGTTTATAAAAATAAAAAATGAATTAATTGATAAATTAAACTTAAAAGATTTTATAAACGTACCAGTAAGACAACTGAGTCTTGGTCAAAGGATGCGTTGTGAAATCGCAGCATCACTTTTACATTCTCCAGAAATATTATTTTTAGATGAACCAACGATAGGACTTGATGCGGTATCAAAAACAATCGTAAGAGACTTTATTAAGAAGTTAAATAAAGAAAAGAAAATAACGGTTATATTAACAACACATGATATGTCTGATATAGAAGCTCTTGCTAAAAGAATTATTTTAATAGGTAAGGGTACCGTTTTATATGATGGTTCTTTAAAATCACTTAAAAATAAGTATGATAATAATAAATATATAACGTTTAATACAAAAGATAAAATAGACATAAAAAATAAAGGCATTATAAAAAAAGAAAAGATAAGTGAAGGTTATAAATTTACAATAGACTCTAAGATAATAAACATATCTGATTTTCTTAATTTAATATCTAAGAATATATCAATTGATGATGTAGAAATAGAAAATGAAAACATTGATAACATAATCGTTAAATTATATGAGGAGTATAACGTATGAGGTTTTACTTATCTTATTTTAAACTTAGATTTATAACATCACTTCAGTACCGGAAAGCAGCATTAGCAGGAATAGCAACACAACTTTTCTTTGGACTTGTATATATAATGGTTTATTTAGCGTTTTATGAATCAAGTTCAAGTAATGGTCCTATGGAGATAAATGAGTTAGTATCCTACTTGTGGCTTAATCAAGCACTTTTTGCACTTACTTACATGTTTTATAAAGATGATGAAATCTTTAACATGATAAAAAATGGTAATATTGCCTACGAACTTTTAAGACCTAAAAAAATATATTTTATGTGGTTTTCTAAAATAATTGCACAAAGACTATCAAATGTTGCCTTAAGGTTTTTACCAGTAATTATAGTTGCATTTTTACTTCCTTATCCATATGGCCTTAGTCTTCCAGCATCACCTTTAAGTTTTGTTATGTTTTTGATAACTTTATTTGTTGGAGTGCTTTTAATGACATCTATTAATACTTTGTATCACGTATTAACACTTAGTACATTAAATGAAAAAGGCGTAACAAACATTTTTATGGCAGTTGCGGACATACTATCTGGAGGAGTTATTCCAATACCGTTTTTCCCGGCATTTTTACAAGTAGTTGCAAACATACTTCCATTTAGATACGTAAGTGATTTATCATTTAGACTGTACTCAGGAAATATAGGAATCACGGATGGATTACAGCAAATGTTAATTCAAATAGTTTGGTTTATTATAATTGTCTTAATTGGAGTTATAGTGTTAAAAAAATCGCTTAAGAAAGTTGTTATTCAAGGAGGTTAATATGAGGTTATATGTAAAATCATTATCAATGCATTTAAAGTCAATGCTAGAGTATAAAGCATCTTTTATAATAGCATTCTTATCTCAAATAATAGTTTTCTTCTCATACTATTTTATTATTCTTGCATTATTTGATAAGTTTGATAACATTAAAGGATTTACTTTATACGAAGTTTTACTTTGCTTTTCAATAATTCAATTCGGATATGCTTTTTGTGAGACGTTTGCAAGAGGTATAGATAAGTTTGATAGGTTAATAATTACCGGTGATTTTGATAGACTTCTTTTAAGACCTAAAAACATAATCGTTCAAGTTTTATCATCAGATGCTGACTTTATTAAAATATCAAGACTTATTCAAGCGGTTATCGTAATGGTTATTGCACTAGTTAATTTACATGTTACTATAACACCTTTAAAAGTAATTACTTTAATTCTTATGATAATAAGTGCGGTAGTAATTTTCTTTGGAATCTTTTTACTTGCAGCATCTTATTGTTTTATAACCATTCAAGGTTTAGAGGTAAGAAACGTATTTACTGATGGTGGCAAACACATGGCACAATATCCAATAGGAGTATTTAAAAAGGGATTCGTATTATTTTTTACCTTTATAATTCCATATGCATTTGTTAATTATTATCCACTTTTATACTTTATAGGTAAAAGTAATAACGCTTTGTATGCATTTTCACCATTAATTGTGTTTATATATTTAATTCCATGCTTTTTAGCTTTTAAGTTAGGCATGAAAAAATATCAATCAGTTGGATCTTAATTGACAAGAGTAATTAAGAAATGATACTCTTTTTTAAAGGAGTGGTGTTTATATGAAAATAAAAAAATTAAATGATGTTTACATGAATGAAGTTGCGAAAAAGAAAATATTTAAAACATATGATGAAAAATTAAAAAGTTATATTACTATTAAATCCGTTATTAAAATGAAAGATGATTGCACTGCATTTATAAATGGTAAAAGAGTAACAATACTAGATAAAGATTATGCCATATTAGAATATACGCCAACTAATTTAAATTATAACGTTAGAGTATTTTTTAATGATAAAGGAAAAATACTAGAGTATTATTTTGATGTTATAAATAAAATAGAAATAAAAAATGATGATATTTATTATGAAGATTTATATTTAGATGTTATATATCACACTAAAAATGCAAATGGATGCTGTGGTTATATATCGCTTGCAGATGAAAAAGAATTAATAAATGCATATAAAAATAAAGATATTAATAAAAAACAATTTGATATGGCATATAATGTTGCATTAAAACTTATGGATGAATTAAAAAATAAAACTAATAAATTCGTTAAAAGAAAAAATAAAGACTATTTAAAATATATGAAAGGATTATAATATGAAATTAGAAAAAGAAATAACTGTAAAAATAACTTGTGATTATAAAACTTTAGATAAAATACTAAAAGATAAAGGTTTTATAATTAAAGAAGAATATGAAATAAATGATGATTATTTAATAGATGGTAAACAGAAATTAAATAAGATGAGTAATTTAGAAATTTTAAGCAAGTGTGTTTTAATAAGAGACATCGTTGGAATTGAAAAGCAATTACTATATAAATATAAAAAGTATGATGATAATGGTAATATATTAGAGCAAGGAAAAATAAAGTGCCCTGTTTTTGATATCAAAAAAGCTCTTGATTTTATGAATGCGATTGGTTATAAATCACTTTTTAAGATTTATGATAAGTGTATTGTTTATTGTAATGATAAAACAGAGTTAGTAGTAGAGCTTGTAAATAATAAATATATTTTTATTGAAATGGAAGATGAACCAGAGTACATAAATAAAAAATATGAAGATATAAAAGATATGATAAATGAATTTGACGAGTATGATTTACCATATGAAAAGGGAAATTATTTTGTTAAGAAAGCTGAGATAATTTTAAATGAGGTTATTAATAAGTAGGTAAAAAATATAAATTAATTACTAATATTAATAATAAAAAATAAAAAATTGGAAAAAATTGTCAAAAAATACTTGACAGCATTTAAAATAAAGAGTAATTTATATTTAAAATATTTTAAGGAGTTGGTAGCATGAGAAATAAAAGCTTGCTTTCTAATAATAAAATATTTTTAGCTAGCAAATTCGTTAGCTTAATTTTCTTATGCTTATTCTGCTTCTTAATTAAATAACTTTAAGGCAGTAACTTTTAAGGTCGCATGACCTTGTGAGTTGCTGCCTTTTTGTTATATAAAGGAGGTGTTTTATGAGTAAAGAAAGTTTAGATGTTAATGATTTAATAGATATTATTAAATCATACAACCCAGATGAAGTTGAAAAAATAAAAAAAGCATATAATATGGCAAACACACTTCATCAAGGACAGCAAAGGCAAAGCGGAGAACCTTATATAATCCATCCGTTAAATGTAGCTTACATATTAGCAGAATTAAGAGCGGATTCAGATACGGTATGTGCAGGTCTTTTACATGATACTTTAGAAGATACTAATATTTCTAAAGAAGAAATTGCAGAGAATTTTAACAGTGATGTTGCAAACTTGGTTGATGGAGTAACAAAGATAAGTAAGATGAACTTTTCATCAAAGCAAGATCAGAATCTAGCTAACACAAGAAAAATAATAACGAGTATAACAAATGATGTTAGAATTATTTTAATAAAGTTAGCTGATAGGCTTCATAACATGAGAACGCTAGGGTTTAAAAGTGAATTCAAACAAAAAGAAAATGCTCTAGAAACACTTGAGATATTTGTTCCTATGGCATATTACATTGGAGCATATAGAATAAAACAAGAATTAGAGGATTTATCACTTAGGTATTTAAAACCTGATATGTATAAAAAGATTGGGGAAAAGAAAACAAGGATTGAAGAAGAAAGTGCATCATGCTTAAAAGAAATGTTACAAACGATACAAAGTATGCTTGATGATGAAGCAATTCCAAATGAAATAAAGGTAAGGACTAAAAACATATATGGAATATATAAAAAGTTAAATGAAGGCGGAAAAATATCTGACATACATGATTTATTAGCGCTTAAAGTAATGGTTGATACGGTTAATAATTGTTATCAAACATTAAGACTTGTTCACAGCAAATATAATCCGGTAAATGGCAAGTTTAAAGACTTTATATGCAATCCAAAAACAAACATGTACAGATCACTTCATACAACCGTATTTGCACCAGACGATAGATTAGTACAAACACAAATAAGAACGTTTGATATGGATAAAGTAGCATCGTTTGGATTATCAACTTACTGGGATATTGAAAAAGGAAATGCAAGAGAAGTTATGCAACAAGAACTAAAAGATAAATATCAATTTTTTACATCACTAGTTGAAATGGATAAAGTTTTTGGGGATAATAAAGAGTTTGTCTATCAAGTGAAAAATGAATTATTCTCAAATAAAATATATGTATACACAACTAAAGGAGAAATAGTTGAATTACCGGTAGGTGCAACACCGATAGATTTTGCCTATAAAATACATACTGATATTGGTAATACCATGGTAGCTGCTATCGTAAATGATGAGTATGTAGATGTTGATAAGCCACTTAAAAATAAAGATAGAGTAAGAATAATAACAGATGATTTATCATTTGGTCCAAGAGAAGATTGGGAAGACAAAGCAGTTACGACGTATGCGAAAAGAAGAATAAGAGAGTTCAATAGGAAATAGACTTAAAATATTAACAAATGCAAAACCAAAAAGTATAAATGTTACAGTATATAATGGAATAGGAGGAAAACAATGAGTCAACCAATAATAGGGATAGTTTCAAATAGAGAATACATTGAAAAAGGAATATATAAAAAGCCAATTCATAATGTAAATGATGATTACTTAAATATGATATATAGGTGTGGTGGTGTTCCAATCATTATTCCAAATACAAATACATTTGATTCGTTAAAACCGATTGTGGATAAATTTGATGCTTTGTTATTAATAGGTGGCGAGGATGTTTCTAGTAATTGTTACTTAGGGCAAAAAAGTAAGAATCCAAGAGATAATTTTGAAATTGAAATATATAATTACTTCAAAAAAAATAAGAAACCAATATTAGGTATTTGTAGAGGACTGCAAATAATAAATGTTGCTGAAGGAGGCACTTTAAAAAATATTGATAGCAGTAAAATAGAACATAAAATTGGTATGGATGGTTGGATTAATTATCATGAAATAGAAATTAAAAATAATACTAAGTTAAAAAAATTAATATCTAAAACTAATTACACTATTTCTTCGGTGCATCATCAAGCAATAGATAAATTAGGTAAATCTTTAGTTGTATCAGCCACTGCTTCTGATGGTGTTATTGAAGCCATAGAATATTTTGATGAAATATTTATAGTCGCATTTCAAGGACATATAGAGAAATGCTTAAATAACTATGGTGATTATATTAATGTTATAAAGAAATTCATAGAGGAGGCAAATAATGGATAAAAAAGCAATCTTAAGTTTACCAATTTATAAGAATCAAGTTAATAAGTATTTGACCAAAAAAGATATAGTATCGAATTTTCCACATAATTTTGAAATAAAAGAAGGCATAGAATATGAGTATGCAACAACTTCTGGAACGACATCTGATAGAATGGAAATAATAAGAAAACCAAATTGGTGGAAAGATGAATACAAAAGAACTTACTCATATGAAAAAAAATTAGAAAAATATTTGGAGGAAAAATTACATAAAGTTATTTTTACAACTGCTCAATGTTCAAATTTGGTATGCTTTGTAGAAAAACCGTCAATGGAAGAGAGAACTATCGGAACTACATTATATGTAAATAATACTTTTAATCCCTGGGATTGGACAAAAGAGAATGTGCAAGAAATAATAAATGAAATAAATTATTTCAAACCTTATTATTTAGACGCGGATCCAGTTTATCTTGCAGTATTTTTATATTTAAAAGAAAAATACAAAATTAAAACTAAAATTTTCACTCCATCAATTATCACGTTAAGTTATGAATATGTTACAGATAATCTTAGAAACTATATTTCAAATTATTTTAAAACTGACATCAGAAATTTATATGGGACTACTGAATTTGGATATGTTTTCCTTGAGAATGAGAAAGGGAAAATGCGTATTTGCAAAGATTTAATTAATATAAAACTTTTACCAATTAATGACGATAAAAATAATAATATTTACTCAATAATAATAGACAGCTATAAAAATGAATATATGCCACTTTTAAATTATAAAGTTGGGGACCTTGTTCAAGCCACATCAGACGAATACGAAAACTTTGACAAAGTTGGAATTGTAAGTAAAATGGCTGGAAGAGAAAAAGATTTGATTGATAATAAAATATCGCTCTCAATGCTCGATGATATTATTAGTAGCGTTTCTAACAAAATATTACTTTATCAATTTTATTTTATTGATAAAAATATATGCAATTTTAAGTATATAACATTCGATAACTCTGAAATGTTAGAATCAGAGAGAGAGTATATAACTAATAAACTTAAAGATATGGGATTAAATATTTCAATAACATTTAGTAAAGTTGAAGAAATATCACCAGAGATGTCAGGAAAGTTTTCCATTTTAAAAAGAGGAATATAATCAATGAAACAAGATATAAGAAAAGATTTTCCTATGTTAAAAAGCAATATTATTTATTTTGACAATTCTTCAACTTCTTTGAAACCATATAGTGTACTAGATAGTATTACGGAATTTTATACAAAATATACTTCAAATGCGTATAGAGGTAGTTATATTAATTCTGAATATGTTTCGTTAAAAATAGATGAAACTAGAGAACTTGTTGCAACATTACTAAATTGTTCCCCTAGAGAAATTATTTTTACTTCAAATTGTACTGATTCAATAAATCAGCTTGTAAGAATGTTAAATATAAATAAAAAAAATAAAGTTATTTGTTCAATGTTAGAACATCATTCGAATTTTCTTCCTTGGTTAAATAATGCGAATATATTAACTGTTGATTTAAATGATGATGGTACAATAAATTTAATAGAATTAGAAAAGTTATTAAAAGAAAATAAAGTCAAATTAGTAAGTGTAACAGCTTTATCAAATGTCACAGGCAATGTTCAACCAATTAAAGAAATTTGTAAAATAGCTCATAATTATAAAGCTCTTGTAAATCTGGATTGTTGTCAATTTGCACCACATTATAAAATAAATGTAAAAGATATTGATTGTGATTTTTTAACTTTATCCGCTCATAAAATGTGTGGACCAAGTGGCTTAGGTATAATATATTGTAAAAAAGAATTATTATTAAAGTGTAAAAAAGCAAAATATGGTGGTGGAATGGTTGATAGGATTATTAATAATGAAGATATTATATATAAAGAAATTCCATATTGTTTTGAAGCAGGAACACCTGCAATAGAAAATATATTAGGGTTTGCAAGTGCAATAAGATATTATTTATCGTATGGTTATGACAATATTACAAAAAGGAATAAGGAATTAAATGATTATTTTTATAAAAAAGTATTAACAAGTAAAAATATTGAATTGATTTTTCCGATTTCTAAAAATCATGCCCCAATTTTTACTTTTAAATTAAAAAATAAGAATTTAAATCTAAATTATGTTGCAAAAATTTTATCTGATTCTGCTAATATTTGCGTTTCTTCTGGTTATCAATGTTGTCAGCCATTATATAATAGTGTTAAAGAAAAAGGAGGAATAAGAATATCATTGCAATTTTATAATACTGAAGAAGAAATAGATTATTTCTTCAATATAATAGATAATTTAAAAATATAAGGAGGTTTGAATATGGAATATAAATTATCAGTAGGATTTAATGGGAATCTTGACCTATTAGAAAAGATGTATGAAGATAAAGAGAATAAAATAGGGACGCTTTATACAGGAGGTTATCTTAAAGAAGTAACTAGTGGAAGGTATCAGCATAGTGAGAGTGAACAAGAACTGGAAAAAATAGTTAAAGCTGTTCATGATAAAAATTCAAGACTAGCTGTAACTTTAAATTCACCATGTAATGTTCCTCCTCTTTCGGAAAAACAATGGTGGGAAAATGTAAAAAAATATTTGAAACATTTAGAGTCAATTGGAGTTGATACTGTTATTATTGCTCATCCATTTATAATGTCTCTTGCAAAAGAAAATACAAACTTGAGTATAGCTGCATCAATAATTTGTGACATTAATACTCCACGTGGTGCATTATATTATGAAGATATGGGAGCTGATGTAATAGTTCCATCATCATCTATTAATTATGATTTAGATCAACTGAAAAAAATAAAATCAAATTTAAAAAGAGCTAAATTGTCATTATTAGTTAATGAAGCTTGTTTAGGAGACTGTCCTTGGAGAAGATTTCATCAAAACTCTTTATCACACGCAGATAGAAGGGGATATGATTTAGACTATGCAATGAGTTGTACGAACTTATATGAGAAAAAACCTTATATGATGTTAACAAATAATGTTGTACGACCAGAAGATCTAAAAGAATATGAAGGGATTAGTGATATGTTCAAATTAGTTGGAAGAACGACTAATGAAGAAACTTTGTTAAAGATGATACATGCATACTCAACTGAATCATATCATGGAAATTTAGTAGAAATTGTTGATAAAGAATTTAGTGAATTTATAAATTTACCAAATGACCAATTGAATTCATTGTTTGAACAAAAAGCGAATTGTATTAAAAATTGTCAAAATTGTTCAAAGTGCAAAACTTTATATAGAAAATTAACAAAATAGGAGGGATTTTATGGAGAGATTATTAAATTTAGAGGCAACCTCTTATTGTGATGCCAATTGCAGTATGTGTCCTAGAGATTGTGTTAACGACTATGGGTATATTTCTTTACAAACTGTTGATAAATTAATGGAAAAAGTAAAAGATTATTTATTATTTGAAATTTCAATTTCTGGAAGAGGAGAACCTACTTTTCATCCTCAATTAATAGATATTATAAGAAAATTAAAAGCATTAGAAACAACAATATCAGTTGTAACAACAACTGACGGAATTAATGATAATACATATAAACAATTACTTGATGAATTGGATATTATGAGAGTATCAGTTAGCTCAATAGATGAACAAGTTTTCAAAAAAATTCATAGAGGATTAAGTTATGATAAAATTTGGTCAAATATTAATAAATTGGTAAAGTACAATCCTCAAAAGTTACATATTCATTTAGTTGGTGGTCAGGAGACATATCCTACATTAGAAAAAACTATATCATTTTTCAAATCAAATGATGTTAATAATATTTTTTTATTTCCTTTATGGAATAGAGGTGGTAATGTTGAAGAAGAAGAGATTTTAGATTTAAGAAATAAACTTATAGAAAAATATAATATTTTTTATTCAGAAGATGAATATTTAGATGAAACAAAGGTTAGAGATTTGAAAAATCCAAATTACTGTCCTATCGGAGATACAAGTATTTTTATAAATTATAAAGGAGAAATGATTGGCTGTTTTCAAGATTTTGAAAATTTAACTAAAATATGTAATGTAAATGATAATACAGATTTTGTAGCAGAAAGAGTAAAAGTATTAAAAAAAATGCCGGTTTGTAAAGGATGCAATTCTTATAATCAGGTACGAAAGTAGCTTTTAATGAGGTATTCTTATGGAAGCAAAGCAATATTTTATTGAAAATTATATTGATAAATTTAAGGAAAGTGATTATGTAGGCGTTGAAATTGAAATGCCAATAATCAATTTAAATACTCCTTATATAGTTGATAATTATGTAGTGGAAGAATTATTTTTAAATTTTCTTAATAATAATGATTTTAGAGTTGAAAACTATGATAATGAAGAAAATATTATTTCAATAAAAAATATAAAAACTAACGATACCATATCTCTAGAATATTCATTTAATACAATAGAGTTGTCATTAGGTAAGGAATTAAAAATTGATAAATTACAAGAAAAATTTGAAATGTACTACAGTTTCATTAAAGAACACTTAAAAAAATATGAGTATGAGATTTATTGCGGAGGTATAAATCCTAATTATCATTGCATAGATAAAAGTAGTTTAAATCAAGATAGATATAAAGTTATTGAAAGACTATTATCCAATAATAATAATAAATTATATAATCAATTTTGTTCTTATTGTTGCAGTATTCAGACTCATATTAATACTTCTAAAGATAACATTGTAAATTTAATAAATATGCTATCGAAGGTGGAAAATAACAAAATAATGATGTTCTCAAATTCATATATGGAAGAAACAAAGTTGAAAAACAGTAGAAAATATTTATGGGAAAATAGTAATTTTGGCCCTTTAAATATAGGCATAAATTCTAACTACAAAAATTTAGATGAATTAATTAATGATTATTTAAAAAGAAATTTATTTTTTGTTAAAAGAAATAAAAAATACTTATTATTTAATAAAAAACAGTCAGTAAATGAATATCTTTTCAAGAAAAGAATTAAAACTACTGATGAAAATGGACAAATTCATTATATAGTACCTGTGTATTCAGATTTTGATTATTTTCGTTCATATAAAAGTGTTGAATTAACAAAATATGGCACTTTAGAAATTAGAAGTGATTGTACACAATCCAAAGAGAATATATTTAAATTAATTGCTTTTAATGTTGGCATATGTAAGAATCATCTAGAAATATTAGAATATTTAAATGACAATGGAAAAATAACAAATGAAAAATTAATAGAATTAAGCATTAGAGGATTAAAAATGAGAAAATATGGTGAAGAAAAATATATGGAGGCGAACAATGGATAAAAAGAAAGTCGGTATTTGGATGTATGAAAATGACAATGGAATAAATATTAAGAAAAAGCTAGTTTCGACGTTAGAGAGAAAAGGATATGAAGTTTACTCAAATTTTGATATGAGAGAGTGTTATTTGAAAAACGGAAAAGTGTATACAAAAGATGGATATTGTTTATCTGATGTTGACATATTTTATCACATGAATGCTGATGAACAAAATCAATATCAAAATGATATTTTAAGATTATTAGAATTGTCGGGTGTCCATGTATTTAACGATTATCAATCATTTATATATTGTAAAGATAAGGTTATAAGCAATTTATTATTACGAAAAAGCGGTATTTTAGTTCCTCCTTCTATGTTGATTAATAATAAACTTACAAAAAAAGAATTAAAAAAAATAATAGATGAATGGAAAACTGTAATTATAAAGCCAAGGACAAATCATGGTGGCAAAGGGATAATTAAGATTGATAATTATGAGTTGTTTTGTGATTTTTATGAAGCTACAAAATTATTTATTCAGGATTATTATTTAGAAAAATATATTCCTTTTGAATCTCATGATTATAGGGTGGAGGTATTTAATGGTGAGGTTATTGGAACGTATTGTCGTAGTAAATGTGGAACATATAAAACAAATATTTCTTCTGGAGGTTCAATGGAAGATATTATTGTACCAGATGAATTCAAAAAAATAGCATTAAAAGCTGCTAAAATACTTAATGTAACAACAACTATTGTTGATATGATTTTATCAGAAGAAGATCAAAAAATATATGTTCTCGAGGTAAATCCTATAATGGGGATATTTTTAGAAGAAGGAATGAGAGCCGGTACAAAGATGCCAATTAAAACTAACATTCCAGAATTATTTAAAACTGATAAAATTAAATTAGATAAAATTGTTAATTATATAGATAATTATTTTAAGAAAATATGATAAAAGCAATTGTGTGCTCATAACTTTAATGTTTTGAATAAAGTAAAAAAAATAAAAACTAGATATAACAAAAGATTGCAAGAAAACATGTGAAATTGTATTTAAAAAATAATAGTTAGTAAAATATAAAAAATTAAATAAATAACATAAAATATTAGTTTTATAAAAAAAATATATAATAATCAAGTTATTTAATAAGTTTTATAAAGTTTAATTGACTATAGTTAAATTTATGTTATAATATAAAACAATCTTATTTTAAAGGGGGAAAATAGTCATGTTAAATAAAAGATTTACTCTTGAAAATGAAAAAGAAGTGCAAAAATTATGGGAAGAAAAAGAAGCTTATAAATTTAAAGGTGTGGATAATCGGCCAATTTATTCAGTTGATACACCTCCTCCAACAGTAAGTGGTAAATTACATGTTGGACATATATTTTCATTTACGCAATCAGAGATGCTTGTTAGGTATCATAGGTTAAAAGGAGAAAATGTATATTATCCATTTGGTTTTGATGATAATGGTTTGCCAACAGAAAGATTGGTTGAAAAGGAAGAAGGTATATTTGCAAAAGATTTACCTAGAAGTGAATTTATTGAAAAATGTACAACAACAAAAGATAAATATATTAAAGAATTTCAAGATTTATTTAAACGCTTAGGAATTAGTGCTGATTGGGATTTAGGTTATGATACTATAAATGTCTTATCGAGAAAAGTTTCACAAAGGTCATTTATAGATTTATTAAAAAAAGGAAAAGCTTATAGAAAGGAGATGCCAGTATTATGGTGTCCTTGCTGTCAAACTTCTATAGCACAAGCAGAACTTGAAAATAAAGATGTAAAAAGTTATTTTAATTACATTAATTTTTCAGTAGATAATAAAGATTTAGAAATAGCTACAACAAGGCCTGAATTTTTATGTGGCTGTGTTGCAATATTTGTAAATCCTAATGATGAAAGATATAAAGATTTAATTGGAAAAACTGCTACGGTTCCATTATATAATAATCAAATTCCAATTATGGCAGATGAAAAAGTTGCAATAGACAAAGGTACAGGAGTTGTTATGTGTTGTACATTTGGAGATCAAACAGATATGGAATGGCAAAAAGAGTACAAGCTTCCAATTAAAAAAATAATACAAGCAGATGGAACAATTAATCCAGAAGTTGCTATAATCGGTGGTATGAAAACACTTGATGCAAGAATGAAAATTATTGACGAATTACAAAAACAAGGTTTATTAGTAAAAAGTGAAAAAATCACACATTCTGTAAGCACACATGAAAGATGCGGAAATGAAATAGAAATAATTAATTCTCCACAATGGTATATTGATATTTTAAGTATAAAGGATGAATTGATTAAAGCTGCTGATGAAATTAATTGGCATCCAGAATCTATGAAATCTAGATATTTAGATTGGGTTAACAATTTGAAATGGGATTGGTGTATTTCAAGACAAAGATATTTTGGAGTACCATTTCCAGTATGGTATTGTAAAGATTGCGGAGATGTGATGATACCTGAAGATAAAGAATTGCCATTAAACCCATTAGAACATAGCCCACATGGTGCTTGTAAATGTGGATGCAAGGAATTTATACCTGAAACAGCTGTAATGGATACATGGGCTACTTCATCAGTATCGCCATTTATTAACATGAAATACGGTGAGAAGGATGAAAGAAAATTTTTATTTCCTATGAGTATGCGAAGCCATGCACATGAAATAATAAGAACATGGACATTTTATTCAATTGTAAAGAGCTTATATCACACTGGACAAGTACCATGGAAAGATTTAATGATTTCAGGATTTGTACTTGCTAAAAAGGGTGAAAAAATAAGTAAATCTAAAAATAACGCTAAAATGTCTCCAAATGATTTATTAGATACTTATGGTGCAGATATGATAAGATATTGGACTGCATCAAACAAATTAGGAACAGATACATGGTTTGATACAAAGGATATAGAAAATTCAAAGAGATTTATGAATAAACTATGGAATTCGGCTAAATTCGTAGACATGCATATTAAAGATGCTGATTTAAGTCAAAATGTAGAATTACAATCTATTGATAAATGGCTAATTTCTAGATGCCATGAAACGTTCGAAAAATATCAACAACAAATGGAAAATTATGAAATGGGATTAGCAAGACAAGAAATTGATAAATTTTTCTGGAATGATTTATGTGATAACTATTTAGAAATGGCTAAGGAAAGATTATATAACTCTGATAATAAATACGGAGAGTCTCAAAAAGCTGCTCAACAAACTTTAGCAACTGTATTTCTTGAAGTATTAAAAATGTATTCACCTTTTGTTCCACATATTACAGAATATATTTATCAAGAACTATATAAATTTAAACTTAAAGAAGAACTTCTTTCTACAAGTAAATTTGCAGAGCTACCTTTTGATAAAAAGTATATGGAATTTGGTGCTGCAATGAAAAAGGTTGTTGGAGATGTTCGTAAATATAAAACTGAGCGTAATTTATCAATGAAAGAACCAATTGATGAATTAAAAATATCAACATCTTTAGATAATATTAGATGTTTAAGAGATTCGATTTTAGATATTCAAAGTTGTACTAGTGCTAAACATATAGATGTTGAAAAAAGCGATATAACAGAGGTATCAATTACTGGAAGAAAAATTGATGTTAATTATGTTCAAGAGGAATCGACAGAAAATTTAGTTAAAGAAGAACAAAAAATTATGAAACTTGCCAAAAAAGATAAGAAAAACCAGTAAAACTTATCTTTTTTTGAAATTCAACTTAATTTTCTTGAATAAATGAATAGAAATTGGTATAATATTTACATCTGCTGGGAACAAGAGGAGTAAATTATTAATTTATTAAAGAGAGCAAGTGGTTGGTGTGAATTTGCATAAAAGGTAATTGAAGGTAGCTTGGGAGCATTTTTTTCTGAACTATTAGTAGGAAATTACGTATTACTGCGTTAAAGTATCAAGTTGCATATTATAAAATAATATGAATTAAGGTGGTACCGTGGACTTTAAGTTCATCCTTTGATTAGGATGAACTTTTTTTATGAAAGGAAGGAATTGAAATGTTAGATAAAAAATATAATTCACTTGAAAAAGAAGAAAAATGGTTAAATTATTGGAAAGAAAATAAAATATACGAATTTAAGCCAGATCATAGAAAAGTATATTCAATAGATACACCTCCACCAACCGTTAATGGAAAAATACATATTGGACATATTTTTTCTTATTCGCAAGCAGAAATGATTGCAAGGTATAAAAGAATAAGAGGATACAACGTATTTTATCCATTTGGATTTGATGATAATGGACTTCCGAGTGAAAGGTTAGTAGAAAAAGAACAAGGTAAAAAAGCTCATGAAATAGGTAGGGAAAAGTTCTCTGATTTATGCTACAAAACAACCGATAAATATGAAACTGAATTTCAAGATTTGTTTTCTAGACTTGGAGTAAGCACTGATTGGAGCATGCATTATAAAACAGTTAGTCCTTCCACAATTAAGATAAGTCAATTGTCATTTCTTGATTTGATTAAAAAGGAATACTGTTATCATAAAGAAAGTCCAGCTTTATGGTGCAATGAATGTTTAACTTCTATAGCACAAGCAGAACTTGAACCAAAAACAATTAAAACGACTTTTAATTATATTAATTTTAAAACTGTAGAAGATGGTGAAGAATTTACAATAGCTACAACAAGACCTGAACTTCTTCCTGCAATAGTAAGTGTTTTTGTAAATCCTAATGATGAGGAACATAAGCATTTAATTGGTAAAACAGCTCATATACCTGTGATTGATGTAGAAGTTCCAATCATGGCTGATGAAAAAGTTGCAATGGATAAAGGCACGGGAATTGTTATGTGTTGCACTTTTGGTGATCAAACTGATATTGAGTGGTGGAAAAAATATAACTTGCCATTAAAATATATTTTTACTGATGATGGTAAAATTATTGACACTGTTCCTAATTATGGTGGTCTAAAAATAAAGGAAGCAAGAAAACAGATAATAGATGACCTTCAAAATGCCGGATTTATTGTTAAGATTGAAGATCTAGAACACGAGGTACAAACACATGAAAGATGTGGAAAAGAAGTTGAATATGCAGTAATGAAACAATGGTTTATTGATATAATGAACCATAAGGAAGACTTCTTAAAAATAGGAAAAGAAATTAATTGGTACCCTTCACATATGCATAATAGATATGATGAATGGGTAAACAATATTGCCTGGGACTGGTGTATATCAAGGCAAAGATATTTTGGAGTACCATTTCCAGTATGGTATTGTAAAGATTGTGGTGAACCGATTTTTGCTTCAAAAGAACAACTTCCAGTAAATCCTCTTATCGATAGTCCCTTAACAGAAAAATGTCCTAAATGCGGATGTAAAAAATTTATACCAGAGAAAGATGTAATGGATACGTGGGCAACATCATCAGTAACTCCATTAATAAACATGAAGTATGGTGAAAAAGATAATTATGAGCAAATATTAAAACCAATGAGCTTAAGAACAAATGCATCCGAAATAATAAGAACATGGGATTTTTATACCATAGTTAAAAGTTTTTATCACTTTGGTATTAAACCTTGGGAAAATGTTATGATTTCTGGATTTGTAATGGCAAACAAAGGTGAGAAAATAAGTAAAAGTAAAGGTAATTCTAAAGTAGAACCATTAGATCTTATAAAACAATATTCAGCTGATGTAGTAAGATATTGGGCTGCTTCTGGAAGGCTAGGTACTGATATAACATTTAGTGAAGAAACTTTACAAAGAGGACGTAAATTAGTTAATAAAATATGGAATGTATCTAAGTTTATTCAAATGCATCTTTCCGATTATAAAGATAAACCATTTGACGATTATGAATACATTGATAAATGGATTATAGGAAATTTCACTAATATGGAAAAGGAATATATTAAATATTTAGATAATTATGAAATTGGATTGGGGTTAAATGTATTAGAAAAATTTTTTTGGAACTTTTGCGATAATTATATTGAAATCGTAAAACACAGATTATATAGACCAGAAGAATTTGGAGAAAAAGCAAGATATTCTGGTCAAAAAACAATTTATATACTACTATATAAGTTATTGCAAGATTTTAGTATATTCTTCCCATATATAACAGAAGAAATATATCAAGATTTATATCATGATAACAAATCTATTCATTTAACAAATATAAAAGAGCTTAAATTTGATTTTAAAGATGAAATTAAATTTGGTGATCAAATTATGCAAATAATTAGTTATGCAAGAGGTATTAAAACAAATAATAACGTTTCGTTAAAAACACCAATTAAGAAAATGAATATTGAAGTATCTAATAATTTGAAAAATGCAATTGATAAATCAATAAAAGATTTTAAAGCAACGTTATTTATTGATGAACTTAATTTAAGTATTATTAATGATGATTATAATATAAAAGAAATTGAATTAGAAATTTGATTTGACAACTATTATAAATAATGTTAAACTTTGTATAAGTTAATTAAAAAGCGATTCACTCGAAGTAATTATTTTATAATGTTTTAAAGAGAACTTGTGGCTGGTGAAAACAAGTACAATTAAAATAATGAATTACAAATGATGATTTTAAATCGGATAATCCCGTTATAGGTAAGAGGTAATAAGCTATTATTACAAATAAAGGTGGTACCACGAGCAATTCGTCCTTTTGGATGTTTGCTCGTTTTTTATTTCAAGGAGGTGGTTTGTATGGATAGTGATTATTACTATTATTGCTTTGATGATTGTAATTTAATTAACTGTACAAATCATAAAGGAGATAGAAGATGGAAAAAGAAGAACAAATTGATTTAATATTAAGAAGATCTGTAGAAGTTCATAATAAGGAAACATTAATGGAAAAATTAAATAGTGGAAAAAAACTGATTGTTAAATTTGGGGCTGATCCATCAAGACCAGATTTACATTTGGGACATACTGTTCCACTTAGAGCATTAAAAATTCTACAAGAATTAGGACATGAAATAGTTTTTGTTATTGGTGATTTTACTGCTATGATTGGTGATCCTTCTGGAAAATCCAAAACAAGACCCTCATTAAGTTTTGAAGAAACTCGAAAAAATGGAGAAACGTATTTTAAGCAAGTTGCAAAAATTTTAGATCCAAGTAAAATTAAAATAGCTTATAATTCTGAATGGCTTTCAAAAATGTCATTTGAAGATGTAATTAATTTAACTGGCAAATATACGGTTGCTAGAATTCTTGAAAGAGATGATTTCGCAAACAGATTTAAAAACAATATTCCAATAGGTATTCATGAATTTTTATATCCATTAATGCAAGGATATGATTCTGTCGCATTACATGCGGATATTGAAATAGGTGGAACAGATCAAACCTTTAATTTATTAGTTGGTAGAGAATTGCAAAGGGATTATGGACAAGAGCCTCAAGATGTTATGTGTTTTCCATTATTAGTGGGTTTAGATGGAAAAGAAAAAATGAGTAAATCATTAGGAAATTATATTGGTGTTGATGAAAGCCCGGAGATTATGTATGAAAAAGCAATGAGAATTCCTGATGATGTATTGATGAATTATTTTAAACTTACTACAGATATAAATTTAGAAGAAGCGAATAAAATTACAGAAAAAGATGTGGTAGAAGCTCATAGAGTGTATGCTAGAGAAATAATTAAAATGTATCATGGGGAACAATTTATAAAACAAGCTGAAGAGAGATATAAAACAGTTGCTAAAGGTGGTATACCCGATAATATTGAAGAAATAAAAATAGAAAGTTCTATTATAGATAATGGTATTTCATTACCTGATTTATTACTGTTATCTAAAATTGTTCCATCAAAGTCAGAAGGGAGAAGATTGATTGAACAAAATGGAATTAGCTTAAATGGAACAAAAGTAAATGATGTTAATACCGTTATTACTTTTAAAAAATTTGTTAATAACGAACTTGTAATTCAAAAAGGAAAGAAAAAATTTGTAAAAATAGTTATAAAATAATCATAATATGGCATTATAGGTTTAATTTGACAAATAATATAAATCATGATATATTTTTAATCAATCACAAAGCCATTGATAGGAAGAGTAGAAAAATTAAAGTATTAAAGAGAACTCCGTTAGGTGAGAGGGAGGATATAGTAATTTTTCGAACATGGACCTTAAGGTGAGTAACTGAAATGTAAGTAAGTTACTACAGGTGTGCCTGTTATAGCACAGACCTATAACTATGCTAAGACATAAGTAGGTTAGTAAGGTTAATGTAGTAATGCATTAATAAAAAAGAGTGGTAACGTGATATATTCACCTCTTAGAACAAATAAAGTTCTAAGAGGTTTTTTATTTGAAAGGAGATGTTTTAAATGAATGTTTTAGTTGGAATTAGTTGGCCTTTTGCAAATGGAGAGCTGCACATAGGTCATGCTGCAAGTAGCTTACCGGGTGACGTGATAGCAAGATATTATAGGTTGAAAGGAGAAAATGTATGTCTAGTGTCGGGAACGGATTGTCATGGCACACCGATTGATATTAAAGCTTTAAAGGAGAAGAAAACACAAAAGGAATTAGTTGATTTATGCCATGAAAGTTTTTCTAAAGATTGGAAAGATTTAGGTATTAGTTTTGATTTATATAATAGAACTGATGATTTATATCATAAAAGGTTTGTGCAAAACGTATTTAAAAAATATTATGATAATGGATATTTATATGAAAAGAAAGAAAAACAATTATATTGTGAGCATTGTAATTTATTTTTAGCAGATCGTTATATTGTAGGAGTTTGCCCTAAGTGTGGAGCTGATGTTAAAGGAGATGAATGTGAAAAATGTGGAAGTTTATTAAACATTAATGAGGTTATTAATACTAAATGTGCGTTGTGCGGTAATAAAACTACACTTAAAGAAACGAATAATTTATATTTTGCATTATCAAAGTTTCAAAAGGACATTAATAAACTATGTAATAAAAGTAAAGATAAATGGAGGCAAAACTCGGTTTCATTTACAAAAAGATATTTAAAAGAAGGTATTTTAGATAGATGTGCATCTAGAAGTTTAAATTGGGGTATAGAAGTACCTATAAAAGGATATGAAGATAAAAAAATATATGGTTGGTTTGAAAATGTTTGGGGATATGTAACAGCTTGTAAAAAACATTGTGAAGAAATTGGTTTAGACTGGAATCATTTTTGGAAAAGTAATCATGACAATAAAATATATTTAGTGCATGCAAAAGATAATATTCCATTTCATACCATTATTTTTCCATCACTTCTTTTAGCTACTAAAGAAAATTATAAACTTCCAGATTATATAGTAAGTGATAATTATCTAACAATTGAAAATAAGAAATTATCAAAAAGCAGTGGTAATTATATAAGTCTAAGATATTTACTAGATAAATATCCTGCTGATAGTATTAGGTATTTCTTTTTATCAAATGATGCAGTAAAAAAAGATTTTAATTTTTCATGGACTGACTTTATAAATTCTCATAACGGAGAATTACTTGGAAAATGGGGTAATTTTATTAATAGGACGCTAAAGTTTATTAATAAATCTTTTGATGGAAGATTATCTAAAGCAAAAATAGAAGATCAAATACAAAGTAAACTTAAAGAATTATATAAAAACGTAGGAGAATATATTGAAAACGCAAACGTAAAAGAGGGTATAAATGAAATATTTGATTTTATAAGTTATGCGAATAAGTACTTTGATGAAAAAGCTCCTTGGATTTTAGTAAAAGAAAATAAACAAAAATGTAATGATGTACTATTTAATTGTTGCAACATAATTTATAATGTAAATACTTTATTAAAACCATATTTGCCATTTACGTGTGACAAAGTTGATGAATATTTAAGAATTAGTAATAGTAATTGGGGATATAAGTCTATTGATAAAGTTGATATTTCAAACGATATTAACCCCTTATATGAAAGATATGATAAAAAAATCATAGATGAAGAAATAAGTAAATTATAAAAATGAATTTCTTTTGTGGTACAATTATAGTAATAAAAGAAGGTGATATATATGAATAAAGAATGGAAAGAATTAATTGATATAGCTGAAAAGAAATTATCAATATCTAAAGATGATGAATTTATAAGTTATGGTGGTGTTGCAGCATCTATAAAAACTGATAAAGGAAATATTTATCAAGGAATATGTATAGATACATCATGCTCATTAGGTTTATGTGCAGAGCGTAGTGCAATTGTATCTATGATTTGTGAGGGAGAAACAGAAATAAAGAAGGTTGTGTGTTTAGGTGAAGATAAAAAGCCTATGCTTCCATGTGGTGCATGTATGGAGTTTATGATGCAGTTATCAAAAAATAGTCCTGAAATAGAAATTTTAGTTGATACTGATAATTTTAAAACGGTAAAATTAAAAGAATTAATACCTAAATGGTGGGGTGAAAAATATTACAAATAAAGGAAGTGTTATATGCCACATTTAAATTCTTATGAAAGTTTTAAACGTAAGAAAAGAAAAAATAAGAATAAACATATAGAAATAAAAAACGATTTTGTTATAGAAAAATCAAGTAATTATGGGGTTGTTATAGAAGTAAGATATAATGATGCATTTGTTTTGTACCAGGATAAAGTTATATTGGCAAAATTAAAAAATGAAATTAATTATCCATGTAACAAAGTTATATATCCAGGAGATAAGATTTTAATTAAAAATGAAAATAATAATTATATTATTACTAATCTTATTAAAAGAAAAAATATATTATCAAGAATGGTAAAAGATGGTTCTAAATTAAATGATAATTCTTTTACAAATAAAATAATTGCATGTAATATAGATTTTGCTGTTATTGTTGCATCTTTTAAAGAGCCTATGTTTCATCCTAGGTTTGTTGATAGATATATAATGATTTTAGAAAATAGTAAAATTCCATATATAATTGTTTTAAATAAATCTGATTTAAAAACAAAAAAAGAAGAAGAATTACTTAAAACATATAAAGATATAGGAATAAAAGTTATTGAAACATCAACTTATGATAAAACAGGAATTAGTGAATTAAAAGAAATGTTAAAAGAAAAACAAGCAATATTTGTAGGTAATAGTGGTGTTGGAAAATCATCTTTAACAAGTTTAATAACAGGAAATGATAATGTAAAAATAAATAGTGTCGGTGGTAAAACTAAAAGAGGAAGACATACAACAACTAAAAGTACGTATTATATGTGGAATCATAATTCATCTATAATCGATACTCCAGGTATTAGAAGTCTTAATTTATCGCAGCTAAAAAAAGAGGAGATAAAATATTATTTTTCAGAGTTTAAAGACCTAAATGATAAATGCAAGTATAAAGATTGCATTCATTTTAAAGAACCAATAAATAAATGTGCTGTTAAAAAAAGTGTTTTAAATGGAATTATAAATATTCATAGATATGAAAGTTATTTAAGAATATTAAGTGATACAACAGGTGATGATTATAAAGACGTACTAAAAGAAGTAAAAAATAATCAAAAAATCTAATTAACGACATTTAGTTATAATATTTATTTTTAAAACTATAATATTAATGATAATATGTTAATTGACATTTATATTTTATTATGATATATTATCAAACAAGGAACTCGTATCACTGTTCGTTTCGGACGTTAGGAAAGGTGCTATTAGTAGTATTTTCCGCAGTGACAGAGTTCTTTTTTATTTTTTTATACATTGTTTGTGTCTCCAAAGTTTTTCTTTTAGTTGATATAAATTCTACTAAAGTATATTTGTTATTTAATTTTTTTACAAATGTAATTACATCTTTATTATTTATTGTTTTACCTGATAAATAAATGTTATCTGCTTCTAATATAATATCATCAATATGTTTAAAATCTTCTAACGTGATAGCTTCTTGACCTCTTAGTTTTTCCAAAACTTTATTACCATGATCTTTTATAATTTTTCTTACATTATCTCCTTTTAAAGATATATTATAATTACTTAAATCTAATCCTGTTAACATTTTAATTCTATTTGATGTAATATCGTTTATTTTACCAAAATATAATTTTGAATTGCTAGTTTTTTTATTTAGTTCTTGTTTTACAAATAACATTATATCCTTTGTATTTTTAGCTATTTTTATTTTATTAGAAGAGATATTCATTACTTCTTTCTTAGTATATTTTATTATGTTTTTATTTAAAGACATAAATGTTTCCTTTCTTATAGGCTAATATACTAATTCATTTTTATATAATAAAATGTCGTAATTTGTTTTATAAATAAATTATTTAATAAAAATGCTTGACATAAATTATCGTATTTGTTATTTTATTAGCAAGTAAGTGAGTTTGAGTATGATTTATATCTAGCCTCAAAGGGTTATTGCCTACACGTAGTTATTACGGAGTCACTAGTATTATTTACTAGTTTGACTCCGTTTTTATATTATTAAAAATGGTTATAAAGAAGGTGATAAAAATGATAAAGTATAGTAATGAAAAAGGTTTTATAAAAGCAAAACCAATTAAAAGTGTTGATAAAAAGAAAAGAGTAAATGATTTACCTGAAATAGCAGTAGGAGTTTTTTCTCATCATTTATATGAAGATGTTATAAGTAAGTTTCCTTGTGAAGAAAAAGGCGTTTTATCAACAGCTAACACGGAAAGAAAAGTTTATAAGTTAAATTATAAGGATAAAGAAATAACCTTTTTCATGGCAGGTGTGTCTGGTCCTTGGGTTGCAGGAGACATAGAAGAACTTCATGCATCAGGTGTAAATAAGTTTATAATATTTGGTAACTGTGGTGTTTTAGATTCTAATATAGAAGACTGTTCAATTATAATTCCAACAAAGGGCTTTAGAGATGAAGGAACAAGTTATCATTATATAGACGATGATTATTTAATTGATATGAACCCAAAATATAAAGATAAGTTTATAGAAATATTAAGAAAATATAACTTTGATTATACAGAAGGTTATACTTGGACAACAGATGCTATTTATAGAGAAACAAAAGATAAAATAAAGTATTTTAAAGATAATGGTGCAGTATGTGTTGAAATGGAAGGTACAATAATTGCAGCGGTTTGTAAATATTTAGACATTGATTACTTTACGTTTTATTATGCGGGAGATAATTTAGATTCAGCCGTATGGGATGAAAGAAGTTTAAGTGGTTTATCAAAACTAGATAAGAAAAAAGAAGTTATGACGCTTGCTTTAGAATTATCAAGAAAGATTTAAGAAGGTGATTTAAATGATTAGAAAAGCAAATGTAAGTGATGCTAAAAGGATTGTATATATAAATGTTATTGATTGGAAAAAAGAGTATAAAAATATTTTTCCAAAAGAATATTTAGATGGTCTTGATCCTAAAAGTGAAAAAAGTATCAAAAGATGTACCAATGATATTGATAAGTATGTAGTGTATGAATTAAATGGCGATGTTATTGGTTTTGTAAAATATGGAATAAATAAAAAAGGTTATGATGATAGCTATGCTGAGATTTATATGCTGTACATTCATAATAATTATAAGCAAAAAGGAATTGGAACTAAGTTAGTTAATTATGTTTTTAATAAATTAAGAAATGAATATAAGCATGTTTTAATAAGCACTTTAAAAGCAAACAGTGCAAACGTTTTTTATAAAAAAATCGGCGGTAAAAAAGTTGGTGAAAGCAAGTTTACAATAAAAGATAAAGTTTATCTAGAGAATGTTTATGTTTATGATTTATAAATGAAAGAAGTGTGATTTTATGAAGAAGTTAAAAAACAAGTATTTTACTATCAACTTTTCTGATTCTTTAGTTGATATTGTAAAAGACATGCTTGAAATATCTTTATATAAAACTAAAGAGATATATGACTTCTTTAAAATTGATAGTTTTAGATGTGTAACGGTAAATTTATTTGATGATTCTGATGAGTTTAAAAGTTTTGTTGCAAATATTAGAGGCGTTAGTGTTGATGAATTGCCTAAGTATGCAACCGGAACTTTTGATAAAGGTATGATTAATGCTTATTTTAAATCTGATATTAAAAAGGATAGCCCATTTTATAAAAGAAAAAGTCATATGATTTTTCATGAATTGGCACATATAATCTATTTGGAAAAAATATTGAAAAATGATATAAATAAACGTATAATTTGGTTAGATGAAGGTCTTGCACAAAACTTATCTGGAGAATTTAGTGATGATGATTTTGATAATTTTTTAAATAGGTTTAAATCTTTTAAAAACATTCCTAATTTAAATGAGTTAAGGCATGGTAAAAAGTTCGTGAATGATGATTATAATGGGTATGTAATATCTTATTTAGTTGTAAAATACTTAATCCAAACAAGAGGTTACGATGGGTTATTAACGATATTAGAAAATAAAGAATTATCTAAAGAATTGGGTGATGAAATAGTAAATGAAATGAAAGAATATTATTTAGGAAAAAGTAAAGTTAAGTAAAGGAAGTGATTATAGTGGAATACGTAAAAAAGTTTGTTGGAGAAAAAGTTTATTTATCTGTTATGCATACGGATGATGCTGAAAAATACGTTAAATGGTTATCTGATAGAAGTGTTACTGATAACTTAGGTAATACGGTTGGAATTACAAGCGTAGAACAAGAAAGAGAATGGATTTTAAATGCCGGTAAAAAAGGTGACGTTAATTTTGCAATCGTAGAAAAAGAAACTGATGAACTTCTTGGTAATTGCTCTTTAATGAATATAGATAGAATATATAGAAGTGCAACAATTGGTATTTTTATTGGAGAAGAAATTAAAAGATCAAAAGGATATGGTGAGGATGCTTTAAATTTGCTTTTAAATTATGCTTTTAATTTTCAAAACATGCATAACGTTAACTTAGAAGTATTTTCATTTAATAAAAGAGCGATTAATTGTTATAAAAAAGTAGGTTTTAAAGAATATGGAACAAGGCATGAGGCATACTTCTTAGATGGTAAGTACCACGATATTATCCTAATGGAAATATTAGAAGATGATTATAGAAGAAGGTGATGTAAATGGAAAAGTTTTATTTAGAAAAACCTAGTATAAAAAGGAAAATTGATGCAATAGAATATATTGAAGAACATATGGATTGTGGTTCCAACATTAATGGAACTGGAAAGTTAGATTTTTACATAAAAGAAAAAACATATGAAGAATGGTTATCATACCTGGAAGAAATGAAAAAAGGAATCGATAATTTCGTTCCTTCTAGCACATATTTTCTTATTAGAGAAAATGATGATAAGATAGTAGGTATGATTAATATTAGGCATAAGTTAAATGATGCTTTATTAATTCATGGAGGACATATAGGGTATGGAATAAGACCAAAAGAAAGAATGAAGGGTTATAACAAAATAAATTTATATTTGGGTTTAATAAAGTGTAAAAACTTAGGCATTAAAAAAGTTTTACTTACTGCGTATGATGATAATAAAGGGTCTGTTAAAACGATATTAGCATTTGATGGTGTTTTAGAAAATAAGATAAAGGAAAACGATAATGATGTTTCGCTTGGTAGATACTGGATTAATGTAGAAGAATCATTAGAAAGTAAAAAAGAATATCAAGACAAAATAATTGTAAAGGAATAATGATATGAAAGTTATATATTATAATCCAGTAGATGAAAAAGGTACATGCGTAATAAGAAGCATTTCTAAAGCTTTAAATAAAGATTATAATCTTATTAAAAAAGAGTTAGGTATAAATTATAATGATGTGTCTGTATTTGAAAATTATTTATTTAAAAATGATTTTATATTGGATAACGGTTTTAAAGACAAACTATTAAAGGATATTAATTTAAAAGGCATTAACATAGTTTTTGCTCACATTAATGATTGGTATCATATGATGTGCGCGATTGATAACGTATTATATGATAAGAATACTTTTGATGATGTAAAAGACATGAAAATAATAAAAGTATATAAATTAAAATGAAAAGAAATGAAAAACTAAACTTTCATTTCTTTTATTATGTCATTATCTATTGTTTTAATTGTAATCTTATCATTATCAAATATAGCGTATGATTTATTTGATCCACCTCTTGGTTTACCAATGCTTCCGGGATTTACATATATTATGTCATTTTCTTTTAGAAGCATTGTAACGTGCGTATGACCTTGCATAAATATGTCACCATGATATTCTGGTAAAAATCCTTTAGAGTATTTATTGCCATGAGTAAGCGTTATGTTATGATTATTTAATGGAATTGTAATTACGTCATGTGCAAATAATCCTAACTCATCATAATTTATATAATAATCACAATTTCCTTTTATTAAAATTAATTTATCTTTATATGTTTGTAACAAGTTAATAATATTATTATCTTTTAAATCACTAGAATAAAAGCCATAATTAAATAAATCTCCAAGAACTATTAGTTTATCAAAACTATTTTCTTTAATTACTTTTTTTAAATCTTCATAATTACCATGTATATCTGATAAGATAAGTATTTTCATATAATCACCTATATAATTATATATTAATTAAAGTTTAATATAAAGCTTTTTACACTCTTTTACATGCAAATTATTAAAAAATATATAATTATTAATTTACTATTTGTCTATTATAAAAACATTGATATAATGAAAAAGCCGCTTTTAAAAACAACATAGGATAGGAGTGATTATATAATGTGGCAAATTGATGTTTTATCGATAGTTAGGAAGGCTATTTTAAGTAGTCAAAACTTTGGCATTTTGATAATCTTAATGATAGCTGTAATAGTATTTTTAATAATTTATACTATAAGTAAAAACAAAAACGAATAAAATACAAAAAGTATTTTTATTTTTTATACTAGAAAATTCTAACTTTTATATATATTTAATAAGTGATATAATGTTTAATTAATAAGGCAATGGTGAGGTGATAATGGTGAAGATACTATCAATTGTAAGAGAAGCATATAATAATACTAATAAAAATGGTTTAATAATAATTTTGATGGTTGTTATACTATTATTACTTATAATTTATATCATAACTAAAAACAAGAAAAATTAACATTGTTTGACATAGTTGATAATATAAAAGTGTAAAATTATTAGTATGTATAAATAATATTCTATTAATCTTATCCCACTAAAACTAGCAGTATCAAAGGCTAGTTATAATTAAATAGTTTTTGTTTTTCATCAAAGCTTATACTATACATATAATTATATGAAAAAACATTTATATCATTTTACGTATAACATGTGTATATTGTTTTTTCTTTCCAATTATGATATATTTTAAGTGTAGGAAGATATCAAAATGATGTCTTAGAAGAGGTTGTAAAAAATATGTGAAAGAAGGGAGGATGTGTTTATGATCTTCAAATGGCTTAGAGCTTGGTTTTATTAGTAATTATGTGTAAAGTAAATAAAGATTGAGCTTTCAATCTTTATTTTTTTATGCTATATTTATAATAGAGGTGAAAAAATGGAAAAAACAAAGAAAAAACAAAATATATTTCGTAACAAATATATAGTAGCTATATTCTCAATATTAATATACTTGATATTTGGAATAATGTCTTTTCCAACAAGTTCATCGGTAGATGATTTTAATGCGTTGTATTATATAATTTTAGGGATTTTTACATTATTTGTTTTAGTATTTCTTTATTTCGGTGATATCAAATCTGAATTTAAAGATTTTAAAAAACATTTCTTTAAAAACATTTTATTATGCTTTGGCATATTTATATGTTGCTTTTTGATTGTTATAATTGGAAATAATTTGACGTTTTTAATAACTAATGTTAAGAATGCTAATACTATTTCTTTAATATTTCCTAACATGAAATCATTGTTGTTTTATACTTTATTTGTTATGATAATATACACTCCTATTGTAGAAAGCATAATTTTTAATAAAGCTATAGGTAATCTTATAAAAAACAGAATTTTATTTGTAATTGTAAGTGGAGTATTGTTTGGAATTATGCAAGTTGGAATTGATTTTAACAACCCATCTGTAATAATTTCGTCTATTCCTTATATGATTGTTGGAATGTTGATTACTACAATGTATGTTAAAAAGAAAAATATATTTTTCCCGGTTTTTACATGGATTATTTATTATGCAGTTCAATTATTTATACAAAGCAGTGCTTATTGGGCTTAAATAAAAAGGAGGCACGCGTATGAAAAAAATATTTGTTATTTTCTTAGCAGTAGTCCTTTCTTTTGCTGGCATAAGCAGTATCAGTGCCTCAGATAAATTAATAAAAACTGAAACAAAAGATAAGGTTATGTTTATTCAAGATAGAAACGGAGAGTTTTTGTATTCTTGGAGTTTTGATAAAAATGAATATAATAAAAGTGATTTAGAATTTGACATGACAATTAAGTTTAAAAGTCCTAACAAGGAAAAAATAAATAACTTGATTTCTAATAATATTAAAAAAGAGTTTGTATCATTTAATTATCATGGCGTTTTGCCTACAGAAGCAACCGTGAAAGTTCCGGTTAAAAACTTTGAAGATGGTCAAAGACTTAACTTATATTATTATAATGAAAATACAAATGAGATTGAAACAATCCAAAACAACATCATGGTACAAAACGGTTATGCATCATTTGAAATAGATCATTGTTCTGATTATTTTTTAACGTTATCCGTTGTCAAAGAAGCATCCGGTGGTAATAATAACGGTGTTTTAATCATTGGTATGCTTGTTGTTATAGTTGGTCTTGTTGGTTATACGATATTCAAAAATAGAAAGTAGATGTTTATTTTCTATTTTTTTAGATGTTAAACATTAGTTAAAATGATACCGATTTATAATGTGGATAACAAACAAAGGTAAACCTTGTTTGTAGTCATAG
>CALVSY010000005.1 GCA_944359725.1 uncultured Bacilli bacterium | reverse complement strand
ATTCATAAATATTTATTTCAAGATGTTTATGAATTTGCAGGAGAGTTTAGAAAAATAGATTTTTCTAAACATGAAAAAATATTAAATAATGATTCAGTTGCTTATGGAGACTGCAAAACATTAAAAGAATCATTAGAATATGATATTAGTCTAGAAAAGGAAAAGAATTATAAAGATATGTCAATTGTAGAAGTTATTAAAAATATTACTGATTTTACATCTAATATCTGGCAAGTACATCCTTTTAGAGAAGGTAACACTAGAACAACAGCAGTATTTATAGAAAAATATTTAATAGGTTTAGGATGCAATGTAGACAACTCATTATTTAAAGATAAATCAGTATATTTTAGAAATGCATTAGTTAGAAGCAATTATTTCAATAACTATCTAAATATCAAAGAAGATAAAAGTTATCTAATTAAATTTTATGAGAATTTATTACTGGGTAAAAATAATAATTTACATTCGGAAGATTTAATTGTAAAAGAATTGTTTTAGTAAGAGTATTGCAGATTTGCATTCTGCAATACTTTTTTTGATGATTTTAAAATTTAATTATTCATGATATAATGAAAGCGAAGGGTAGTGGTAGTAAATGACAGAATCAGAATTAAAAAAATTAGAAAATAAACTGTGGTCAGCAGCCGATAAAATGAGAGGGGCTGTTTCTGTTTCGGATTATAAATTTATTGTATTAGGATTAATATTTTTAAAATATATATCTGATTCTTTTGAAGATAAATATAAAGAGCTATCAGAAGAAGGAGAAGGACTAGAAGAAGAAAGAGATTGCTATATCGCAGAAAATATTTTCTACGTTCCTAAAAAAGCACGATGGGAATATTTAGTAGAACATTCTAAAGATACCAATATAGGTGAAATAATCGATGATGCTTTAACAGCAATAGAAAAAGAAAACACGTCATTAAAAAATGTTTTGCCCAAAGATTACAATTCTCCAACAATGAGAAATGTTAATTTAGGAGAATTAATTGATTTATTTACTAATATTAAAGTTGGTACAAAAGAAGCAAAAGAAAAAGATTTACTTGGTAGAATATATGAATATTTCTTAGGACAGTTTGCTAAAAATGAATTACAAAAAGGTGGAGAATTTTATACACCAGCTTGCTTAGTTAGAACAATGGTTGAATGTATAGAACCTTTTCAAGGAAAAGTATATGACCCAGCCTGTGGCTCAGGTGGTATGTTTGTTCAATCTATGAAGTTTGTAAATGATCACCAAGGGAATCCATATAATATTGGCATATTTGGTCAAGAAAAAAATCCAACAACATGGAGACTTGCTAAAATGAATTTAGCTATTAGGTCAATGTATGGTGATTTAGGAAAATATGCAGCAGATACATTTACAGAAGATCTTCATAAGGACTTAAAAGCAGATTTTATTTTAGCTAATCCACCATTTAATCTTGAATGGGAGAGAGATAAAGTAGAAGATGACCCAAGATGGAAATATGGACTTCCCCCAAAAAACAATGCTAATTATGCCTGGCTACAACATATGATTTCAAAATTATCCCAAAATGGTAAAATGGCTTGTATTCTTGCAAATGGATCATTATCTGCAAGTGGACAAGAAGGAGAAATAAGAAAAAAAATAATTGAAAATGATTTAGTTGATTGCATTATAGCAATGCCTACAAATCTGTTTTATACAGTTACAGTTCCATGTTCCATTTGGATTATAAATAGAAACAAAAAACAAAAAGGAAAGACTTTATTTATAAACGCAACTAATCTTGGAACAATGGTAACTAGGCGATTAAGAGAATTATCTGAAGATGATATTAAAAAGGTTGCAAACACATATCATAATTATCAAAATGATGAAAACTATGAAAATGTAAAAGGATTTTGTTATTCAGCAACAACAGAGGAAATTAAAACTAATGATTATGTTTTGACTCCGGGAAGATATGTAGGAGTAGAAGAAGCAGAAGATGATGGTATTCCATTTGAAGAAAAAATGAAAAATATTACAGCAGAATTATCAAAACAATTTGAAGAATCTCATAAGTTGGAAGAAGAGATAAGAAAGAACCTAAAAGCTATTGGTTATGAGATATAGACAAATTGTAGTATAATATACCCCAACTTTAAGGGGGAAAATATTATGAAAATGGATGTAATATTAAATATTACAAAAGATATGGAAGATAGTCTGACAGATTATCAACTAAACAAATTAAAAGAAAGTTTAATAATAAATTTCGAAAAACTAGAATTTATTATTAAAACAGATGACTTAAAACATCAAGAAGAATTAGATGAAAATACATCAATGATTGAATCATTTATTTCATCTAAACAAATAGAGGGGTGTTCAGATAGAACAATTAAATACTATAAAGAAATCATTGATAAATTTAATGATAGTTTTGATAAAAGTATTAAGAAAATAACAACAGAAGAAATAAGAAGTTATTTATCAAATTATAAAGAAATGAGTACCTGCGGATCTACAACAATTGATAATATAAGAAGAGTACTATCATCATTCTTCTCTTGGTTAGAAGATGAAGATTATATAATTAAAAGTCCAATTAGAAGAATTCATAGAATTAAAACACCAACAACAGTAAAAGAAGTATTAACAGATGAAAATCTAGAAAAATTAAGAGATGAATGTGAAAATATAAGAGATTTATCACTAATAGAACTATTAATCTCTACAGGTATGAGGGTAGGAGAACTTGTAAATTTAAATATAAGTAATCTAAATTTTGAAGATAGATCATGTATTGTATTAGGAAAAGGAAATAAAGAACGAGAAGTATATTTTGATGCAAAAACAAAATTACATTTAAAAGAATATATTTCTAAAAGAAACGATACTAATGATGCATTATTTGTATCATTAAGAGAACCACATCAAAGATTATCAATCTCAGGAATAGAACTCATTGTAAGAAATCTAGGAGTTAATACAAATATCAATAAAGTCCATCCACATAAATTTAGAAGAACTCTAGCAACAATGGCAATAGATAAAGGAATGCCAGTAGAACAAGTTCAAAAACTACTAGGTCATGTAAAAATAGAAACAACAATGCACTACGCAATGGTAAATCAAAGTAATGTAAAAATATCTCATAGAAGATATATTGCATAAAGTAAAAAAATATATGATTTAAATTTATAAACGATAAATTTACGTATAGGGGAGGCAATAATGTTTAAAGAGTATACTGTAAGTAATATAATTGATGAAATAATTGATTATAGAGGAAAAACTCCAAAAAAACTTGGTGGAAATTGGTCTGAAGTACCAACTGAGTATATGGCTTTATCTGCTAAAAACATAAAAAGTGGTAAAATTGTTCAAATAGATTCGATTCGTTTTGTATCTGAAAGTATGTATAAAAAATGGATGAAGCAAGAAGTGGACAGGGGAACAATATTGATTACGTCAGAGGCTCCTTTTGGTGAATTACTATATTGGGATTCTGACGAAAAAATAGTATTAAGCCAAAGGTTATTCGGTTTAAAAATAAAAAAAGAATTTAATGCTAGATATATTTACTATTATATGTTGAGCAACATGTTTCGATCTGAACTTTGTGCAAGAGCAACAGGATCAACAGTAACAGGCCTAAGACAACCAGAATTATTAAAATGTAGTATTAAAATTCCTAAAAGAGAAATCCAAGATAAAATAGCTAGTATTTTAACAAGGATTGAGACAAAAATAAATTTAAATACTAATATAAATAATAATTTGTGTTATATAACATAGTTAATAAATAAAATAATAATTTGTATGAAGAAGCAGTTGCTCTATTTGATAATATTTTTCCAGGAATTCAAAAAGGGAATAAGACAATTGGTGAATATTTGGTACCTAAGAGAGGAAAGAACTTATTATCGAGAGATGCAAAAGATGGCAATATACCGGTTATTGCAGGTGGTTTGTATCCAGCAACCTATCATAATCAGCCTAATACACATTTTCCAGTAATTACTATCTCAGCTTCAGGTGCCAATGCTGGCTATACTAATTTATGGGAAGTACCAGTATGGGCCTCTGATTGTTCATATATTGATGATACTATTACTAATAATATTTATTTTTGGTATATCGTTTTAAAAACAAGACAAAAAGAAATATTTGATGCGCAAACTGGTTCGGCACAGCCACATATTTATCCACAACATATTGCTGAAATGCCTATATGTGAATTAAAATGTGATAAAGTTAAAGAGTATAATACTTTGGTTGAACCATTATTTAAAATGATTGGGAATAATATAGCAGAAAACGAACAATTATTAAAATTAAGGGATACACTATTACCAAAGTTAATGAATGGTGAAATAGATTTAGATAATATAGAAATTTAATCATACAAATTGTGATTTGTAAAAGAAAGGATGATTATTGCATGAAATATGAAAAAATAAAATTATTTGATTTAGTTGATACTATCTCAGACACAAGAAAGATAGATAAAGATCGGGTCGTTTTAGTTAATACTTCAGATGTATTAAGTGGTAGTGTTCTTAATCATTCTTACACTGATAATTCTAATCTTAGAGGACAATTTAAGAAAAGATTCAAGAAAGATGATATTTTATATAGTGAGATAAGACCTGCAAATAAAAGGTTTGCCTATGTTGATTTTGAAGCAGAAGATTATATTGCTTCTACAAAATTAATGGTATTAAGAAAAAAATCAGATAAGATAACTAATAAATTTTTATATTATTGTTTAACTAATGATTTATTTGTAAAAAAAATGCAGCATCTTGCAGAAGCTAGAAGTGGGACTTTTCCTCAAATAACCTTCGACGTATTAAAAAATGAGGTTATTAATCTTCCACCGATTGAAAATCAAGATAAGATAACAATAATATTAGATTATATTAATAATAAAATAGAGCTAAATAATCAAATAAATAATAATTTGCATGAATTATGTAACAATCTATATTTTGAATTAATAGAACAGTTAAACGAGAATAATTCATCAGTTTATGAGATTAAAGACATTGCAAAATGTATTTTGGGAGGAACTCCAAGCAGAGTAAAGAAAGAATATTGGAAAGGAAATATTAATTGGATTAATTCTGGAGAAGTTAACAAATTTAGAATAATTGAAGCAAGTGAAAAAATAACTGAATTGGGCTTAAATAAAACTTCTACTACATTGTTACCAAAAGAAACAACTGTATTAGCCATTACTGGAGCGACTTTAGGGCAAGTAAGTAGATTAGAAATAGAAGCATGTACTAATCAATCAGTAATAGGAATTGTTCCTAATAATAAAATATTAAACAATTATTTATATTTAAGTATTATAAATAATATTAAAGATATCATTTTGAAACAGACGGGTGGTGCTCAACAACATATAAATAAAAATGACGTTGAAACTCATAAGTTAGTGATTCCTAATGACTATTTAATTAATAAATTTGATTTGAAAGTATTTCCTTTGTTAAAAAAAATATCATCAAATTACTTTGAAAACAAAAGTTTATCTCAATTAAGAGATACACTACTACCAAAATTAATGAATGGAGAGATAGATTTAGATAAAATAGAAATTTAATCATACAAATTGTGATTTGTAAAAGAGGAGTAGCAATGATAAAAGATATTTTGGTGTTTTTGGAAAACAACTTATTTTCAATAATAACTGCAGTTATAGCAATTATTGCATTATTTCAAACTCATGTACAAATCAAGATAAGCAACAAGCAATTTTTATTTGCTAAAAGACTTGATAAATATCTTTTAGCAAAAGGACTATTAGAATTATATAAAGATAATGAAAAATTACTAGACTATAATAGTTGTCCATATGATGAAGCTATAATAGTTGACTATCAATTTATAAATTTAACCAAAAATAATTACTTAAAAAATATTACATGTATAATAAATGAACCAAAAAATAATGACTTTAAGAATGCGTTTTTAGTTAAAATTGAAGAATTAAAGGGATTATCAACTGAAATTAGATTTCTTTTTCCGAATAAAAACGGACAATTATTAGAAAATTTTATTATGAAATATCAAAATATATTAATGGAATTATATAAGTATCAAATTATATTAGATTTAATGATGAATGATGCAATACCTAGAAAAGATAAGTCTACATATATCGAATTGCAAAAAGAATATGGAGAACTGGAACATAGACATAGATTATATAATGCTATAAACGAATTGAAAAAAAGTTATTATGATGTATTAGATAAAAAAGCAATTAATAAAATAGAAAAATCTATTAAATTATAGGGAAGTGATTAAAGATGTATACAGAAGAACAATTAGAAGATATGACATTAAATATTTTTGAAAATTTAAGTTATGAAAGGTTAAACGGCTATAACATCGATAGAGATTTTCACAGTGTATTTATGGATAATAATCTATTTGGTGATATTAGTAATATCAATAGAAATTTTAATGATGCCCAAATAAATGATGCCATAAAGACTATTAAAAACTTATCACATGGAAATCCAGTAGAAGATAATAAAACTTTTACTAGATATCTATTAGAAGGAGTTCCAGTAGAGGTAAAAACATCTACTGGGTATCAATATAAAAATGTCAAACTAATTGACTTTCAAAATATTAATAACAACCACTTTCAAGCAGTTAATCAATTTTCTATCATTGATAGAGATTCTAAAAGACCAGATATCATTATATTTATAAATGGTATTCCATTAGTTGTAATAGAACTTAAAACCGCAACAAATGAAGATGTAAAATTAGAAGATGCTTATAATCAATTAATGGGTTATAAAAATGTATCTATTCCAACACTATTTAAATATAATCAATTCTTAGTTATTAGTGATGGAGTAACAGCTAAAGCTGGAACAATTACTAGTCCTTATTCTAGATTTAGTGATTGGAAAAAAGTAGAAGAAACCGAAGAAGTACATGAAAATATGCCAACTCATGAAACTTTGTTCAATGGAATGTTTAGAAAAGATAGACTATTAGATATTATTCAAAATTTTATTCTTTTTAGTGATGATAAAAAAATATTAGCCCAATACCATCAGTATTTTGGAGTAAAAAAAGCGATTAAATCAACAGTAACCAAAGGTGCTAAAACTGGTAAAGCAGGAATTTTATGGCATACGCAAGGTTCTGGTAAATCGTTTAGCATGGTGTTTTATTCTGGTAATATGATTAAACTTTTAAATAATCCTACAATAGTAGTCGTAACAGATAGAAATGATTTAGATAATCAATTGTATGAAACTTTTACTAAGTGTGATTATTATTTAAAACAAAAACCTCAAAAAGCAGAGTCAAGACAAGCTTTAGATGATATGTTAAAAGATAGATTATCAGGTGGAGTTTTCTTTACTACTTTACAAAAATTCGAGGAAGAAACAGGTCTGTTTTCTGATAGAGCTGATATTTTAGTTTTAGTAGATGAATGTCATAGAAGCCATTATGGTCTAGAAGCTACAATGAAAATAGACTATGAAACAAACGAGGCAACAGAAAAATATGGAACAGCTAAATATTTACACAACGCATTACCTAATGCTGTTTATATTGGATTTACTGGAACACCAGTAGAAACAAAAGATAAATCAACATCAGCTATATTTGGTGATGTAATTGATACATATGATATGACACAAGCTATTATGGATGGTTCAACAGTACCAATTATGTATGAATCAAGAATGGCAAGAGTTGGATTAAATCAAAAAATATTAGATGAAATAGACAACTATTATAAGTTTATTGAAGAATCTGGTACGGCAGATGAATATGCAATTAATAAATCGAAGCAAATGATGGCAAAAATATCTCAAGTTATAGAAGATCCAGATAGATTAGAATTAATTGTAAAAGACATAATTAATCATTATGAAGAAAGAAAAGATATGGACGCAGATCATGCCATGGTAGTTGCATATTCTAGAAAAGCGGCTTATACTATGTATAAAAAGTTCATTGAATTAAGACCAGATTATATAGATGTTGTAAAAATGATTATCACACCAAGTAATAAAGACCCAGAAGAAATGCAAAAATTAATCGGTACTAAGAATGATAAAAAAGAATTAGAAATTAGATTTAAAAACGAGAAAAATAATCCTAATGAAAAATTCAAAATTGCTATAGTAGTCGATATGTGGCTTACTGGATTCGATGTTCCAAGACTAGGTGTAATGTATATTGACAAACCTATGAAAGCACACAACTTAATGCAAGCAATTGCTAGAGTTAATAGAGTGTATAAATCAAAACCAGCTGGCTTAATTGTGGATTATATTGGATTAAAAGCTTGGCTACTTGATGCTTTAAAAACATATACAACAAGAGATCAAAGACAAATTGTAGATAATGAGGAAATTGTAAATACATTAAAAGATAAACTAGAAGTAGTAGATAATATATTACATCATCTTGATTATAGTTATTTTAATAACCTAGATAACACAGAAAAATATAATCTAATTAAAAATGGGGCAAACATAGTTTTGTCTTCAGAAGAATTAAAGAAAAGATTTATGTTAGAAAGTTTAAATGTTAAAAATCTATATACTTTATGTAATGGTATTCTTGAACAAACATATAAAGATAAGTCATTATTTATTATTTCAGTAAGATCATTCATTTCAAAAATATCTAATGAACATAAATTAGATGTATCTGAAATTAACAAAACAGTAGGCCAAATGCTAGAAGAATCTATTAGAGAAGATGAATTAATCAATCTAGGGGAATTGACTAGAGGAAACAGTCTTGAATTATTAAGTAATAATATGCTTTCTAAATTAAGAAATTTAAAAGATAAAAATGTAGCTGCTGAAGTTTTATCAAGAGCAATTAAAACAACAATCAAAGATATAGGAAAAGTAAACTTAACATTACAAGAAAAATTTTCAACAAAGTTTAACAAGATTGTAGATGCTTATAACGAAAGAACAGATTTAGCAGATATAGAAAAAATTATTGAAGAATTTATTAATTTAAAGAAAGAAATAGAAGAAGAACTTGCTAATGGAAATGAATATAATTTATCTCCAGAAGAGAAAGCTTTCTTTGATGCTTTAGGATTTGACCCAGAAATAAAAGAATTAATGAAAGATGAAACTTTGGTACAAATTGCAAAAGAATTAGTTGAAATTATAAATCAAAATTTAACACTAGATGCTTTTAAAAGAGAAGATGCAAGAGCTAGAATTAGAGTTAATATTAGAAGGCTGTTAATTAAATATAACTATCCACCGATAAAAAGAGAAGGTGCAGTAGAAAAGGTTATTAAACAAGCTGAATTAAAGTACCAGGATAACGAAATATAAAGGAGAACTATTTTATGACTGAAATAAAATTAGGAAAATTAGAAAAAATAACGGATTTAAGAACAATATGGAAAAATGAAGAGTATGATTTTACACCATGGCTTGCTAAAGATGTAAATATAAAGTTATTAAGTGATGAAATTGGAATTCCTATTAAAGTAAAGAAGACTGAAGCTCCTGTAGGAAAATATTCATTGGATATTTTAGCTGAAAATGAAGACACTAATGAAAATATTATTATTGAAAACCAATTAGAAATTACTAATCATGACCACTTAGGGAAGATTTTAGTATATGGTGCTGGATATGATGCAAAAACAATTATTTGGATTGTTAAGGATGCCAATGAAGAACACAAACAGGCTATAGAGTGGTTAAACGAACATTCAGATGATAGCATTAACTTATTTTTGGTAAAAGTAGAACTATTCAGAATTGGAGATTCAGACATTGCTCCACATTTCGAAGTTGTAAGTCAACCAAATGATTGGACTAAAACGATTAGAACTACTCAAAATAATTCCGAATTAACAGGGATGAAATTAACAGATTTAAATTTTTGGCAAGGCTTCAACGAATATTGTGCAGAACATAAAAATAGTTTTTCCACAAGAAAAGCATTACCACAACACTGGTACACTTTTGCTATTGGATCAAGTGAATGCCATATTGATTTAACGGTTATCAAAAGTGGAGAAATAGCTTGTGCTTTATGGATAGACGATAATAAAGAATTGTATAATAAATTGTATTCTAATAAAGAAAGTATTGAAAGTGAATTAGGATATAAATTAATTTGGGATTATAAAGAAAATAGTAAAGCTAGTAGTGTAAGTATCGTTTGTGGATCTAAAGTTGATTTCAAATCTGAGGATTTAAGCCATGGGTATGAATGGCTTTTACAAAAAGCAGAGGATTTTAAAAGAGTATTTAAAAAATATTTATAATGTTTGAAAAATAACTTGCAATCTCCCTCAAACAGAGCTAACATACACTACAAGGAATCGATTTTTATCTGAAATTTTTAAAAGATGATGCTCATCGCCCTGTAATGCAAGAATCGAAAATTACGTTAATAAACCCTTTATTAATGTAATTTTTTTATTTATATGGTATACTGAAAGTAATAAAGATACTTTAGTAGTGTGTAAGTAGTGGAGGTATAAGTGAAAAAATTTATTTTATTAGTATTGGTATTTATTTTGTTAATGCCAATTATGAGTGTAAAGGCAGCATCAATCTCAAGATTTGATGTAACAGGTCCAGATAGTGCAAGTGTAGGTGATTCATTTAACGTATCGTTTTATATTGATTTTTCAGGTATTGATAAAAATACGTTAGGTGTTGGTGGAGTAGTTTATGAACTTGCCTTTGATGATTCTATTTTTTCTATAACAAAGGCATATAGTAATGGTTTTGATACTGAAGTAACTACTCAAGAAGGAAGATATTTTGTAGCTAGCGTAATAAATGACGGTAATTTAACTAGTAAATGTTCTGATGGAATACTACATTGTGGGAATTATGTTGCAACGCTTACTTTTTATGTTAAAAATGCAAATGCATCTAATACTGGTATTAAAATTGGTAATGGTAATGCATTATTATACAAGGTAGGTTCTAATTATAATGAAAGTGATTCAAATATTATAACTAGTTATTCAGAAACTTCCCATTTAATTAACATAATAAATAAAGAATCAGTAAATACTACCGAGCCTAAATCTATTGTGACAAACGGAAGCTCAAAAAGCATCATCTCCAAAGCAGAATCTAAAATATCAAAGGCTTCCGAGAGCGATGCTAAAACGTCAAAAAAAGAAACAACAACTGCACAAAACAAATCAAATAATTATTTAAACAGTTTAAAAATAAAAAATCACGCAATAGATTTTAATAAAGATAAGTTAGAATATAACATATATGTTAAAGATGACGAAAACAAATTAACCATAAATGCTAAAGCAGAAGATACTAATGCAAATATTAAAATAACAGGCGCTGATGATTTAAAAAGTAGTAATGATTTAGTAACCATTGAAGTAACAAGTGAAGATGGTAGTGTAAGGACTTATAAAATTAATATAAAACATAGTAAAAAAATAGAAACAAAAGAAGTAAATAATAAAAAAACATTAGATTTAAGTAAAGATGAAATTAAAATAATTATAATAGCAGCAGTATGTATAGTTGTTTTAATAAGTATTGTTTTAATTGTAAAAATAAAAAAGAATAAAAAATTAAATAAAATGTTTGATGATTTTGATAAATTTTAATTTATTAATAATATAAAATGCTTCATTAAAATACAATTTAATGAGGTGTTTTTTATTAAAAAAGTATTAATATTATTCGGTGGTAATTCACCTGAGCATTATATATCTTGTTTATCTTGTAAAAGTATTATAGAGCATATTGATAAGAAGAAGTTTTATTTTGAAGTAGCGGGTATTGACTTTGATAATACTTGGTATAAATTTAAGGATGATATATCATATTTAGAAAATAGAAATTGGAAGGATGCTAACATATTAAAAATTGATAACGTAATTAATTATTTAAAAGGTTTTGACGTTGTTTTTCCTGTTACTCATGGAAGCTTCGGAGAAGATGGAAGACTTCAAGGAATGTTAGAATTATTTAACATTAAGTTTGTCGGGTGCAAGTCTAAAGCAAGTATGTTATGCATGGATAAAGCGTTATCTAAAGTATTATTTGATAAACTAGGTATTAATGCGGTTCCGTACATCACTTTAAAAAATGATGATAAAGTATGTGATGTTATTGATAAAATAGAATTTCCAGTAATAGTTAAACCATCAAACGGAGGATCTTCCATTGGTATTAACAAAGCATCTAACAAAAAAGAACTTATAAAAGCTATTAAGGAAGCTAAATGTTATGATGATAACGTAATAATTGAAAAGTTTATAAAAGCAAGAGAGCTTGAAGTAGCGGTATTAGAAAATAAAAATAATATTTTGTATTCAAGACCAGGTGAGATAAAATCTAGTAATGAATTTTATGATTATGATGCAAAATACGTAAGTGATTCATCTTATACAACAATTCCGGGTGATTTGCCAGAAAACATAGTAAATAAGATAAAAGAAGATGCTTTAAAAGTATTTGAAGAACTCGGTTTAAAAGGTTATGCAAGAATAGACTTTTTCTATGATGAGGAAGATAATAAGGTATATATAAATGAGGTAAATACATTACCAGGTTTTACGTTTATAAGCATGTATCCAAAACTTATGGAAGATGCTGGTATAAACTATACTAATTTAATAACTATATTAATTAATAATGCATAATAAAAAATTGTCAAAATATGGCAAAAGTGTTATAATAAGGCTAGTTAAAGGGCTAGTACAGACTTTGATGTTTGTGCTAGTGTTTTTTTTAGAAAGGATCAAAGAAGTATGAAGTTAGTGTTAGGATTAGATGTTGGAATAGCATCCGTTGGATGGGGAGTAATTGATAAGGATAATTATGAAGTTATTGATTCAGGAGTAAGATTATTTGCAGAAGGTTCCTCTTCTTTAAATGAGGATAGAAGAACTCATCGTTCGACAAGAAGATTATTAAGAAGAAGAAAGCACCGTATACAAAGAGTTAAAGAATTGTTAATTAAAAATAATATTATTGATGAAAACTTTAAATCACTTAATAATCCGTATGAAATAAGAGTAAGAGGGCTTAATAGTAAACTTACTAATGATGAGCTTGCAACTGCTATTTTAAACATAGCTAAAAAAAGAGGAATAACAGGAATTACATCGGTTGATGATGCTGAGTCAAAAGATGGCTTATCAACTAAAAAAATATTGAGTGAAAATAATAAACTATTAAAAGATAAATATGTTTGTGAAATTCAGTTACAGAGACTAAAAGAAGGAAAATTACGTGGTGAAAATAACAGGTTTAATACAAGTGATTATATAAAGGAATTAAATCAAATATTTAAAAACCAAAACATCTCTGAAGAATTACAAAATGAGTTTATTGAAATTATAAAATCAAAAAGAGAGTATTATGATGGACCCGGAAGTGAAAAATCTCCAACGATATATGGACAGTTTTATATGGAAGATGGCAAGTTAGTGCACGTTGATATGATTGAAAAAATGCGTGGTCATTGTTCTATTTATCCAGAAGAATTAAGAGCACCAAAAATGTGCTATACTGCTGATTTATTTAACATCTTAAATGATTTAAATAATTTAAAGATAAATGGGGAACATATTACTAAAAAAGATAAAGAAAATATTATAAATGATTATATAAATAAAAAGGGTAATATAACTATTAAGCAACTAGAAAAATATTTTGGTGTTGATAAACAAGCAATGTCTGGGCTTAGAGAAGATACCAAAAAAAATCCAATTATAACTGAGTTTAACGGCTATAAAAAAATATTAAAAGTAATTAAAGATAATGGACTTAATCCAGAACTTACCAATGATAAAAGGGTAGTTGATAAAATAATAGAGGTATTAACAAATAAAAAAGGTTATGATGAAAGAGTAAAATCTTTGTTAGATTTAGATTTAAAAGAGAATGAGGCTAAGGCTTTTGCTAAAATAACCGGTATATCAGGATATCATTCTTTATCACTAAAAGTAATGGATGAAGTAATACCTGATTTATTAAATACAGATTATAATCAAATGCAAATTTTTCAAATGAATGGATATTTTTCCAAAAATTTAGAAAAATATATAGGAAATCATATACCATTTGATAATGATGCAATACTTTCTAGTGTCGCAAAACGAAGTCAAAAAGAGGCTTTAAAAGTAACGGAAGCAGTTATAAAAAAATATGGTGATTTAGATTCTATTGTAATAGAAATGCCAAGGGATAAAAATAGTGAAGATGAAAGAAATAGAATAAAAAAAACGCAGGATAGAAATAAGGAAATAAATGATCACATAAAAGAGTTAGTTGGTAATAGAGAAATAAATGCTGAAACAAAACTAAAAATAAGGCTTTATGAGCAGCAGCAAGGTAAATGTTTATATACTAATACAACAATTAACATAGATGATTTAATTAATGATCCATATATGTATGAAATAGATCACATTATACCTATTTCTATATCATTTGACGATTCATTAAATAATAAAGTATTAGTAACTCATAAAGCAAATCATGATAAAGGTCAAAGAACTCCTTATGCATATTTTAAAAGTGGTGAAGGTTTAATAAATTATGATACTTTTAAAAGCCTGGTTTTATCACTTAATTTACCAATAAAGAAAAAGGCATACTTATTATATGAAAAAGATTTAAACAAATTCGAAAATAAAAAAGAATTTATAAATAGAAATTTAGTAGATACTCAGTATGCTTCAAGAGTTATACTAAATACCTTAAATAATTATTTTAAGGCTAATAAAAAGGATACAAAGGTATTTACTTTAAGAGGAGCGATAACAAGCGCTTTTAGAAAAAAATCTATTATTAACAAAGATAGAAGTGAAGACTATAAACACCATGCTGTTGATGCTTTAATAATAGCAGGTGTTAAATGCATGAAACTTTATGACAATGTTTTAAATGTAGTGCGCATAGACGATAATAATTTTGATGGTAAAACAGGTGAATTAATTACTTTAGAAAATGAAAAAGATTATTTTGATCCAGAATATTTAAAATTTATAGATGGATTAAGAAATTTAAAAACCAAGTATTTTCACAAGATAGATTCAAAGCCAAACAGACAAATGACTGACCAAACAATTTATTCAACAAGAAAAGTTGATGGTAAAGAATACCTAGTTGGAAAATATAAAAATATTTATGATTCTGATGGCGAAGGATTAGCTAAAAGAATTAAAGATGGAAAAGGTTCTTCCTTATTAATGTATAAAAATGATCCTGATACATATAAAATATTATTAAACGTTGTAAATAATTATCCCGAAGAGAAAAATCCATTTTTAGCATTTTATAATGAAACTGGAGATTACGTTAGAAAAAAATCCAAAAATGGTAAGGGCCCTATTATTAAATCAGTAAAATATTTAAATAAAACGTTAGGTACGAACGTTGACATTTCAAATAAATATAATATAAAAGATAAAAGAGTGGTTTTATTATCTAAGACACTTTATAGACTTGATTTTTACCAAGAAGACGGCTTATATAAGTTCTTAAGAGTATGTCACGATAATATAAAAAGAAAAAATGATAAGTACGTAATAGATGAAGATTGGTATTATAAGGAAAAACAAAGAAGAAATATAAGTGACGATGCTAAGTTCTTATTTTCATTACATAAAAATGATTTATTCTATTATGAAACAGATGGTGAATTAAGTATAGATGCTAACATGAAAGGTCATGTCGTTAGATGTATAGGAACAAACTATAATAGAAATTTAATAGAATATAAAAATATCAATAACAAACAAACGTTGAAAGGTGAAATTCGCGATTTTGTTGCTATTAGTAAAAATTTAAAATTTATTGAAAAAAGAGCCACTGATATATTAGGAAATATGTATAAAGTCAAAAATGAGTATTGCAAATTTGAGTTATAAATGTTATAATTTAGTTGTGTTCGACGGAACACAGCATAGCAAAAGTTCTTAGGAGCTATTAAAACAAGGCTTTATGCCGAAATCGAGACTCATTTTGAGTCTCTTTTTGTTTATATTATGAGTTGGAGAATTGTATATATTGAAGAAGCTGATTATCTAAGCTTACATTTAGATAATCTAAAAGTTACCAAAGGAAATGACGATACAACAATTCCTTTAGGTGATATAAATTCAATTATTATAGATAATTACAAAACTACTTTATCGGTTAATTTACTTAATAAATGTATGGATTATAAAATAAATGTTGTATTGTGTGATATGAAGCATTTGCCGAACACGATTATTTATCCTTATTCAGGTAATTACCAAGCTTCATTAGTTTTAAAGAACCAATTATCTTGGAAAGAAGAAAATATAAATAAAGCTTGGCAAATTATAGTCAAAGGTAAAATAATTAATCAAATAAAAGTTTTAAAAGAAAATAACAAATCAATTGATGTAATTAATAAATTATCTAATTATTTAAATGAAATAGAACCTTTAGATGCAACAAATAGAGAAGGGTTAGCTGCAAAATTATATTTTAAAGAACTTTTTGGAAATAATTTTTTAAGAGAAGATGAAAATACAATCAATGCTTGTTTAAATTACGGATATAGTATTATAAGGAGTATGATAGCAAGATCGCTTGTTGCAAAAGGTTTAAATCCTCATATAGGTATTTTTCATAAAGGACAGTTTAATGATTTTAATCTAGCAGATGACATAATAGAAGTTTTTAGACCTATTATTGATAATTATGTTTATAATAACTTTTTAAATGAACAATTCTTTACAAGAGATATTAGATTGAAAATTGTATCTAGTCTAATAAGAAAAATACTATATAATGGTAAAAAACAGTCTATTAGTAATGTAATAAGCTCATATGTAGATAATATTTTAAGTGCTTTAAATACTGGTAGTTATAACAATATTTATTTTCCTGAAGTAAAAATTTATGATATATGAGTTTATGAGGGTTTTAGTATTTTTTGATTTACCAGTTATTACTAAAAAAGATCGCTATGAGTATTCTTTATTTAGAAAAAAATTGATTGAAAAAGGTTATATAATGCTTCAATTTTCTGTTTATTCTAAAATGTTTAATAATAGAGATGCGGCAACAAAACATATTTCATCTTTAAAAATTGATTTACCTAAAAAAGGTTCAATAAGAATAATGATGTTAACAGAAAAACAGTATTCAAGTATGGAAATATTAGTAGGAGGTAAAAGTAGGCAAGAAGAAAAAATCACCATTGATCCATTTATATTACTATGAGAGAAATTAAATTATATATAGATAATGAAGAAATATCTTTTGCAATTAATAATTATAAAATTTTATTTGGTGAAAACTATATAAAAAAATATAAGATATTTAACAAGATAGAAAAATATTTCAAAACAAAAAATGATGATGAAGTAAATACTGATGATGTTTTTTTAGAGGGTGATGTGTTAAATAAAAATGATTTTTTATTTTTGAAAATAGATTCGGATTTTGATTTTGAAAATGAATTGAAACTAAACTCAAAAACACTTATAAAAAAATATCTTGAATTAAAATTACAAAATATTGATTATGAAGAAGAATTAAATACATTAAAAATAATACTTGAATCGTTGAATAATAATTTTGTTAAAGATAATCTTAATATTAATTATAATAATAAATTCTTAAATTTTTCATTTGATGAAATTGATAATAGGGAATTGATTAAATTATTAGATGTTGAAATATGTAATGAAAATAGTGATAATATATCAATTTATGATTTAGAATATCATGATATCATTATTTTACAGTTAAAATTAATTCAAAGTATAATTAATTTAAATGATAAACCTATATTTTTATTAATTGATTGTTATTTAGATGAGTATTTATTAAATGAAATATTATCTTTAGATACTAATGATTCTATTATTTTAATAAATACCAATAAAAAACATAAGATAAAACATTTAGATGATTATTTATTAGTAAATAATTACGTTTATGACATGTTTGATGATGTTACACTTTATCATTTGATTGATAAAATGAATATGTTTATCAGTGATGATAATGCATTAAAAGAGATTATAGTAAATTATATAAATGGTAGTAATGATTCTAAAGTAATTGAATTGGTAGATATAATTTAATCACAATATTTGTAGTTTCAAATCTGATATGGTATAATCAGTTTGAGGTTTTAGTAACCTAAGAATTTTTGCTATGCTAATACTGAAACACCAGATGATAAAGGCAGGTTACAGTTTTAGTAACCTAAGAATTTTTGCTATGCTAATACAGAATGTGTCGTAGGCGACTACCTTAATAGGTTTTAGTAACCTAAGAATTTTTGCTATGCTAATACTAATAGTATGCCAAAGTAAGGCAACTGAAGGTTTTAGTAACCTAAGAATTTTTGCTATGCTAATACAGCATTTAATATGGATAAAGCTGATTTCTTGTTTTAGTAACCTAAGAATTTTTGCTATGCTAATACGTATTGTTATATGTTAGCATCAAATAATAGGTTTTAGTAACCTAAGAATTTTTGCTATGCTAATACGAGAAGTAGTAATTGTTTTTCTTCTTGCGTGTTTTAGTAACCTAAGAATTTTTGCTATGCTAATACCTTTAATTGAATTACTAAATTGGATTAATAGTTTTAGTAACCTAAGAATTTTTGCTATGCTAATACGCAAAGAAATTAATTTTAATGATATGTTTCGTTTTAGTAACCTAAGAATTTTTGCTATGCTAATACACGAACATGCTGATTATGATATAGAACGTTGTTTTAGTAACCTAAGAATTTTTGCTATGCTAATACAGGATTTAAATGCGGAGCTAGCTGAGTTTCGTTTTAGTAACCTAAGAATTTTTGCTATGCTAATACACGAGGTGACGTTTTAGATATTAAAGTACCGTTTTAGTAACCTAAGAATTTTTGCTATGCTAATACTTTTCTTCCATAAATACCTCCGTTTTTTCTGTTTTAGTAACCTAAGAATTTTTGCTATGCTAATACTATATAGAAGTATATTGAAAGGAGGTATTAGTTTTAGTAACCTAAGAATTTTTGCTATGCTAATACTATATCAAACATTTATTACTCATTATGTCCGTTTTAGTAACCTAAGAATTTTTGCTATGCTAATACTCTCTCCTAATTCATCAGTAGTCATGCCCAGTTTTAGTAACCTAAGAATTTTTGCTATGCTAATACTTTTAGTTTGTGTTAAATCAGCAATTCCACGTTTTAGTAACCTAAGAATTTTTGCTATGCTAATATCTTTAATTGAATTACTAAATTGGATTAATAGTTTTAGTAACCTAAGAATTTTTGCTATGCTAATATCATAGAGAAACAAAGGCAACGTCAATATGAAAGAACTATTAGAAATAAAAAAAGAGAAATAGCAATGCTTAAACAAACTGGAGCAGAAGCCAGTTATATTAAAATGAAACAAAATAGTTTGAGTAATACTAGAAATGAGTACTTAAGCTTTTTAGGCAAAACCGGAAGAACCAGAATAACAGGTAATGAATGGATAGGAAGTAGTTCATTAAGTACTAAGTCAAAACAAAAAGCTACAACATCTTATCAAAACTGGAAAGTGAAAGAAAACAAAAAGAAAAAGCAAGAAGAGTTAGTTCAAAAGAGTATAATTGGTAAATTTGATATTAGTAAATATACAAGTTCCATTAAGACAACTACAAAAGATGTTGTCTTGTTTGAAGAAAGAATAAATCATATTAAAGAAAGACATCCGGAAGTGGAAAATTATATTAAAGATGTATCTAAAATAATTAAGAATCCTGATTTGGTACTTCAAGAAACAAAAAGAGATAGTACTATATGGTTAATTAAAACATTCGATAAAAACGTTAAAGTAACTATGAAATTAAATACAGCAAGTGATAAGAATTTAAAAAATTCTATTATACAAATGCAACTTATGAGAGATAGCGAAATTAATAGAAACATAAAGAATGGAAAAGTAACGAAAATATTTGATAAAAACGATAAAAAATAATATAATATTTATAGGAGAGGTGGACAATTACGGCACGTCCACGCACCATTTTGGTCAAAAGAGATGAGGGAGAATGTGCCGCCCTCCTCCTAATGTTATGTTTATTCAGCACCAAATAAGGTGCTTTTATTATGCACTACTTTATAGGTAGTGTACTGGTAAAAAAATTTGAGACGTTATCGGTACAGTGCTTATAAAGCACTTTAGAACGTATTTCTACGTTCTTTTATTGTATAACTAAGCAAAAGACAATAAAGAGATTAAGGTGTGAGAATTACTTTTTTACTTATTAAAAATATTTATAGTTATATATTATGAGAGCATGGCAAACACATTTGCAACCTCATTTGAATAATGTTAAAATTAAGATGTAAAAACAAACAAACCAAAGAATGAGATGATTAATGGTGGAAAATTTATTAAAAGTTTTAACAGATGATGAAAAACAATTATTAAATAAAATAGTTAAAAAGTATGAAGATATGTCTGATGTTGAAGATCAATTGGCTGAATATATGATGTTTTGATGGTTTAACAGATGAAGGTATTATGTGCGAAACTATACTTAATAAATTAGGAAATTTAGATTAGTATTAAATAAATAATTTTTATAATTAAATACTTTGTACATGTGGTTTTAATTTTATTGTATACTTAAATTATATAAAAGAAATTTTACAGGATTAATGTAATAAAAAATAATTGTTTAATATTGATAGTATTAATTTTTAAGAACTTTAAGAATTATAAGAAAAATTTTATTTTTTGAATTGTTTATTTATTAATAAAATGATAATGAGGAAAATTATGAAATCTGACATTTATAAAATTAAAAATGCTGTGGAAAAAATTAAAAATGGTAGGAATACTCTATTTTTAGATGGACGAGAACTTAAGTTAGTTACGTCAAACCTAAAAAAAGATGAATATAATATATATTATCCATACAAGGATAGTGAAAAAGTAATGTTATACACAGGAAAAGTTCCTTTAGTTAGACTTTTTAAGATTAATACTGTGGAAAAAGTAAGACATCAAGATATTTTAGGAAGCCTATTTGCTCTTAACATAGATTCATCATACTTCGGTGACATAGTTTTATATGAAGGAAACTTTTATGTATATGTATCAATTGAGCTTGCTGATTTTATAAAAGACAATTTAACTATGGTAGGAAAAAATAAAATATCATTAGAATAAGTCCCTTTAGTTTTATTATGTAATTATGAAAGGGCATATGAAAAACATTAGGTAATAGTGTCTAGCACTAGAATTGATAGCATTGTATCATCCATCATTAACTCATCACGAGCTAAAGCAATCGAAAAGATTAAAAATAAAGAAGTTATTGTTAATTATGAAGTTATGAGTAAAAATTCATACGTACTTAAACAAGGCGATGTATTTAGCATAAGAAGATATGGTAAGTATAAGTTTGTAGGAATAATAAAAAATACTAAAAAAAATAATTTTGTTGTTAAATATTTAAAATATCTATGATATATCTTTTTAATAAGATAGTATAATTTATATATAAATTAAGTGGGGTGATGTGGTTTGAACGTAGATGAGTTAAAAAAAATTTTAGTGAAAGAAAAAACTAATAAAATAAAGGGTGGTATATATCATACATCACAAGTTACTTTTGCTTATAACTCAAATAAGATTGAAGGTAGCACTCTAACAAAAGAGCAAACTAAAAAAATATTTGAAGAAGATGTTAATAATTTAAATAAAGATTATTCTAGTTTTTCAGATGACTCATTAGAGACCATAAATCATTTTAAATTATTTGATTATATTATTGATAATATAGATAAGCCTTTGTCAAAAAAGATGATTATAAATATGAATAAGATACTAAAGAAAAATACGTCATATGAAAAAGATCCTAAATATAACGTCGGCAGCTTTAAAACATCTCCAAACATAATTGGAACGATAAACGTTATTAATACATCAAAACCAGAAGACGTAGAAAAAGATATAGATAATCTTTTAGATTGGTATAACAATAAGGATAAAATTAGTTTAGAAGATATAGTTAAATTTCATGTTAAGTTTGAGAAAATACACCCTTTTGGTGATGGAAATGGCAGAGTTGGAAGAATAATTATGTTTAAAGAGTGTTTAAAAAATAATATTTTTCCATTTATTATTTTAGATCAAAATAAAAGTTTTTACATTAGAGGATTAAAAGAATATGATAAAGATCCCATGTATTTAATTGATACTTGTCTTGATGCACAAGATAATTATAAAATTCTTTATAAGATGTTAAACTATTAAATCTTTATGAAAAAAGTTATCCACAGTATAATTATTAATTTACACTTTTGAAATTCAACTAATTATATTTAAGAGAAGTCATGATATAATTATAAAGTGGAGTTGATGACATGGCAAGTAGCATGATACATATTGCAGTTGCAAATGAACTTAATAAAACTTTAAAAAAAGATAGAAAATCATTTTTAATCGGAAGTATTGCACCTGACATAGCAAAACAAGTTGGCTTAAATAAAAAATCATCTCACTTCCAAGAAACTAATGAATCATTACCTGATTTAGATAAATTCTTATCTTTATATAAAAATGATTTAAACGATGATTTTGTTTTGGGATACTATGTTCATTTATATACGGATTATTTATGGTTTAAATATTTTGAACCAGATTTTTATCAAAATGGTGTTATATATAAATTGGATGGAACAAAAGAAGTAGTAGAAAAGAGTAAAAAAAGAGATTATTTTTATAATGACTACACTAACTTAAACATAAAATTAATCGATGAGTATAATCTTGATCTAAGTATTTTCTATGAAGAAATACCTAAGTTTAAAAACATTATTAAAGAAATACCAATAGATAAAATAAAAGTAATCGTGGATCAAGCCGGAATAATAATAGAAAATTCAAAAGAAAATAAACCTTATTTATTTGATATGAAAATAATAAATAAGTTTATTAATACATCAACCGAGTATATATTATCAAACTTAAAAGATATAGGAGTGATTTAAATGAAAGTATTATTAGTAAATGGAAGTCCGCATAAAGATGGTGCAACCAACTTAGCACTAGAAGAAGTTTCTAAAACACTTAATAAAAATGGTATTGAAACAGAAATATTTTGGATAGGAAACAAACCAATTTCAGGATGCATTGGATGTGGTGCTTGTTTTAAAACAAAAAGATGTTTTATGAATGATAAGGTTAATGAATTAGTAGAAAAAGCTGAGAAAGCTGATGGATTTATTTTTGGTTCAGCCGTTCATTATGCCGGGCCAACTGGCTTTATAAAATCATTTATGGATAGATGTTTTTATGGAAAGAGCTATGCCTTTGAGTATAAACCAGCAGCGTGCGTTGTAAGTTGCAGACGTGGTGGTGCAGCAACAACGTTTGATGATTTAAACAAGTATTTTACGATTACTAACATGATTGTTGTTGGAAGCCAGTATTGGAATCAAATACATGGAAATACTAAAGAAGAAACATTAAAAGATGAAGAAGGATTACAAACAATGAGAACTCTTGCAAACAACATGGCATGGATATTAAAATCAATTGAATCTGGACAAAAAAACGGAATAGAAAAACCTGTAAAAGAAAAAAGAATTTCAACTAACTTTATAAGATAATAAAAATGACCCTAGTTTATAGAGTCATTTTTTCTTTAATAATTTTATAATTGTTTAATAGCCTTTCATCATTAGGTTCCATGTCGATGGCTTTTGATGAATATTTAAATGCTTCTTTATATTCGCCTAAATTAAAGTGTGCAATTGAAAGTAAATCATAAACCGTATAATTCCAGCTAAATGGTTCGTTTATGTATGATTTTTCATGCTTCGTTATTTTTAAAGCTTCTAAGCAGTATTTTTTAACACCCTCCCAGTTATTTAACTCATATTCTAACATGGCCCTTTCCATGTAAGGATCTCTTAGGTATGGAGCTTCATTTATTGCCTTATCAAGCCACATTCTAGCTTCATCATACCTTTTTAAGTATTTATAACATCTTGCAATAAACCTCATTGATGCGCATCTTTCATCCTTCCAGGTTGCACTTTTTAAGTTAAGATGTTTTATTAACGTGTCAATAGCTTCATTATATTTACCATAAAACATATATTCTCTTCCTAAATAGTGCATGTTTCTATCGTCCTCAGGACTTTCTTTTACTGATAATTCTAAAAGAGGTAAGTAACTACTTCTTGATTTATTATCGTCTGGCCAGTGATCTACAGTAAATTCATCAGTTGTTGCCCAAACTTCATTATCACCAGTAAATTCTAGTACCTCATGAACTGGGTGCACCCAGCGAAATCCATGTCTTGCATGTATTTTTTCAATGTAGAAATTAACCACTGGATTACCATTTTCATCATGAGACCAGTTATAATTATATCTTACGTGATTAACACCATTTTTCCAAACGTTTTCTAGTTTTTGTCTCCAACCTTTACTTATTACTTCATCTATGTCAATGCAAACACATATATCGTAATCTTCCGGTACGAGGTTTAAAGATTCGTTTCTTGCAACATCAAACCTCCACGGATCAATTTTTTTAATCGTTACGTTTGCACCTAGTTTCCTTAATTCTTCTGCGGTATTATCAGTTGAACCAGTATCTAAAACGAAAATTCCATCAGCTTCTTTAACCGATTCGTACCATCTTTTAACAAACTTCTCTTCATTTTTACAAATAGCATAAACAGCTACTTTATATTTTCCCATAAATAAATCTCCTTATCTAAGTTTTTATATACCGATAAATAAAAAGGTAAGCAAAAGAAGCTTACCAATTTTAATTTTATGGTCCGGTAGGTCCAGTTGGTCCAGTTGGTCCAGTTGGTCCCGTAGGTCCGGTAGGTCCTGTTGCACCCGTTGCTCCGGTAGCACCAGTAGGTCCTGTTGCACCCGTTGCTCCGGTAGCGCCAGTAGGTCCTGTAGCACCAGTTGTCCCTGTAGGTCCAGTAGGTCCTGTAGGTCCCGTTGCGCCAGCTGTTCCTGTAGTACCTGTAGGTCCCGTTGCTCCTGTTGCACCAGTTGCGCCAGTAGGTCCTGTTGCACCAGTTGTCCCTGTAGGTCCAGTAGGCCCGGTAGGTCCCGTTGCGCCAGCTGTTCCGGTTACCCCTGTAGGTCCCGTTGCACCAGTTGCACCCGTTGCCCCTGTAGGTCCAGTAGGTCCCGTTGCACCAGCCGTTCCTGTAGCACCAGTTGCACCAGTAGGTCCCGTTGCACCAGCCGTTCCTGTAGCACCAGTTGCACCAGTAGCTCCAGTTGCACCCGTTGCTCCGGTAGCGCCAGTTGGCCCAGTTACTCCAGCTGGTATTGATAAATTCAAGAAAAAGTTTGGTGTTGTACCAGTTATACTAGCTGTTGCCTGACTTCCTGGTGTCCCGGTTGTAACAGTTCCTATTGTTATTGTAGGCGATGCACCAGTAGGTCCTGTTGAGCCTGTTGCTCCAGTAGGACCTGTAGCTCCTGTTGCACCCGTTGCCCCGGTACCAGCTGGTCCAGTTGCTCCAGTAGCACCAGTTGCACCCGTAGGTCCAGTAGCACCGCTAGGTCCGGTAGGTCCTGTTGCACCAGTCGCACCAGTTGGCCCAGTTGCTCCAGCAGGAATAGTAAAGTTTAATACGGCAGCTCCACTTGTTCCGCTATTTGTAACTGATGCCGCAGTTCCTGGATCACCTGTTGTTGTAAGTCCAACAACGACGGTTGCGGGTCCGGTAGGTCCGGTTGGCCCGGTAGGACCTTGTATGAATCTTGGACAGCAACAATTTTTTTCTCTTTTCATTTGTTCAACTGCTTCTCTTACGATGTTGCTGTTCTCAAAACAATTTCCATTCATAGGGTTATCGTTCATACAAAAAACTCCTTTCAAAATATAATATGTTAATATTTAATTAAAGAGACATTATGTTTGTTGCATATTAAATTAAAATATGCTATTATCTATTTGTTTAGTTGCCTTTAAAGGAGGTATAGCATGAAAGAAGTTATAATAGATGCATTAATAGACACATTAAAAATAGTTCCTTTTTTATTTATTGCCTTTTTAATAATGGAATTTATTGAACATAAGTTTAATAAAAAAGGAAAAGAAAGAATAAAAAAAGCTGGAAAACTTGGTCCTTTATTTGGAAGCCTTTTAGGAGCGGTTCCACAATGCGGATTTTCAGCGATGGCAACCAATTTATACGCAACGAGAATAATAACCGTTGGAACGTTAATCGCAATTTATTTATCAACTTCTGATGAAATGCTTCCAATATTAATCTCAGAAGGTGCCAATGCTAGTGTTATCTTTAAGTTTTTAATAATAAAAATATTAATTGGTATGGTATGCGGCTTTGTAATTGATTTTATTTTAAGAAAAAAGCATAAAAACGATAATTATGAAATAGAAGATTTTTGTGAAAAAGAACATTGTCACTGTTCGCACGGTATAATTACCTCCTCTTTAAAACACACCATTAACATAACAATATTTATTTTAATAGTTAATTTAATTTTAAACGCTGGTATGCATTATTTTGGTGAAGAAAAAATAAGTGAGATATTCTTAAAAGATAGTTTGTTTGCACCTTTCATATCAAGCCTTATCGGACTTATCCCAAACTGCGGAGCAAGTGTTGTTTTAACCGAGTTATACTTAGGAGGTGCCATATCTTTTGCATCTTGCTTGGCAGGATTATTAACAGGAAGCGGCGTTGCCTTGGCACTTTTATTTAAGGTAAACAAAAATAAAAAAGAAAACGTAAAAATAATAGTCACTTTATATTTAATAGGTGCTTTATCAGGCGTTATTGCAGAAGTTATTACAAGATTGGTATAAAGACTTTTTATTTATTTAAAAAGCCTTTTTTGGTATAATAAAAAAGGAGATGATAATATGAAAAAACCTTTAGTATTATGTATTTTAGATGGTTGTGGAATAAGAAAAGAGAAAGATGGTAACGCTTTTAAAAATGCCAATAAACCTACCTTTGATTATTTATGGAATAATTTTCCGCATTCTCTTTTAGAGGCAAGTGGACAAAAAGTTGGTTTACCCGCTGGACAAATGGGGAACAGTGAAGTAGGTCACATGAACATAGGAGCAGGTAGAATCGTTTATCAGCCACTTGAGTTAATTAATAAAGCAATTGAAGATAAAACTTTTTTTGAAAATGAAAAAATATTAAACGTTTTAAGTCATGTTAAGAAAAATAATTCAACTCTGCATGTTATGGGACTTTTATCAAACGGTGGTGTGCACTCGCACATTAATCATTTAATGGCTTTAATAGACGTGATAAAAGAAAATGATGTTAAGAATGTGTGTTATCACTTATTCTTAGATGGTCGTGATGTTGATCCAAAAAGTAGTTATACGTATATAAAAAAGTTAGAAGATAAAATAAAAGAAACAGGCATTGGCAAGATAGTTACTATATCTGGAAGATATTATGCTATGGATAGAGACAATAACTATGATAGATTAAAAAAAGCATATGACGCAATCGTTTATAATGATGCACCAAAGTTTAATAGTCCAAAAGAAGTTATAGATAAAAGCTATGAAAATGGTATTACTGATGAGTTTGTTGTGCCAGCTTTAGTAAATGAAGGAAGGTTAAATGATAATGATGGTGTTATAACTTTTAACTTTAGACCAGATAGACTAAGAGAGATGTTTACGGCAATAACAAACCCAAAAGAAAGTCCGTTAGATGATGTAAAATTATTTAAAAACCTAAGTGTGCTTACGATGATGCCGGTTGTAAATACCGTTATTTGTCCTCATGCTTTTGATCATCAAGTTCTTTCAAATACCTTGGGTAAGTATTTATCTGAAAACAAGCTTAATCAGTTAAGAATTGCAGAAACCGAAAAATACGCTCACGTAACTTACTTCTTTGACGGTGGAGTAGAAGAAAACTTTGACGGTATGAAAAAGATTTTAATACCATCTCCTAAGGTAGCAACTTATGATATGAAGCCAGAGATGAGTGCAAAAGAAGTTACCGATACGTTACTTAATGAGCTTGATAAAGACTACTTTGACGTTGTTATACTAAATTATGCTAATGGTGACATGGTTGGGCATACTGGTAATTATGAGGCTGCAAAAAGTGCCGTTGAATTTTTAGATACGCGTCTAAAAATGTTATATGATAAAGTAAGTGAAAAAAACGGAACTTTAATTATTACCGCGGATCATGGTAATTGTGATATTATGTGGGATGAAAAACACGTTCCAGTAACGTCACACACAACAAGCAAAGTGCCTTTCATAATAACTAAAAAGGACATATCATTAAATGATGGAAAACTAGCGGATATAGCGCCTACCATGCTAGAATTACTAGAATTTAAAAAACCAGATGAGATGACTGGAGAAAGTTTAATAAAACACTAATTTGACAATCTGTTAAACGACTGATATACTATGTTTTGTTAAGAAGGGATTAATATGACTAAAAATAAGAATAAAAAAAGTGTTAGTACTAAAAAAACAAATAATAAAAAGGATGTTAAGATTACATCTAATAACAAGGAAACTAAGAAAAATAGCAAGTTAAAAATAATAATTCCATTAGTTGCGGTTTTAATAATTTTAGTAGTGGCTTTATTAATTGTTTTAACAAGTGGTAAAAAAACTATTTCGTGCACGAAAAATACTAATGAAAACGGTGTTAAAACAAGTGATGAAATAACAATTAACATGAAAAACGAAAACATTTATAACATCATTGTTAATAAAACTTTATCAATTGATAAAGAAGATGGTGATGTTAATTATTTAAGTGCGGTAAAAGACGCACTAGAAGATGCATATAAAAATATTGATATTGATTACAATATAAAACAAAATGATGACGAACTTGTAATTGATCTTACGTATGATGAGGAAAAAGAATATATTTTAGATAACATTTTCATCAATCTTGAAGATGATGGATTAAGCGTAAACGTAATTTCTGAAGACAGAGAAAACAACTATGCAACCATTGATTTATCTAAAGAATATAGTGATAAAAATATTATAAAAATATTAGAAAAAGCTGATTATTCTTGTAAAAACTAAAAAAAATGCAAAAATTGTCGAAAATTTTCAAAAAACACTTGATTTATTTTGAAATATATAGTATCTTTTATATCGGAAGTACACATTACTTCCCTTATTGCATAAGGACATAGTCTTACCCACCGTGTCCTTTTTTTGTTGCAAAAATTATGATATAATATATTTATATTGGAGGGTAAGATTTATGAAAAAGGTAATTAATTTTTTGATAACACTTGTAATAGCATTTTTAATTTTTATATTGTGTATTAGTTTTACTATAAATGATGTTGTTATAAATACGTTATCAAAAGAAGTTGTTTCAAGTGAAATATCAGATGAGTTTGTAGCTCAAATAGAAGATGAGTATGAAATAAATTATGAAGCTTTAGACGAAATAAAAGAAAATATTAATAATAGTAGCGAAATAAATGAACTAACCGAAAAATATTTTAATAACATAATTGATTCTGTAGTAAATGATACCGAAGTAAGGATGCCAGAAACCAAAGATGATGTATTAGCACTAATTGATGAAAATGAGTATATTCTAGAAGAAAATGATATAGAGTTAACGGATAAACAAAAAGATAAAATTGCTAATGAATTAACTGAAGATGGGAAATTATCAAAGGTTTATCAAAATGTTACCCAAAACATAAAAGAAAAACTTTCTAAAGAAAACGTTAACTTAATAAAAACTTATGATAACATTACTAAACCAGCATTTAGATGGATTGTATTAGTAGCAATAGTTATATTAACGCTTATTCTTGCAGTAATTAAAAATACTTATTATAGATGGACTTATAATCTAGCAGTTTCAAGTTTTATATCAGGTGTTTTACTTGCGTTTTTATTTCCATTTGTGCTAGATTCAGTAGAAATGGATTTGACTACGAAGATACTTGGAAACGCGTCTACTATAAACATTAACCCGATAGTTAATGCGGGATACATATGTCTTTGTGTGTGTGCATTATTTGCAGTCGTTTATATAGTGGGAAATAAAATTACTAGGTATAACGATAGAAAATATGACTAAGACGAGTTGTATGAAAACGAAGATGAATAAAAAATATCTTCGCTTTTTTTTAGTATATATATTTAATTTATAACACATATTAAAAAGGATGCAAAAAAAATAAAAAAATTAGCACTTTCACTTGACAAGTGCTAATAATAGTGGTATAACATTAATAGAAAGGAAGATGAGATATATGAGTTTATTACCAAGAAATTATTTCGGTGACTTTTTTGATGACTTCATGCCAGCAAACAGGGATGATAATATGAAATGCGATATTTATGAAAAAGATGGTGATTATCATATTGAAATGGATGTTCCTGGATTTAGTAAAGATGAAATAAAAATTGAAGCTAAGAAAGATTATTTAACTATTACAGCTGAAAAATCAAGTGAAAACGATGATGAAGATAAGGATAAAAACTATATTCATCGTGAAAGAACTTATGGTAAATATCAAAGATCTTTCTACTTGCATGATTTAGATTCTGAAAAAGTTAATGCAGAATTTAATAATGGAGTATTAAAAATTACCGTTCCTAAAAAAGACGAAGAAGAAAACAAAAAATACATCGAAATAAAATAATTAGTAAAGATTAAAGGCAGGCCTAAAGCTTGTCTTTTTTATTTATCTTGTTAAAACCATTTTATTATGATAAAATATGCATTGTTGTAGTATTTAGTAGTAAATAATAAATAAAAGGGTGATTTTGGTGAATAAACAAGAAAAGAAAATTTTAAGAAAAGAAAAATTAAAAAAAGAATTAGAGGATTTAAAAAAGCAAAGGAATGAAGATATAAAAGCTGGTAATACCGTGTATGAGGCTAAAGAAGATACTTTAAAACAAAATAAAAAATATCATTGGCCTTTATTTTATGGCCTAAAAGCTCAAAGAAGTTTTTCAGGTTATAAGCTTCATGTTTTAAACAAACTTCCAAAATATTACTATACTGAAAATAACGATAAGAAAAAAGTATTTGATAGACCAGTTATTTTTACACCTAATCATGTAAGAAAAAAGGATATTGAAATGCTTTTGGAAGCAATTAAAAAACATGTTATTTTGCTTTCTGGTGATTTTGAAAACCTTCATGGTACGTTAAGTGGATCATTACTTGAGAAAAACGGAATTATATATCTTGATATGGTAAATCCGTATGATAATGAATATCTTAAAAAGGATGAAGAATATTTAAAAAAATTAGAAGAATATATAAAGACAACAAATGATCCAATATTAATAAAAGAATATGAAAATGAGAAAAAAAGTTATAATACGAAAATACAAAATATAATAAATGATAGAAAAAACGTAAAAGAAGTTGAAAGGCAAGTTTTAAGTGCTGGTAAAAACATAATTAAGTTTTATGAGGCATCTTGGAATTTATCTCCAAATAAAATACTATATGATGGATATTTTTCGCTTGTGCAAACCGCAGTTGATACTAACGCACTTGTTATACCTGTTGCGTATGAACAGCCCGTTGATTTTGATATGAAAGATAATGATATCTATATTAAATTTGGTGATCCAATAGATTTTTGCAAATATTTTAATAAAAAACCAAAAGAAAAAATGGTTTTAACATTTGATGAAAAAAGACTTGGACTTGATATTGTTAGGGACAGAATTGGGAATTTGCTTTTAGACACATTAAATAAATACTCAAAAGTAAAAAGAAAGGACATTCCAAAGGATTATTGGGAAAACTATAAAAAACACGTTTTATCAGAATGGTATTTTAATGAAGAAGATATCGAAAAAAAGCACTTTGTTGATAAAACAATAGTAGAACAAGAAGATGCTTTTGAACACTTAAACAATTTAGATATTAATAAAAATAATGCGTTTTTATTAAATAAAAGAAACCATCATTAAATGTATGATGGCTTTTTATTTGATATGTTTTATCATTCATGATATACTTTTATTATATGATAGGAGGTTTGTTTATGAATAATTTATATTTTCCAATATGTGCAGTTTTAATAAACATATTAATTTTTGTTGTTTTTTTCTCTAAAAAAAGAATAAAAAGCGATGAGACCAAGGCGTATTCACTATTAATTACAATAGCGCTTTTAGAGTCTTCTTTAGCCTGCGTTTTGGTTATTTTAATGAATTTATTTGGTATTCCAAATTACATATATAACATTCATAGAATCGACTATATACTAATACTATTATGGGTATGGGCTTTATTTAATTATGTTTTAATAGTGTCTTTAAACAATAATAAAAAACTAAGAACAATAATTCAAAGAATATCAATGGTTATAAACATAATAATATCCGTCAGTTTCTTTTTCTTAAAAGTAAACGTAATTAATGAAGATGGTGTAATAGATACTAATGGGCAGGCTATGAACGTACTTATAATAGCACTTGGCATTTATGTTGTTTTAATTTTATTATTAGTGTTTAGATCCTTAATAAGAAATATTAAAAGTTCTAATAACAAAAAGTTTATACCATTATTTTTCTTAGCAATATTAGGTGTTGTAGCACTTGTTATAAGAAGGGTTGCACCAGAGGTATTAATGATATCTTTAATGGCTGCTTATGCTGATTTAATCATGATTTTTACCATTGAAAACCCGGACGTTAAAATGATTTATGAACTAAATAAAAATAAAAAGCTTTTAGAAAGTATGAGTGAGGAAAAATCAAACTTTTTATTTAGCATGTCACAAGATACTAAAAAACCAATTGAAAACATCCTTGAAGTTAAAAAAATGCTTGAAAATGAAAAAGATTTAAAAACGATAGATACAGGACTTAAAGTTATTGAAAATAACGCCAGAGGCTTAAAAAACATCATTAATAACGTACTTGATATATCAAGTATTTCATCTAGTAAATTAGTTGTTTTTAACGAAACTTATAATATATATCCTTTACTTGATACCGCTTTAAATAATGTTAAAAGTAAACTTAACCCTAAAGTAAGTTTAAGAACTAACATAAGTAAAAACATACCAACCGAGTTATATGGTGATTCTGTTAAGTTAAAGCAAGTAATAACTAGTATTTTATTTAATGCCGCAAAGTTTACTAAAGAAGGTTATATTGAATTAAGTGCAACCGAAATTGTTAAGTATGATGTTTGTAGACTTATAATTGAAATAGAAGATTCTGGTAAGGGTATGAGCGTTGAAAAGTTAAACGAGCTTTTAAAAAGTAATAGCGATTTAGAAGATACGGATCTTTTAAAGCTAAATAACCTTGATGTTGATTTGAAACTTGCCTTTAAGATAATAAGAAAACTAGGTGGCATTATAAATGTTAAAAGTGAAGAAAATAAAGGCAGTACCTTTACGATTATATTAGATCAGAAAATAAAACAGGAGAAAGATCCATTTTATAGTAAATACATATTTAATAAGAAAAAGGTAATTGCCGTAAGTGATAACTTGCAGACATTAAAAACATTAAATTCGTTAGCGAATAATTACGACATTGATTTTTTAACAACGATGCATGGTAATGATTTGGTTCAAAGAATAAAAGATGGAGAGGCATTTGATCTTATAATATTAGAAGATGAGGCAAGGCCTTATTCTGCTTTAGCAATTCTAGGTAAATTACAAGAAGCTAAAAAGGGTTTTAATATTCCAAGTGTTGTTATGTTAAACAAAAATAAAGAATCTTTAAAAGAGCATTATGTAGAAGATGGCTTTAGTGATTACTTAAGAAAAGAAAACATAGAAGAAGAGTTTAATAGAATAATTAAAAAATATATTTAAATAAGGTGCAAAAAGCTGCCTTATTTTTACTTTGTTATGTTATAATAGCATTAGAATAAATAGAATAGAGGGGTAAAATGACTGAAATAGAAAGATTGGATGCTTATTTTAGAACGGCTAATTATTTATCAGCTTGTCAGCTTTATTTACTTGATAACCCACTTTTAAAAAGGCCACTTAAAAAAGAAGACATTAAAAAGAAAATAGTAGGTCACTGGGGAACCGTACCAGGTCAAAACTTTGTGTATACTCATTTAAACAGAATAATTAATAAATATGATTTAAACATGATTTATATATCAGGACCGGGTCATGGTGGAAACTTCATGATTGCAAATACATACATTGAAGGAAGTTACACTGAAAAGTATCCAGAAGTAACAGAGGATGAAGCTGGCTTGCAAAAGTTATTTAAAAGGTTTTCGTTTCCAGGCGGAGTACCATCTCACGTTGCACCAGAAACTCCAGGCTCTATTCATGAAGGTGGGGAACTTGGCTATTCTCTTGCTCATGCTTTTGGTGCTGCTTTTGACAATCCCGATTTAATCGTGGCATGCGTTGTTGGTGATGGTGAGGCTGAAACGGGTCCTCTTGCAACAAGCTGGCACGGTACTAAGTTTTTAAATAGAAAAACTGATGGTGTTGTTTTACCTATTCTTCATTTAAATGGATATAAAATAAGTAATCCAACAATCTTTTCTAGGATGAGTAACGATGAGCTTTCTTGTTTCTTTTACGGATGCGGTTATAAGCCTTATTTAGTAGAGGGTAGTGATCCATTGTTGATGCATAAGAAAATGGCTCTTACGATGGATAAGGTTGTAGCGGATATTAAACATATTAAAAACTTGGGTGATGATGAAAAAGTCTTATGGCCGATGATTATTTTAAGAACTCCAAAGGGCTGGACGGGACCTAAAGTGGTTGATGGTAAAGTAATTGAAGGATCATTTAGAGCACACCAAGTACCAGTTAGTATGGATAAAGAAGAGCATATTAAAATACTTGAAGATTGGCTTAGAAGTTATCATCCAGAGGAGTTGTTTGATGAAAATGGAACCATAATAGAAGAGGTAAGAAGCATGTGCCCTAAGGGAAATAGAAGAATGGGTGCTAATCCTATTACTAACGGCGGGCTTTTAAGAAAAGAGCTTATTATGCCTGACTTTGCTAATTATAAAGTAGATGTTCCTTATCCAGGAGCAGTTAAAAAGCAAGACATGCTTGTATTAAGTAGTTTTATAAAAGATATTTTTTCACTTAATGATCAAAATAAAAACTTTAGGATATTTGGACCGGACGAAACGATGTCAAATAGGTTATACGAAGTGTTTGACGTAACAAACAGAGACTGGCAACTTGAAGTAAAAGAAAATGATGAGTATTTATCAAAAGATGGAAGAGTAATGGATTCTATGCTTTCAGAACACATGTGTGAAGGCATGCTAGAAGGGTACTTATTAACCGGTAGACACGGCTTTTTTGCAAGCTACGAAGCATTTATTAGAATCGTTGATTCAATGGCTGCGCAGCACGCTAAATGGCTTAAAGTGTGTAATGAAATACCTTGGAGAAAACCTATTTCTTCACTTAACTTCTTACTTGCATCAAACGTATGGCAACAAGATCATAATGGTTTTACTCATCAGGATCCAGGTTTCTTAGATCACATTGCAAATAAAAAAGTTGATGTTGTAAGAATGTATTTACCACCGGATGCTAACTGCCTTTTATCTTGCATGGATCATTGTTTAAGAAGCAAAAACTATGTTAACGTAATTATTGCATCAAAACATCCATCGTATCAGTGGCTTAACATGGATGATGCTAAAAGGCATTGTAGAAATGGTATTAGTATATGGGAATTTGTAAGTAATGATGCACATCCTGATATTATAATGGCATCAAGTGGTGATACCCCGACTTTAGAGGCGATTGCTGCAACAAAGTTATTAAAAGAATATGTGCCAGGTTTAAAAGTAAGATATATAAACGTTGTTGATTTAATGAAATTAGATTCAACGACGAATCATCCACATGCCTTAAGAGATGAGGCGTATGACTATTTATTTACGCTTGATAAACCAATAATATTTGCGTTTCATGGATATCCTACTTTAATTCATGAACTTACGTATTTTAGGCATAATCATAACATACACGTTCATGGATATACCGAGGAAGGAACTATTACAACGGCTTTTGATATGCGCGTAAAAAACAAGATAGATAGATTTAATCTGGTTATAGATGCGGTTAATTCATTAGATGTTCCAAATAAAGATATGATAATAAAAGAAATGGAACGTAAGTTAGATGAGCATGCTAAATATATAACTGAATATGGACAGGATTTAGAAGAAATAAGAAACTGGAAATTATAAAAAAACAAGCTTAAGCTTGCTTTTTTTATGGTGTAGATACAGTTGTTGTAGTAGTAGTTGTTGTATTTGATGCACTTTCTTTTACGGTAACCGTTCTTGAAACTGTTTTAGTTGTACCGTTATAAGTTATTTTATAAGTTAAGGTGTAATTGCCAGGTCTTTGAGTATTAACACTTCCGGATTCTAATGTAATTGTACATTCATCAGTTACGTCTACTGAATTGTATAATACTATAATTGGTTTATTATCATGCCAGCTATCACCTTGATTTATTGTTTCGTTACTTGCTTTTACATCAAAATCAGTTGTTATCGAGACTCGATGTGATACTCCACTACTTCGGTTGTCTTTGTAACTTGAGTATGCAGTATATATTACGTATACTGGATCTGAGTAATTGGTTGTGTGAGTATATGATGTGGATGTTGTTGTTCCAACGTACGTTTCGCTACCACTTGACCCATTTTTAACATATATATCATAACCGAGCGTTCCAAAGCTTTCATCGTAATCAAAATCGAGCATCTGTTCCGCACTTATTCCATCCCAGCTTAAGGTTACTGTGTTACCGGAAACACTACTTTTTACGTTAGATACGTTAGGTAATTTATTTTCTGATATGTTAGAAGATTCTTCTGGTGCCGTACCTTTTCTAAAGTATCCTGTTACTTTCATACTAGCAGGGGTATAATCGGTTGCTAGTTTAAGAGGATTAGAGTTTTTTACAACTTCTACTGCTTCAATACTTGATGGTACTTCAAAGGTGCTTCCATCTTTATCAAATAAGTTTTCTGCTAGGTTTTTATAAAATCTATCACGTGTTGTCCAGTTTGCTGTGGTACTGTAATGTTCCTTATATATTTTATCATAGCCGTACCACATGGTAAGCGTGTATTTTGGAGTATATCCACATACCCATAAGTCGTTTATGGCTTTACTTGATAAGTGATGCTTTCTTATTGTTTCTGAATCAAAGTTACTTGTTCCTGTTTTAGCTGCCACTTGAACGCCGCCGATGTTTGCAGCACTTTTAGCTAAGCCATCAGTAACTGACCAACTAAGTGCATAGTTAATTATATATGCGGTAGAATCATTCATTACACGTGTTTTAGTTGCATTTGTTTCAACTACTTCATCAGTTTCTTTATATACGAATTTTGTTATTGTGTGAGGTTCTATATAATATCCACCGTTAGAAAATGCTTGATATGCACCTGCCATAGTAATTGGACTATTTCTTGATTCATCAGGATCTTCTGAACCAGTAAATGAACCAATACTATGGGCTTCGTGTATTTTTCCGTTTTTATCTATTTCTGGTGTTATACCTAAGTTTTCTGCAAATTCAATTATTTTATCATTACCGGCTTCAGAAGATACTTGCTGGAACGTTTTAAGCGCCGTTACGTTTCTAGAAAGTCCAAGTGCCTGATACATTGGTAATGTTCCTTTATATCCACCATCTGAGTTATTCATTGACTGTCCACTTGAATATGACCAAGGTTCATCTTTAATATAGTTTACTGTTCCCCAGCCTAAGTATTCAACCGCTGGTCCATAATCGAATATTGGTTTTGCCGTTGATCCTATTTGTCTGTTTGTCATGGTAGCATAGTTATAAGACCGCTCTGTATTTTTATTTCTACCAGCCCCAACTGCTATTACTTCACCGGTCGCTGATTCTGTCATTACAATACCAGATTGTACAAGATCATTCTCCCAGTTCCAAGCCTCACCATTCATGACTTTATTTACGAAATCTTGTTTGCTTCTGTTCATTGCAGTGTATATTTTTAGTGGGGTCGTGTATGGATTTAAATCATATTCCTTTTCTAATTCTTCTACAACGGTGTCAATGTATCCTTGATACTCTGAATAAGTTGTGTTTACTTGCGTTGTTTGTATGTACGAAGTAATAGGTTCAGCTTCCGCTATTTTTCTTTCTTCTTCAGTTATATAACCATGTCTTTGCATTAAGTATAGAACCGTTTGTCTTCTTTCTTCAGCTCTTTCAGGATAGTTATAAGGATTATAATAAGTAGGAGACTGGAACAAACCTGCTATGAATGCTGCCTCAGCTAAGTTAAGATCACTAACTGATTTTCCAAAGTAGTTAAGTGATGCTTGCTCAACTCCATATGCACCATTTCCTAGGTATGAATCATTTACGTAAAACTCTAATATTTCTTTTTTAGTATATTTTCTTTCTACCTTAAAAATAGACATGTAAATATCGGTGAATTTTCTAACGATACCTTCAAAACCAGTTGCAACGGTAGATGTATAGTTATTTTTAACTATCTGCATGGTAATGGTAGATGCTCCACCGGAGTCCTGACCTAGAACCTGTCCTACACCAGCTCTTACAAATCTTGGTAAATCAAATCCGTTGTGCTGAAAGAACCTTGAGTCCTCGGTTGCAACGATTGCATCTATTAAAACCTCAGGTAAATCATCATATGTTATTTCCGTTCTGTTTTCGTTTCCCATCTTGGTAATTAAGTTGCCATCAGCATCATATATCTCAGACATTTGTGTGTATTTTAAGTTGTCCGGATCAAACTCTGGAGCCTTAATTATAACGTATGCAAAAAACACCATAATTACCGATACAAAGGCGATTACCATAACTAATAGAACGTTTAGTATTACCTTCTTTTTCTTGCTTATTTGTTTTTTGCTTTTTTTAGTAGGAGTTTTTTTAACGATTTTCTTTTTTACGTCATCAGCTTTACTTTTAATGTTATTAGCGATTTTATTTCCTACCTTACTTCTTTTTTTCATCATGGTTATTACCTCCAAAATATATGTTATTTATAGTTTCAATATAGTCTATTCTAGGATTGTATTTAATTTTAATTATTGTACCATAAGTTTTAAAAAAACTAAGCGGAATAGACTTCCTTTTATTATTTTTAATAAATTGTTCGAGCATTTTAGTACTTAAAAAATAAGTTTCACCAAGTTTATTAAACCTTACTATAATAAATGAGATAGCACCTTTGTTCATAACGTTAATTAGGTGTTTTATCTGATGCTCATGAATGTTTGAAAGAGAAAAAGAAGTCTTACTATTTGTCTCTTTAGCCTCAAAATCAACGTATTTTCCATTATATATTCCATTATAGTCAGTTGTTGATGGTGTTTGAAAGTATGCTTCTTTTATTTTTCCTATTTTATAATCTACCTTGACCAGTTTAATTGGTGTTGGTTTTTTATATATGTAAGCTATATCTTTAATTCTATAATATTCATTAGCTAAATTTATGTCGTTTTCAAGTCCCATACCACGATTAGCGTAATTTGTTACAACCCCATTTTTATTTCGTGTTAAGTAATTGGTGTATGAAAAATTTTTAATCATCTAATCACCTTTAATAATTATACTACAAATATGCGTCTTTTTTATATAAAATTGATAAGAATTGTCGAAAAAATTTTTTTGCTTTTTTATTATGTTATTATTTTTAAAAGGAGGATAAATATGAGGGATTATAGCTTTTTATTTGTAATTATTGACGATTTAATAGAGGAAGTTAATAAAACCGAAGAAAACCTAATTATAAATCATACAATTAAATAGGTGATTATAATTGGAAAAAATTAAGGAGTTATATGATTTATTGCCGTATATAGTTTGCGTGGGGATAGTGTTAAACATACTTGGAAACACGATAAAAATGACTTTTAAAGTGCCTAGCAAATACATCATATGGATATTATTACCAGTTAGTATAATAATAAATTTTGTCTTTTTTGGCGTTAGCTTTGAAAGCTTTTTCGTGGCTTTTTTATCTTTTAGCTTTTCAGTTTCATCATATGACTTGATAAAGTATTTTACAAAAATAAGAAAAAACGAGTAAATGTAAGTTAATGTAAATTGACAAACACCTAAAAACTTGCGATAATGTTAAGTACAGAGGTGGTAAATTATGTTTAACGGAAGAATAGCTTTGTCGCCACAAGATATCTTTGATAAAGATTTTAAAATAGATACCCGTGGGTATAGACTGCAAGAGGTAGATAAATACCTTGACCAAATTATTAAAGATTACGTTGAGTTTATCAACATCATAAAAGAATTAAGAAGTGAAAACAAAGAGCTAACGAATGAAAATCTAGAGTTAAAACATGAACTTAGAAACCTAAAGGCTAACATTGACATTGTAAAGAAAAGTGAAAAAGAAATCACTAACGTAGATATCTTAAGACGTTTATCACAGCTGGAAAAGTATATATACGATAAAGATGAATAATTATTTTTACGCAAACGCTGCTAATTTTTAATTGGTAGAGGAAAGTCCACGCTCACACGAATCTGTAATGATCGTAGTGTTTGTGCGAAGGGAATAAATAACCTTCGGCAGGTAAGAGCCTGACGGCGCCTTTAGTTACCTAAAGCTTTGCCATGGTAACGGGCATAAAGTGCCACAGAAACGATTTTTTTGGAAACAAAAAAGTGGAACGGGTAAACCCCACAAGTGAGAAACCCAAAATTTGGTAGGGGAACCCTTATGAAGGAATAAAAACGGATTAAGGGATGCATACTTTTGCATAGATAAATGTTTGCGACCAATTTATTGGTACAGAACGTGGCTTATTAAAATAATTATTTATAAAATAAAGGAGTGAATTATCTTGAAAGAGATAGGAGAAAAGTTAAAGGCTGCAAGAGAAGAACATGGCGTAAGCATTGAAGAGGCAGCATCTGATCTTAACTTAAGGGCTCAACAAATAGAAAACATAGAAAAAGGTAACTTAAAGGTTTTTAAAGACGTGTTTTATTTAAAATCATTTATTAGAGGTTACGCTAAGTACTTAGGCTTAGATGAAGAAAAAATAATGGATGAGTTTAACGAATACTTTTTTGAAGAAACATCTAAAATACCAATTGCGGAAATAGAAAAAGCAAGCAAGAAAAAAGAAAAAGAAAAGGCAAATGAAAACAAGGTTGTATCTCCTTATACAATAGAAGATAAGCCTAGATCAAAATTCGTTGTCATAATTGTAACTCTAATAATATTATTGCTTATCTTTTTAATTGGGTATATCGTTGTAACTCAGTATATAAATCCTAGCGAAGAAGAAGAGCGCACGGTAACTTATTTAGGGAATTAAGAGGTGGTAAATAATGAATCTAGCTAATAAAATAACAATGGTAAGAATATTTTTAACGGTTGTGTTAATCGTTTTATTACTTTTTCCGTTTTACATGGTAAACATAGAGTTTCCTAAGGTTTTAATAAGAACCATATCAGTTGATATAAAATACTTTATCGCGGCAGGTATATTTGCAATCGCATCAATTACCGATGCGATAGATGGTCACATCGCAAGAAGTCGTAACATGGTAACTGACTTTGGTAAGATGACTGATGCAATCGCTGATAAGATGCTTGTTAACTCAACTTTGATAATATTATCATCACAAGGAATGATATCTCCAGTTATAACGGTTATCATAGTATTTAGAGACACCGTTGTTGATACCATTAAGATGATTGCAGGAAGTAAAGGAAAAGTTGTTGCAGCAATAAAAACTGGAAAGGTTAAAACAACGTTTTTAATGCTTGGTATCGTATTTACCTTATGTTATAACTTACCATTTGAGTTATTTAACCTAGACGTATCTAATTTCCTACTTGTTTTAGCTACTGTTTTTGCCATTATTTCAGGTGTTCAATATTATGTTATGAATAAACACATAATATTTGAAAGAGACCAAAAAAAGGAAATTGCTAACGAGGAGGCTCAAAAATAGCCTTTTTGTTATAATAAAAAAGCTTTTTTGCAGAAAAATCAGTACAAAATATTTCGAACAATTGTTTGAAAAAATACTTGATTTTTCTTTTTTTATGCATTATAATGTTATTGGAATTAAAAATTAGGAGGATATTTAATGGCAAAAAAAGTTGAAAATGATAAAACTTTAGAACAGGTTCTTGCGGATATAGAAAAACAATTTGGTAAAGGTTCAATAATGAAATTAGGAGAGGAGTCTCATAATGAAATAGACGTTGTATCAAGTGGTTCTCTTACACTTGATATAGCACTTGGCGTCGGTGGATATCCAAAGGGAAGAATAATAGAAATATATGGCCCTGAATCATCTGGTAAAACAACTTTTGCACTTCACGCGATAGCTGAGGTTCAAAAAGCCGGTGGAAAAGCAGCATTCATTGATGCTGAGCACGCACTTGATCCTGTTTATGCAAAAAATTTAGGAGTAAACATTAATGATTTATTATTATCACAACCTGATACTGGAGAGCAAGCATTAGAAATATGTGATGCGCTAGTTAAAAGTGAGGCAATTAACATAGTTGTAATAGACTCGGTTGCAGCACTTGTTCCTCAGGCAGAAATAGAAGGTGAAATGGGAGATTCTCACGTTGGTTTGCAAGCAAGATTAATGAGCCAGGCCTTAAGAAAATTATCAGGTACGATTAGTAAGACAAACACGATTGCGATATTTATTAACCAATTAAGAGAAAAAGTTGGGGTTTTATTTGGTAATCCTGAAACTACAACTGGAGGACGTGCATTAAAGTTCTACGCAACAATAAGACTAGACGTAAGACGTGGTGAACAAATTAAAAACGGAGATAACGTAATTGGTAATAAAACAAACGTTAAGGTAGTTAAAAACAAGGTTGCTCCACCATTTAAAACTGCAAGTGTTGAAATAATGTATGGTGAAGGTGTTTCAAGAGAAGCTGAGGTTCTTGATTTAGCATCAGAAATCGGCATTGTTGATAAAAGTGGTGCTTGGTACTCATATAAAGGTGAAAAAATAGGCCAAGGAAAGGAAAACGCTAAAGCATTCTTAAAGAATAACCCAGATATAATGAAAGAAATTGAAGATAAGGTTCGTGAAAGTCACGGAATCTTAAGAAAAGAAGATAAAAAGGAAACTAAGTAGTAAATTAAAGCTACTTAGTTTTTTTAAAACAAATAAGAAAGGAAATCATAATGAAAGAAGATAAACTAAAAACAATAACAAATTTATTTCAAGGTAATGAAATAAGAAGCGTGTGGGACAGTAGCAAAGAAGATTATTATTTTAGTGTGGGTGATGTAATTAAGGTTTTGACCGAAAGTCCTAGGGCAAGGAAATATTGGAACGCATTAAAAACTAAATTAAATGAGGAGGGTAGTGAGTTGTCCCATAATGTGGGACAACTGAAACTAAGGTCTTCAAAAGATGGAAAGTATTACTTAACAGATGTTTTAGATACGAAAGGTATATTTAGAATAATAGAGTCAGTACCAAGTCCAAAGGCAGAACCATTTAAGATGTGGCTTGCATCTTTAGGAAAGGAAAGAGTAGATGAGGAGTTTGATCCTGAAAAAGCTATTCATGGCTTTATACGGAAAATTACTGATAATTTTTATAATATATATGTAAAAAATATTGACAATATTATCGAAATATTGTATTTTAAAATTGTTAAGTAAATTTAGTGTTGCATTTGCCAAAAAGGTGGCAGTATTTTCTTAGTGGCAAATATTTATATGTTTTGCCACCTTTTTTAATGTATAAATTTTTTTGAGTTTATAGATATCTCATAAAAAATCTAAATAAAAAAGGAGGTTATTATGAGAAAAGTAACTAAAAAATCAATTTTAGACTCTTGCTTTTTTTCTAAAGGTGATGGTTGGAAGTAGAAAATAAAAGTGAAAATAATTTCACTTTTTTTGAAAATGGAGGTAGAATGGATTATAATTTTAATGAAAACTACATATTGAGATATGAATTTTTTGGTGGATTACTTCACTCGATTGTTGATTCGGCAGAATTTGAATTAGACTTTGAGAATACTACATATTTAAAATGTATACAAAAAGGATATAGTTCTAATGATTCAATTGATTTTACGTCTAAATATTTTAATAAGTCTTTTAATCCTTGTTTAGATGAATTTGTTAGAGAAAATATATTAATTCCTACTAATAAAAAAAATAAAAAATTAGATTATTATAGGGTTAAAAAAGATGTTTTCAAATCGATAAATAAAGTTTTAAACAGGAATTTTCTTTCGTTTCCTTTACAGGCTAGCTTATATTTAAATTCTAGTTGTCAATTAAATTGCAAATTTTGTTTTTTTAAAGAAAAAAGAAAGATTTATTCTAAAAGTAGGAATTATAAAAGTTGGATTAATTTAATTAAGAAAATGAAAGATTATGGAATTATTTATATATCTATTCTAGGTGGGGAACCTACATTATATGAAAACATTGATAAAGTATTGGAATTTTTAGAAAAAAATCACATTAAAACCACAATAACTACAAATGCAATAAATATAAAAGATTCAACTATGAATATAATTTGTAATAGCAATTATATAACGCCGACTGTTTCTTTAGAAAGTTTAAATAAGGATTTGAATAAATTTTTAATGGGAATTGTTCCAAATAGGGCTTTAAAAACGATAAACACATTTTTATCTAAAAACAAAGTTCCTAGAATTAATACTGTTTATACAAATCAAAGTGATGAGGAAATTTTCAAATTAATTGATTTTTGTATTAAAAATGGTATAAAAGATTTTTATTTAGATTTATATGTAGATACTAATAATTCTGAACTTAAAAAGCATTCTATTTTAGAAATGCGAAAAGTAAGAGAAAAAATATTTAAATATATCTATTCTAAGAATTATCAGAATAAAATAAATTTTCAAGTTCAAGGGTGTTTATTGTATTCAGCTTACGAAGATGATAAATCAATTTTTGTTGAAACAGATTTTGAAAAAATAAAATATGGTTGTGAAGCTGGAAATACAAAAATAGAAGTCATGCCTGATGGAAGTGTATTACCATGCGTTTTATTTAAAAATGATGAGTTTAATTATAGAAATGCTTTTAATGAAGATATAAAAGAAATATGGGATTCTGCTGATTATTTAAACGAATTAAGAAGTAATAAGTGTGAAGATAAAAAATGTTTAAAATGTAGATTTTATGATTTTTGTAATGGTGGATGTCCAGCACTAAAATTAAGAAATAATATTTCGATTATAAAAAATGGTGATGAAAGATGCCAAATATTAATAGGAGAAAAAGAATATGAGAAAATTTATAGAAGTCAGCTATGATGAGTATAAAAATGATTTAAATGAATTAAAAACGTTTATAACGGATCCACAATGGATATGGTCTTTATCTTACGATATCATGATAAATGATAAATTGTGTAAGGATTTGCTTAAATATGTTGATGAACTAGATGTTAATGCACTTGATTATTCAAAAATAGAACGGATAATAAAAGAAGTTAAAAATAAATCTGTTATGATTATGCAAGAGGCTGATAAAGAAAAAGATCCAGTTATTAAATGGTATTTATATAGGTATTCGTATGCGTACTATGGTTTTTTAGAAACAATAATTGAAGGATCTGTTTTGACGGATGCTATACTTAAATTATTCAAAGATAAATATAATGAAAAATATTTAGATGTTATAAAAGAAGTTGACAAAATAAAACCATCAGAATTAACAAAATTTAAAAAAAACAAGAATTTAAATAATGTTGACATTAACACGAAAGAAATAAAATTATATTTATTGATGAAAAAGTGGCAGGATATAGAGCATTTGTATCATAATAATGAATTAATTAAAAAACATGATGATGCTAAAAATAATTTTGAAAAGTATGTTAAGGAAAAATATCCGTATTTATCAAGTATTAAAGGAAGATCATTATTAGGAATTTGTTTACTTAATGATTCACCAATTATAAAAATAGAACAACTATATAAATTTTTTGATAATGGTATTATTGATGATCTAGCTTGTATTGTCGGTGGTAAAAATCTAGGATTAGCGAAATTGTCATATAATGGTATAGATATTCCTGAAACATTTATTGTTCCTGTGAAATCAGTTCAAGAAAAAAAGTATGTTAATTATATTAATGAATTGCCAAATTATAAGTATTCGGTTAGGAGTTCGGCTACGGTTGAAGATAATAAAAATCAGTCTTTCGCCGGTTTGTTTATTACAAAGTTAAATCAAGATAAGAAAGATATTAATTCTGCAATTAGTGAAGTATATGATTCTACTTATACTAATAGAGTAAATTCGTATGTAGAAAAATTTAACACTAAAAAGCCATATATGTCTGTTGTGTTACAGCGTTTTATTGAACCAAAATATGCTGGTGTTTGGCTAGGCAATAGTAAAAATACCGGACACTTGGAATGGGTTAAAGGAAATGGTGAAAAACTTGTCTCCGGTAAGGTTACTCCTAATTATGAGGATTGGAACACTAAGGTTAATAACCCGATAACAGTAAATAATGATGTAGTTGGTGAAAAATGCATTGAATATCAAAACAAATTAAACACTATTGCTGATTTTGAATGGTGCGTAGTTAATGGTAATTTATTATTTGTACAATTTAGACCGGTAACTGTAAAATTTAAAAATAATGATGTTAAAATTATAAAGACAGAAGATGAATTTATTGGTATACCTGCATCTAGTGGTGTTGCTAAAGGTAAACCAGTTTATATAGAAGACGCATCTAAAATAGATGAAAGTGGATTTGAAAAAGGGGATATTTTATTAGCGGATTTTACGGATCCTGATTGGGTACCAGTTATGGTAAATAGTAGTGCAATTATAACTGCTGAAGGTGGTTTTTTATCTCATTCTGCTATAATATCAAGAGAACTTGAAATACCATGTATAACTGGACTTGGATATGATAGTATAAATAAAATAAGTAATATGGATTATATTGAAGTTAATGGTAATAATGGAGTTGTAAAAAAACTAAAGACGAAAAAGAAAACTAAATAATAAAATTAATAAAGTGTGTAATTGCGATTAATTACACATTTTTTAATAGATTTAATATTAATTTGTCTTATAAATTTCCTAAAAACAAGCTTAATTATGATATAATTAAATAGGTGATAACATGGATATTAAAAATAGAATAAAAGAATTAACAGATATAATAAATAAAGCAAGTATGGAGTATTACGTAAATGATAATCCTTCTATTACTGACCAAGAATACGATGATTATTATAGGGAGTTATTAAACTTAGAAGAAAAGTATCCAGAGTATAAGTTAAAGGATTCTCCTACTAATAAAGTTGGTGGACAAGTAGTTGATAAGTTCGAGAAGGTAACTCATAAGACTCCTATGCTTTCTTTTGATGATATATTTAACGAAGATGAGATAAAAGCGTTTGACGAAAGAATAAGAAAAACTTGTCCTAATGCTACGTACACTTTAGAACCTAAAATGGACGGATTATCTGGCTCATTAATATATGAAAAAGGCGTTTTAGTTAGAGCAGCAACAAGGGGCGATGGTGTAGTTGGAGAAGATATTACCCATAACGTTAAAACCATAAAGTCTGTTCCTTTAAAACTTAATAAAGAAATAGATATTGAGGTTCGTGGTGAAATATACATGAGTAAAAAGTCTTTTGAAAAGTGTAACGAAGAGCGTAAAGAAAATAATGAGGCTTTATTTGCAAATCCAAGAAACGCTGCGGCAGGTTCTGTTAGACAACTAGATAGTCGGGTAGCTGCTAAAAGAGGATTAGACTACATGGCATATTTTATTCCTAATCCAGATGAATACGGAATAAAAACGCAGTCTGAATCTTTAAAATTTTTAAAAGAATTAGGTTTTTTAACTAATTATAAATTAAATGGTATAGCTAGTAATACAGATGAAATAATAAGTTATATTGAATCTTTAGGAGAGAAAAGAGATGATTTACCGTTTGAAATAGATGGTGTTGTTATAAAGGTTAATAGCTTGAAAGATGAGGCAAAACTAGGATTTACACAAAGAGTACCAAGATGGGGAATTGCGTATAAATTTCCTGCAAAAGAGGTATTAACAAAGTTAAAAGAAATCAAGTTTACCGTTGGAAGAACGGGTAAAATAACTCCTAATGCGATATTTGATCCGGTACACGTTGCAGGATCAATCGTATCTAAAGCAACACTTCATAATGAAGATTACTGCCTAGATAAAGATATAAGGGTAGGAGACGTTATTTCAATTAGAAAAGCAGGAGATGTAATACCTGAGGTAGTAGAGGTTAAAAAAGAAAGAAGAACAGGCGATGAAACACCTTTTAAAATGATAGATAAATGTCCTATGTGTGGATCTGATCTTGTAAAGGAAGATGCAAATTACTTTTGTAAGAACCCACATTGTCCCGCAAGAAAAATAGAAAGTCTAATACACTTTGCATCTCGTGATACCATGAATATAGATGGTTTAGGTGAAAGAATAATAGAAGATTTCTATAACATGGGATTTATTAAAGATATATCTGATATCTACCGTTTAGATAACCATAAAGAAGATTTAATGGAATTAGAAGGATTCGGAGAAAAAAGTATTACTAACCTACTTAACAGCATAGAAAACTCTAAATCAAACTCACTTGAAAAAGTTCTTTTTGCACTAGGCATTAGACACGTTGGTAAAAAGACTGCCAAGATATTAGCAAAAAGATATAAAACAATCAAAAATTTAGTTAATGCAAGCGAAGAAGAATTAACAAACATTAATGATATAGGTGAAATTATTGCAAAAAGCGTGAAAACGTATTTTTCTAAAGAGGAAAACATAAAACTCATTGATGAATTAAAAGAATTAGGATTAAACTTTACTTATGAATCTACTTCTGTTAATGATACTTTAGATGGAATGACTTTTGTTTTAACTGGTACTTTAGAACACTATAAAAGAGAAGAATTAACAAAAATATTAGAAGATAAAGGTGCAAAAGTAACAAATAGTGTAACTAAAAAAACAACAGGTGTTATAGTAGGTGATAAACCTGGTAGTAAATATGATAAAGCTTTAAAACTGGGTATTAAAATATACGAAGAAAAAGATCTAGATGAATTAATAAAATAATTTATAACTAATAATAATACTTGACAAATAAATACTTTATGATTAATATAATTGTTGTAAATTATTATGTTTGCTTGTACAGGAACATATATTTGTGCAAGTAAATAAAGACTGGTACTTGCACGTACTGGTCTTTTTATTTACATCTTGCACTTTACATATTAAAATGATAAAATTAAATTGTAGAAAATAGGAGGGTTTTATGGACGAGAAAAAATTGATTGATTATAGGTCAGATTATGAGTCAACGATTAAATATATGCCATGGCTTAAAGCTCATACGGCAGAAGAAAAGGTAGCCGAGTTACCAACTGGAACGGTTTATGATTATTTATATCAAAATAATAAAAATTATTTAGAGCATAATGCTTTGATTTATTTTGATAAAAAGATAACTTATAGAGAATTGTTTGATAATATTGATAAAGCTGCCAAAGCTTTAAAAGAAATGGGAGTAAAAAAAGGAGATATAGTAACGTTTTGCACAATAACCACTCCGGAGTTTGTATATTTGTTTTATGCACTTGCAAGGATTGGTGCAGTTGTCAATATGATAGATCCAAGAACTAGTGTTGAGGGAATAAAAAATTATATTAAAGAAACTAAATCTGAATATGTAATTTCTTTAGATAATTTTATTCCTAAAGTGGATGTAGCTCAAAAACAAATAAATAAGGAAAATGATGGTTTTAAGGTAAAGAAGATATTATCTTTATCTCCACTTGATTCCCTTCCTTATCCATTGCAAGTTGCTGATATGTTTAAAAAGTATTTATCTAAAGATGGAAGAAATAATATAAAAACATTAAAATGTGATAAATATATTAAATATCCAGATTTTATTAAAGAAGGAGAAAGTTATTCAGGAAAAATTGATGAACCTTATGAAAAGAACGAGTTATTTGCAATAATTCATACTGGTGGAACAACAGGAACACCAAAAGGCGTTATGCATTCACATGATTCATTTAATGCACTAGCTCATTTATATAAATATTCAGGACATGATATAAGGCCAGGACATACATTTTTAAACATAATGCCACCATTTATTGCTTATGGTTTAAGTGCTGGTGTTCATATGCCTATATCTTTAGGTATAACAAACATTATTGTTCCGGTGTTTAATCCTAAAGAATTTGATAAATTATTGATTAAATATCATCCAAATCATTGGGCAGGAGTACCAAGCCACTTAGCAACATTATTTGATAGCAAATTATTAAAAAAACCAGAAAATTGGGATATGTCATATTTGGTTTGCGTAGGTGTTGGTGGTGATGGTCTAAACCCTAAGGTTGAAGAAAGAATAAATAAGTTCTTGCGTGATCATAATTGTAGATATAAAATAGCTCCTGGGTATGGAATGACGGAAGTAAATTCAGCATTTAGTACGGTTCTTGGAAAATATTATGAACCTTGTAGTGGTGGAATCCCTTTTGCTAGAAATGACGTTAAAATTATGGATCCAGATACAAAAGATCCTCAAAGCACGGAAAGATTACCTATTGGTAGTGAAGGTGAAATATATTTATCTACTCCTACAATAATGTTGGGTTATTATAATAACAAGCAAGAAACTGATGAAACTTTAATAACTGATTATGATGGTAAAAAGTGGATTAGAACAGGTGATTTAGGAAAAATAACTCCTCTTGGAAATATACAACCTTTAGGAAGAAAAAAAGATATTATAATAAGACATGATGGATTTAAAGTTTTTTCTGATTTGATAGAAAAAGTAATATCAAAACATCCTGCCGTAGCTAATTGTAAGGCTGTAGGAATAAAAGATTTTGATTATTCTCAAGGTGAATTACCTAAAGTGCATGTAATATTAAGATCTGAATATAAAGGAAAAGAAAAAGAAATAGAAAAAGAATTGATTGACTTATGTAATAAGGAATTACCTGAATATTCTATTCCTGTAGCATATAAATTTAGAGATGATTTTCCATTAACACCTAATAATAAAGTTGATGCAAAAGCATTAAGACATGAAGATGATGGTATTGATTATAGGACAGGAAGTAAATATGCTGATTCAGAAAACGAAGAAGAAAAAGCAAAAACTCATGTAAAACGTAAATAATTTGTAAAAGCTTGACAAAATTTTATTTGTCAAGCTTTATTTGTGTTATAATTAACTTAGGAGGATGTTATATGAGTAATAGTGTATCATTTATAATATGTAGTTTGTTTTATTCAGCATTATTGTTAATTGTTTATTTTACTCAAAATAAAGGAAAAAAGAAGTTAGGTAGTAAAATTTTTTCTATTATGACTGTTGTCATATTTATATGTTTGATTTTAGAAATTTCAAATTATTTTACAGTTTTAAACATTAAATCTGTACCAGTATTAAATTTAATTGTTTCTAAATTATATTTAGTTGGTTTAATGACATGGGATATGTTATTTGTAATATATATTTACGTTATATCAAATAAAAAAGACTATGATGAGGTTACTACTTTCAAAAATGGAAAACATTTTAAAATATTTTCTATATTTTATTTAATAATATTAGCTTTAATGATTTTCTTACCAATTGAGTTTTCAACTGAAATAGGTGAAATTTATTCTTATGGAATGTCTGTTAATACCGCATTTGTAATCACTGAGATAATGGCTTTATTTTGCATATTTGAAATGCTTACAAATATTAAAAAGATTGGATCAAAAAAATATGCCCCATTTTTTATGTTTATAGTTGGTGGTATAATTGTTATGATGATTCAATCTACATATCCACAAATGTTACTTTTAACCTCTCTTGATTTATTTATAACATACTTAATATATTTTACAATGAGTAATAATGAAAAAATAGAAGTAGTACAAAATATAAAAGAAAAAGAAGAAAAGAAATAAAAATCTTTTCTTTTTAAGGAGGAATCAAGATGGAACAAGGTGTTGAAAATACTTTAAGTTTGTTTGATAAATTAACGCTTAAATATTATGATTCTTTATATACTCTATCCATTGCAAAGGAAGCTGCGGCTGGAAAGGAAAGTAACGGTGGAATCCTAATTGTTGGGATGATAATCGTAATAGTTGGATTAATAGGATTCATAATAACAAAAAATAAAAATTAGAAGTAAGATGCAAAATTTGCATCTTATTTTTTTAAATAAAGTAGAAATAAAACATATTTTATAGTATAATATTTTAGTAATAGGAGGCGAAGTGATGCTACCAAAAATAAAAAAATTCATAAAAACACACAAAAAACAAGTTACTATAGGGTTAATTGTCCTTGTTGTTTTAATATTATTACTTGTTTTATATAAGTCTTTATTTTATTCAAACTCAGAGAAAGCAACTTATGGAGTAAGACTAAGGGATATAGAAAATTATGAGTTTACTGATGATGAAGAAAGTGACGTTTTAGCTAGTACTAAAGAGTTAGCAGGAGTTAAAGATGCTAAGATAACTGTAAAAGGAAGGCTAATTAAATTCTTTGTAACTTTTGATGAGGGTGTGTCAACTGATGACATACAAGCTAGATTTAATGATATGCTAGGTTTTATAAGCGACAAGGTAAAGTCTTACTATGATGTTACGTTTTACTCAATTCAAGAGCAAAACGCAGAGGAAAAGTATCCTGTAACTGGGTATAAACACAAAAATAGTGATTCTATATCATTTGATGTTTTATAGAGGTGGTAAATAATGAGAAAAAAGAAAAATAGAAGATGGTTAGTTGTAGGTTTTATAATAATTTTAGTAATCATTTTGATCATATTGATTAACTTTAGTAATTCTAACGCAGTAGATACAAGGCTTAATTTAAGTGAAAAAAGATGGATTGAAAATAATAAAGAAGATGTAATAAATATATCGGTTGCTAATAACATACCAGTTTTTAGCAGTAATGGTGAGGGTGTGTTCTTTGATTTTATAACTCGCTTTGAGGATAAAACTGGTTTATCATTAAATTTAATATCTTATGATGCATCTGATAGTGTAGAAGAAAATGATTTATATTTTGAAGCTGTAAGACATGATGATTTTTCTGATATAAAAGAAGATGAAATGGTATTTTTTAACGATTATTACGTTTTAGTTGGAAAAGATGGCGAAAAAATAACTGATCCAAGAGAAATAAGCAACAAAAACATAGGTGTGTTATCTGATGATTTATCAGATGTAAGTTATTATATTTCATCAGAAAATAGTGTTACTTATACACCTTATGAAAACGAAACCAATTTACAAAATGCTATTAAAAATAGTGAAGTTGATTATATAGCAGCACCAAGAATGCGTTTTTTATCATTCATATTGGAAAATGATTATCACGTTATATATAATATAACTGAAATGAAAGAAGCATATGTTTTAAGAACATCTGATGATTTGAATAAAAACTTAATTAGTATTGTAAATAAGAATTATTTAGATTATGAATCTAGTTATTTAGAAAATGAGTATAATGAGTCTTTAATTGACTTGTTAATGGAAAAAAACAATATATCAGAAAAGACCCAAGCAGACTTTTTGGGTAAGAATTATGTTTTTGGATATATTGATAATGAACCTTACACGTCCGTTGTTAATAATCGTTTAATAGGACTCGATAGTACTTATATTGATGCTTTTAGTGAGGTGTCTGGAGCATCGATTACTCTAGAAAAGTATCGTTCTGTAAAAGATTTAAAAAATGCTTTAAACGATGGTAAAGTTGATATCGCACCAAATTATTATAATTATTCAGGATTAAGTGGTGATTATACAAGAACCATATCTCCATATGATGAGCAATACGTTGTGTTAGTTAACCAAGATAGAACTGATGTTGTTGTTAACTCCGTAAAGTCTTTGAAGGATCAAAACGTAATCGCAATAAATTCAACTCTTGCTAAGTATTTAGAGGATGAGGCTGATGCGAAGGTAAAAACGTATGATAGAGTATCATCATTAATTAATAATCTTGATGATGATAGCATAGTGGTATTAGATAGAAATATTTATGATATGTATAAAGATAGTGAGTTATCTGATTTTAGAGTAATATATAATGATAATGAAAATTTAGAATATGGATATATTATTAAAGATACTAATGAAAATAGTGCGTTTGCTACCTTGTTTAAGTCATACATGGAAATAATAAATTATAAACAGATGTATAATTTAGCATGGAAAAACTATTTAGTTGATTCTAAAGAGATAAGTTATAATTTCTTATACTTTATAGCTGCAGTTATAGTTTTAATAATCTTATGGTTATTCTTAAGTAAAAAAATAAAGGTAAAGAAAAAAGCTAAAAGAGAGGAAACTATAAGATATGTTGATCCTTTAACTTCTTTAAAGAATCGTAATTATCTAAATAAAAACTTTAAACGTTGGAATAATAACGCAATATATCCACAGTCGATTATTGTTGTTAATCTTAATAATCTTCGCCATGTAAATGATGTTTATGGTCATGAAGAGGGAGATAAACTAATTAAACTTGCTGCTAATATTTTAATTAGAAATCAATTGGAGCAAAGTGATATAATTAGAACTGATGGTAATGAGTATTTAATTTACATGGTAGGTTATGAGAAAAATAAGGTTGTTGCATACATGAGAAAATTGTATAAGGAGTTAAGTGAATTACCATATGGTTATGGTGCTACTTTGGGTTATAGTATGATTGAAGATGACATTAAAACAATCGATGATGCTATAAATGAAGCAGTACTTGAAATAAGAGCTAGTAAAGAGATGAATGGTAAAAAATAAATAGGGTGATAAGATGAAAAAATCGAAGGAAAAAATAAAGGGCAGGATAAGGGAAAACATAAGGCTTATGAGTACGCCTTTAATGTCCATATTACCAGGACAAATATCTTTCTTTGTAATATTATCAATAATCCCACTTGTTAGTATATTAGTTATGTTTGTATCAAAACTATCACTTAGTTTTGATTCGGTAACCAATTTTTTGGTCCATTACTTGCCAAATGGCGTTACGGATATAATTCTTTCTGTTATTAACAGTCAAACGGTTGGAACATTAGATATTGTATTTATTATAACTGCCCTTTATTTAGCCTCTAAAGCAACTCACTCTGTTATTGTTGCTTCAACTCAGATATATAATGGAAAACAAAGAAACTTTGTTAGAACTAGAATAAAAGCAATTATCATGTTAATAATTTTAATAATTTTAGTGATTATGATAATTGGTACGCTTACAATAGGAAGTAGAATAGTTGATTATATTGCTAAAGTAAATGGTAGTATTTCACCTTTTGTTTCACTTTTGTATGATATAATTAAGTGGCCTTTTGTATTCTTCATGATATTTTTTACCATAAAAGTTATATATACAATTGCACCTAACGAGCCAATACCAAGTAAAAGCGTTAATAAAGGTGCGCTTTTAACTACTGTCGTTTGGGGTGTTACAACGTTTGCTTTTTCATTTTACGTAACTCATTTAGCTAATTATACTATGTTTTATGGGAACTTATCAAACTTAATAATCCTTATGATTTGGATATACTGGATGTGTTATGTATTTGTATTTGGTATGACGTTTAACGAATATAAATTAACAGAAATGACTACAAAAATAAAAAGTCTTGAATAAAAGACTTTTTTTTGTGATATAATGGTATTATTCTAAGAAGTATTTTAGGAGGAAAAAATGAAGAAGGTTAAAACGTTTTTTAAGGATTTATTAGTGAAAATCAAAAATAGATATAAACAAATAAGCGTTGTTTTGTATATAAAAACAAACATATTATTTATAACATACGTATTAATAAACTTGATTAACTCTTGGCTTTTAAGAATAGTTACAATGGGAAATTTATTTAGTTTTAAAGCAATAATATCTGATCTTGCTTTTATTTTGGTTTTAGGATCGTTTGCTTATCTTTTAAAGCCTAAAAAGCAGTATAGAGTACTTATGCCGCTTACTATAATAATGATGCTTACTTGTATTATAAATGCGGTATATTATGAAAATTATGTTTCTTTTGCATCATTTTCACTTTTATCTACTGCATCATTTTTAGGAGATATGAATGGTGCTGTTGTAACTTCATTAATTAAAATAAAAGATGTAATATTAATTTTCCCACCTATTGTTTTATTTATTGTGCATACTATCTTAAAAAAGAAACACTATTATGATAATGTGGAAAAAATAGAAAGAAGTAAAAAACGCTTTTTAAACACTATTATCTTAGGCGTATTAATGACTTTTTTAACTATTTCAATGATGCAGTCATCAGATTATTCAAGGTTAAAAAAACAGTGGAATAGAGAGTACTTAGTTCAAAGATTTGGAATCTATGTATATCAAATAAATGATGCGATAAAAAGTACGGAATCCAAATTTACAAGTATGTTTGGTTATGATAATGCTGCTAAAACCGTAAGGGAGTTTTATGAAGAAAAAAATCAAACTCAAAACACTTCACAAACTAATGAATACACTAATATTTTTGAGGGAAAAAACGTGATTGTTATTCATGCGGAAAGCATGATGACTCAGAATATGACGTTATCTTTTAATAATAAAGAATTAACACCTAATCTAAATAAACTTGCAAGTGAAGGGCTTTTCTTCTCGAATTATTATCCACAGGTAAGTGTTGGAACTTCTTCTGATACTGAGTTTACTTTTAATACTTCACTTTTACCAGCTTCAACGGGTACGGTATTTGTAAATTATTGGGACAGAACTTATGAGGCAATTCCAAACATATTAAAACAAAAAGGTTATTATACAGCTAGTATGCATGCTAATAATGGTTCTTTTTGGAACAGAAACGTTATGCATAAGACACTAGGATATGATAAATTATACGCAAGGGATACATATGATTATTCTAATGAAGATGAAATAATTGGAATGGGATTATCAGACAAAGAATTCTTTAGACAATCAGTAGAAAAAATCAAGAAAATAAGTGAAGAAAATAATAATTATTACTTAACTTTAATTACGTTATCAAATCATACTCCATGGGATGATGAGGATAAGTATGGTGATTATACGGTTAATTATAAATATACGGAAACGGATGAAAACGGAAATACTGTGGAAAAGTCTCTTCCATACATGGAAGGAACTGATCTTGGAAGATACTTTAAATCAGTTCATTACGCAGATGAGGCAATTGGTGAGTTTATTAATGAATTAGACGCATCAGGACTTTTAGATAATACCGTAATAGTAGTTTATGGCGATCATGATGCAAAAATTGCAAAGAGTGAGTATAGGTATTTTTATAACTATGATTTTGAAACTGGTGAAGAGTATGAAAAAGATGATCCAAGGTACGTTGATGTAGATTACTATAATTATGAATTAAATAGAAAAGTTCCTTTCATTATTTGGACAAAAGATAGTAAAGATAATGAATTATTAAATAAGGAAGTAGATAAAGTAATGGGTATGTATGATGCTATGCCAACTCTTGCTAACATGTTTAATTTTGATTATACTTATGCTTTAGGTCATGATATATTTAGTACTAACGAAAACATAGTGGTATTTCCAAATGGTAACTGGGTAACTGATAAGATGTATTATAATGCTCAAAAAGATGAATACTTGTTACTTAAAGATAGCGTAGTAACGGATGAAGAAATAGAAAAAAATAAAGCGTATGCTAATAAAATATTAGAAGTATCAGATTCTATTATAGTTTACGATTTAGAAGCAGGAGAACAAAATGAAGAAGAAAAGTAAATTAAAGAAATTATTAATTATCTTAATCATATTAGTTATAATTGCAATTATTGGTATTTTAGTATATAATTTTTTCTTTAAAAATGATCAAGAAGAAGTAAAGGTAATTAAATCAATACCAGAATATGACTATAACTTAAAAGAAACCGCAACAGATCTATATAAAGATGAATTTGAAAAATTAGATGATATATTATCTAAAAAGGATGTTAATTACGAAGATTATGCTAAGGAGATTGCTAGGTTATTTATAATAGATTTTTATACACTTACTAATAAACAATCTAAAAATGATATCGGTGGAACAGAGTTTATAAAAGAAAGTATGAGAGATAATTTTATAGAAGAGGCAAGAAGCACTTTTTATCGATATTTAGAAGTACAATCTGATAATAGAAATCAAGACTTACCAGAGGTAAGTGAGATAAAAAGCGTAGAGATAGAGGATACTTCTTTTACGTATTCTGATGATACGGAAGATGATAATGCTTATAAAGTATCTATTTCATGGGATTATAAAGAAGATTATGGTTATGAAACTGAAGCTAATATGATTATAGTAAGAGAAGATAAAAAATTATACATAGTTGAAATGGATTAAAAAAGCGGGCTTATTTTGGCTCGTTTTTAAATTCAAATGCGTTATTATATATTAATGCAAGTATTAATGCTACGTATATACTATTCGCAGGAGTAACAAATATGTGTCCTTGGAAGAATGCTAATAAGAATATTAATATTACGGATAGTAATAAGTTTAATTTTACAAAGTTAAGGTTTTTAAATGTTTTTGTTATCTTTTTAAGTAAGTATATTATTGGTATAAAGAATATTATAAACCCAACTATACCATGTCTATAAAATACATCAAAATAGTCAATTTCTATTGTTTTATCTCTTTCTTTTTCAGTATCATAATTTTCTATATAACCAATTCCAAATGTCTTTTCTAAGGTACTTGATTTATTATATGCTTTTCTAGTTTTTTCTTCAAAGGTTAATCTTTGACTAAAGATAAAATGATCAATGAATTCTGTAATTGGAATTTTTCCATTATCCTTTTCTTCTAGATAGGTAATATGAATTACCAAGTTTTTATAAAAAGATGTTTTAGGAAATATAAATAACGATGTTATGATTAAGATTATTATTGGTGCTATAATTATTTTTAATTTTTTATAATCTTTTTTCTTAATTAAGCTTATTATGTAATAAACAAAGTTAACTATAAATATTATGATAAATGATAATACTGGTACTTTTGTTCCAATACTTAATATTACGTATAAGTTGATTAATAATAGTATTATTATTGGAATGCTTATTTTTTTTATGTATATAAGAAGGATTGGAAGGAGTATGCTAAGGATACTACCGACTACGTTAGCGGATAAAAACCATCCTACGCTTCCTTCTTTACTATGCCAATAACTTTGAAATCCGATGTTAAATATGTTTGGTATAAAGACGAATAGTAAGTATATAACGTATATTAAAAACAAGTTCTTAACTTTTAGTTTTTTATCTTTATACACCTTTATAAGGGTAAGTAGTAAAATTACAAAATAATATGTTGATATAAGATTTTTACATTCATATATTAATGCGTTAAAATCTTTTGTTATAAGCATGGTTGTTCCAAAACATATAAAATATATAAATAAAATAAGTAAGTATATATTAATCTTTTTATCTTTTATAAAAAATACCAGATAAATAATGCATAAAAACATAAAAATAAATCTAATTATTGAACTTATTGTTACACTATAATTAAAGTGTAATAAAACGCCTGCAGTAACGTCTAATATTGGTTGTAAATATAAAAATATTAAAAATAATTTTTCAAAGTTATTTGTTATCTTTTTCATTTTCAAACCTTTGCCATATTTGATTTATTACTGCATCACAATTAGGATATAAACCATCTAAATCATCTTTTTTTCTGTTTTTTACGTATTCATCAAAAGTACTTATTACTTTAGCAGGATTACCTGCGACAACGGTGTTTTCTTTAACGTCCTTTGTTACAATGGAACCTGCTGCTATAATTACGTTATCTTTTATTTCAACTCCTGGTAATATGGTTACGTTACATCCTATAAAAACGTTATTTCCAATTTTTATTGGAGCACAATTATAATGAAAATTATAACCATAGTCCATGTTGTTTAAGACTTTGTCTATAACATCATGAGTTACGAAAGTAACACCCGATGCAACACATACGTTATTTCCAAAACTAATTAATTTTGGTTCATCAGGAATTATCCTAGGTTGGAAAAAGAAGTTTTTGCCAACGCTTTTAAAGAAGTTTTTCTTAATTAATATTTTTGTTCTTTTATTTGCATCACTTATTAAATACATTTTTAATTTAGTTAAGTATTTCATGTTATCCTCCAATAATAACATTATAACATATTGTTTAGATAAAAAATAAAAGATATGTATTATAACTTTAAATTTTAACGCTTAATATAATACTTATGGGTGATATTAAATGAAGGAGTTTATTAGTACTTATTTGCTTCCTTTTTTAGCTACCATAATAACTGGTGTTATAAGTTATGTTGGAGTGCAATTAAAAAAAGCATACACTAAGTATACTAATACAAAAACAATAAACGAAATAATTGAGGCAACTGTTTTATACGTTGAACAAGTAAGTAAAAACAAAGGCACAACTAGTAGTGAGAAATTTGATGAAGCAAAAGAAAAAGCAAAAGAATGGCTTGATAATAATGATTTAAAGGTAAGCGATACAGAACTAGAAATATTAATAGAAAGTGCGGTTAAAAAATTAGATAAATAAAAAGGAACTTAGTAGCTATAAGTTCCTTTTCCTATTTGTGTATCTTCATAAGGATTATTAATTGAGAATGAAAACTCTTTATCCATTTCAGGCTCTTTTAACTCAAGGTTAATTTCCATGGCTTCAACAATTTCGTTTAAACTTTGCTTGTAATATTCAAAGTAATATATTCCACTTATCGTATGATCATAACCTGAAAGGTATAATCTTTGAGTACCGATAAAATCATCACTTGTTATGTTTCTTGAATTAAAGATTATGTTTTTAAAAGTGTCAAAACCAGTTATCATTGTTTCTTTATCAATGTTAGTATCAACGTTGTCACCTAATATATCTAAAATATCATATATTTCTGATAAACTATCTATTCCTTTTAATTTATTTACGATTGCTTTTACTATTTGTTGTTGGTTTTGTCCTCTTACGAAATCATTACTATTATAATTTGAATATTTTCTTCCACAGTATTGTGGCCAAGTATGACGATTTCTTGCAAAGGCAAGGGTTTGCTCACCATTTAGTGTTTGATATCCTTTTTCTAAATAAATGGTGTTTTTACCAAATCTTCTTTTTGAATCACTTTCACAAAAAGCGTAAGGTATGTCAACGTCTATTCCTCCTAATGCATCAACAAGTGAGATAACACCTTGGAAGTTTACTTTTACCCAGTAATCTATTTCGATACCAGTAAAGTTTGTTATTGTATCCATAACACAATCAGCACCATATAAAGCAGCTGAATTAATTTTGTTTTTAGCCTTTGATCTTGTACATACGATAGGAACTCTTGTGTCCCTTGGAATACTAAGTACCGTTGCGTTCATGGTGTGAGGATTAAACGTTATAAGCATTAACGTATCACCATTAAATGAGTTACTTTTAGCAAGCGAGTTCGTATTACTATCAACACCCATAAGAAGTATGGTAAATGGCTCATCTAACGTTTTACCAGTTGAAGATGTTTCTTTTGTTGTTTTTTGCGTTTTTTCATATATCACCTTTGTTTCATTAGCAATGTTTTCATATCCATCTTCACTTGCAAATAATGAAACGTAAGAAGAACTTACAAACATAGCATCAATTTCGCCATCATATAAATCATCAAGCATGTCTATGTATTCATCATAGCTTGCTAAGTTTTCTTCGTTAATTTGTTCTTCTTCTATAATTTGCATAGGAAGAATGTGACCTTCTTGATTATCTTCATCACTTATAATACCTATTTTAGCATCATCATCCTTTAAATCATCAATTGATTCAATATTAGAATCATTAAGAACGATAATGTTAGATGAGTATCCAGCTTCACTGCTAGTTATCTTAGATAATGATGATGAAATTTTGTTTATGTTTACCGTAATAAATATTTCAGCTGCGATAACTAAAATTAAGAATATAAAGTACCAAACGTAACTTTTCGTTTTATTCTTCTTGATACATTTAAAACCTCTTACCGTAAATATAACAATAAATAGTGCTGTTAGTATAATTAAAGCGTAAACAACATAAGTCATAAAACTTTTAGATGAATTGTAATAATATACCGCATCAACGAAATATGCACTTGAAATATAATAAATAATCAAGAGTGGAAAAAGTAATAACACGGCTTTTTTAAACTTCTTTTTTTTCTTTTCCAAAATATCACCTCATGTTACCAAGTAATTATACAACAAAATCCTACAAAATACAATTATTAAGTAAATACTTTGATGTGCTATACTTATATGATGCTTTTAAAATAAAAGAATATTCTTAATTTTTTTACATTACTTTACAAATCAAAACATTATTATATAAATTAAAATAAAATTCGACTAACTTCTATGTTATAATTAATATGAATAGGAGTTGGTTACATGAAGATACGTAAAAAGCCATTTTATTTATTAATGTTATTTACTGTTATGTTTACCTTTTACTTATTTATAGGAAGGGTAAATGCAGGCTCTTATGATTTGTATCAAGTAAGATACAAGTGTCCTGTTAGAACCGAGGCATCCGATAAGTCATCTTCAATTAAAAATGGTAATGATACCGTTTATGTATATCCTAACCAACAACTAGAGTACATAAAAAGTGCAACTGGTCCTAACGAGGGAAATAATAGTGCTACTTGGTATGCGGTAAAGTTTGATTACGCTGCAAGAGAATATACTGGTTATGTAGCTAAAGCATGTATGTATGATGCTAAAACTTATACATATAATGATGATACAGCATTTGAAGAAAGTATAAGTTCATTTCCAGATAGCTATAAACCTTATCTAAGAAAATTACATGCAATGCATCCTAACTGGACTTTTGAAGCAGATTACACTGGACTTGATTGGGAGGATGCTGCAGAAGCAGAAAGTCAAAAAGGAACTAGTGCGATTAGTTATTTATATCCATCTTTAATATTTAAAGATAGTATGAATCCAAACGGAATAATAGTTGATGGGACAAGCTGGTATGCACCTGCTAAAGACGCGGTAAAGTACTACATGGATCCAAGAAACTTTTTAACGGAAAAAGGTATATTCATGTTCCAGTCTTTAGCTTATAACTCAAATGAAGATTCATCTGTTCAAGAATTATTAGACGGAACATTTATGGAAGGATCATTTACTGAAAATGGTGTTAAAAAAACGTATGCCCAGGCTTTCATAGAAGCTGCAAAAGAAGCTAACGTATCATCTATTCACTTAGCATCACGTGCAATCCAAGAAATGGGAACAAATGGTTCTTCAGCATCTAGTGGAACGGTATCTGGTTATGAGGGTTATTATAACTTTTATAACATAGGTGCAACATCGGGTGAAGATAATTACCTAAAAGGATTAGAATATGCTAAAAACCAAGGCTGGAACTCTATTCAAAAGGCCATTACCGGTGGAGCTAAATTTATTGGTTCATCATATATAAGTATTGGTCAAGATACGATATATTTCCAAAAATTTAACGTATCAAGCTATAGAACGAGACTTGAGTATACACACCAATATCAAACAAACATAATGGCACCAGAATCAGAAGCTTCAAATATCTATAGTTCATATAAATCAAGTGGTAAATTAGATAATAATTATACTTTTGTAATTCCTGTTTATAACAATAGACCAGATTCTGCATTTAAGGTATCTAGAACGGATACGGTAGGAGGTTCAACAACACCTACGCCACCGGATTCAAACCAAGGAGGAAACTCCTCATCAGACTCTGGTAATAACTCAGGGGGATCAAATGAAAATCCAACTTTAACTGCAGAACAAATAATTAATAACGCTGGATATAAACTTGTTAATGGATACTTTACTAAGGTAACTTTAGGTGAGGATGTAAGTTCTATTAGAAGTTATTTAGAAAGTCTTGGAGCTGAAGTTGGGGTATTAAATAAAAACTGGCAAACTAAATTAAGTGGTAAGGTATCAACCGAAGACTTAATAAGTATTAATGATAAAGTATATGAAATAGCAGTATATGGTGATATATCAGGTGATGGTAATGTGTCAATAAAAGATTTATTATTGGTACAAAAATACTTACTCGGATCACAAAACTTAACTGAGTCAAATAAAGAAGCAGCTGATGTATCTCATGATGGTAAAGTAACAATAAAAGACTTGTTATTAGTACAAAAATATCTATTAGGTACTGGCAACATCACACAATAGGAGGTATGAAATGAGAAAGTTATATAAAAAAGTATTAACAGGAGTATTCATCCTCCTTTTTGTATTCTTATTTAAATTACCTAATGCTTCCGCTGCAAGTTGTAGAATAGGTGTATCAGCACCATCTAGCGCAGTTGTAGGACAAAGTTTTAAAGTAACCGTAACTGTTTCTGGATCCCAATCGATAGGATCATGGGAGTATACTTTAAGTTATGATTCATCAAAGGTAAGATTAAATAGTGGAACACTACATGTTGTTGACTATGGTAACGGAAGTAAAACTTCTTCAAGTTATACATATTCATTTACGGCATTAACATCAGGTACAGCAACTTTTAAACCAGTTAATGCATCTGTTTTAGACTATTCTTCAACTAATGAATGTTTATCTAGTACTGGTTCAGCTTCTGTTAGTATGAAAACGCAGGCAGAAATAGAAGCAGGATATAGTAGAAATAATAACTTAGCATCTTTATCAGTTGAAGGAGCAGAGTTAACACCTTCGTTTAATGCATCAACCTTAGAATATTCGGCAACCTTACCAGTTGATACAACAAAAGCTAAGATAAATGCAGCACCAGCGGATTCTACGGCAACAATTTCTGGTGCTGGGGAAATAGATGTTGTTGATGGTCTTAATAAAGTTGAGGTAGTAGTTACTGCACAACACGGAGAAAAAAAGACCTATGTAATAAACTTAACGGTCGAAGAATTAGATCCAATAAACGTAAAAGTTGGTGGCAAAAGCTACACTATAGTTAGAAAATCAGGTCAGGTAGAAAATATTCCAGTTGGTTTTACGGAAACAAAAATAACCATAGAAGATCAAGAAGTTACCGCTTATGAAAATAAAGAAGCAGGTCTTACTTTAGTTGCTTTGAAAGATGAAGAAGGAGAAGTTAGACTATTTATTTATGATACTAAAACAAAAAAATTCTCTAAGTTTAATGAAGTTGCAGGAGGCGGACTTTATCTGCTAATTTTAGATGAAGTAGATGACGATATTCCATATGGTTTTAAAAAAACAAGTGTTAAAATAGGTGATGAAAAAGTAACTGCTTATAGATATGTTTTAGATGATGATAAAAACTATTACTTAGTTTATGCACAAAACTTGCAAACGGGTGATAAAGGCTTTTATGTTTATGATAAAGAAGACGCATCTTTTCAACGATATTACGAAAATTTAGATAATTCTAAAAACACCATCATAATATATTTGTTTTGTATTGCATCAGGATTACTTTTAATCATTTTATTAATAATTTTAATAAGTATATTTAAAAAGATATTTACTAAAAAAGAAAAGAAAATAGAAAAATATCAAAAGAAAATAGATAAGTTAAAAGAAAAATTAAATAATAAAGAAGATAATGATAATGATTCATATGATATTGAAAGCGTAGATGAAAGACCTGTTATAAAAAAGGTAGAAGACGACTTTGAAGTTCCAAAAAAATCAAGAAAAGAGCGTAAAGAAGAACTAAGAGAAGCTAAAAGAAGGTTAGATAAGCAAAAACCTAAGTATCGTAAGCTTTCATTAGAAGACGAAGATGAAGATGATGATTTTTAAAAGAAATCTTAAGTAAGGTTTCTTTTTTTTTGACAATATTTTTAAAAATAGTTCATATAATAGAAAACCAAAAAACGAAAGGAACTATTATATGAACTATTATAACGAAATAAAACAAGAATTAATAAATAACGAAGTATACAAAAAAGCAAAAGATTATTCTAAAAATAGAAGTGATTTAACGACTTATTATAATGTTGGTAGATTACTTAGTGAAGCAGGTAAAAATTATGGTGAAGGAATAATAAAAAAGTATTCAGCTAAGTTAACAGAAGAATTAGGAAAAGGTTATAGTGCAACTAATCTTAAATATATGCGACAATTTTTTTGTTTAATAGAAAAAGGTCACGCACCGCGTGACGATTTATCTTGGACACATTATAGAGAAATTTTAAAACTTAGTGATTTAAATGCTATTAATTATTATGTTGAAATTGCTAGTCACCAAAATTTATCGTACAGACAACTACATGAAAGAATAAAAAGTAAAGAATATGAAAGATTAGATGATAAAGCAAAAGCGATGTTAATAAAAAAAGAAGAACCTAAAACAGAAGATTTAATAAAGAATCCAATACTTATTAAAAACACCTATGATACAAATAATATAACCGAGAAAATGTTAAAACGGTTAATATTAGAAAATATAGATGATTTTTTAAAACAATTGGGTGTAGGTTTCACATACGTTGGTAATGAATATCCATTAAAAATAGGAAATAGGTTTTACTACATAGACATTCTTTTATACAACATAAAAGATAATAGATATGTTGTTTTAGAACTAAAAAATACGGAATTAAAAAAAGAGCACTTTGGACAGATTAAAACGTACATGAACTACATTGATAAAAACTTAAAAACACCTGAACAAAATCCGACATTGGGCATTATTCTATGTAAGAAAGATAATGAATTTATCTTTGAATATGTTCCAAATGACTACGTAATAGATAGAGAATATGAGTTAGTATAAATTCAAATGATGTGTACAAGCTGTTTTTAACGTGTTATAATCAACTTAGGAGATATTTATGAAGAAAGTAATGTTTATATCAAGCATGGGTGGTCATTTAACTGAACTTATGCAACTTAAAAGAATTTTTAAAGATTATGATTATAAAATAGTAACTGAAAAACATAAATCAACTATTGGTTTAAAGGCGAGGTATAAAAGTAAAATTGATTATCTTTTAACAGGGAATAAGGATCACATGTTAAGATATTTATTTGTTATGCCAATTAATGTGATTAAAAGTTTTATAATGTTTTTAAAATTTAAACCTGATGTTGTTGTAACAACTGGAGCTCATACTTGTGTTGCTATGTGTTATATAGCAAAGTTGTTTAAAAAGAAAATAATATACATAGAGTCTTTTGCAAACATAGAAACTAAAACACTTACTGGTAAGCTTATTTATCCAATAGCAGATGTTTTTATCGTTCAGTGGCATTCAATGCTTAAACTTTATCCTAAAGCGGTATGTGAGGGGTGGATTTTTTAGATGATATTGGTACTTTTAGGAACTCAAGATAAACCTTTTGAAAGAATATTAAAAGCGGTTGCAAAAGAAAAGAAAAAAGGTAATATTAAAGACAAAATAATCGCTCAAATAGGATGTACTAATTTTAAGGATGATAATATAAAAACGTTTGATTTTACATCAAAAGAAGAAATAGAATCACTAATTGATAAAGCAAGAATAATAATTACTCATGCAGGTGTTGGTACAATTACCGAGTGTTTAAATAAAAATAAAAAAGTAATTGTTGTACCAAGACTAAAAAAGTATGGTGAACATACTAATGACCATCAAATGCAAATAACAAAAGAATTTGCTTTAAAAGGTTATGTACTTCCACTTTATGATGTTAAAAACCTATCTAAAGTATTGGAACAAATAAAAACTTTTAAGCCAGTAAAATATGAATCAAATAGTGAAAATTTTAGGCAAAAAATAAAATGGTACATAGATAAGTTATAGAGCATAAAAATGCTCTTTTTTGTTTTTGGTTAGGTTTAAAGAAAAACTCCCGCAGAAAATAAAAAATGATTTTTAATTAGAAAATCCCATAAATAAAGGAAAAAAGGTATACTTTTATAAAGAAAAATGATAAAATAACGTCGTTAAGTTGAAATGAAAGCACGCAAAAAAGTGCGGGAAGTTATTATTTTTTAAATTTTGTAAGGTAAACATCCCACATTGTTGTAGAAAAAATAAGTGTATTTTGGCTTAATTAAAGGTACTACTTTTTAAGTAGTTTAATAGTTAAATCGATATCATCATAATTGATCTTATCGATTTTTAATTTGTCTAAATTTTCTTTACCACTGCAATAACCGAAAATCCTTGGGAGTTAAGTCAAGATATTAGACAAAGGAAGAAGGGGGATATTATTAAAATACTGGAATTCAAACTGAATAGGA
>CALVSY010000004.1 GCA_944359725.1 uncultured Bacilli bacterium | reverse complement strand
TTAACTTGGGGTAAGGGGAAGTCTGCCCTTTTTTGGTATTTTTCTTAAAATAAATTTAGTTTTATTTTTCAGATTATCACCATCCTATAATTATATTGTACCATTTATAAATCTTTAAAACAACTTTCCCCAATAAATTCTCTTAATATAGAATCGTTTGGAACATCATCGCTTGGTATTCCAAGTATCACTCTAAATATGTTTATTAATCTTAATGCCTCATCATAGTTATTATCTTGATCATCTACCGAAAATAATAATGGTTCGGCGTAAGTTTTTAATACTCCTAGTTCATAAACAAGGGATGTATTAAATATTTCATCTGCTTCTTTCATGTATGGCATTATGAATTCTTCTTCTATTTTACGCACCTTTTTCCACATCCTTAAAGTATCAGAAGCGGATGCCCCGCGGGTTCTGTTATCACGCACTATTCTTCTTAATAACCTGTTATCAGTCATTTTAAATAAATTGTGATTATCAATGTTAAGTGGCGTTAAAGGACATATGAACAATTTAAATTTGTTTTTTTCTGGTATCATTTCCGTTAGGTTTTCATTAAACGCATGAATACCTTCTATAATTAAAAGGCTTTTATCACTCATTTTAACTTTGTTTTCTTCTTTAAACTCTTGTTTTCCTTCAATAAAGTTATACTTTGGTAAAATAACTTCGTTTCCATTTAGTAATTCTGATATTTTTTTATTAAACTGATTAGTGTCAAATGCCTCTATTCGTTCTATTTCTGGTTTTCCGTTTTCATCTAGTACCCGGTCTTTCATATCAACGTAAAAATCATCTACTGAAATTGGAATTGGATCATAACCTTTACTTTTTAAGTATAAAGCAAGTTTTTTTGAAGTAGTTGTTTTTCCAGATGATGAAGGTCCCGTTATTAAAACCATCTTAACGTCTTTATCCTTTGTTATCTTTCCTGCTATTTCAAATAAATTATTATTTTGCAAAGTCTCAGATATTCTTATGATGTCCCCATAATCCCCTGTTGAAATAGTATTGTTAAGTTCAACTGATGTATTTATGTTTAAATTGTCTAGATAATCATCGTTTTTAGATATTGCGTTTATTAATCTATCATTTTTTTCAAACTTTAGTTTTTCTTGTGATAAGAATTCATATGGTGGAAGAAGCACAACCTTATTATCTTTTAAATACTTTAAGTTAAACTTAGTAATGTAACTAGTATTAATAGGTAAAACACCATAAAAATAATCAAGTGAATCTCCTAATTTATAATAACTAACACTAGAGTTACTTATGAATTTTAAGGAATCTGCTTTATCTTTTTGATTTACCTTTTCAAAATAATCCATCGCATCTAACCTTGATACTATTATCTTGCTAATAGGCATTTTTTCAAGTGCAATATCCCTCATTCTTAGTTTTATTTTTTCTACCGTTACTTCAGAAATTAAATTATTTGTTAGTATCTCACAGTAAATTCCATTATCTACTAAATGCATTATTTTAACATCACAATTAAGTAAATCCTTAACGGCTTTAACAAAAACATAATAAAGACCCCTTACGTACGTTCTGTTACCTATTTGAGTTGTTGCATCAAAAAAAGTAACCGTACAATCTTTATTAACCTTACTTTCTAATGATGTTAACCTGTTATCTTGTAACGCAACTATTATATCAGAAATAAAATCAGACTGAAATTTTAAAGAAATATCATAAAGCGTTGTTCCTTTTTCAAACTCATATTCTTCTTCATTACATTTTACTTTTATCATAGACATACTCTAGCACCCCATTCTATATATTATTCTATCAAAAATGAAGAAAAAAGTCACAATATTTTGATAATAAATACAATTATACTATACATAATATTATTAGGGTGATAAAAATATGAATTTAATTCCAAGCGTTATTGAAAAAACTCATAATGGTGAGCGGGTATATGACATATACTCAAGGCTATTAAAAGACAGAATTATATTTATCGGTGGAGAAATAAATGATGACTTAGCAAACGCGGTAATAAGTGAGCTTTTGTTTTTAGATTCAAAATCAAATGACGAGATAAGTATCTACATAAATTCTCCCGGCGGAAGCATAACCTCTGGAATGGCAATATATGATACGATGAGATTTGTTAAAAGTCCTATTAAAACAATATGCGTTGGCATGGCCGCTTCAATGGCATCAGTTTTACTTGCTAGTGGAGATAAAGGTAAAAGGTCTATTTTACCTAATAGCGAGGTAATGATTCACCAGCCACTAGGAGGGGTAAACGGGCAAGCAACAGAAATAAAAATAGTTGCGGATAGAATACTATACTTAAGAGGCAAGTTAAATAAAATACTATCAGAAAAAACTGGTAAAGATATTAAAAAAATCGAAAAAGACACTGAAAGAGATTATTATTTAACGGCAAAGGAAGCCTTAGAATACGGAATTGTTGATAATGTTTTATAAATATATTATAATTAAATCATAGGAGATGATTTAATTGACAAAAGAATTTATTATTAAAGTTTGCCCAAATTGCGGTGCAGCCATAAAAGTAATTGATGATTGCAATTGTAAAGATGGAGATATTACATGCTGCGGTAAAAAGATGGTAACGTTAAAGGCAAACAGCGTTGATGCATCACAAGAAAAACACATACCTAACTACAAGATAGATGAAAATGGTATTAGTGCAAGCGTTAATCACGTAATGGAAAACGATCATTACATAAAGTGGATATGCTTAGTTACGGATGATAGCGAAGAGTTTATATACTTAAAACCAAACATGGATGCCAAAGTATTATTTAAAGGAAAAACAAAAGGTGTGCTATACTCATATTGTAATAAACATGGACTTTGGAAAAACGAAATTAAATAAGGCAAGAGACCTCTTGCCTTTTATTTTATGATTTTTTACTTATAAAAGTTTTAACTGAATCATATAAAAATAAAACAATTAAAATAACAGTTATCCAAACCGGAATTTTTTTTATCAGGTTTTTAAGCAAAGGATGTATAACGTAGATAAATATTATTGATGAGGTGCCCCACACCAAGGTTACTTCTAAAGAAATGTAATGACCAATATGGTATTTTTGACTTGAATAATCCCAAAATACCTCACCAAATATCTTTTCTATTAAAACTCCTCCTAATGCCTCTAAAAAAGATAGTACGATTGCTGCCACAAAAAACACGATGATTGTCTCTATTACTCTATTCATATGTAAATTCTTAAATAAATAACTAGATGTAAAAAGAATTACCAAAGCACCAATACCATAAACAGGAGTCCAAGGGAAAGATAATATACCGCTTTTAAATCCGTTTTTAGTAATTAAAGACATTATTGTTTCTAATAGATATCCCAAAAAAGAATAAACAAAAAAACAATTTACATAATACATAATAATCACCAGTATTAATATGCATTATTAAATTGTTTTTATGCAATTTTACTCCAGGTTGTACCTTCCCTAGTATCTTTTAATTCAATGTTTTTTTCTTTTAATTCTTCTCTTATCTTATCCGCTAAAGTATAATCTTTATTCTTTTTAGCTATATTTCTTTCTTTTATTTTTTCTTCTACGTATTTTTCTAGATCCTTATCTATTTTTTTATCATCTTTTTTTAATAAATCAAGTGATAGAACTTCATCAAAGGACTTAACAAGTTCTTTTTTTGTTTTATCATTTAATTTATCATCTTTTAATACATCGTATAAAACGGTTAAGGCACTTGATGTATTCATATCATCATTTATGCACTCTTTAAACTTATTTTTATAATTATCAAACTCAGTTTTATCTAAAACGCCTTCATTAGTTAATGATAACGTTTTATTTTTTAATTTATTATAAGATGTAAGTGCGTTATCCAAACTTTCAAAAGTAAACACAAGCTGTTTACGATAGTGTGATTGTAAGCACATTAAACGGTATGCTAAAGGATTATATCCTTTTTCTTCTAGTAAAGAAACAGTTAAAAAACCTCCTTTACTTTTACTCATTTTTCCGTTTTTATCATTTAAATGCTCACAGTGTACCCAGTAATTACACCATTTATGACCTAGGTATGCCTCACTTTGTGCAATCTCGTTAGTATGATGCGGAAAGATATTATCAACCCCACCGCAGTGAATGTCTAGGTGCTCTCCTAGATGTTTCATGCTTATGCAAGAACACTCAATATGCCATCCTGGATAACCAAGTCCCCAAGGAGAGTCCCACTTTAATTCTTGATCTTCAAATTTTGACTTAGTAAACCATAATGCAAAATCAGCTTGGTTTTTCTTGTTAGGATCGTTTTCAACACCTTCTCTTACCCCAACTACCATCTCATCTTCCTTATGATTAGTTAAAACATAATAATCTTTTAATTTAGATGTATCAAAATAAACGTTACCTCCAGAAAAGTATGCATAACCCTTATCTAAAAGCGTTTTAATAAACTTAATATAATCATCAATAAGGTTGGTTGCAGGTTCTATTATTTCTGGCTTTTTTATATTTAACTTTTTAAAATCATCAAAAAATGCATCAGTGTAGAATTTAGCTATTTCCATTACGCTTTTATGATTTTTTTTAGCACTTTCAACCATTTTATCATTACCAGAATCAGAGTCGCTAGATAAATGTCCTACGTCCGTAATATTCATTACCCTTTTAACCTTATATCCATCATATATAAGTGTTTTTTCAAGTATGTCTTCCATGATATAACTTCTTAAGTTACCAATATGAGCATAATGATATACGGTTGGACCACAAGTATACATTCTTACAACACCTTTTTCATATGGTATGAATTCTTCTTGCCTTCTTGTTAATGTGTTATAAATTCTCATACTTTAATCACGTCCTTTTTTATTTCTTTGTTCTTTCCTTTTTACTTTTATTATACCTACGTTATTTAAAGGCCTTTTGTTTACTATAACGTGGGCATCTTTATAAATAAAACCAGGATTGAAATTATTTATATTTTCCTTCTTCATAAATACTCCTTTAAAAAATAACTTTCTTTATATATTTTACAATATATAACAAAATATTAAAACAAAAAACATGAAAATAATTAACATATTTTCACGTTTTTAGCTTTTATACACACGTTTTTATCACCATCTATAACTGACTTTACCAAACAATCTTCAATCGTTTTTTTGACAATAGAAACAATATTTGATACATCATCTTTATTACTAACACTATCTAATACGTGTTTTTCAAAGTCATCTTCTATCTTTAGATTAACATCATTATATTTATTAACTAATTCATTTACTTTATTTTTTATTATGATTTTTTTATCGTCCTCATCTAATACTTTTAAATCTATTTTTACACTTGCACTATCCAAAAGTGTTTTTGGTATGTTACTGTTTGTTTTACTAGTATTATCAAAACCAACTTTATTTGCACTTTCATCATTAAATATAAATATTATGCTTGAGTTTGTAAAATCTATTTTTCTAGATGCCGAATCTTCTATAACACCTTCTTTTACTATCTTCAAAAACAACGATTTAACCGATGAACATGCATCATTAAAGTTTTCTATGATTAACGCGGATGACGGACTGGTTCTTACCTTTTCAAATACATTATTTTTATTATCATAACCAATGTATCCCGCGGTAGTTCCAATTAACTTACTGATGCTCATGTACTCTTTATAATCTTTTAAATCTATTTTTATTATGTCCTTTTTATTTATTATACTTTCTAAAAACTCGTTTGCTAAAAAACTTTTACCAGTTCCTTTTTTACCATTTATTATCACAGTATATACATCTTTTTCCTTAAGTAAGTTTCGCTTTTTTAAAGAGTTTACTAACTTTTTTACATTATCTTTTTGTCCGACTATCTTTTTATTTAACTTTTCTTCTAACGCATCATAAAAGTGAGTATTAAGTTTATTTGTCTCAATGTTTTTTAGGTTTCCCTTACTTTTAATAACTTCTAAAACATCTTGTTTTGTTACGCTATTTTTAACTATTTTTATGTTTTTTATTTCTTCATTTATTTTATTTTCTTTGCCTTTTAAAATAAAAGCCGTTTTAAAATCATTATTCTCTATAGCGTTTATTTTATCCATTTTTATTTTACTTAACTTATCATTTAATTCTTTTAAAATTTTTTGATTAACACTTTCTTTTATTGATACTTTAGCACAAACCTCATCTAATACATCTATTGATCTATCAGGTTCAAAACGATTAGTAAGATACTTACTTGATAAAACGGCGATTTCTTTTATTAGATCATCAGATATTTTGATATCGTGATAATTTTCGTATAATGACTTTGTTTTCGTTAGTATCTCAACAACCGTTTTAAATGATGGTTCTTCAACAAAGACACTTTGAAACCTTCTTGCTAAGGCTTGATCTGGTTCTATGTATTTTTTATATTCATCAAGGGTTGTTGCACCAATTATCCTTATCATTCCTCTAGCTAAAGCTGGTTTAAATATGTTTGATGCATCAATTGCTCCTTCAGCCCCACCGGCTCCTACTATCGTGTGAACCTCATCTATAAACAAAATAATATCATCATTTTCTTCTAATTCGCGAATTAAGTTTTTCATCTTTTCTTCGAACTCTCCTCGGTATTTAGTACCGGATACAAGTGAGAAAATATTTAAAGAAAAAATTCTTTTGTTTTTTAAATATGCTGGAGCTTTATTACTTACCATAAGGTTTGCTATTCCTTCTACTATCGCTGTTTTACCAACACCAGCAGGCCCTATTAAAATAGGGTTGTTTTTCTTTCTTCTTAAAAGTATTTCTATTGTTTTATTAATCTCATCATCTCTTCCTATTACCGGATCTAATTTTTTTTCTTTTGCAAGCTTGGTTAAGTTAGTTGCAATATCATCTAGTAAAAGTTTTTTTCTTTTTACCGTTTTATTACTTTTTTTATTTCTTAGATCATAATACATTTTATCTACATTAACATTTAGACTTTTTAATATACTAAAAGCAACTCCGTCTTCCTCATCTAAAATAGAAATTATTATTATCTCAGGATTAACAACTCTATTATTTTCTTCCCTAGCTTCAATAACGGAGTTTTCTAACACTCTTTTAAGAAGGGGAGTATAAAGCGTAAACTCACTTTTTTTACTACCGATACCAACGATTGATATTAATTTTTCTTTAAACTTTTGATACGTTAATTTATACTTTTTAAAAAATGAAACTAACTTACTTTCTTTTAAAATAGATAAAAAAAGATGTTCACTTCCGACGTACGGATGATTTAAAGCTTCCTTTTCTCTTTCTGCTTGTTTTAAAAGATGTCTTACTTCTTCACTAAAATTAACAAACATATTTAATCACCTTTCTATACATTCTATGTTTGTTATGGTATTAATTTCAAATATTAATACAACAAAAAAGGCACATATTTTGTGCCTTAAGGTATTATACTAACGCAAATATTATTATTGCAGCAACTATGATTACTACGAATAAAGCAAGTAATACCTTCCATATGTATTTAAACCATTTTCCAAAAGGAATGTTCAAATAATATAAACCTATTATTAAAGCAACTGATGTTGGTGCGAAAATCATCATTAAATAATATATGCTTTGCATTATAAATCCGATTACACCATATAAATCAGTATTAGTAATAACCGTTGTAAATACTACTCCAACAGTAGATGCGAAATAGTAAAAATCACCAGTTAATACACTGCCTACCATAGATGCAAGCGTTGCTGTTGCGATGTTAAATCCAGATGCAAGTGATACTATAAAGTTTGCAATCGTAACGGCAACACCTGATGTTACCATTATAACAAGTACGATACTTATTAGCATTGCAGTTATTGCAATTGGTAATACTTTCTTTATTCCATCTGTAGCAGTTGCAATAAAATCATTAAACTTAATCTTAGATGAAAGAGCAATAACAGCAGTAATTATAAGTAAGAATATTGCAACATCAGATATTGTCCAATTACCAAATGCATTTATAACACCTGATGCATAACCTGTAGAATCAGTTACAACAGGAGCAGCAATTATATTGTTAAATATTGCATAATCGCCAATCTTAATACCAGATAAGAAACTGTTAAAATCAGAGAATATGCTAGTGTTAAACAATGACTCCCAAGGTATTATTGCACCTAGTGTGAATAATACAAACACAACTAAGCTAGTTCCAAAAAGTACGTTTGTTCTTCTTGAACTCGTTGTTGGAATCTTACCTTCCTTATCACTTTTTTCCGTTAATACCGCAACGAACTCAGCAATAGAAAGTATTGTAGGTATTAAAGTCCAGCAAAATAAAATGTTTAATATACCAGCTTTTATCTTACCAGCATAGAATTTATTTATACCGATAGTACCAAATAAAATGGTTAAAATGGCATATACTGTTTTATTTACCTTCTTACCAGTTTCATTTGATTTTTTAGCACTTTGTTTAGTACTAACTTTCTTAACTGATGCTTTTTTATCTTCGCTTTTTTGTGATACTTTTTTATCAGCTTTTACTTTGCTACCCATAGCCTTAGATTTTCTTGGTGCTACAAAGAAAATTAATATTGCTAAACCAATTACAAGTAAAATTACTTTTACCAATAACAAAGTATTTACCTCTAAACTTAATAAGCTAAATAACGTGCTGTTATAAATTCCGCACATTCCACCTATTAAAGTAGCTACTATAGTAGATGCTAAAATAACCTTTTTATCAATTTCAAGAGCTTTCATAACTTGATAAATAAATGGCATGAAAGCAATTAATATAATAGGATCGCTAACTAAGCAAGCTAATACACCAAATACTATTATTGTTATTGTAACTAGTAAACCAGATTTGTTTTCAAACATAGAAGCAACTTTACTAACGAAGTTTTTATAAACTTCTAATTTGTTCATAACCGCATAAAAACATGCTACTGCTATTAAAAATATAGCAATTCCATTAAAGTAAGAAATTGATATACTCAAATTAGAAAGTAATGACCATACTCCAACCGCAGCAACAGAATCAGTTACGATGTTACCACTATAATCTGAATAAGATGCTGGTATAAACAAAGTAAGTAACCATGCTACAAATACCGTTATCGCAAGCACTTTTAACAAATTATACTTTTTCATGTTTCCTCCTTAATAATATATTATTTCTTTTTTTGGCCAAAATTATGACATCTAGCACCATTTTCACAACCTTGTCCTACGTAACTAATTATACCATATTTTTTTATAAGTTTTCCATATATTGTTAAATAAATGAATAATTAGCACCTTTTAAAGATGCTAATTATTATCTTTTGATATTTCTTCTATACTTTTGTTTTGCTTATTTAAAAGTGCACCACTTTTCCAATTTGATGTAAGACCATAATCTATGTATATTAATTGTCCTGACATGTAAGAGAAAATATCACTTCCAATTAATACTAATGGATACCCCATATCCTTTGGGTTTGCCGCGTATCCGTTCCAACTTTTTAAGAAGATGTTATTAATCATCTCCTCACCTTCTTTGGCATCACCAGTTGGAGATGTTGATTTATTAAAATCATCAGTTAAACCAGTTGTTGTATCACCCGGGTTAATAGCGTTTATTCTAATTCTTTTATTTATGAATTCAGGCGCCATACACTTATAAGTAACATATGACTCCAAACATTGTTTTGCAAATACGTATGAGCTTTTTATATCATCAGGATGATTTTCATACCAATTAATGGCATCTTCCCATGTTGGTAAATTAATTAATTCTACGCACTTTTCATAAACTTGCTCCCAACCGAAGCCTCCAACTGATGATATAAAAGTAACGGATCCGTGCTTGCTTATTCTATCAAGCAGTTTTTCAGTCATGTATTTTTGACTTAAGAAATTAACCTTTTGTACTAATAATTCTCTTCCAGGAAAACCCGCTATTCCATGACATAAAAACAAAGCGTCAATTTTATCTGGAAGTTCTTTTATTACCTCATCAATTTCGTTTTTATCACTTAAATCAGCCTTAAAACTCTTAGTAACAGGTAAATCAATGTCATTTTTATCTATTGCATAAACATTTGCACCAGATGCTATTAACATTTCTGTTGCACTTTTACTCATTCCTGATGCACTACCGGTTATTACTACGTTTTTTCCCTCGTAACCTAGTAACTTTTTAAAATCCATTTTATCCCTCCTATCATACATTTTAATTATACCACTTTTTTTATAATGTATTTATGTAATCATTAACCATCTTAATAAATTCTTCTTTGGTTTTTATTTTGTATAACTTTTCTTTTACAAAAGTAGAATTAGGAAGTCCTTTTAAATACCAAGCAGCATGCGTGCGCATCTCAAGTATCGCAACTTTTTCTGGTTTTATTTCTAATAGATAATTAAAATGTTTAAGACATGTTTGCATCTTTTCTTTAGGAGTTTGATCCGGAAGTTTTGCACCTGTTTTAAAATACGTTACTATTTGCTTTATTAAGTAAGGATTACCAAGAACACCTCTTCCTATCATAATCGCATCACAATTAGTTTCCTTAATTATTTTTATTGCATCATCAACCGTTTTAATATCACCGTTTCCAATAACCGGAATACTTACGTTTTCTTTAACCTCTTTTATTATGTTCCAATCAGCCTCTCCACTATACCCCTGGCTGCGTGTTCTAGGATGTACTGCTATTGCCGATGCTCCAGCTTTTTCACAAGTTTTAGCAACCAAAACGGCATTAATACTATTTTTATCCCATCCACTTCTTATTTTAACCGTTACTGGCACGCTTACCGCTTCTTTTACAGCTTTTACTATTTCATATATTTTATCTGGATCCTTTAAAAGAGCGGATCCTGCCTGAGCGCGAAGTGCAACCTTAGGTACTGGGCACCCCATATTTATATCAATAATATCAGGATGCATGGTTTCTTCTATTTTTTGAGCAGCCTTAACAAAACTATCCACATCACTTCCAAATATCTGCTGCGCAATTGGTCTTTCTTCTTCGGTCATATAAAGCATATCCATGGTCTTTTCATTGTCATAACAAATAGCCTTATCACTTACCATCTCAGCGTATATAAGACCGCATCCCATTTCCTTTACAATCCTTCTAAACGCACTATTACAAACACCAGCCATAGGAGCTAAACACACGTTATTATCTATTTTTACATTACCAATTTTAAACACTCTATCACCTCAAAACTAAATTAATTATATAATAAAAAGAAACTATTTAAAAGTTCCTTTTATTATAATTTATTTTTTTAATTTTCTTATAAACTTTCTTAAATCCATTGCTAAGTTAAACAAGTTAAACCAAAATTTACTTATTATTAAATCATATTCGCCAACAAGCTCTAATACGTTTGGATTAAACTTCGATTTAAAAGTTGATAAGTGATCCTCTAAAGAACCATCAACGCCTCCTAAATCACAATAATCTAAGTTGTGATCCAAGCAATAGCATAATCTATAAAACATAAGTCCATTTGTTATTTTTAAAGAAGGAAGTATTTTAGTGTTTGTTCCAGCATATAAGAAAGATGCAGTTTTAATACCCGTTTTGCAAGTAGGCATCATAACGATGGTAGACCCCGCAAGAGGTTTATTACCAAACTCTTTTTTTACATCACTTGCTTCTTTTAACTGTTTTTGGCAAAACTCTTTTTTATTTTCGTTTTCCTTCATATCATTTTTTAAAAATTTAATATATTTATCAATGTCTACTCTTGCAAAGAAAAGTACGGCATTATCGGGAAAACATTCCATTAATTTTTTAAAGTATTTTTCACTCCTTAAATTAATATGCTGTCTTTTTTCAGTGCAATGTAAAACACTTACTAAGTCTTTTACGTCGTTTGGATTAGTAGAAAAACTAAACTCTACTCCTCTTTGTTCTTGATAATTACCAATATAATTCCTAGTGTTTTTAGGAAAAGTTCTTCGTAAAGACTCTTTATCATAAGAATCTTCATTAGCATCTTTTAAGGATATTGCCATCGTGTATCTTGGCTGAATGTATGCATTTACTTCCTTTTTATAGCCACCGTGTTTAAAGCCTTGTTTACTTAAGGCATCAACGATTAAATCAGTATCTTTAGTAAATGCCTTTCTTACGTTTACTTCTTTTTTCTTCTTTATCGTTTGAATATTTTCTTCACTAAAGCAAATAAAAGGATCAATTTTTATATCAATAGCGTTACTTTCTTTAGCATACTTTTTTAGATTTTTTATAAAACAGCTTAATAACTCTTCATTTTTATAATCAATTACAAAACCTCTTGGTATGTAAAAGAGTTTTTTGCCTAAAAACAGATTCCTTTTTAAAATCATCGCGGTACATACTAATTTATCCTTATCATACATTCCAACAAAATCATGTTCCCAGGCTGTTTTAACCTTAGACCAAGCGGTCGTTTGCATAAATGAAGTAGATGGAAAATTAACAACGAAATCATCGAACTCTTTTTCATTAATGCCTGTTTTAAATTCATATTTCATAATTTCATCCCTTTTTATTTAACTATTAAATCAGCTTCATCACCATTTTTTATTAAAAACGCATTTGCATCATCAGTATCCAAATGAACTTCAAGTGAAAACTTATCACTTATTCTAACGTATACGTTTTCTAGTATTCCCGGTTTTTCTCCTTTTACAACTAAGCTTACGAACTCTTTACCTTCAAAACCATATTTTTTTGCGTCTTCTTCTGTTGCATGAATATGTCTTGATGCTATTATAGCAGCGTTTTTAGTAACTTCTCCTTTTGGACCAATAATAGTGATTAAAGATGCACCATCTAAATCCCCAGAATTTCTAACTGGAGGATTTATCCCCAAGGCAAAAGTATCTGTTTTTGATACTTCAACTTGCGTTTTATCTCTTTCAGGTCCTAGTATTCTTACTCTTTCAATCAAGCCTTTTGGTCCCTTAATTATTACCTGCTCATTACAAGCATATTGTCCCGGTTGTGATAAATCACTTTTCTTAGTTAATTCATAACCTTCACCAAATAATATTTTAACATCTTCTTTTGTTACGTGAACGTGTCTTGCAGACACTCCTATTTTTACTTTCATATTTAACATCTCCCTACCTTTTAATTATATCATGTATAAATATTTAAATTCAATCATATGTTTAAATGAATTATAAAAAAAGGAGATTTTTATATGAATACAAATTATTATCCAAATCCTACTTTCCCAAACATGAATACGAATGGTCTTCAAATGGGAGCGATGGGTGGTGTTGCCGTGGGTCCTAGTGGAAACACGGCAAATAACAGTAACAACATGAACGCAAACTTGCAAGCTAATAATAACATGTTAGCACTTGAACAATCATACGTAGAAAACATACTAAGGTTAAACAAAGGAAAATTAGCAACGTTTTACTTTTCATTTCCAGATTCAGTAGAGTGGAGAGATAAAACATTTACTGGAATAATAGAAGCAGCAGGTCGTGATCACATAATAGTAAGCGATCCAAAAACCGGAAGATGGTACTTACTTTTAATGATTTACTTAAACTACGTGGATTTCGATGAAAAAATTAATTATAGTCCAGAATATTACCCACAAAACTAACTTGTAAATATTAAGCGATTTTGCTATAATCTATTTTAGAATAGAGGTAGATAAAATGATCATAGTAATAATTGTTTTTATAATATGTGTTATCCTTTTAATGTATAATATATACCATGATAAATTCATGTTTTTAACAACTAAACTAAACTTAATCGAAGAAAAAATAAACTCAACTTTAATAAAAAGAAAAGATTTAATAAAAGAAGCTGAAAAAATAATAAAAGAAGTTGTTGATACAGATAAAGATATATTTCAAGGTTTAAAGGACATTAATAACGATAAAATGAACATGATTGTCTTAGATAGAAAATTATTAGTGTATGTAAATGAGTTTTACTTAATAAAAGATAAATATAAAAAACTAAGTAAAAATGAAGAATTTCAGAAAACAGCTTTTTTAATAAACGAAACAGAAGATTTACTTAATGCTTATAAAGATTATTACAATGATTATGCTGGCAAATATAACAAGTTAATAAAAAAATTTCCAATATCAATTATAAGTATCATAAAAAAAAGAAAAGAAAAATCATTTTTTGATAAGAAAAATACAAGTGATAACGATTATAATGATTTTAAATATTAAAAAGACAAGTTAAAAACTTGCCTTTTTTATTTTTCCAAATCAAAAAGTTTTAATATGTATCTATAAATACCAGTATCGCTTCTTACTATAAACACGCTTTTTTGTCCCTTGTGTAATTCGTAGAAGATAATTGGTTTTTCTATGTTATCCCTTACGTCCAATAGTTCATTAAAACTGTTTACGTCAATTACATCACCGGTTACGTCTATAGCTTTCTTAGAGTTTACGATCACCCTATCATACTCTCTTAGGATCTTTTGTAAAGTTATTTCATAAATAGTTTTCTTCTTAGTTGTTTTCTTAACAAAGATAACCAGATTAACAATAGATACAATCGCTGATAATAATATTATTATTGAAAGTATAAACGAGAACTTATTAGTTATACTAAAGTCTTGATATACGGTAACATCACTAATCTTATTATTTTTCTTATAATCAGATGTAGCATGTACAAGCTGTTCTGTTAAAGGTATGGTAAGAGTCATGGTATTATCAGTATCAATACTTCTTATAACGTTTCCTGTTTGATCCTTTATTTCAAGGCATAAACTTAATATTAAATTACTATCAGCGCTTATACCATAAGTACTCTTAAACTGTTTAGCTAAATCATTATAATCAGAATAATTTACACTTACACTTTGATTAATGTTAAAGTTTCTTGAATCTTTATTAGTTACGGTACTTTCACTTGTTAATTTATCAACCTTAGAATAAATTACTCTTGATGTATCTTCATTATCAGTTATTCTAACTTCTGATTTTATATAATAAGTATAAGTATAATCAAAAGCTTCACTTGCATTAAAATTATAATTAAATGAAACATTAACATCATCTATTAAGCTTGCTATATACTGCATGTTATTATTTAAGTTAGAATCATTATAATAATCATTTTCCTTAAGCGTTATGTTATAGTTTAAATCATTATTTTCATTATATGCTATGGTACTTCTAGAACTAACAGTAATGCTTAAAATAAACATGGTTATTGATAAGAAAATCAAAATAATAATTGCTATGATATTTAACCCTAATCTTCTTTCATAACTTAAATAAAACTTACTTTTATTATTAGAATTATTATTTGAGTCATTATTATCATCACTAGATGAATTACTAAAGTCATATTTTTTATACTCATCAGAATTACCAGTAAATATGTTATCCAATTTAGAAGATAAATTATTTTCGTTAGTCTCTTTTAAATCGTCAGATTTTATATCATCGGTTTTATTATCACCAAAATTACTAGATAATACATTATCATTTGCAATTTCTAAATCATCCAAAGAAGAAGGATTAAAAGTATTTAAATCGCTTAGACTAGATGAAGTGTTTAAATTATTAATATCATCTAAAACATCTTCTTTTTCTTCATTTAAAGAAGTATTATTTTCTTTGTCTTTACTTTCTTCAAGTGAATAATACAAAATTCCTTCATCATTTTTATTTTCTTTTTTCATATCTTCTTTCTGATTCAATTCCTTTTCTTCTGGTTTTATAGCGCTTTTTTCCTTAATAGTCTTAGTGCTTGCTGCCTTCTTACTTGAACTACGACGAGCATAAGTTCTTCTTTTTCTTTTCTGATTGTTACTTTTCATATTTCCACCTTCTTATCCATTTAATAATTCATTTAACGCAACCGTTGGCATTCCAAAATATTTTATTTTAAATTTAACAATACCTATTATTTGGTCTTCTTTAACTTGCCATGAATCAACCGAATCATTATTATCACCTTTAGTTCTAATTACTATTTCATCGTTAGTCTTTAATATTTTGTTTACTCTGTGCACAATTATTCTATTTTCTTGATTATAAACTAAAATATCACCTTTTTTTATATCTGGTAGTTCATCTTTATTCAATTTTTCAACAATTACGATATCACCTTTATCAATGCTTGGAGACATTGAACTAGAACCAATTGTTAAGGCATAATATCTAAAATAACCACTTGTTAATGTTACTATTACAAAAAGCATAAGGGTAATAACAGAATAAAGGGTAAGCTTGCGTTTATTATATCTTGAATCCTTTATTTTTCTTGTTTCAAAATAATTAAATAAGTTATTTATTTTCACAACCAAGAAAATTGGTAAAACAGTTTGTAACATAACGTTTATGTATTCACCAAAATCTGGAAAAATAGGCACAACATAAGTGCTTAAATCCATTATAATTCTGTAAAAAATATTGTTTTTATAACCAAAGTTATAAGCTAAATAAGTTAATAATATATTCTTCGTTATACTAGGAAAAACAACCAAACATATCATTTTTGTTAAACCAAGAGCATTTGTAATATCATACGTATTAAGCATTAAACATACGTCTATTAAAACAAAGGCAATATATCCTAATACTATAAAAAGTTTATTTTCCTTTGATTTACTTACCCAAGAATACCTTAATAATTCACTTATAATGATAATAATCAAAACGGGAGCCGTATTTCTAATTATGTTTATAAACCTTAAACTATAACTGTTTTTTAAAAAGCCTGTAAACAAGCCTAGAAAATAAGTTATGAAAAAATATACAAGTAAACAAATAATAATGTTTAAAAACACGTCTTTTTGGTACCTAAAATTCGCTTTTTCAAACCCAATTAAAAATATTGTAGCTACCAAAACTAGAAATATAATAAGCGCCAGTATATACGGATTAGCAATCTTAAAAAATATAATATCTAATATAAGAAAAAGTAGAAAAACAATTTCCAAAGATAATATTTTAATATGCCCCTTTTTCATAATATCACCGCTTTTACGTTTTTTTATTACCACATAATAAGGTATTAAAAACTATGTCATCAACTTTTAACTATGCCACCGACCCTTTACCTTAACATATATATAATAACACATATTTTAATTTATGGTCAAGAAATAAATTAAAAGCCCGACAATTAACTTGTTAAGTTTAAAAGTTAATTGCAGACTTATTATGTTTTATTAAATAATCATTTGTCTTAGAAAACGGTTTACTTCCAAAAAAACCGTTATACGCAGATAAAGGTGATGGATGAGCTGATTCTATTATGTAATGGCTAGGATTGGTTATTAATCTTTTTTTATCTCTTGCTTGTCTTCCCCACAAAATAAACACAACGTTATTTAACTTATCATTTATTTGTTTAATAACAAAATCCGTAAAAATCTCCCACCCAATATCTTTGTGAGAGTTAGCTTTATCTTTTTCAACCGTTAAAACAGTATTTAAAAGAAACACACCTTGCCTTGCCCAGTCTGATAAATCAGTGTCTTCTCTTTCTATTTTCAAATCATCTTTTAATTCTTTAAATATGTTTCTAAGTGATGGCGGAGTCCTAACACCACGTCTAACAGAAAAAGAAAGTCCCATTGCTTCTTTTTCGCCATGGTATGGATCTTGTCCTAATATAACAACTTTAATATCATTAAAATCGGTTAGTTTAAAAGCATTAAAAAGATCTTTTGCAGGTGGATAAATCGTTTTAGAAAGTCTTTCTTCCTTAATGAAATCTTTTATATACTTAAAATAACTCTTTTGCATCTCATCATGCAAAATTAAATCCCAACCATTATGGAACATACCTGTCACCTCTTGTTTATTTTTTTCTTGATACTTCCGCTATCGCTATATAATGATCACTTGGGTTAATACCATTATACTTATTTGTATCATATAATACGTTATCAACTTTCATAGTATCCTCTGGTATGAATATGTGATCAATAGGTTCTTTTCTATCAAATTCTCTAAAAGAACTTCCTAAAATACTTGGAACTGCATCCACTAGTTTATTTTGCTTTTCAAACTTTTTTAAATCTCCAGTTAAATGCATGTTAAAATCACCCATTACTATAACATCTTCTTGTTTTTCTTTTTCTAAGTTAATTACACGGGTTAAAACCTCTAATTGTAATTTTCTATTATGTGAAAATAAGTTATCTAAATGAGTATTAATTACCAAATACATATTATCCTCAAATACAATATGCGCTACCGTACATATCCTAGGAAAACAATCAAGCAAAAACTTACTACCCTTTTTATGTATATCATTTGATAAAGCATATGTATCCTCTCCAAGTAATTCAACAGCCTCTTTTTTTAGTAAAATACTATTATATTCATCAGAAATACTAGCACTTCCTCTTGATTCTCCGACAAAAAAATAATCTTCTAATTTTCTTTCTAAATAATCTTTTGTCCTTGGAGTTAATTCTTGCGTTCCAATTACATCCAAGCCTCTTTTTCTAATTAATTCGGTTGCAGCATCCGCTCTTCTTATCCAGTTTTTAGGATTAGCAGGAGAATAAGAATTCTTCATGTTAAAAGTTGCAACTAACATAAACATCACCTCTTAATGCCTATATAATAACACTAATAAATGATGTTTGCAAGAAAAAAGCTACTTGTGGTAGCTTTCGTTATTTATTATCTTAAATGATCTATATACTTGTTCAAGTAAAATTACCCTAAATAATTGGTGTGGAAAGGTCATATTAGAAAATGATAAAGAATAATTAGATCTTTTTAAAACTTCATCCGAAAGACCATATGATCCACCGATTACAAAAGTTATGTTCTTTGAAATGTTATTATCTATAAACCTTGATAAGGATAATGAATCCATTTGTTTACCATTTATATCTAAAGTTACAACAAAATCTTTATCACTAATCTTAGATAATATGTTTTTACCTTCTTCATTAATTGTTTTTAAAGCATCGTAATTATAGTCTGGCAACTCAATGATTTCTAGCTTAGTATATTTAGATAACCTTTTTTTATACTCTGCTATTGCATCTATAAAATATCGTTCTTTTATTTTACCTACGCATATTATTTTTATCATACTTCTATCCAGTCCGTTCTTTGTTTTTGTTTTGCAATTAAAATCTTTTCAACGTTTTTATTAGTATCTTTTAGTACCTTTTTTAATGTATTAAAAGCAAGATCATAAGTGTTATTATCATCAGATAAGTGTGCTAAAATAATCGTTTTTGTATTATCACCAATAAACTCTGATAAATAATAAGAAGCATCATTGTTAGATAAATGCCCTTTATCACTTAATATTCTTTGTTTTAAATAATAAGGATACTTACCTTCCATAAGCATTTTTATATCATGATTACTTTCCATTATGTATAAGTCATGATTTTTTAATGCATCAAAATACTTATTATTTATATATCCAGTATCGGTTACGTAAACAACCGATTTATCATTAGATGAAATTATAAATCCGACCGAGCCTTTAGCATCATGTGATGTTTTTATTACCTTTATATTTAAATCATCAATTTTAAAATTACTTGTTTCATATAACTCATAATCAAAATCATCAACATACTCTTTTAACAAGCTTAAAATAACCTTATTTACGTATAATTTTGGATGATATTTTTTTAAGAATACTTTTAATCCTTGCACGTGATCCGCGTGGGTATGTGTTATTAGTATAGCTTTAATTTCTCTTGGATCCACATCTAATTCCTTTAATTTTTCTTCTGCATATGATTTGGTAACACCAAGATCAATTAAGATCTTGGTGTTATTTTCACATACTAATACACTATTACCTTTACTACCACTTGATAAAACTGATATTCTCATTATTTATATAGTGATAAAGGATCCATTGGAGTACCATCTCTGTATGGTAAGCCTCCGTAATAAAGTCCAAAGTGTAAGTGTGTACCAGTTGCAAATCCGGTGTGACCCATGGTACCTATTTGTTGTCCTTTTTGAACCGTATCACCTTCTGAAACTAATCTTGAATGCATATGTCCATATAAAGTATAGTATCCATTACCGTGATTAATCGTAACATAAGTACCTAAACTTCCTGAATTAGTTCTTGCCGTTACAACGGTACCAGAACCCGCTGCGTATATTGGAGATCCTTCACCGCTACCTGCAATATCAATAGCCTCGTGAACTTTACCCCAACGATAACCAAAGTAACTTGAAATATAATATTGAGATATTGTTGGCCATGCCCATGAACCTGACATAATTGGTGCCACACTGCCTCCGGCCGTCTTAGTTCCTACCTTAACTATTTTAGGTACTGATGGAACAATTGTCTCAGAACTTACTATTACAACGTTTGAAGTTTCACCATTAACACTTTGTATCTTAGTTGTTAATCTGTCAACACCATTTTGTCCTTCTTGTATTACTTCCTCAGTTCCATACATCATGTCTGGATCTTCTTGTTCTTGCGTTTCAAACTTGCTTTCTTGATCAATTACGTTATGTGTTTCAACTACTACATCAACAATCGGATTAATTAATCCAACCTTTACTTGTTGTCCTACTGATAATATGTTATTAGCAGAAGTAAACTCAGGATTAACAATTAAAAACTCTTCGGTTGCAAGTTTATGATCATATGCTATTGAATCAATTGTATCTCCTTCTTGAACCGTGTAATACTGATCTTCTTTTACCTCACCAAACATTAAATACTTAGTAAGTGTTTTTTCATCAGTAAATATCTGTTCATCAGTTGAAATATAACCATGTTTTATCGTTATATCTTGATCAATGTAAATATCTTCTATAATAGTTCCAGTATCTTTTATTTCTGGCTGCGTATCATTTGCATAATTATCCATATCTTCCTCAGTTACAAATGCTTTTACAACCGATTTAATGGATTTGTCGAAAATGTCTTTATCTAAAACGTTTATTACCAAATCTTCCTCATCATCAGAATTAGACTTTATGGTAATGGTATACCCTTCAACCGTAAAAGGTTTTTCTTCTTTTATTATGTTATTAACCTGTTTAGCTGTTAAAACTTCACTTTCGTAAGTCGTACATTTTTGTATATCAACACCTTCTGGAATATAAACCTTATCAACGTCATATTCCTCTTTTAACTCGGTTTGTTCTTCGTTTATGTAATCTTCTAACTCATCTTTATCAGTTATGTTACCGATTTCTTTTCCATCTAAGTAAACTTTATATACTTCCTTTGGATTAAGTTGATACTTATTTGCAAAATTAACAAACATAACTATAGCTGCCGCAAGAGCAATTGAAACAATATATGTTAACCCCGTCTTTATTACTTTCATAATATTTATTCACCGCTTTCTCTTTGAAAATTTACAAACGTAGACGTATCTTTCTTAAATAAAAGCTCTATCGTCGCCGTTGGACCAGATCTGTTTTTTCCTATTATAAACTCGGTTATACTAGCATTATCATCGCGTCTTGCCTCTTTATTATAATAATCATCTCGGTATAAAAATGATACTATATCAGCATCTTGCTCAATTGATCCAGATTCTCTTAAGTCACTCATTATAGGCCTTTTATCCTCACGAGACTCAACCGCACGAGATAACTGGGCAGCCGCAATAACTGGTACACCAAGCTCTAATGCCATCATTTTTAAACTACGCGAAATATCAGATACTTCTTGCTGTCTGTTACCAGCAAACTTAGCAGATCCGGTTATAAGTTGTAAATAGTCAATTACAACTAAGCCTAACCCTTTATCAGAATTAGAAAGTCTTCTACATTTACTTCTTATTTCACCAATCGTAATACCTGGTGTATCATCTATGTATAAATCAACGTTTGATAACTTGCTAATCGCTTCATTTAATCTTTTCCAATCATTATGCTCAAGTCTTCCGGTACGCATTTTTGAACCATTTATTCCACCTAATGACTGTAAGACCCGGTTCGCTAATTGTTCGGCACTCATCTCTAAGTTAAATACCGCAACCGCCTTATTACTATTCATTGCAGCATTAACAGCTAAATTAAGCATAAAAGCCGTTTTTCCCATCGCTGGACGAGCCGCAATAATTATAAATTGATTTGGCTGAAGACCTGCTGTTAATTTATCAAAATCAAAAAATCCTGTTGCAAGTCCCGTTATCTCAGATCCTTGCTCCGCTAATTTTTCTAAGTTTTCTTGTTCTTTGTAAGCAACGTCTTGAATACGCTTAAACTCGGTTGTTTTTCTCATGTTACCAATTCTAAGCATCTTCATCTCTGCACTATCTAAAACATCATATATAGAATCTTCTTGTAAAAAGGCATCATTTGCAATTTCTTCCGCAGTTTCTATTATCTTTCTTCCAACCATCTTTTCTTTTACGATGTTAATATAATAATCAACGTTTGAAGAAGATGGTACAGAATCTATTATCTCAGATAAATACTCAACGTTACCAACTTGTGATAATATTTTTTTATCATTTAATTTATTGGTTACGATGGTAATATCTATTGGTGACGATGAATCATTTAAATCTTGTAAAACACTAAATATCTTAGCGTTAGCTTCATTATAAAACGATTCAACAGACAACTCATCACATATTTTTTGTAAAGCTGTTTTGGATAAAAAGGCAGCACCTAACACAGCTTTTTCAGCATCAAGTGATTGAGGCATTTGTCTTACGGCCATTTTATCCCTCCTTTACTTTACTTTGTTAATAAAACCGTTACGTAACCTTCTACATTCTTATGTAAGTTTATTTTAACCTCATGATATCCTAAAGTAGCAATTGGCTCATCTAACACTATTTTTTTCTTATCTATTTTATAGCCTTCAGCTTCTAACTTCTGCGCTATTTGTTTAGTTGATACAGAGCCAAACACCTGATCTTGTTTTCCTGTTTTCACCTTAAACGTTAAAACACGATCCTTAAGTTCATCTCTTAGTTTTTCACTTTCTTTTATTTCCTTAGCTAACTTACTTGCTTTATCTTTATTTTCCCTATCTAGAATTTCTTTACTTCTTTGTGTGTATAAAACGGCATACCCTTTTCTTATTAGAAAATTCTCAGCATATCCGTCTTTTACTTCTTTTATATCGCCTTTTTTTCCTTGGCCCTTAACGTCTTTTTTAAATATAACCTTCATAATTAGACCACCCTTTCTAATTAATCTTGCATGTTTATTATAACATACTTTTTATTTTATTAAAAGAAAAGAAAGTACACTATTATTAGTATACTTTCTAATATTAATTTGTAAATGGTAATAAACCAATCATTCTAGCTCTTTTTATTTCTCTTGCAATATATCTTTGGTGCTTAGAGCAAGCTCCAGTTACTCTTCTAGGTAAAATTTTACCTTTTTCATTTATATATTTCTTTAAAATTTCTGGTTCTTTATAACTTACAGACTTACCAGCACACATTTGACATACTTTCTTTTTCTTTCTGAAAAAATCTGCCACTAGTATTCCTCCTTTTCTTAATCATTAAAACGCAATATCATCATCTGATATCTCAATACTATTACCAAAATCTGCGAAAACATCGTCTGATACGTTTGTTTCTTTAGGTGTATCAGCACTTTGGAAATCAGCAGGTGAAACATCGTTTGTTACGGATGGCTGATTATTATTAGATCCTTTAGAATCAAGGAATTGAACTCTGTCTGCAACAACTTCGGTTACATATACTCTTTTTCCGTCCTTATCTTCATAGTTACGGGTTTGTATTCTTCCGTCTACCGCAACTAAAGAACCTTTAAAAACATATTTCTTTATGTTTTCAGCTTGCTTTTGAAAAGCAACTATATTAATAAAATCAGTATCTCTTTCACCTTGATTATTAGTATACTGTCTATCTATTGCAATAGTAAAATTTACTATCGCAGCATTACTAGACGAATATCTTAATTCTGGATCCCTTGTTAATCTTCCTATTAAAAACGCTTTATTCATAACAAACACCTTTCTTACTTATCTTCTTTTACGATTAAATGACGAATAATATCTTCACTTATTCTTGCTAAACGATCAAATTCATTAATAGCATTTGCATCATTAGCTTCTAAGTTAATTAGAAAATAGTATCCTGCTTTATGACCTTCTATTTCATAAGCTAACTCTTTTTGACCTAAATCTTTTGAAGAAGTTATAGTAGCTCCATTATCAGTTAAGATCTTTTCAAAGTTCTTTGAAACTTCTTTAACCTTATCTTCTTCAAGATTTGGTCTTACAACGAACATAATCTCGTATTTCATATTTTATCCTCCTCTTCTGGTCTTATCGGCCTTTAATCAAAGTTAAAGGCAAGAGAGTAAACTTTCATTACTCGCTTTGTATTATAACAAAAAAGATAGTTTATGTAAACCATCTTTTTATATTAAATTATATTATTCTACTCGGATAAACATGCCTCTAGCAAAGACATAACATATCCAAAATCATTATCCGTCATTTTCTCTACAAACTTTAATTTTCTATCTTCGTAATCTATACTTCTTATGTATTCACATAAAACACTTCCGGTTACTTGTTTTGTTTCTTTTAATAAATGGTGCGTTGGAAATTCCTTTGTATTAGATGTTATTGGGCATACTATTACCATTTTAGTAAATTTATTAAACGTATCCGTACTTATTACAACAGCCGGTCTATACCCTTTTTGCTCATGTCCCTTGGTGGGATTAAAATCTACGTAAACTATATCTTTTTGTTTTGGTGTGTACTTTGCTACCATATTTCCCTTCCTCTGTTATCATCCCACTTAAAATCTTTACTAAGGTTTGGTCCAGTATATTTTTTAATTCTATCTTTTAAAGAAATACTTTTTTTATTAATTTTAGAAATTATTATTTTATCTTCTTCTTGAATAATATCTACTTCATCATTTATATTTAAATTAAGTGATTTTAAAAAACTTTTTGGTATTCTAATTCCTGTAGAATTTCCCCATTTTTGTAATCTTGCCTCCATAGGAAGTTCTCCTTTCATATATAGTATATACAAAATATATACATTTGGTCAATAATAAAAGAAATAAAATTAATTATTTCTTTTGATATATGTTGTGTTTTTAGTATGTAAAATTTTTTCGGCATCTTTATACTTTATTCTTTTTTTATTTGATACGATTGGTGAGATTGGAGCCGCTATAATTTCTTTGTTATCCAAATTATAATCACCATATGCATTATACAAGGATCCTGTAAAAACATCACTAAATTTTGGAGGAAAACTTTCATGATTTTTTCTTGCTATTATATATTTTTTAGGTTCCAAGTGATATGCATAGTTATTTGTTATCGTAAAAAAATACCTATCATAAAAATCTTCTTTTTCATATCTTACAAGTTCCGCTAAATATAAATCTTTAGTAGAAAAACCAAATAATTTATTTTTTATATCTTTTAATTTCATGCTTATCATCTCCTAATTATTAAATCTAAATAAGCAAACATCACCGTCTTGCATTACGTAATCTTTTCCCTCGCTACGAAGTTTTCCTGCTTCTTTAGCACCTTTTTCTCCGTTATACTTTTTATAATCATCAAATGATATTACTTCCGCCCTGATAAAACCTTTTTCAAAGTCACTGTGAATAATTCCGGCACATTCTGGTGCCTTCATTTCCTTTTTAAAGGTCCATGCCCTAACTTCCTTAGGACCCGCGGTAAAGTATGTTTGAAGTCCAAGCAAATGATATGATGCTTTAATTAATTTATCAAGTCCACTTTCATCAATACCAAGATCATTTAAAAACGCTGTTTTTTCTTCATCATCAAAGCCACTTAATTCTTCTTCTATTTTTGCACACAAAACAATAACCTCAGCGTTATCCTTTTTTGCGTATTCTTTCACTTGTTTTACGTAATCATTTTCTTTATTTATGTCTTCTTCTTTTATGTTTGCAACGTATATTACTGGTTTTTTAGTAAGCAAGTTATATGCTTTTAATATTTTTTCCTCATCTTTTGTATACTCCAGTTTTCTTGCTGGAATATTATTTTCTAATGCTTCTTTTATCCTTTTTAAAAGTTCTACTTCTTTTAAAGCATCTTTATCTTTTGTAGATACTGCTTTTTTCTCTATTTTACCCAGTCTATTATTAACTACCTCTAAATCACAAAAGATAAACTCAACATCTATTATTTCAATATCACGAATAGGATCTGTTTTTCCTTCTACGTGGGTTATATTTGAATCATCAAAACACCTTAATACTTCTACTACGGCATCTACATCTCTTATGTGTGATAAAAACTTGTTTCCTAATCCCTCACCATGTGATGCACCTTTAACAAGTCCTGCAATATCAGTAAATTCAAACGTTGTAGGAACTAAACTCTTTGGTTTTACTAATTCATTTAAAAAATCAAGTCTCTTATCAGGTACGGTTACCATTCCAACGTTTGGCTCAATGGTTGCAAATGGATAATTAGCAGCTAAGATATGTTTTTTTGTAATAGCGTTAAAAAGCGTTGATTTACCTACGTTTGGTAATCCTACTATTCCTGCGGTTAAAGACATATTAATCACTTTCCTTTTCCTTTGGTATTATAACATTTAAACTAAATAAAAAGCAATGCTTAAAAGCATTACTTATCTATTATATCTTTTTATATCTTCATCTATAAAACCAAAATCTTTATAAGAAAGATTATTTAGTCGTTTTTCTGGATCAAAATATAATGTTTTTCTTTTTTGCTTACCATAAGAAAATGGAACAAAAGTATAATTAGTACCAACAGCATTACCATTTACTTCATAAGTTGCATTTATATCATCTAGCGATGAGGTTTGATAAAAATTAATAGGGCTAGTTTTATGTTTTCTATAATATTGCTGTGCTATTATATTTAAAACAGATAACTGTTCTTCATATATTTCTGAGTTAACTAACTCTCTTACAGAGTAATTATTTTCTTCTGTACCATAGTAAAATATTTTTATAAATTCTTTTAATGGAATATATATTACATTATCCGCTTGTTTTTCATGATTATTAACTCCTACTAATTTTATTACTAAATCTCTTTCATTTGAAAGTCCTTGTTTATATGGACTTTCTTCTTCTTTTAATATATCTTTAACCTTAAAAGTTTCAACTGGAATAAATTCTGATGACTCACCATATGATAATATAAATCCATAACTATTATTTAAACTTTCTATAATTTCTTTAATATTACTCAATTTAAATTTCCCCTTTCAAATGTTCTTTATACTAGCACATAAATAAATTCAAGTAAAGAACATATTTATTTTTTACCTTTTAATTGCCTTGCCATGTTCTTTTATCTTCAAATCTTTATCAGCATATTTTACTTTACTATCAATACTTTTGTTGTAATAAAATGGTACAATACTATAATTTGTTCCTAATAATTCTCCGTTTGAAATATAACAAGCTTGTAAGTCTTCTAAAGTCTTAATTTGTCCTACCTCTAAATCATAATCTTTAATAACCGCTAATGCTGCCTTTGTAACTTTAATTGCATCAGATAAATTTTCTTCGTTCATATATTTTCCAAATAAAAATTTAAAAGTGGATTTATTTTTTCTTGCCATACTAGAATTTGCTAATTTAAGAAACTCGTTAAAGCTCATATAAATTCTTTCGTCTTCTTCTTTATCCGAATCATCATTATTATATTTTTTTAATTCAACTATTATATCTCTAATACTAGTTGCACCATAAGTATATGGAGCATATTTTGCTTCAAAGATTTTATTTAACTTAAACGTGCCAACTGGTATTAATCTTTTACTTTCACCATATGATAAAACAAATCCAAAAGTATCATTTATTCTGGTTATTGTTTCATCTATTTTTATATTTTTATCTTCATCTTGCATATAAATTCTCCTTTTTTAGCGAAAATATCCTAGCACTTTTTAAATAAACTGTCAATTTTAGATAATTTACGCAAAATAAAAAGTAAAGATTTTACTCTTTACTTTTTACTATACTGCGGTATATCCACCATCTACTGGTAAAATAACGCCTGTTACATAACTTGCCTCTTCGCTTCCTAGAAATATTGCAGCGGCGTTTAACTCGCCTTCTTTACCATATCTTCCAAGTGGTACGGTAGCTTTCATGTAATTAGTAAAACTTTCAGTAATTAAAGTTTCATGAGTAAGCTCGGTATCAAAGTAACCAGGACAAATTGCATTACAAGTAATATTATACTTTGCAAGTTCTGCTGCTACCGCACGAGTAAAGTTTATTACGCCACCTTTACTAGTGTGGTATGCAACGGTATCCATTGCCATGTTACCTACCATACCATACATTGAAGCAATGTTAATTATTCTACCATAATTATTATCTTTCATTATGCTAGCAAACGCTCTTGTTACGTAAAATAAACTAGTCATATCGGTCTTAATGGTAAAATCCCATTCTTCATCAGTCATGTTTAAAACACCATTATTTTTAGCTGATCCGGCGCAGTTAACCAAAACGTCTACTTTACCAAATTTTTCTTTTACTATTTTAGCAGCGTTATTAACAGAAGAAACATCCGTTACGTCACATTTAATCGGTAAGCATGTAACTCCTTCTTTTCTAATTTCTTCTGCTACTTCTTCTAGTTTTTCTAAACGTCTTGCGGTAATTACAAGCGTTGCGCCTTGCTTTGCATAACCTTTAGCCATTTGGGCACCAAGGCCTGATGATGCTCCTGATACAACTACTACTTTGCCTTTATAATCGAACATTTTTTCCCCTTCCTTACTTAGTTATATTTTTTAGAATAACGGTTTTAGTTCTAGACATTTCTTTTAAAGTAGTCATAATACCTTCATTACCTATTCCAGAATATTTCCATCCGCCGAATGGTTGTTCAAATGATCTAAAGAAACTTGCACCATTTATAACGAATCCACCACACTGCATTTTTTCACTTACCTTTATAGCTCTACTTATATCTTTAGTAATTATACATCCTGAAAGTCCATAAATAGATTGGTTAGCAATTTTAATAGCCTCATCAAGTGAATCAAAGCCAATTACTGGTATTACTGGTCCAAAAATCTCCATGTCTTTTGCAACTTCCATATCTTTTGTTACGTTATCTAAGATAGTAGGTTCATAAAACGCACCATTTCTATGGCCGCCGATTACTATTTTAGCGCCTTCTTTAACCGTTTGGTTAACTTGTTTTTCTACTTCGATTGCAGCATCCTCGCTAACAAGGCATCCAATATCAGTATCTTTATCCATTGGGTTACCAACTTTTAATGATTTTATTTTATCAGTCATTTTTCTTATGAACTCATCTTTTACCTTATTATGAACTAAAAATCTTTTAGATGCACAGCATACTTGACCAGTGTTATAAAGTCTACCCCATACGGTTTCGTTAACTGCCAAGTCAACATCTCCATCATCCATTAGAATAAACGCATCATTACCACCTAATTCAAGTGAACTATGAGCACAGTGTTCAGCACAATTTTTAGCAGCATCAATACCAGCAGCAGTACTACCGGTTAGGCTCACCATAGCTACTTTTTTGTTACTAGTAAGTGCTTTACCAACTACGGAACCAGATCCGTGAACAACTGATATAACACCTGATGGTGTACCAGCCTTTTCTAGTAATTTAACATATTTAGTTAATGTTAAAGGATTTACTGATGCAGGTTTTAGAATTACTGAGTTTCCCATTAATAATGCAGGAGGTACTTTGTTGATAAATATGTCACTTGGGAAATTAAATGGAATTATGGCAACTACAACACCAAGAGGTTGTTGAATCGTATATTGAATTGTGTTTTCTTGACCAGCTTCAGTACCACGATAAACCATGTTTCCATATTCATGTTTTACTTTTTCAACGTAACCTAAAACTCCTATTTGAATATTTGCTATTTCGTTATATGCTTCTTTAATAGGTTTTCCTGTTTCCTTACACAAAGTAGTTGCTAAATCGTCTTTGTTTTCGTTTACTAAAGAAGCAAACTTAATTAAAACTTCGCATCTTTCAACAACTGATTTATCTTCCCATGCTTTTTGTGCGTTATAAGCGTAATCAATTGCTTTATCTACTTCTTCCTTGCTTAAACTTGGAACGGTATCAACAAGTTTGCCTGTTGCAGGATTTATAACATCTATTTTTTTACCACTTTGGGCATCCGTCCATTTTCCGCATATTAAACTTTTCATATATTCACCTTATTCCTTTCCAAAAGCAGTGTATGAAAGTGATAATCCACCAACCGTATTAGAAGAGTGATCACCTTGTCCATACTCACCAAACGTAAATACCATTAAAAATTCTTTATTTGGAATTACCTTTTTAACTTCTGGATAAATTTTATCTTCTATATTAGATAGTGCAAGACCAAGTCTTCTACCACCACAGTGAACTAAGAAATATGATTCTTCATCATTATCCATTAAAGTATTTAATTTAGTAATGGTTTCTTCATTTGCTTTTAAAATACCTTCTGGAGTATTTGAAAGTTGAATAACAGCGGTGTTAACTGCTAAATCTGCTCCAATGTTCATAGATAAATCATCATTTGCAAACATTGGGTGACGTACAGCGGTTACCTTTCCAATTGGATCTTTAACACCAAGTGGAGCACAAATCGTCTCAGTAAGTAAGTTGTTACCCATTAATTTTTCTATTGGTTTACCAGTCCATTTTGAATATACTTCTAGTGCTGGCTTATGATCTATTTCAACAAGTGTTCTTGCGCCATTTACCTTAGTTATGATACCAGCATTATCTGTTTCATGATAAGCTCCGGTATAGATGTTTTTCATCTTTGCATCTGTGTAGAATATCGCAATTACACATCCATCACTAAAGCTATCACCATCATTTAAAAGGCTCCATTTACCTTCTACGGTATTATCAGCGCTACTACCGCCAAACACTGGAATATTACCTATTACGTCTTGTATACCTTTTAAGTACTCTTCTTCGTTTGCAGGTGATGCACTCATGAAGAAGAAATCAGGTTCCTTATCATCACCAGTAAGTTTAGATACTGCTTCTTTAGCAATTCTCTTACCAATTTCTCTTGGTGATTCATCAGTTTTTTTACTTCCTGCGGTAACTACTTTTACGTCACCACCGAAAAGCATCATACCAGAATATCCAGTTTCTTTATTTAGATATCCATCTTGCGTACATAATGCTGCAGATGAAGTACATCCGATAATTGGAACGTTACCTAATACGCTTTTAGCTCCTTCCATTAATTTTTTTTGATCTTGAACGCAGCTTGTAAAGAATAGTCCAACTTGTGGATTATCAATTACGTTCGCCATTTTGGCAGTTTCCACACCTGATTGGTATGCGTCCACATTTTCACTATAACCAACTTTTGTTTTTAGCATTTTTATACCTCCTTTTAAACAAAAATCAATTAACCCAAATACTAACTACCTTTCTTCTTGGCAGATTATCCTACCATCTTAATTATAAATTTTAAATTTAAGAGAGTCAATAATTGTGACAAAATTGTACAGCTATTTAACACAAAAAAAGTGCTACCAAAAGCACTTTTTAAATGGTTGGATAAACGTTAGGCCCAACTGGAATACCTACTACGTACCAACAAATTATCATAAGTAGGAATAATATTGTTATTGCTAAGAAGTATGGCAAAATCACCTTATAGCACCCTCTTATGCTAAAATCATTTTTATTCTTAGTAAATACCTCTATAAAGCCTATAAATATTACAAAATATGTAAATAATGGAGTAATAAGGTTAGTTGATGCCTCACCTAATCTAAATACTAGTTGTGCAAACTCTGGTGTTATATTAGCCCTTATTACTGATGGCATTATGTTAGGTGCGATAATCGACCATTTTGCAACTGATCCTGGAAGAAGAATGTTAGTAACCATAGCAAAGAAAAATATTAATAATATTAATGGAATAAACGAAAACTCTGATGCAGATATCACGTTGGACAAAAGTCCGGTTACAACAACGCCAAAATTAGTTTCGGTAACAAGTGCGTTTAACTGTGCCGCAAAGAAAATAAGAACGAATATACCACCGATACTTTTTAAATAATCGGTTGAAAAGTTAACCATGTCTCTTATTTTTCTTATTGTTCCGGTTACAACTCCAAAAACAAATCCTTGTACTGCAAATATAAATGATACTATACCAACCATGTTAGTCATCAAAAGTGAATCTGATGAAAACAACATTTGTGTATAAGTGTCTTGTGATTTATCCAAAAGAAGTCCCAAGAAGTTATCGCCTTTTACTGGAATTATCATAAGAATAATAGGTATTAAACAGATTATTGTAGCAATTATCGCTGCTATTATACCCTTCTTTTCCTTACTTTCTTCTAATACAAATTCTTCGTCTTCCTCTATTTGATTTCTACCTAGTTTTCTAGATACTATTTTCTCGGTAATAAAAGTACATAAGCAAGCAATTAAAATGGAAGCTATTATTATAAATATTAAGTTACCACTTTGTGATATGGAGTATTCCGTATCAAGTAATTTAGCACTTGCCTCAGTATAACTAGTTAAATTATAATCAAGCTGAGTTAGGAAAAGACCGGCACCATGTCCTGCTGCAATTGATGCAAAGCCAAGTGCTAGGCCACCGATTGGATTTCTGTTCATACTCATGAATAAAACCGCACCAAATGGTAATAAAAGCACGTATCCAACGTTGTTATCTAAACTTGCTATAATACATATTAAAGAATATATGAAAACTATTATAAACTTTGGTATTTTCTTAGTTATTCTTACACATAATGCCTTTAAGAAACCTGACTTTAATGCAATACCAAATGCTATTGCAGCGATTAAAAGTGAACCAAATGGTACAAAATTAACTAAGTTATCATAACAAGACGTAATAAGAAACTTTATACCATCTAAACTTAAAAGCGAATTAACCGCAACGGTAGATGATTCAACTTCACCTGCAATAGTTGTTAACCTGTCATATGTTACTTGCATATTTAAAGTACTAGCTATTGCACTTGCTATTACAACCAGTATTGATAAATATATGAAAAACATTACTGGATGAGATGACCTTTTTAATTTTTTTGGATTTATCATTTTCATTCCTCCGTTATAACCTTTTTAATCTTTTTATTAAAATCTACTCTAGGTAGCATAATTGTTCTTCCACAGTTAGTACATTTGATTTTTATATCTACACCAACACGAATCACTTCAAACGTATCACAACCACATGGATGCTGTTTTTTCATTTTAACAATGGAATTTAATTCATAATTATTTTTCATTATGAACCTCTATTTGCATGTATGGAATTTTAATACCACTTTTATCTAACGCATCTTTGAACTCTTTTTTCATTAGTCTTTGTGCTTCATAATGTTTAGTTGGCTTACACTTTGCAACCACTCTAATTACCACTGATGAATCTGCTAACTCCTCGACTCCCCAAACTTCTGGTTCGTCTGTTAAAAAGGGAATTTTATCTTTTAACGTTGCAGCACGTGTTTTTAATATTTTTTCTGCTTTATCTATATCAGTTTCATAGCTTACAGGAACATCTACTACTGCCATACTTTTATCCAAGCTATAGTTAATAACTTCGGTTATGTTTCTGTTTGATATTATTTTTATTTCACCGGTGTATGCTTGGACTCTTGTTGCTTTAAGCCCAATTGAAGTTACCGTGCCAGTAAAGTCTCCAATCTTAACTAGGTCTCCTACCGCATACCAGTTTTCAAACAATATTGATGCACCTACTAAAATATCTTTTAAAATATCTTGAAAAGCAAGTCCAACAACTAATGATACAACACCTAATCCAGTTATTAATGCTGCCGTGTTGACACCGTAAACACTTAATAATGATAAGATTGCTAATACCCAAATTACATACTTTACAACGTTACATAAAAGACTTCTTATTGTCCCTACTTTTCTTGTGTCAAACCTTTTATGTTTTTTTTCTGGATTAAATGTCTTTTTAATAATTGCCTTCAAGAATTTTTCTAAAATAAACGCCACAACGATTATGATAACCGTCATGTATATTTCCTCAGCAATTGTAAGTCCAAAGATTTTCATATTTCTTCTCCTATTCTACTTCTATGTTTAAAATCTCTAAAATACGGTTCAAATCCTCTTTAGTTGCAAATGAGATTTTTATTTTATTATCAGAAATTGCTACTTTAGTTCCTAATTTTTCTTTCATAGCATCTTCAACGTGTTTATATTCTTTTGATTTTTTAGGCTTATTTACTGGTGCTTTTCTTGCGAAGGTATTTTCGTTTGCTAACTCTTCTAAATCCCTTACGCTTAGGTTTTCATTTACTACCTTATTTGCAAGTTCTTCTATTTGATCATGGTTTTCAAGCTTACTTAATACGCGGGCATGTCCCATTGAAAGCTTTCCATATAACACCATGTCTTGCACGTTTAAAGGAAGTCTTAAAAGTCCTAACATGTTAGTTATGTGGCTTCTTGATTTTCCTAGTTTTTTAGCAAGTTCATCTTGAGTTAGTCTCATGGTTTCAATGATTGATTTATATGCTTTAGCCTCTTCTATCGCAGATAAATCCTCTCTTTGTAAGTTCTCTAAAAGAGCAACCTGCATCATTTCATCATCAGTAAAATCTTTTATTATGGCAGGTATTTTGGTTAAGCCTGCTAGTTTTGATGCTTTAACCCTTCTTTCACCCGCGATTATGTTATAGCCTTTAACACTTTTTTTAACTATTATAGGCTGAAATACGCCGTGTTCTTTAATTGATGAGGCAAGCTCTTGTAATGCATCCTCATCAAATACCTTTCTTGGCTGATATGGATTAGGCATTAACTCGTTTAAGTTTAGCTCTACTATCTCATCTTTTGGAGTTTCATCGATGATTTTGTTTTCTATGTTGTTAAAGTCTAAAACCTCAGTGTTGAAAAGTTGTTCTAATCCCATTCCTAAAGCTCTTCTTTTACTCTGTTCTTCCTTCATTATGTTCAATTACCTCCTTTGCTAAGTTAAGGTACGCTTCGGTACCCCTACTCATTGGATCATACGCGATTATTGGCTTTCCATGAGAAGGTGCCTCAGTTAGCCTTATTAATCTTGGAATTAACGTATTATAAACCCTTTCTTTAAAAAAGCCTCTTATTTCTTCTACTACTTCTAGTCCTAAATTAGTTCTAGAATCAAGCATGGTTAAAAGTACTCCTTCTATTTCAAGCGTTGGATTAAGTTTTCTTTGTGCAAGCATGATTGAATTTAGAAGCTGCATAATACCTTCTAATGCAAAGAACTCACACTGAACTGGTATTAAAACAGAATTAGCAGCCGTTAGAGCATTAGTTGTTAAAAGCCCTAAAGATGGTGGGCAATCTATAATAATATAATCATAATTATCCTTAATAGGTTCAATTGCAAGTTTTAACTGCATGTTTTTTTGAAAAGTAGGATCAGCCTTTGACTTTTCAATTAACTCTATATCTGCACCTGCTAGATTAATCGTTGCAGGAATTATACTTAAATTCTTAAAGTTAGTTTTTATTATTGCATCAAGCGCCTTACATCTTCCAAGCAAAAGATCATAAATGCTTTTTGAAACATCACCTTTATTAATTCCAACCCCAGTCGAACAATTTCCTTGCGGATCTAAATCGATAAGTAATACTTTTTTACCTTGAACGCCTAAAGAAGCGGCTAAATTTATACTAGTCGTTGTTTTACCTACTCCACCTTTTTGGTTTACCAATGCTATTACTCTTGCCATTTACCTCACTTCTTTCCTGCTACTTTGTATTATTTATAACAATACTATTATACATAAAAAAAGGTATTTTTTAAAGACTTAATTAAATTAATTTTGATTCCTTAATTTATCCGCAAACTCTTTTATCTTTCTAAACCTGTGATTTAAACATGATTTACTAACGTTTGAACCAGTTTCCAAAGTTATTATTTTACTTAACTCTAATAAAGATACATCAGGATACTTAACCCTATAGTCCGCACTTTCTTTTAATTTATCATCTAAAAGATCAAATGCATCACGCTCTTTTATATAGTTAATTTCAGAAATAAGTTTATTAGATGTTGCAAGCGTTTTTTCAACGTTTGCCTGCTCACAGTTATTTAAACGGTTAGTCATGTTTATCTTTTCACGATAAACTCTTATTTCTTCATAATACATAACCCCGTTATAAGCTCTTATAAGTCTTAGAAAATCACTTATTTTCTCAGCTTCCTTAATATATATCATGTAACCTTTCTTACGATGCAGGATCTTACTATTTAAATTACACTCATTAAGTAAATTGTTTAAAAAGTTAGCATACTTAGTATCATTAATTAAGAACTCCAAATGATACCTTGATGTTTTAGGATCATTTAAGCTTCCAGAAACTAAAAACACGCCCCTTAAGTATGCTCTTTTTAACTCTTCATCAGAAAGCATAGACTCATTTGGTATTATTAAAAGCTCGTTTTTTTCATTTACTATTCCTAAATCACGAAGTACTTTTAACGTTTCTTTTTTTAGTTCTAGTACGTATATTTCATTTTTCTTAAAGTTGTAATTCTTTCTTAATGATATGTTTAAGTTAATATCATATAAAATTTTAAATAAACCAAAAATACGATTTGCAACAAACTTATTTTCAGTTTGTATTTTTATGTTATATATCTTTATTTGTGCACTAGTTCTAATTATTCCTGATAATTCAGATAAGTACTCAGCCCTAGTACACTCAGTTGTACTAATTTCTTTTTTAATTTTACTCGAAAACGTCATACCATCACTTCCTTACCATAAGAATTATATCAGATAATGGTTTCTTTTTCAACATATCCGGGTGTTTTTATTGGCTTAAATTAAAAAAATAAATATAATAGGTAGACAAGGAAAGGAAAGAAATCATGGATAAGACTATAGAAATACCAAAATTAACAATATTAACAGAAGAACAAGTTTATGGTGTTAATGAACTAAATATATTTAAAGTAATAGACCCAAAAGCAGCGGTTAGTGATACTGCCATTTTAAGAGGAGCTTATGTATCGGATAACTACGTAATAGCCAATGATAATTCATTATCAGGAAGAACAGGTCGTTATTGGTTTCAAAATTCAGATGTAGATGAATACGCACTCGGCGTTGACTCTGATGGTTATAGACACTGGTTTTTCTGTGACCTACGTCATGTTGGAGTGCGCGCAGCTTTGCCGTACTCAAAAATCCAAAATCTTCCACATACGATTAAAACAAGATCAGATGGATTAGAAGAAATAACATATGGATATTATCCTGGTATAGCAGTAGATTGCATAATGCAGCAAATACTAGCATCTGCATATAATTCTAGAACATTAAAAAACATTGGAATTGGTTGCACTTTTGATGGTAGAAAATATGATGATAATGATAAAGACTTTTTGCCAGAAGAGCAAGAGTATTTTGAGTATAATGGTGAAATATATGCCAGAATTAGAGCTAATTCGGATTTTAATGATAGTAACTTTACTCTTTCTAATGGTGAACAATATAAAAATGGTGACTACGTTTGGGTTAGAGTTGAACCGGTTGTTTGGTTAAAGCATCCTTTAGATGATATCATGATAACTGAAAAAGAGATAATAGCGGGTATTAGATTTTATAAAACTCAAGATAAATATGATGGCGATTTTAATACAACAGAATTAAAATGGTTCTTGGATAATTATTTATCTAGAGATATTCTTTCTTTATACAACCTTAAAAAAAATCTTAATAAGAATAATTATAGTGATGATGAAATAAAAACAATAAATAATTTTATTTATCTTGATGAAAATGGTAAGACTCTAAAGAAAAAGAAAATAATTGTTAAAACAAAAAGAAAGTCTAATAACTAACTGTTAGACTTTCTTATTTTTTTAATTATGTTTGTTGCTGCTATAGCACCTTCTGCTGTTGCTGTTACAACCTGATATAAATCTTTGCTTACCGAGTCTCCTGCAGCGTATACGTTATCATCACTTGTTTTCATTTCATTATCAACGATTATTCCTTTGTTATCAGACTCTAAATTAAGGTTCTGATAATATGCTATTGATGCTTCTTGTCCAATGCAAACAAATATTGCACTAGCATCTATCTTTTCATCATCATCTAAAATAACACCAGTTATTTTTTTAGTATCTCCTAATACTTCTTTTACTTTTTTATTTAAAAGTACTTTAACGTTTTTACGATTTATTACGTCTTTTTCTTTTTCATCTGCTCTTAATACGTTTGATCTATTTATTATGTATACACAAGAAGCTATATCGCTCATGTATGTTGCTGCTTCCATCGCTGAATTACCGCCACCGATTACGATAACATCTTTATCCTTATATAAAGCTCCATCACACACTACACAATATGATATACCTTTGTTTTCATACGTATCAGCATTTGTTACCTCTAGTTTTCTTGGTGTTTTTCCAGTTGCTATTAAAATATAATTAGACGTATATTTATTATTTTCTGTTATAACGATATAACTATCATTTCCCTTTTCTATGTTTATTACTTTTTCAGTTTTAAACGGAACGGAAAGTGCTTCTACTTGCGAATACATTCTAAAAGCAAGCGTCGAGCCGTCACCGTCTTGGTAACCTGGATAATTCTCTATTTTATGAGTTTTGTTAAGTGTTCCACCGGGTGCGGATGCTTCTAATATTAAAGGAGTAATACCCGCTCTTTTTAAATATATAGCTGCACAAAGACCAGCTGGTCCAGCTCCTATTATAATAACATCATAATTAACATTTGATTTCATATTCTTTAGCCCCTACATCATCATATCTCTTACACTTAATTTTGGTTATAATAAACATAACAAATCCTACTATAATCATAATTATTGATACTACTTGAGCCATTTTTAAACTTCCTAGCATTAAACTATCCGTTCTAAGTGATTCGATAAAGAATCTTAAAATACCGTACCAAATAAGATATAATGCGGTTGTATTTCCTAACTTAGTAGATTTCATAGTTCTAAATCCAACTAAAACAAAGAAACCAACTAAGCAAAAGATTGATTCATATAAGAACGTTGGATGATAATAGTTACCTCCGATATGCATTCCATCTATTATAAATTCTGGTAAATGTAATCCTTCTAGATAAGCTCTAGAAACAATGCTTCCGTGTGCTTCACCATTAAAGAAATTACCCCAGCGACCTATTCCTTGTGCTAATAAAAGTGCTGGTGCTACTATATCAAGCATTTTAAGAATGTTAACACCATACTTCTTACAATATATAACAAGTGTTATCAAACCTGCTATTATACCACCGTGAATAGCAAGTCCTCCATTCCATATTTTAATTATTTCAATTGGATATGATGTATAATAATCTAAATTAAATAAAACATAATAAACTCTGGCACCTATAAGACCAAATACAACACACCAAAACACCAAGTTTGTAACAAAGCTAGTTGGTATATTATACTTTTTAGCTTCACTGTTAATTAAAATACCTGCTAATATTATTCCTACTAAAATAAAAATTGAATACCACGTTATATCAAACGGGCCTATGTTAAATGCTACTGGATCCATATTATCTCTTACACCTTTCTATTAATGGTTTTATAATTAAATTTGAAATTATAACGTTCATCACGCTTATGAAAATTGACACTACTATTGGTGAAAAAAAGCCAGTCAAATAAAAATGTTTACCTAAAATTAAATTTACTAATAATAGTATTAATACATTTATAACAAAGTAAAACAAACCAAGAGAAAGTCCAATTAAAGGAAGTGATATGGTAACTAAAAATGGTTTTACCGTTCTATTAAGTACGTATATAATTATCGCTGCTAAAAAACCATAAAAGAAGTTTTCTACGTACAACGATCTAAATAAGTTTGATGTTATTAACAAAACCATAGCATATCCAAGCATATAAATAAGCCATTCTAAAAACAAGTTAAGTCTATATTCAATGCCACTTCCATTAGTTTTTTTATTTTTTTTATCGTCAACTACTATTACCTTCATAGTATCACCATTATAATTATAGCATAAGCTAATAAAATATGGAAAATATTTTTTCGTCAAAAATAACTTATATTTTCAAGTTCATAATTGTTTTATTTTCTTTAAAGCCATTTTCTTTATATAAATTAATAGCATTAATATTATCATTTAATACTTTTACTTCTATTTCTTTTGCGTTATGTTTTATACTCCAGAGTTTGAATTCTTTAATTAATTTTGTTGCAACACCTTTACATCTATATTCTTCACGTACGTATAATGCGTCAAGCACGCCTACTAAATTTATGTATGTATCACCGTTATTTTCTATATAACCATATAAATAACCAGTAACAAAATTATTTTCTTTAGCAACTAACAAACATACACCATCACTGTTGTAAATCCGTTCATAAAATGATGTAACATTACAGTTTTCATTTATATTATCATCATATTTCTTTTCGTCTTTAATTAGTTTGGTTAATAATTCGTTTGCACACATTGCATCATCATAGTTTGCTTTTGTTATCTTCATTAAATACCTCCATCAAAAAAAGTCATAATTCATATGATTTATTATAACACATTTATTTATCATTTACCTCTTCAACACCCAATGAGTATGCAAATCTAATTAAAGTTTCTTTTTTCTTAATGTAATAATATCCTAAAGAAAAACCTAAGTTATTAGCAATAAACCTATCATCATAATTATTTTCCTTATCTAAATAAGTCCAATATATTATTTTTCTTTCTTCTGTTGTTAGCTTATTAAAAGAAAATCTAAAGTAATTAATAAATTCTATTCTCGTTTTTCTTTCCTGAGGGTCAAGTTTTATATAAGAGTTTGTATTAGTAATGTAACTTAACTCATCAAGGGTAAAATCATCTTTTATTTTTGAAGTTGGGCCGTTATCAACCGACAAACTATAATATACGTACTTTGCGATTGTTTGCTCAACGTTCTTCTTTGTTTTTGACCAAGAAATATTTATCGGTTGTACCATAATAACAGCTCCTTTCAAAAAATATTTTATCATTTCTAAAAGAATAAAAGTTAATCAGAAAGTAATGAAAAAATTATAAAAAAATAAGGTAAAGATAATTTATATCTCTACCTTATTATTAGCCGTTTTTTCTAAAATTCCCCTATAGAATTGGCTTTAAATACATTCCGGTGTAAGATTTTTCGCATTTAGCTACTTTTTCTGGAGTTCCTTCACAAACGATCGTACCTCCATCATCCCCGCCTTCTGGTCCTAAATCTATTATGTGATCTGCTACTTTTATAACGTCTAGGTTATGTTCTATTACAATTACCGTATCGCCATTATCAACGATTCTGTTTAATATAACAAGTAGTTTTTTAATATCATCACTATGAAGACCAGTTGTCGGTTCATCTAGGATAAACACACTTTTACCAGTTGGTTTTTTCTGAAGTTCTTTAGCAAGTTTAACACGGGATGCTTCACCTCCAGATAGCGTTGGAGCACTTTGACCAAGTTTTATATAACCTAGTCCAACGTCCATTAAAACCTGTAGTTTTCTTTTAATCTTAGGATGGTTTTCAAAGAATTCTAATGCTTCTTCTACACGCATTTGTAAAACATCATATATTGTTTTTCCTTTATATTTAACTTCTAGTGTTTCCTTATTAAAACGCGTGCCACCGCAAACCTCACAAGGAACGTACACGTCTGGTAAAAAGTTCATGGAAATCTTCTTTACGCCATCACCCCAGCACGCTTCACAGCGCCCTCCTTTTACGTTGAATGAAAATCTTCCCTTATCATAACCCCTTATCTTTGCTTCTTTAGTATTTGCAAAAACGTCTCTAATATCATCAAACACACCAACGTAAGTAGCAGGATTACTACGAGGCGTTCTACCTATTGGATCTTGAGTTATATCAATTACTTTATCTACGTTTTCTAATCCTTTAATACTTTTGTGTTTACCTGGAACCACTCTTGATCCATAAACGTTTAATGCAAGTGCCTTATATAAAATCCCGTTAATCAAACTTGATTTACCTGATCCTGATACACCAGTTACACATATAAACTTTCCAAGTGGAAACTTAACGTTTATGTTCTTTAAGTTATTTTCTTTAGCACCTTTTATTTCTATATACTTACCGTTTCCTTTTCTTCTTTTTTTAGGGACTTCTATTTTCTTTCTTCCAGATAGGTAATCGCCTGTTAAACTGTTTTTGTTTTTCATAACCTCTTCTGGCGTTCCACAAGCGACTATTTCTCCACCGTGATCTCCTGCACCAGGACCTACGTCTACTAGGTAATCAGCTTGAAGCATCGTATCAGTATCATGCTCTACGACTATTAAGGTATTACCTAAATCACGCATCTTTAATAAAGAATCAATTAATCTTTGGTTATCTCTTTGGTGAAGTCCAATACTTGGTTCATCAAGTACGTATAAAACTCCAGTTAACTGTGATCCAATTTGGGTTGCAAGTCTTATTCTTTGTGCCTCTCCACCAGAAAGAGTTCCAGCACTTCTTGATAAGGTTAAGTAACCAAGTCCTACGTTATGTAAAAACTCTAACCTTGATTTTATTTCTTTAATTAAAAGACGTGCAATTTCTTCTTTTTCCTTGCTTAACTTTAACTTGTCAAAGAAATCATATAATTTATCAATGTTCATGTCGGTTAAATCAATTATGTTTTTCTTGTTTATTAAAACTGATAAAACACTTTCTTTTAATCTTTTACCATGACAAGTTGGACAAGTAAGCTCTACCATGTACCTACCAAGCCATTCTCTTATAAACTCACTATTAGTTTCAAAGTAACGTCTTTCCAAGTTGTTTAATACACCTTCGTATGGTTCACAAGCATCAATGGAATTTCCACTTCTAGTTGAAAACTTAAATTCAATAGGTTCTTTAGTACCATTAAGAACTATATCAAGTTCTTTTTTTGTTAGATCTTTGATTTTCTTATCCATGTCAATGCCATATTTGTCACAAACTATTTCAAGTTTTTTAATATATATATTGTACTCATCCATGCCTGCATAAGGCTCTATTCCGCCGCGTCTTAACGTTTTGTTTTTATCAGGAATGATTAAGTCCGCACTCATCTTTTGCTTAAATCCTAATCCCTTACAATCTGGACATGATCCGTATGGAGCATTAAACGAAAACATTCTAGGTTCTAATTCTTCTAGTGAAAAATCACAGTGAGGACATGCAAAAGACTCACTCATAACGATTTCATCACGTCCAGGTATTTCAACCACTGCTTTTCCCTTAGACAACTTGCAGGCAAGCTCTAGTGCCTCATAAATTCTTCCTCTTGCTTCATCTTTTCTTTTTAACCTATCTATTATAACTAGAATATTATGTTTTTTATTTTTTTCTAAGTTTATATCCTCGCTTAAATCTCTTACTTCATCATCTATTTTTACTCTTACATAACCATCTTTTCGTAAGTTTTCAAGTAAATCTTTAAACGTGCCTTTTTGTCCATAAACAATTGGTGAAGAAATTATTAGTTTTGTTTCATCTTCTTCATTCATTATCTGATTTGTCATCTCTTCAATAGACTGACTTGATATTGGAATATTATGATTAGGACAATAAGGAACCCCGATACGGGCGAATAATAACCTTAAGTAATCATATATTTCAGTTACTGTTCCAACCGTTGATCTCGGATTGTTATTAGTGGTTTTTTGATCTATTGAAATAGATGGAGAAAGCCCTTCTATCGAATCAACGTCAGGCTTTGTTGTTCCACCTAAAAACTGTCTTGCATAAGCAGATAAACTTTCTACGTATCTTCTTTGACCTTCTGCATATATCGTATCAAAAGCAAGTGATGACTTGCCTGATCCTGATACACCAGTCATAACCGTTAATTTATTTTTAGGAATTTCAATATCCACGTTTTTCAAATTGTTTTCTCTAGCACCTTTTACTATAATCTTATCCATATACAACACCTCTAGCGACTATATTCTATCATAAAAACATAAAAATTAAAATTGTTATTTTATTGTATCAATGATTTTTTTGTTTTCTTCCTTTTTTACAAGTTCTTTTAGTGATTTATCTGGGACTGGCATTTCTTCTGGAGGCGTTCCTCCAACTTCCTTGATAGTATTTCTAATCGCATCACCAACTTCAAAATGTGCATCGCAAGCCGGAGTCTGTCCTTTTATTTTTTCTATATTTGCCCTAGTGCAATAACTTTTTTTCTAGAATCTGCATTTTGAACTATAAGATAACATGCATATCTTGATAATTTATAATCTTTTATACTTCTCATTGAATCTCCGGTTTTGACCATTTTGTCGGCGCCGACAAAATGCTTGCAAACGTTTAATTTACTAGTATCACAGGCTTGTTTAGCTTTATTTATTACCCCTTCAAACTTTCTTTAATCTTTATATTCTAAAACCTTTTGTAATTAACGAGCAAGCAAATACTTAAATATTCCCATACTATATAAAGAAAATAACTTAAGTGATGAATTATTACATAGTTTTAGCAAACTAAATAATAAACAAAAAGAAGAAGCTATATGGTATTGTAAAGCAATTAAAAAAAGAGATGAACAAGAATAATTACCGTTCATCTTTTTAATTTACCTTCATTTCAAATATAATATCACGAAGTTCCATAGCACGCTCGAAATCTAAATCATCAGCGGCCTTCTTCATTTCATCTTCTAATTGTTTTAGAAGCTTATCGTCATGCATTTCTTCTTTAGTTCTATGTTTTTTAGATTTCTTATAACCTGCGTTAACGCTTACAACGTCCATTATCTTTTTCTTTATAGTTTGAGGTACTATATGATGTTCTTCATTGTATTTAATTTGTATTGCACGACGTCTTGCAGTTTCATCAATCGCCTGCCTCATTGCTTCGCTTATAATATCACCGTACATTATAACACGCCCGCTGGCGTTTCTTGCGCACCTTCCAATGGTTTGAATAAGACTTCTGTGACTTCTTAAAAAGCCTTGTTTATCAGCGTCTAAAATAGCGACCAGACTAACCTCTGGTATATCAAGACCTTCTCTTAAAAGGTTTATACCTACTAAAACATCATACTTACCCGCTCTTAAATCGTGTATTATTCTAAGTCTTTCAAGCGTTTTTACCTCACTATGAAGATAGGCTACTTTTATGTTTAAATTCTTTAAATATGAAGTTAATTCCTCTGCCATTCTAATGGTTAAGGTTGTAACTAAAGTTCTGTCACCTTTTTCGATTTGCTTATTTATTTCTTCTATCAAATCATCAACTTGGTTACTAGATTTTCTAACCTCAATTAAAGGATCTAAAAGTCCAGTTGGTCTAATTATTTGCTCTACCACGTGATTATGAACTTTTTCTAATTCTTCATCACCAGGGGTTGCAGATACATAGATTACTTGATTTATTTTTTCTTCAAATTCCTCATATCTTAAGGGCCTGTTATCAAGTGCTGATGGAAGTCTAAATCCATAATCAACAAGCATTTGTTTTCTATTTCTATCCCCATTATACATAGCTTTTACCTGAGGTAATGTTACGTGAGATTCATCTACAACCATTAAAAAATCTTTTGGAAAGAAGTCTAAAAGACAAGTTGGCGTTGCACCAGCAGGTTTTAAAGCTAGATGTCTTGAGTAGTTTTCAACTCCAGAACAAAAGCCTGTTTCTTCTAGCATTTCTATATCATACTTACACCTCTGTTCCAGGCGTTCTGCTTCTAATAACTTACCGTTATCACGAAAATATTGTAGCCTGTTTTCTAACTCAGCCTTAATATTTACAATTGCTTTTTTTAATTTCTCATCACTAGTTACGAAATGAGATGCTGGCATGATTGAGATAAGTTCTTTTTCACCTACAACAGCACCAGTTAATACATCAAATTCACAAATTCTATCTATTTCATCTCCAAAAAGCTCTATTCTAATTCCATGACTTTTTTCATATGATGGGATAACTTCAATAACGTCACCCTTCGCTCTAAATGTTCCCCTTACTAAGTCCATGTTATTTCTTTCGTATAACATATCAACTAGTTTTTTAAGTATTTCGTTTCTGTTTATCTCGTCTCCTACTTTTAAAGTAAGCATGTGATTTTCATATTCCTCTTTATCACCTATACCATATATACAAGATACTGATGCTACTACTATTACGTCCTTATAATTTATTAAAGATGATGTTGCGTAGTGTCTTAACTCGTCTATCTCGTCATTAATAGATGAATCTTTTTCTATATAAGTATCACTAGATGGAACATATGCTTCTGGTTGATAATAATCATAATACGAAACAAAGTAACAAACGTGATTGTTTGGAAAAATTTCCTTTAATTCTGAGTACAACTGTCCTGCTAGTGTTTTGTTGTGTGCTAAAACTAGCGTTGGCTTGTTTACTTCTTTAATTACGTTTGCGATTGTAAATGTCTTACCAGTGCCCGTAGCCCCTAGTAAAACCTGGTATTTCTTACCATCTTTTATACCATCAGAAAGCTCTTTTATCGCCTCTGGTTGATCGCCTGATGGCTTAAATTTAGATACTAAATCAAACATAAAATCACCTCTAATTAATACGTCTATTCTATCATTTATTATAAGAGAAAACAAGAAATATATAACAGCAAAACGAGGTGTTAAAATTATACTAACAAAAAAAGAGCAAAAATGCTCTTTTACCTATTATAATAGCTTGATCCAAGTGGTGGGAAAGTTATTACATTTCTCGGATTAAACGTATGTGATTCAAAGCTTCCAGATGATCCATAGTATAAGTAATAATCTGCTTTATATTTACCAGTTGCTAATCCTAAATGTAAGTGTGGACCAGTTGATATACCTGTGTTACCAGATTTTGCAATAATCGTATCTTTAGTAACTACTTGACCTTCTTTTGCAATAGCTTTAGATAAATGACAATATAATGATGAATAAGTTTGACCATTAATATTATGCCATACAACAACTGATATGCCACAAACAGTTCCAATATCACCTACGATACCTGGTGCAACAGCATAAACGTTTGTTCCAATAGACATTGCTATATCAATTGCAAAATGGTTATTAGGAGAACCAAATAACGTTCTTTTACCAAATTCACTTGAGATTCTACCTGTTGTTGTTGGCCTATAAAACGTTGTACCAGAAGGTAAATAACTTCCTGAACTTCCATTACTTCCGTTACCATAAAGCCTTTTTAAACACGCATCAATTGTATCACTACTTTTACAACCTAATGATTTATAATATTTAATTTCTTCTTGCATAGATTTAATGGCTTTCTCATTAGATTCACCAGCATCTTCAAGTTCACTTTGCTTTTGACTCAATACGACTTCTTGAGTTTCTAAATCTGATTTTAACTCTTTTAATCTTTCTTTTTCACTTTCTAGATCTTTTTTTATCTTTTCATTTTCATCTATCATATCATTCATTTCATCAACTAACTGTTCATTATAAGATGAAATTTGCTCGGTTATTGATAACCTATATATTAAATCAGTTAAGCTTTCAGCCCCCATAACGTACTCAAGCATTGCGGATCCTGAGGAAGAAACTTGATAGTATCTCATTAAATCCTCGGTTTCATCATTTTTCTTTTCTATATCTTTTTCTAGTTGCTTACTTTCATTTTCCTTATCCTCAATGTTTTTTTCTACTTGTGAAATATCATTTTTAATATTGTCAATCTTTTTTCTTGTTTCACTTAAATTTTGAGAATTTATGGCCTTTTGTGTTTTGTTGTCTTCTAGTTTTTTTTGTTCGGATTCTAGTTCTTTTTGTAAATCACCAATTGTTTTAGCATTTACCGTCGTTATTGGTATGGCAAACACCATTAGAAAAATAAATAAATAAACGCATAATTTCTTCATCATATCTTTAAATACTTCCTTACTGCTCTATAACTTCCTAACATACCAACAACAACACCTAAACCTAATAATATTAATGATACTATGTATATAAACGGTTCTGCTTTAACAAGCTGGATAAACGGTGAGAATAACTGACCATTAAAGTGTTTATAAAGTGCAGAATACCCATATAATGTTACCGCAATTGGAATTATTGAACCTAAAGCACCTAAACAAAAACCTTCTATTACAAACGGCTGTTTAATAGAAAAATTAGACGCACCAACAAGTCTCATGATTTCTATTTCTCTTTTTCTTGAGAATATTGTTATTTTTATCGTATTACCAATTAAGAATAAGGTTACAAATAAAAGTGCTACCATCGCTACTATCATTGCTTTTTCAACGAAATTAAAGACCGTCATTAATTCTTCTACCATTCCTTGACCATACTTAACATCCGTAACCAAATCCATATCTGATATATTATCAGCGGTATTTGAGATTTTTTCAGTATTTTTTACCTTTACTAATAAAGTGTCGTATAAAGGATTATTTTCATCAGACCAAGTATCTATTATTGCTGATAATTCATCAGATGTTCCTTTCATTTCGTCTGCTACTTGATCTTTTGTTTCAATGTCTACTGATTCAACGTTTTTAAGTGTTTCTATGTTTTCTTTTAAAGTATTTAACTGTTCATCAGTTGCAGAGGTATCAACAAAAGTTACTATTGTAAAATCTTCTTTTACTAATTTTGTTATGTTTTCAACATTGTAAGATACAACTATTGCTACTGCAACAATTAAAAGCGTAATGGTAATACACGAAATAGAAGCTATCGATAAGCTTAAGTTTCTACCAACACTTTTAAAGCCATCTCTTATGTTTCTTAAAAGAATTCTAAGCGCTTTCATATTTTACATAACTTCCTTTCTCATAATCTTTTACAAGTTTTCCATTATCCAACAAAATAACTCTTTTCTTCATTTTGTTTACCATTTCTTTATCATGAGTTACCATTACAACGGTCGTTCCTAAATCATTGATTTTTTCTATTACTTTCATAATTCCTAAGCTTGTATCAGGATCCAAATTACCCGTTGGCTCATCACATATTAAAAGTTTTGGTGAGTTAACGATCGCACGGGCGATTGCAACACGTTGTTGTTCCCCTCCTGATAACTGATCTGGATAGCTTTTTGTTCTTGATTTTAATCCAACTAAATCAAGTGCTTTTAAGACTTTTCTTTTTACTTCCTGAGTTGGTAATCCGTATATTTCAAGCGCAAAAGCCACGTTTTCATAAACCGTAAGTTTAGGAAGTAATTTAAAATCCTGAAACACAATTCCTATTTTTCTTCTTAGTTTATAAACCTTACTGTTTTTTATCTTAGCAACGTTTACGCCGCCGACATAAATTTCTCCATGTGTTGGTTTTTCCTCTCGGTATAACATCTTTATAAGAGTTGACTTGCCCGAACCTGATGCTCCAGTTACAAAGACAAACTCTCCTTTTTTAATATCTAAGTTTAAATCATATATTGCATTTACTCCGTTTTTGTAAGTCTTTTCGGCACCTCTAAACTTAATAAATTCCATTTACTTCACCTTCCTACATCTATTACTAAATAATGCTTGTATTACCTTGATATGTTCCGGATGTTTCATAGGCATCCGTTACTAAAACAACCGCGTTTTTATCGATCTGATGAACACCTTCTCTAACTTTAAAATATTCGCTAGTTGGAACAACACATAATATGATTTGATCTCTTTTATTAGTGTATCCACCTCTTGTTTCAATTAAAGTAATACCTAGTTTTAGCTCGTTTAATAAATAATCACACATTAAATCATCTTCAGTTGTTGTTATGTATACGGCTTTATTACTTGATATTCCAAGAACAACTTTATCAACCATGATATTAATTATGTAAAGGACGATTATTGCGTATAATACTCTAGTCCATCCAAAGAAAAATCCTCCAACTAAAACAATAATACCATCAGTCATTAACATTGATGTTCCAATTGATACTTTAAAATACTTAGCAACAATCTGGTTTAAAATATCAGTACCACCGGTTGTAAATCCACTTTTAAAAACGATTCCTGCTGCTGCTCCTATGCAAACACCACCGACAATTGCAATTAAAAGCAAATTATCATTTTCTATTTGTATATAATCTCCTACGTTAGCAGTTAATTTTACCATTAACGGAAAAAGAAGGGATCCAACAAGAGAATCCATAGATTTTTTTCTTCCTAAAAAGATAAAACTCAAAATTAAGAAAAAAGCATTTAAAATAAGAATCATCTTTGAAGGATCAATTAACTCTTGCGTAATAATTGATATACCACTTGCGCCTCCATACACAATGTTGTTTTTAAAGAAAAACAAATTATATGCTATTGCATAAATACTTATACCTATTAATAAAAACACATATCTTTTAAACAAATGAGCAGTTTCAACAATTTTTAAAACCTTTTTAGCTTCTTTTTCTTTTAGTTTTCTAAATAGCCTCATTATATTTTTTCTCCTTTTAGATTACTTTCTATAAAATCATCTAAATCACCATCTAAAACCTTGTTTACGTTGGATGTCTCATAACCTGTTCGGTGATCTTTTATCATGGAATATGGATGAAGCACATAGCTTCTTATTTGGGATCCAAATTCTATTTCATTGTGATCTTTTTTTATATCATTAACAGCATCCTGTCTTTTTTTAAGTTCAATTTGATAAAGCTTACTTTTTAAAACTTTTAAAGCAGTTTCTTTGTTTTTAAGCTGACTTCTTTCGTTTTGGCAAGTAACTACAATACCAGTTGGCAAGTGAGTTATTCTAACGGCACTATCTGTTGTATTAACTCCTTGTCCTCCCGCACCAGTGCTTCTATAAACATCTATTCTTAAATCTTTATCGTTAAAGTTAATATCGATGTTATTATCAAACTCAGGTATAACGTCTACCGCTGCAAAAGAAGTATGTCTTCTATTATTAGAATCAAAAGGTGATAATCTAACTAAGCGATGAACCCCTTTTTCATTTTTTAAATATCCATACGCGTAATTTCCCTTAACGATGTACACAATACTTTTAAGCCCAGCTTCTTCTCCGTCTTGCTTATCTATCATTTCATATGAATAACCTTTTTTTTCAAAATACTTTGTGTACATTCTAGAAAGCATCAAGGCCCAATCACAACTTTCTGTACCACCGGCCCCGGCGTGTATTTCAAAAATAGCAGGATTATTATCATATTTTCCATTTAGATAAGTTAGTATTTCTTCTTCTTTTAATAATTCGTCAGTTTCTTTAAATAAACTTTCAAACTGAAGTTTTAACTCTTCATCGAGTTCTGCTTGGGAAAACTCATTAAATTGTTTTAACACATCTATGTTATCTTTTATTTTGATAACTGGGTTAACCAAGTTTTTTAAACTACTAAGTTCCTTGGTTATTTTTTCGGCATTAGATGGATTATCCCAAATATTAGGATCTTTTAATACTTCATTTAATTCTTTTATTTTTCTGTTTTTATTATCTACTTCAAAGATACCTCCACACATGATTAAACTTATTATCTAAAGCATTTATTTCCTTACTTGTAATTTCCATATAATCACCTATTATCAATTATAACACAATATTAATATTATTAAAATTAAAATTTAATTAATTACATGTGGTATTATTTTCCAAGCTTATTATATTAGTTTTATATTTTACTATATAAATGTGTTAAAAAAATAACAAAAACTACTTTAAAAGTAGTTTTAATCACCAAACATATCAAATATTTCACCAATAAAAGAGCCTTTTCTTTTTTTCTTTGATGTTTTCTTATCATCGTTTGAAGAACTTGATTCTTTTTTTATTTCATCAAATGTTTTTTCCTCTTTTTCCATTATTTTTTCTAGTTCTCCTCTGTCAAGCCAAATACCACGACATTCTGGACAGTAATCAATTTCAACACCCTTTTTTTCTGACATTAATAAAGTAACATCTGTACATACTGGACATTTCATATAATCCCTCCTTATTTATATTATAACAATAAATAATGCGTTTTTAATACAATATCATAAATTTTAATAATTTTTTATAATATATGATTTATTATGTTTTTATAAAATAATATGTCTATTGTCATGCTATTTCGCGCAAACTAAACTTTACTAAAATTAAAAAGCTAGCAAATGAATGCTAACTTTTTTATAAAATTTTCCCTTATTTTATAAGCTATTTACCACAGCAATTTTTATATTTTTTTCCGCTCCCACATGGGCAAGGATCATTTCTTCCTATCTTCTTTGTTTTTTTAGAAACCTGTTTAACTGCTTTTTCGCTTCCAGAATTAGCGTTTCCTTTTACTTCTTTTACCTGTAAGTTTTGTCTTATTTCGGCTTTTAGCAAGTATAAAGTAATATCTTTATTTATTCTGTCTAACATGTTGTCAAACATTTCAAAGCCTTCTCTTATATAAGCCTGAAGTGGATCTTCATTAGCATATCCTCTTAAAGATACACCTTCTCTTAAATGATCCATTGTGTTTATGTGTTCCATCCAGTAGTTATCTATAACTCTTAAAGAAATAGCCTTTTCAAAATCATTTCTTATTTCTACTGGTAATTCTTTTATCTTATTTTCATATTCGGTTATTACTTTATTTTGAATAACTTCAATTATTTCATTCATTTCTTTGTTAAGTATTTCAGATAATTTTAGGTTAGAATGATTAAGCAAGTTTTCATTAACATACTCAACTATCTCATTTGCATCTTTTTCAGTTATAACACCTTTTTCATTAGTATGCTTTCTTACCATTAAGTCAATATGATCTTTCATGGTATTTAAAACGGTTTCATGAATATCATCATTATCTAGTATTTCATTTCTTTTAGCATACATTATTTCACGGTGTTTACCCATTACATCATCGTATTGCAATAAGTGTTTACGAGCATCAAAGTTATTTCCCTCAACTCTTTTTTGTGCCGTTTCAACAGATCTAGTAATGGTTTTACTACGCATGTTTCTTTCACTATCTAAACCTGCCATTTCAAGTATTGATTTAAATCTATCAGTTCCAAAACGAACCATTAAATCATCTTCGAATGACACAAAGAACTGGCTAAATCCTGGATCTCCTTGACGACCAGAACGTCCTCTTAACTGATTATCTATACGACGAGACTCATGTCTTTCAGTTCCAATTACACATAAGCCTCCTAATTCTTTTACACCTTCGCCTAGCTTAATATCCGTACCACGACCAGCCATGTTAGTTGCGATTGTAACAGCGCCTTTTTCACCGGCTTTTGCAATTATCTCAGCTTCTCTTGCATGATTTTTAGCATTTAATATTTCATGCTTTATATGAGCTTTTTTTAGCATTCCGCTTATTAACTCACTTGTTTCAATTGCAATGGTACCAACTAAAACTGGTTGACCTGTTTCATGTCTTTTTTTAATTTCGTTTACAATAGCTTTATACTTTTCTTCTTTAGTTGAATATATTAAATCTGCAGCATCTTCTCTTATTACTGGTAGGTTAGTTGGAATTTCAATAACAAACATATTATATATGTTTCTAAATTCTTCTTCTTCTGTTTTTGCAGTACCAGTCATACCTGATAATTTCTCATACATTCTAAAGTAATTTTGGAAAGTAATCGTTGCAAGCGTTTTAGTTTCTTCTTGAATTTGTACATTTTCTTTTGCTTCTATTGCTTGATGCAAGCCCTCAGAAAAAGCCCTACCTGGCATTAGTCTACCGGTAAACTGATCTACTATTACAACTTTTCCTTCTTGAACTACATAGTCAACATCATTATGCATCGTGTAGTTTGCTTTTAACGCTTGATTAATATGATGAACTAAAGCAGTGTTTGAAATATCATACAAATTTCCTACTCTAAAGTATCTTTCACCTTTTTGACTACCTTCATCCGTTAAGGTTATGTCCTTTGTTTTTTCATCAATTGTATAATCTTCATTTTCTTTTAACGTTTTTGCAAATCTGTCTGCTTCTTTATATAAATTTGCAGATTTCATAACTCCACCAGATATAATTAAAGGAGTTCTTGCTTCATCTATCAATACCGAGTCAACCTCATCTATAATTGCAAAATTAAGTGGTCTTTGAACCCTGTTTTCTTTATTTACAACCATGTTATCCCTTAAATAATCAAATCCAAGTTCATTATTGGTTGAATATAAAATATCACAGTTATAAGCTTCTTTTTTATCTTTTGGTGACATTTGTCTTAAGTTAACCGCAACACTAAGTCCTAAGAATTCATATATTTGTCCCATCCATTTAGCATCACGAGTTGCTAGGTATTCGTTTACCGTTACAACGTGAACACCTTTTTCAGTTAGTGCGTTTAAATATGCTGGCATAACACAAGTTAAGGTTTTACCTTCACCAGTTTTCATTTCCGCTATGTTACCAAAATGAATAGCAAGAGCACCTAATACTTGTACGTAAAAAGGTTTTTCTCCTATTACACGATAAGCAGCTTCCCTAACAAGTGCAAAAGCATCAGGTATTAAGTCATCTAAAGCCTCTCCGTCAGCTAAACGCTTCTTTAGTTTTTTAGTACATCCTTGTAACTGTTTATCAGTCATTTTCTTATATTTTTCATCTAATGCAAATACTTCGTCCGCTATTTGCTTAAATTTATTTAGCTCTTTATATTCATGATCAAATATCTTTTTTAAAAAATTTAGCATAATTATTTTCATCTCCCTAAAAATAATTGTAACAAAAAAAAGAAAATAATTAAAGTATATTAATTACTTTCTTATAAGTTTATTACTATTTTGTCTCTATAATTCCATAATTACCATCTTTTCTTAGGTATAATACACAAATGGAATCAGTATCTGTGTTTTTAAAGACGAAAAACGAATGACCTAACATTTGCATCTGAAGCATAGCTTCTTCTTCGTCCATTGGTTTCATTTCTATTTTTTTTCTTTTTAAAACCTTTGAATCATCATCTTCTAAGCTATCTTCTAAATCAAGTTCAAAGTTTTGGATGATGTTCTTTTTATTCCTTGAATTGATTTTTGTTTTATTCTTTCTTATTTGCCTTTCTAATTTATCTACCGTAAGATCAATAGCGGCATATAAATCATCATGAGATTCTTCACTTCTTAAAGTATAATGCATAGCGGGTACTGTTATCTCAATTTTTTGTTCTTTTCCACGAACCTTAATTACCACGTTTGCATTAATCGTATCAGGGTTTTCGAAATACTTATCTAGCTTACCTATTTTATCTTCGATGTAAGCTCTTATTGATGGAGTTATTTCTACTTTTTCTCCGCGAATATTATATCTCATAATATCAGTCCTCCTATACATAAATTATACCATAATACGAAAACAAATGCTACTAACAAACAGTAGCATTTGATACTTCTTTGACATTGATAGCTTGTAGTCCTTTTTCCGTTTCTAATAATTCATATTCAACTATCTGTCCTTCTGATAAACTTTTATATCCGTCTTGCTTAATCGCTGTATAATGAACGAATATATCTTCATCATTTTCGCCTTCGATAAAACCATAGCCCTTTTCGTTGTTGAACCATTTGATTCTACCCACCTTAGTCATACTTACACCTCACTTCCCTTATTGCTTACACTTCTACTATAACGCATGTAAGCAGTAATAATCAATATTTATCGTCCAAGAAATTTCGACAAATTTCGCGGCGAGCTACTTTATAATACTAAAATATGTATTTTAATACCCACTTTTTATCTAAAATGTCATTTTTAGTAGTTGAAAGGTATTTTTTGAATATTTTTGTATAATATTATTAATTTAATAAATAATATAAAGCTTTTAATATTAAAAATAAATTTAATATAATTTTATATTGTAGAATTAATCGTGAAATAAATAAACGAGGTGCAGTATGAAAAAACGTTTATTAACATTTTTAAAAGAACAAATAAAAAAACAATACCCTAATTATTCTAATGATAGGTTAGATGAAATAATGTATGGAATTGAAGGAATTTATCTTACAATAACAAAAACAATAATAATATTTGCATTATCTTTAATCCTTGGAGTATTTAAAGAATTAATTGTGTTGCTGATTGCATTTAACTTTATTAGACTATTTGCTTTTGGAATGCACGCTAATAAGAGTATTACATGCTTAATATTTTCAAGCTTAGTATTTTTAACAGGAGCATTTTTATGTAAACACATTACAATAAGTAAAGAAGTTTTATATATACTTTATTTTTTAGTATTAATAATCATGATAAAATACGCACCTGCTGATACAAAAAAAAGACCTTTATTAAAAAGTAATAAAAGACTTAAATTTAAAATATTATCAGTAATTGTAACAATAATATATTTTTTAATAACAATATTCATAAATAATAACTTAATAATTAACAGCTTAATAATTGGATTAATAATTGAGTGTATATTAATCATTCCAATTACCTATAAAGCATTTAAAATGCCTTATAAAAATTATTTAAAGTATGGTTTAAGCGCTTAGATTTAGGTGGTTAAATAAATCTAGGAAAGGAGTAGTAAAGTAGTAAATGAAAGCAATATTAATTTCTATTGTATCAGCATTAGGAGCTTTGGTAGCAGCTAGCGCAACTAGCGGATGTTTATGGATTTTTGTAGATGAACCAGAAATACCAAAGGCTATGTTAAATAAATAAAAGAAAAAGTTTTATAATAAAATTACTTTTTCTTTTTTATTTGTTTCTTTTTAGTTTTAATGGTTAATTTAGTTACGTAATACTCATCTTCAAGAGCATTTTCTATCTCAAATATATTACTACTTTCAATAATATCTTTTACTAATCTTAAACCATATCCATGACCAGAACCTTTTGTTGTAAAACCAGTACCGATCTTATCCATATCAATCTTACCTTTATATGTATTATAAATACTAAAGGTTACTAAATTAGTTTTCTTAACAACATCAATTATAATCTTTTTATCTTTACTTTTCTTACATGCATCTATTGCATTATCAAATAATACACCAAGCACCTTAGTAATGTTTTTATAAGTTTCTGTTCCTAAAGTATCAAGTCTTATTTTAACACCCGATTCAACGTTTAATTCATGTTTTATATTTTCATCATCCATCGTAGATAACTTATAATAAAGCAAACCTTTTATACCACCGGCCGGAAACTTATTTAACTGACTAATTAAATAACTACTATGAGTCTTCTTAGAATCTTCTATTACAGAATCTAGATACTCAATTAGCTTAGGAGAATTCATTTGTGCATAACCACGTATTACCATTAATTGATTCTTAAATTCATGATTTGCTTTACCTTGATCAGTTATTATCTTTTCGTATTTTGTTACGTGATTCAACATATTTTTATACTCATCTTTTATTTTGTCATACTTAAACTCATTTCTAATTATTATTGTAATAATTAAAATAACACTTACCATAAATAATATATTAATGTAATAATTAGCCTTTAAAATTAATTCAAAACCATTTTTTAAAACTATTAAATATAATATAACTAATAATAAATATAAATATTTAACTAAATTCTTGTTTTTTGTAAATATTTTATTTAACTTTTGTAAAGAATTCTTTATAATTGGTAAACACGAAATTCCTAATGATAACATTGAAATTAATAAATTCGCTATAAAATTATATAATATATCGTTAACAATTTCAGAAGAATTAATACCTAATGCAATCAAAAATAATGTAACTAATATTTCTGAAAAAGAAAATATCATAGTAGAAAAAAATGCACATAAAATTATCTTAGCTCCATCCAATTTTAATATTAACTTCATTATTAACGCAATTACTGTTATAAATAATACAAATCTAATTTGATTTGGCACTAAATAAAAACTTAAAATACCATATATAAACATAATAATAAAAAATTTAATTTTATCATTTTTATTTTTGTTTGGTATTAAATTAAATACTACCAAAAGTAATCCTAAACTTTGTATTATTGATGCTAAAACGCTTATTATAATTTTCTCTATACTCATAGCAACTCCCTCAATTCTTTCTTAAAATTTCTTGATAAATAATCTATACTAGTATCATTAACAAAATAAATTATACCTCTTTTAAAATCAACACTTTCTATTTTTTCTTTATTAACAAAGCAGGCTCTGTGAGTCTGCACAAACCTTTTATCTAACTTTTTTACTATATCAGTTAAGGATTCTCTTATCGGATACTCATCTTCGGTTGTTACAATTGTTGTTTTTTCAAGTGCATTATCTCTATAAACATATATAATATTATCTAATTTTACGTGATGTATCTCTTTATTACATCTAAAACTTATTATCTTTTTATTTTTAATTTTACCGATTACCATCTTTATGGTTTCCGTTAATCTTTCTTCATAATTATCAAATTTTGATATAAAATCTAATATTAATAATTTTTGTTTTAGTAAAGTTAATTCTAATTCTTCATGAGAAGTTAATATTACTATAATGCTATCCCAATCTACTTTTCTTATTTCTTTTGCGATATCAACACCTGATTTATTTGGAAGTTCTAAATCAAGTATGTAGATATTTATATCTGATGGAGTGTTTATTAAATTCTTTAACTTTATTGTGTATTTATCAAACGTGTAAATATTATAGTTAAAGTCGTATGGCATAGCGATTTTAGAAATAACTCTTTCGTTTACTTCTCTAACATATTTATTATCATCGCAAATTATAAAGTTAATCATTACTACTCACCCGATTTTAATTATATCATAAAAATAAAAAAAGAATTCCTAAGAATTCCCTTAAACTAAATTATCTAATATTATTCCTGTTCCTTCTGCTACACATGTAAGCGGACTATCGGCCATTTTAGTTGGTACTTTTAGCTCTTTTTCAATTAACTTATCCAAACCTTCTATTAATGATCCACCACCGGTTAAAACTATTCCATTTTCAATTATGTCTGCTGATATTTCTGGCTCTATTTTTTCAAGCACCATTTTTGCAGCATGAATTATCATATTTATACTATCTTTTATTGCTTCTTTTACTTCGTTTGAAGTTACGGTAATTGTTTTTGGAAGACCCGTTAGAAGATCTCTTCCTCTTACCTTTATCTGTTTTTGTTTTTCTTTATTTAAAACAGTTCCTATTTTAATTTTTATTTGTTCTGCGGTTACTTCTCCAATTAATAACTTATACTTATTTTTTATATACTTAATAATATCAACGTCAAAAGTATTACCAGCAACTTTTATTGATTCACTATAAACTATTCCATTTAAACTTAACACGGCAATATCAGTTGTTCCCCCACCGATATCAATTACCATGTTACCACTAGGACTAGATATTTCAAGCCCTGCTCCTACGGCCGCTACTTTTGGTTCTTCTTCTACGTATACTTTTTTTGCACCAGTTCTTTCCGCTACTTCTCTTATTGCATTTTTCTCTACTTGAGTAATGTTAGAAGGACAACATATAAGAATCCTTGGCCTTGAAAAAATGGTTCTTCCTTTTATTTTTTTTATAAAATAATCAAGCATTATTTCAGTTTTATCAAAATCTGCTATAACCCCATCTTTTAAAGGCCTCATTGCGATAACACTTCCAGGTGTTCTTCCAAGCATATCATGGGCTTGTTTACCGATTGCGAGTACTTTTCCACTTTCTTTATCAATTGCAACAACACTAGGCTCACAAAGGACTATTCCTTCTCCTTTGACATATATAAGTATGTTGGCTGTTCCTAAATCAATTCCTATATCTTTATTTCTCATTTTACCCTTTTAAGTATTTTAATTTAGTTTTTTCTCCACCATTTAAATGTTTAATTCTATAATGATAAATTAATATTTGATTTACCTTATCATATAAGTTTAAATCAATGCTTTTAAGTCTTTTACTTAAATCATTATGAACGGTTGATTTACTAACTTTAAAATACTTTGATATTTCTCTTATTGTTTTACTAGTTTTAATTATATAATCAGCTTCTTTTAATACTCTTGCTTTAATATCATAAGGCAAGTTATTCATCTCCTTTATAAATTATATAATTTAAAACCTTTACTTATTAATTATCCGTTAATTCTTTTACGGATTTATCGTAATATTTTTCAGGATTGATTACCGTGCCATTTTTATACATTTCAAAGTGTAAGCCATTTTTAACATCCCCATTAAGTACGCACGTACCACTTTGTGCAATTACCTGTCCTTGAGCAATAGTATCTCCTTTTTTTACTGATACGTCAGATAAACATTGATATAAAGTAACTACTTCACTAGAGTTTCTTATTTCAACGGTTTTTCCAAGTAGTGTATCTTCTTTAACATCTGTTACTGTTCCTGATAAGGATGATAAAACATCAAAACTTTCTTCTGATGAATAATCAACTCCAGAATTTTGCATGTAAATTCCTTCATGATAAATTATTGAGTTCTGCTGTTCCTCTTCACTTGCATCTTGCTCATAAAAACTTTTATAAACACTTATGTTTTCGGCAGCATATGGTCTTTGTATTTTCTCATCTTGATTTACTACTGGATAATAACTATCAAATATATAGTCATTAACATAAACATAATCATCATCTACATTTGATGCTAAAGATGTTTGATTATTTGCTAATATCCCTGCGGTTACTACAAATGCTACGAATAAGATACTAATAATCGTTACTTTTACAAATGGTTTTAACTTTCTTTTTTTCATTATTATCACCTCTCATTTTAAGTTTTTACCAAATGAGAGAAAATATACATTAATTAACTTATTTTTTTAATTTCACAATTTTGATAATAATGATTTAAAATATCCTGATAATTATAACCTTTCTTTGCCATTCCGTTAGCGCCATACTGACTCATACCAACGCCATGACCATAACCATTTACGTTAAAAATAACTTTGTCATCTTTTAGTTCTATGTTAAAACTTGTTGATCTTAAATTAAAAGCGCTTCTTATCTTACTTGATTCAAAAGTTTTTCCATTTATCGTTATTGTTTTTACTCTTCCTGTATTAGTTTTAGTAATATTATCTATACTAATATTAGTGTTGCTAGGAAGATTTAAGTTAAATAAAAATTCTGTTTTACTTACTTCTTTAGTGCTTGAAAAAACAGGTGATTCTTCTTTATCCCACTTAGATTCAACACTTTTTAAATATGGCATGCTATTTTGAAAAACATCATCACTATTTTCAGTATAACCATTACTTGTTGAAAAAAACATAGCATCAATTATATTATTGTTATATAAAATAACTTCACCCTTAGTGTCTGCTACTGCTTCTTTAATTTTAGATAAATTCTCCTCATAACTGTCTTGCCACTTTTCTTTCATTTGCTCTTCATCTATGTATACTTGACTTGACGTTCCATCATCTACGTCATAATCAGTTTTATTATTTTGTGCTTTGTTTAAAGCATAGGTTCTTGATGCAACCGCTTGTGCTTTTAAGGCTTCAATATCAAAGGAAGCAGGCATCTCGCCTGCAACTACTCCAAGTACGTATTTTTCAAGAGGAACACTTTCAACCGTTTTTGTTTCATTCCTTTTTACTTTTATTACTTTATTATTTATACTACCATACTTAATTTTATATAATAAGTTACTTGAATTACTTAAACCAATAATTAAAAGTGGTATTAATATTATTATTAAAGTAAATAAAAGAACCTTTTTCAATTTTATCATCCCCTTAAAGAAGACTTACCGTATTATAAATATCCATTAAGAAATTAACTATTAAATAAGATAGTCCGATTGATAATGCAATGTATAATGAATGTATTTGCATTATACTATTTTTTTTAAATATTTTATCTAGGTTTGTAGATGTCATTATCCAAATGCTAAAAGGGATAAAGATACAGTACAAAATTAATTTAATACTCATTATTATCCTCGTATTTTGCTATCTCATCATTTCTTATTTTATACTTTGGATCCGGATTAAATGTCGAATTTACAAAAGCATCAAACATTTCTTTAATTTGTTTTTCGTCAAAATAATTAGCGCCAAAAGCTAAAATGTTTGCGTTATTGTGTTGTTTTGCAAGTGTTGCTTCTTCTTTACTATTTACCTTAGCACAACGAATACCTTTTACCTTGTTACAAGCTATTGAAAAACCTATTCCAGTTCCACATATAGCAATTCCTAAATCAACCTCGCCTTTTTTAACGGCTTCTGCAAGTGGAAACGCATATTTTGGAAAATCTACACTTTCATTTGAAAAGCATCCAAAATCAGTTACGTCATAATCATCTAATAAATTTTTTAATTTTTCTTTTACATCATATGCTCTATGATCATTTGCAATTCCTATTTTCATATTTCCTCCTTTTTTATTATAACAAAAAAAGGCTATTATAATAACCTTTATTTTTTTAATTTTATTATTAATTGATACATTTCTTCAAAATCAAATTCTTCTATTTCTATATTTGATCCAGACCTTTTTAAATCTTCTATTAATGATTTAATTTTTTCAACATCATCTATTACTAATTTAGGTTCAGAGGTTTTATTTAATTCTTCTTTTTCTACTTCTTTAGTATCTTCTAAAACCTCTTTTTCATCCTCATCTTTTGATGAGTCTAAATCCATTATTTCTAAAGAATCGGGCTCCTCATAACTATCATCAATACCTAGTTCATTTAAACTTGCGTTATCTTCTATACTATAAGGTTTGTTATCGTCTTCTTTTAATTCATCTAAAGAATTTGAGTCATTAGAATCTAAAGTGCTAGTTTCTACAACATCTTCTTTATCTTGATTTAAAACTGAAGAATTAAAATCTGGTAAACTATCTTCTTTTAAATCATTAGATTTATTTTCACTAACTAATTCATTACTTACGTTATCTTTCTTTGTATCGTATGAACTACTTAATTGAGATAGTGGTAAATCATCATTCATAGCATTAAACGAAGTTGTATCATCTAAATTACTAAGCGGCGTATTAAACGAATCTTCTTTGTTTAAAGAATTAAATTGTGATGGAAAATTATTTATACCGGTTTGATTATTACTATAATTATTATCAACACTATTAGTGTTATTTTCAAGTGGCATGCCACTTAAGCTGTTATTAAAGTTGTTAAGATTATTTCCAAATGGAATACCACTAAAATTAGAATTAAAATTATTTGGTTGTAAAATCGATGAAGCATTATTAAAATCATTTGGAGATGTTTGATTAAAATCATTTTTATAGTTACTAGGCCTATTTAAATTATTTAAATTTAATGAACCATTTTCATATGCTTCTAAAGGATCATTTTGATTTGGCAATTTATCAGGCATAATGTTCATTGGTCCTAATACGTCCATTGTAGGCGCGGAAGATATCGTCGCTTCATTTAGATTTTTAATTTCTCCTAACTCAGGCGGAATATCAACGTCATTATTTGCGTAATTTTTTGGATTATAAAGATCATTTTGTAGGGTAGAAAAATTATCATTAACCGTGTTTAAACTGCTTTGCATATTACTTGTTTGCTGCCAAGGTTGCATTCCTTGATAAACGTTATTATTCGCAGTAGTAGTATTATAAGCATTATTTGAAAAATTAGAATACATATCATTATTTTGATTATTAAAATTTTGATTGTTATTATTCATATTATTAAATTGGTTATTATCAAACATTTTATCAACCCCTATCCTTAAATAAATCATACAATAAAAAAAGCCTTATTACAATGGCTTTTTTTTAATTTCACTAAATTTTCTAGGATATTTTCCATTTGTTTTACTTATTTTTTGGATTTTTATTAGTGTTCTTATTCCATTTTCGTTTGGAAGTGAAAAAACAATGGTATCTTTTATAACTCCTCCAAGTGTTTTAATGGCGTTTTGGGCGTTTTTTATCTCTTCTTTAGCATCTGCTTTCATTGGAATAAAAAAGCCTTCTTGTTTTACAAAAGGAAGTGATAACTCAGATAACATATTTAAATTCGCAACCGCACGAGATGTTACTATATCAAAACTTTCTTTATTTTCTTTAGCATATTCCTCCGCTCTATCATGAACAGCTTTTATATCTTTTAAATTTAGTTTTTCTATAACAGAGTTTAAAAACGTAATTCTTTTATTTAAAGAATCTAATAAAACAACTTTTAAGTTAGGAAAAACTATTTTTAAAACAAGCCCGGGGAAACCAGCTCCCGATCCTATATCTAAAAGCGTTTGATCACTTAAATTAACCGCTTTAACTAAGGTTAAACTATCATAAAAATGTTTTAAGTAAACTTCTTTTTCCTCGGTTATTCTAGTTAAGTTAGTATGAGTGTTATACTCTATTAACATCTTATAATAGGTATCTAAATCATTTAACTGTTTTTCAGTTAAATTTATGTTTAAACATTCTAAGGCTTTTACAAATTCTTCTTTATTCATTATAATACCTCTTTAAATAAACCATAAGGATCGCTATATCGCTTGGGTTAACACCACTAATACGGGTTGCTTGATCTATCGTTGTTGGTCTTATTTTCTCTAGTTTTTGTCTTGCTTCAGTAGCTAAATTATCAACCTTTTTATAATCAATGTCATCTGGTATTTGCTTTTTACCTAATTTAATCATTTTTTCTGCTTCTTTTTTTGCTTTCGCTATGTAACCTTCATATTTATGATTTATTTCTACTTGCTCTAATACTTCTTTAGAATATTTTTTAGTAAATCTTTCTTTATAATCAATTATCTTAACTTCTGGTCTTTTTAAATATTCGGATAAATTACATTTTTCCTGTGGAAAAGTAATGGTTTTAATCTCTTCTTCTAACTCATTTATTTCCTTTTCCTTATTTAGTAATTTATCATATCTTTCTTTAGAAAGTAATCCTACGTCATATCCTTTTTTACTTAATCTTAAATCAGCATTATCGCTTCTTAAAAGAAGTCTAAACTCAGCGCGTGAGGTAAGTAGTCTATATGGCTCAATCGTTCCTTTAGTTACTAAATCATCTATTAAAACTCCAATATAAGCATCACTTCTAGATAATATTAACGGTTCTTTATTATTAAGTTTTAAAACGGCGTTAATACCTGCGATTATTCCTTGACCCGCTGCTTCTTCATAACCTGATGTTCCGTTTATTTGTCCTGCGGTAAACAAGTTTTCAACTACTTTTGTCTCTAAAGATGGTTTAAGTTGTAATGGATCTATTGCATCATACTCAATTGCATAAGCATATCTTAATATTTTAGCGTGCTCAAGCCCTTTTAAAGAATGCACCATATCTTCTTGAACATCATGTGGCATAGAAGTTGAAAAGCCTTGTAAGTATATGTCGTCATAATATAAACTTTCTGGCTCTAAGAATAGTTGGTGTCTTTCTTTATCCTTAAATCTTACTACTTTATCCTCAATTGAAGGACAATATCTAGGACCAGTTCCTAGGTGCTCATAAAATCCGCCGTACATTGCCGATTTATTTAAGTTATCCATGATTATTTTATGAGTTTTTTCGTTCGTGTAAGTTAAGTAACATGGTACTTGATTTTTATAATCATAATAAGCTATGTCATCAAAACTAAAGGTTAACTCTTCATCATCGCCATCTTCACGTGAAAGCTCGCTAAAATCTATTGAGGAACGTTCTATTCTAGGAGGTGTTCCAGTTTTTAAACGAAGTAGTTTAAAACCTAGTTTAGCTAAATTATCACTTAAAAAATTAGATCTTTTCTCACCATGTGGACCTTCAGGAGTTCTTTTATCACCAACTAGTATATCTGCCTTTAAGTAAGTGCCAGTTGTTAGTATGCAAGCATCACAATATAACGTTTTACCATCTTCCGTTGTTATACCTTTTATTTTGTTATTTTCAACCATTAGGTCCGCAACTATTGATTCTAAAATCTCTAAGTTCTCGGTATTCTCTAGTGTTTTTAACATTTCTTTTTTATAAGTTACCTTATCAGCTTGGCTCCTTAAGCTTCTAACTGCTGGTCCTTTAGATCTATTAAGCATCTTTATTTGTAGTAACGTTTTATCAGCGTTACGCCCCATTTGTCCGCCTAAAGCATCTATTTCCCTTACAACAATACCTTTAGCACTACCACCGATTGATGGATTACATGGCATATCTGCTATGTTATTAATGTTTATCGTAACAAGAAGTGTCTTCTTACCCATTCTAGCAGATGCTAAGGCCGCTTCACAGCCTGCGTGACCTGCTCCTACAACTATTATGTCATACTTCATTTTCTTCACCTTCTTTTAAGTTAACCTCATAAATAAACTGTTCCTCTTTATACTTTTTATTTTTATCAAAATAAATGGGCTCTTCATAAATCTTTTTAAAACCTAAACTTTCATAATATTTATAGTTACAATCATCATCTGTCACTATTTTTAGTTTTTTCATGTTATCTTTTTTAGCCAAATCAAAAGCTGTTTTTAATAATTTAGTTCCATAACCATTTCCTTGGTGTTTTTTATCAACTATAAAAATAATAATATCTCCATCGTATTTATTATCAAATTTAGATTCTATTTTATCATACAATCTATTATATCTTACAAAAGCTTTCTTATCTTTTATAAAAGGACTTTTTACTATTAAAAGTTTCAATGATTTATAAAAATTTTTTCCTAATTAAAAACTTTTTAGAACCTCTTTTTTCATATGCACAAAAACCAATAACTTTATTATCTAATTTTTTTATTATAATTCGCTCTGCTTTTGATAATATATCAAACAATAAATAATAAGCACACCAAGGTCCAGTTGTTTTTGATTCTTCTTCTCCCAGGTCCCACTGGTTATGCAAAATATTCATCATTTGTTTTAATTCTTTAATTTTCAAACAAATCACCCATATTTCTTTTGGTATTATACAATATAATTTAAAAAAAGTTAATTACTAAATTTTAATTAACTCATTTAACTCATATGTTATAAGATAAATCCCTTCATCATTTACATATTGTAATATAAACTTATCATTTTCTTTTGATATTATAAGTCCAATCGTTTTGTTATGATGCTTTTTCTTTAACGTCTTATCTACTAGGCTCATGTATAACTTTATTTGTGAGATATCTTTATAATTTGTTTTATTTAGTTTTAGTTCTACTGGTATGTAACAATTTAAATTAGTGTTAAACAAAAGCATATCTATATAAAAGTTCTTATCTAAATAACTTATCTTATATTCACTTCCTGCATATAAAAAGCCTGATCCTAACTGTAAAAAGATATCTCTTAACTCTTCTATAATATATTTTTTTTAGCATCTTCTCACTTAACTTTTCTTTATTTGGTGCTTTTATTATGATTGGGTCAAGTAGCATATCTTTCAAACTATAATTAGGTTCGTCTTTATTATCTATTAATTTTATGTTTTCTTTATCAGCGTATGATAATCTATCAAACGCTTTTTCTTTTATTAGTTTTATTAACTCTCTTTTGGATAAGTTATTTAATATACACTGGTTTATGTAATAGTTTCTTTCATTTTCGTTTTTGATTGGTAACAAATATCTCCAATGAGTCCATGTAAGATTAAATTTGTGGCCCGCTGGGCCGCATTTTTGAATAACAAGAAAAAATTGACGCATCCTTCTTAAATTAGACGAATCATATCCTTTTCCATATTGTTCTACTAATTTTATAGACCAATTCTTAATTAATTCATTTCCATATTTTGCTCTTTTTTCTCCGCCTTGTGCTTCTACTAGTAGTCTTCCTATTTCATAGTATACATTTAAAGTATCTTTATTTGACTGTAGTATTCTTACTCCTTCATTTACTTCTTTTTTCTCTATTACATCTTTTATTTTATTATAATAATCCATATAATTAATACTCCTTTCGGGTTAGTTATTATATGGATTTCTTTTAAGAAATTAGTCGAACTTTATAATATAATGCAAAAAGTTGCACCAATGGCGCAACTTTTTAAAATAAACTATTTACCTAAACAAAACCTACTAAACAAATTATCTATTAACTCTTCCGTGTAATTAGCTCCTATTATGTCTCCTAAACGCTCCCAGGCAAGTTTTAAATCTATTTCAATCATATCTATCTCACTATTATTTAAAACGCCTTGATAAGCATCATTAAGGGATTCTATAGCTTGTTTTAAAAGAGTTATTTGTCTTACGTTAGTAAAATAAGTTAAATTCTTATTTAAAAATGCGTTTGCGTTAAATAACTCTTTTATTTTATCTTTAACTAAGTCTATTCCTTGGTTTGTTTTAGCACTTATTCTTATAACATCTTCATTATATTTATTATTGTTTTTTAAGTCATCCTTGTTCATTATTACAATTCTTTTCTTATCTTTTGTCTTATCAAGTAAGAACTTATCTTCTTCTGTTAATTCTTCTGATGAATCTAAAACAAGTAAGATTAACTCTGCTTCTTCTATTAAACTTAAACTCTTTTCTATTCCTATTTTCTCTACAACATCGCTTGATTTTCTAACTCCAGCAGTATCAATTAGGTTTAACTTTACTCCCCCTACTATTATACTTCCTTCAACAATGTCACGTGTTGTTCCTTTAACGTCTGTTACAATTGCCTTATCCTCCTCTAATAAAGCATTTAAAAGACTTGATTTACCTACGTTTGGCTTACCCAATATAACTGTTTTAATTCCATCTTTTAATATCTTTCCATCTTCTGATAACTTTAAAATATTAGTTAATTCTTCTTTCATTTCTTTAACTTCAGTTTTTATTCTATCTATTGTTACCACTTCAATATCTTCATATTCAGGATAATCAATGTTTACCTCTATATTAGAAATTAAAGCTACTATCTTTTCTCTTAAATCAGTAATAAGTTTAGATACTTTACCGGATAGTTCATTAACTGCCATTTTTCTAGTAAGCTCAGTTTCTGAATTAATTAAATCCATTACTCCTTCAGCTTCTGTTAAATCTATTCTTCCGTTTAAAAATGCTCTTTTAGTAAATTCTCCTGGTTCTGC
>CALVSY010000003.1 GCA_944359725.1 uncultured Bacilli bacterium | reverse complement strand
TCCTATTCAGTTTGAATTCCAGTATTTTAATAATATCCCCCTTCTTCCTTTGTCTAATATCTTGACTTAACTCCCAATATAGATTAGTAATTTTTTTGTTTTGCGAATCTATTAAAAAAACATATAAGCATTTCAAACTTATATGTTTTTATTATTCATACTTTTATATTGTCTATATTGCTTTTTAATTGTTTCGTATTTTTTATCATCACTTTGTAATATAACTGGCATGTTATCTATAAACCAAGTTCCCATTGATTTACCGTCATCTTTAAACTTTGGTTTTATTCTACTAGGATCAAACTTGTTTAAGTCATTACACTCTTCAAATTCTAATAATACCGAATTATTTATATCTACTGGTTTTACTTTTCCTTCTTTTACTTCAATTGCGGTTTTAATTTTAGCTAAGGCCTTTTTTAAAATTTGGTCTGCTCTTTGTCTTGAAAATCCATATTTTTTTCCGATTTCATCTAATGTATGTTGCATTCCAGTTCCAAGGCCAAATCTTAAGTAAATAATATCGATTTCCCTAGGAGATAAATTAGACTTATCAACTAACGATTTAATATAAATGCTATGTTGATTTTCAATAGTTACTTCCTCTGGTCCTTCAATATCATCTACAATAAAATCAATTAATAAATTACTATCTGAATCTAAAGTTACTTGACCATCAAGACTTTCTAAGTTATTCTTAAACATAACCGTTAATAAATCCTCTACTTCTTCCACAGTCATATTTAAAATTTTTGATAATTCTTCTTTTGTTGGCATTCTTCCATTTGAACTAAAAAATATAGCTTGTTCTTTTTTTACTTTATTTATTTGATCAAAAACAGAAACTGGTACTCTAATGGTTTTTGATGAGTTTGATACATATCTTGTTATTGCTTGTTTTATCCAATAATAAGCATATGTAGAAAGACTACAATTTTTACTAGGATCAAACTTTTCTACGGCCCTTATTAACCCAATGTTTCCTTCTTGAATTAAATCTATAAATGGTATGCCTCTTTTAGTATACTTTTTTGCTAGTGATACAACTAATTTCAAGTTTGATAATATGATCTTTTCTTTAGCTTTTTCATCACCATTCTTATACATTTTAAAAAGTTCTTTTTCTTCTTCAAAAGTAAGTGGTTTTTCTTTTTTAATATCATTAAGATATACTTTTAATATATCATCACATGATTTTATACTATCTAATGATTCAAAATAGCCGTCGATAAATCGTATATTATTCATATCACAATACATTTTAAGCATTATAATTAGTTCATCCGTTTGATAATCTTTTCTTACGTTTACTAAACTAACCGTTTTTTCTTTTACGTATAGACTTAAAAAACCAAGTACTTTTTTATTATTTAACAAATGATTTATAATAGGAAAAATATCACTTAAATTTAAAGATTCAATAAAACTACTAATCCTGTAAAAAAATATGTTTTTGTTATCCGCATCATTATTATTTACAAAATCATCAATGATATCAAAGCGTTCATTTTCAAGCTCGTTTTTAATATATTTTTTTGTCTTATCATCTATAACGTTAACATTTTTCATTTCCAAAGAATCATTCATTTTTATTTTCCCCCTTAAAAAAATAGAATGTATTTCAAATAATAACAAAAAACGCTTCTAAAATCAATGGTTATTTAAGAAAACAAAAAAGATTAGAAAAGCTCTAATCTTAATTAAGTACTACTTCCATACCATCCGTAATAACGGTTCCTGCTTTAATACTTTGAGTTTGTACGTAACCAGTTGCGTTATTTGTGTATTTTATATTGAGTTTTTGAAGTACAACAATAGCATCCTTAACAGAGTAATTAGTTAAATCAGGCATTGTTATCACATCGTCATTGGTAAAAATAAACACTTTATCTTTTGTACTAATTGTTGTGTTTTTAGATGGATACTGATCAGTTACTTTAGTACCATTTCCAAAAACAACGTAAGTTGCTGATAAATTATTTAAGGTTTGTTTTACTTCTTCAACTTGTTTGTTTTTAAAATTATCTATTTTATATTCGGTAACTTCTTTATTTAACTCTGGTGTTTCTTCAAAAACCTCTAGGTATTTTGCAGTGTCTTTAACAATTGTTTTAACAGCCTCAGATAAAACGGTAGAATAATTATAACCTCTTTGCATTGCTACATAAATAATTACTTCTGGATCATCTTTTGGATACATTCCTGCAAATGAATATACGTAATCCGTTGATCCGGTATAATATTTACCTGTTTTTGGATTTGCTATTTGTGCGGTTCCAGTTTTGCCTATAAGATCATATCCGTCCATACGGTAACGATATCCAGTTGTATCTGCCTGATTACCGTTAACAACCTGATACATAAGTTCTTTTATTTTTTCTACCGTACTAGAAGATACTACTCTTTCACCTTCTTTTACCTCAGCCTTATAAGTTACCTCACCAGTACTTTTATTAACCGTTTTTTCAACTATGTAAGGAGTAAGTAAAACACCGTTATTTGCGATTGCTGTTAAGGCTTTTACTTGCTGAATTGGAGTTGATGTCATACCTTGTCCAAAAGCAGCGTTTACAACTTCAACATCATACCTAAAATCTACCTTACCGGTATATTCATTAGGCAAATCAATGCCCGTAGATGAACCAAAACCAAGTTTCTTATAATATTCCATTAACTCTTGTCTTGATAAATAATTTTTAACTAAGTTTGCAACACAAGTATTAGAAGATAAAGTGTATCCTCTTTGATAAGTGATTTCTCCCCAACCGGTATCATTCCAGTCACTTACGGTATCTTCACCAATCGTGTATGGACCGGTTAAACAAGTAGCCGTAGCAGGGTCAAAATCCGGATTATTTTCAAATGCTGCCATAAAACTATAAGTTTTCATAACAGAACCTGGCTCATATGTATATGAAACAAGTGGGTTTAGATAATTTTCTATTTCTTTTGTGTTAGGATCAAAAGTAGGAGACGTTGCACTTCCTAGGATTTTACCTGTTTTAGCATCTAGTGCAACCGCGATCATCCAATCTGACTTAGATTGTTCTACCGCAGTTGAAACAACCGTCTCAAGTGACATCTGCACGTTTGAATCAATTGTTAAGTAAACATCATTACCATCTACTTTTTCTTTTCTTATCTCGTTTGAATTTGGAAATTTATAACCATTTAAATCCTTCTGATACTCAACAAAACCATTTGTACCAGTTAAAGCATCATTATATTCTTTTTCAATTCCCATCTCACCTGTCATGTTACCTTCATCATCAGTCTTCGTATAACCTATAACATATGATAAAAATGAATTATTAGGATAATACCTTCTGTGTGTTGTTATAAAATCAATACCATATAGTCCTAGGTTTTCTATAGACTCTTTTTGAAGTTCGGTAAGACCACGACCAGCAGAACCAAATTCTACTTGGTAAGCATCTTTGTTTAATATGTTTAAAATTTCATCTTTTGATAAATCAATTACGGTTGATAACTTTTCTGCGGTAAGTTCTTTATCTACAACGTGCTGAGGAGTTTCATATCCTTCACTTCTTGAAGAATCTAAATACGCGATTAAAGTGTATGAATTAATGGTTTGTGCAAGCACCTCTTCGTTTGCATCATAAATAGTTCCTCTAAGTGAGTATAACGTTTCTCTTTTGGTGTTTCTTTCATCGGCAAAACTTTGTAAGTCTATTCCATCTACTTTCCCGGTTAAACAAAGATATCCTAATCTTAAAATAAATACAAATAAAAAAAGAAAAATTATCAAAGTAAAAACTTTTGCCACTTGCATTTTGTTTTTATTTAATAATTCTCTTTTCATACATTAATCACCCTTATTTTTGTATTACAATAACGTTATTATTATTATACTCCAATCCGCTTTGTGCTGCAACTAGTTGCATGTTTTCAAGCGAGATAAGTTCGTTTACCTTCATGGTTAAACTTTCATTTATGTTTTCTTGTTTAGTTACTTTTCCTTTTAGTTTTTCTACTTCTATATTAACTGATGATAACTGTGCCTTAAAAAAGAAGACGCTTACGAACACGCAAAAAATAGTTGTAAATGTAAGGGTTATCATCATTTTTTCGAATTTTGTTTTTCTTCTTCTTTGCTTAGCCATAGTTATCCCTCTTTCTTCTATCTTTGTTTTATCGCAACTCTTAAAGTTGCACTTCTTGACCTTCTGTTTTTTTCTTGTTCTTCTTTAGAAGGTTTTATTTTTTTTAGTACTTTTAATTCTGGTAATAAATCATCAGGTACGTTTGGAAGACCTTTTACTAAAGGATCCTCTTTTGACCTTTCTTTAAATACCGTTTTGCATATTTTATCTTCTAATGAATGAAAGGTAATTACCGCGATTACTCCGCTTACTTTTAACATGTCAATAGCATCGTTAAGCGCATCAGGTAATATACCAAGTTCATTATTAACTTCTATTCTAATTGCTTGAAACGTTCTTCTTGATGGATTAGTAAGTCTTTTATATTTCGAAGGCACGCTACTTGAAATGATATTTGCTAGTTCAAGTGTTGTTTCAATCGGCTTTTTTTGTCTTTCCTCCGTTATTTTCCTTGCGATTTGCTTATAATACTTTTCCTCTCCATAACACTTTATTATTCTTGCTAATTCATCATAAGAATAATTATTTATAACGTCATAAGCACTTTTTTTTGCACTTTTGTCCATTCGCATGTCGATTGGTGCATCTGCGTGAAAACTAAACCCCCGGGAAGCATCGTCTAACTGTGGTGATGAAACTCCTAAATCAAACAAAACGCCATCTATTTTAGTTACGCCTCGTTTATTTAACTCTTCTTTTAAATTTGAAAAGTTACTAGGAATTATTTCATAGTTAGAACTTATTTTACTTAAAACGTTTTCACTATAGCTTCTTGCATCAGAATCTTGATCAAAAGCATATAATTTCCCTTTTTTTAGTCTTTTTAAGATTGCACTCGAATGACCTGCATATCCTAAAGTACAGTCTACGTATACTCCATCTTCCTTAATGTTTAAAGCATCTATTGAAGGCTTTAACAAAACACTTACATGCATAATTAAACCTCCACGTTATCAAATAAATCTTCTGCTAGGTCAGATATATTTTCTTCATTTGCTTTAAAATAATTATTGAAGGAGTCTTCTTGCCATACTTCTAGCCTGTCATTAACACCAATTACCACGCATTCTTTTTTTAAGTTTGCGTAGGATAAAAGTGGCGCGGGAATAGCGATTCTGCCTTGCTTATCAAAACTAACTTCTTGAGCTCCAGATAAGAAAAACCTAAGAAAAGTTCTTGCATCTTTTTTAGTAAACGGAAGTTTATTTAACTTATCTACGATTTTTTGCCACTGGTCTTTTGAATAGATAAACAAGCAACCTTCTAGTCCACGGGTTATAACAAAAGTATCACCTAATTCATATCTAAACTTAGACGGCAAAACAAGTCTTGCCTTATCATCTATGTTATGATGATATTCTCCCATGAACATATTTATCCCCCACAATCTACCACTTAATTACACTGGCTACCACAATAATACCACATTTCGGCTAAAGATGTCCATATAAATAAAACAAAAAATATTACAAATTCTTTTACTTTACGTAAAGTAGAAGATTAATTTTTTATGACATTACACTATCATTTTTTCTAAAATAATGATAGAATAGTTACATGATAAAAAAAATAGTAATTGGATTAGTAAAAATATATCAAAAGATACCAGGACCATGGCATAGTTACTGCAGGCACATACCAACGTGTTCTAATTACATGATAGAAGCTGTAGAGACTCATGGTGTTATAAAAGGAGTTTTCTTAGGTATTAAAAGAATACTTAAATGTAATCCCTGGGGAACTTTTGGATATGATCCAGTACCAAAAAAGGAGATTAAAAAATGAAAAATAAATTATTACTTATAATAGGAGCTATTTTTGTTATGATAACCTTAAGTGGTTGTTCAAAAGACGAAAACGCAAGTTCCATGACGGCATACACAAGTGTTTATCCAGTAGAATATATTTTAGATAGTTTATATGGAGACGAAATTGCGATTTATAGCATTTATCCGGATGGAACAAATTATAAAAATTATGATTTAACTGATAAACAAATAAGTGATTATAGTAAAGGTGATTTATTCGTTTATAACGGAACCATTCAAAAAGAAAAAGACTATGCAGTAGAACTATTAAATCAAAATAAGAATTTAAAAATAATAGATGCATCACAAGGAATGAATTATACTAATGACGTAGCGGAAAGCTGGCTTAATCCATCAAACTATTTGATGATGGCATCTAACATAAAAAAAGGATTAGAAGAATACATAAGTGAACGAATTGAACTAGATAAAATAAGTGAGAATTATGAAAACTTAAAATATGAGCTTACTGAACTTGATGCCGAATTAAGTGAGGCTGCCTCATCAAGTGATAACCCAACCATAATAGTAAGTAGCAACACTTTTAAATACTTAGAAAAATATGGTTTTACGGTTATTTCTTTAGAGGAGAATAATAACTTAACCGAAAAGGTTCTTAGTGAAGCAAGAAGATTACTTTCAAATAAAACTTGCCAGTACATTTTCTTAAAAGATGATGAAGAAGAAAACGAAACAATAAAAAATCTTAAAAGTGCATATAACGTACAAACGGTTAGTTTAAATACAGTATCAACTTTAAGTGCAACACAAAGAAAAGATAAAATAGATTATATGTCTATTATGCAAGATAACATAAATTCAATAAAACTAGAAGTAAATGGTTAAAAGGATGCATAAGTGGCATCCTTTTTTATGTTAAAAAATTAGTTATCAAATTTATTAAAATATTCTTTTCATTTGGCTCGGATTCCGCGATTAAAATAGTCAAAGCAGCCAATGTGTTGTTATCAATTATTTTTTTATTATTTTTATATAAAATGTCGTAAAACTGAAGAAAATATATAAATAATGTTGCTGCTATTCTTTTATTACCATCTATAAAAACATGATCTTTAACTATTAAATAAAGAAAATTAGCGGCTTTTTCTTCTAAACTATAATAAACTTCTTTACCATCATAAGTCTGATATAACGTGTTTATTATACTTTTTAAACCTTGACTTCTTTCCAAGGCAAATACATCACTTTCTTCATTAAATCTTAATGTATTTATTAGGTTTTTACAATCTTCATAAGTTATTACTTTATCACTTATGCTTTCTTTTTTTAATTTCACGTTCTTGTGATCATAATCATCTAGTAAATTAAGTGCCTTAGAATAATCACCAATAACTTTTAATATGTGCTTTGCATCATCACTTTCTAATCTTTCATCTGCCCTATTAGCAATTTCAATTAGCTTAATGGTTTTTTCTAAATATTCTAATCTTTTATTATTAATTGCATAACCTTTTAATAAATAATCTTTAAGTACTTTGTTAGCCCAGCGTCTAAATGCTATACCACGTTTTGATTTAACGCGATAACCAACACTTATTATCATATCAAGATTATAGTAATCGACTTGATATGTTTTACCATCTTTAGCAGTTGTCGCAAATTTTGCGACAACTGAATTATCCAATTCTTCTTTTAAAGCATTATTAATATGCTTACCAATCGTTTTAATATCTCTTTCAAACAACTCTGCTATTTGACTTCTATTAAGCCAAACAGTATCATCTTTTAAATTCACTTCTAACTTTACATCTTCATCTTCAAATAAAATTATTTCGTTTTTCAAATTTATTCTCCTTTCCTATCTTTATTTTTAAATATAAACTATATAATCTTACTTATCTTATCCATTAATAAACTACAAACCTCATTATCTTGCATTAAAGTTATAGAAAAAGTTTTATAACCTATTCTATTTATGCTAGCACCACAATGATAAATTTCTTTATTATCTAATATGAAATATCTATCATGGAAGGTGTTATCATAATAAACTTTTAAATTATGATACTGATTATTATACCTTTCTATATCTTGCTTAGTTAAAAGGTTATTTGGTTTAGTTATAATTATTACATCTGTTGTTAATTTTTTAATAATATCTAATATCGTGTTATCTGCATAAGCATCAACTATTATTAACGTTTTAGTAGCCATTTTAAATATTTCTAATATTTTATTATAAGCATCAAATATTTGACCGTTAAAATATATTTCGTTAACTTTCCTTTTTTCTTCTATCTTTTTAAATGAATCTTCTAAAGTTTTAATTTTAACATGATCTTCTAAAACTAAATTATTTATATATTTTTGTTCAAGTAAATTACTTGAAATGTATTTTCTTAATTCTACAAAAGCATCCATTATTCTTATACTAACTTCTTCAGCTACTTTTGTTCTAAGTACCGTTGCAAGCATTATGGTGCCTTGCTCAGTAAATACATAAGGTAAGCTCCTTGACATATTATTTATTTTTGTGGTTTCAACTTGAAACCGCAAATAATCACACTCTTCTTTTGTTAATCTAAACATAAATCTTTCAGGAAACCTATTTATATGTCTTTTAACTGCTAAATTAATTGTCTTTGTCCCGTTAGCACATTCATAAAGTCTTGCTAAATCACTATCAAGCATTACTTGTTTTCCTCTTACTTCATAAATCAAATTTTCAACTGACTCTTCATTTTTATTTACATCTTTGCCTTTAGATAAAATTATTTCGTTTTTCAAATTTGTTATCCTTTCCTATTTGTATTTTTTAATGCAAATTAAGGCGTGATGTTTTGTTACCTTAAGTTAATTAACCTCCTTTTTTAAATATTTTGTCATTACTTAAATTAAATTACCTCACCTTTTTCTCTTCGTACAAGCGAAGTTTGACCCAAATATAACAGTTAATATTATATCAAACATTTGTTCTTCGTCCAACGAAAAACAGCAATTATGATTTTTATATGAGTTTTACATTAGCTTTATATGAAAAAAACACTAGCTTTCGCTAGCATCTTTTCCTGTAATTATAAAATCTTCTCCTTTAAAAGGTTCCTTTGTTAATAAGTCATTATAATCTTGCTGTCTTAACACTTCATATACCATAATTGCCGCACAATTAGATAAATTAAGCGCTCTTACCTTATTAGTCATTGGTATTCTAAGACAATGATCTAAATCATTTTTTAAAATACCAAGTGGAATACCGGTTGATTCCCTTCCAAACACCAAGTATATGTTTTCATTCTTATTACTATAATCAAATGAAGTGTGAGGCTTCTTACCATATCTAGTTAAATAATAAAAAGTTCCTTTATTCTTACTTTTAAAATCATCCCAATTTTCATAAATGGTATAATCACATTCGTTAATATAATTAGCACCACTTCTTTTTATATAACTTTCATCTAATGAAAAACCAAGTGGTTTAATTAAATGTAACCTAGTATTAGTAGCAGCACAAGTACGCATTATATTACCAGTATTACCTGGTATTTCAGGTTCATATAAAACTACGTTAATCACCTATTACACTTCTTTCGGTTAATATTTTTTTTATTTCATCACTAGTTTTTAAAGTACTAACATCTAACACATCACTAACTTCTCCATCCTTATAAAAAACTAGTTCCGGAGCATTTTGATAAAAAGGATCCGCTAACGTGGTCTCGTTTATGTTTATATATATAATTTGGTTTTCTAAGTTATACTCTTTTATAACTGGTATAAATATTTTATCAAAATCTTTAGTAGATTCCTCACTACTATTTGATACATATATAATCGCACTTGGTTGTTCTATAACATGATTTTTTATTTCATCATAATTTATTTCGGTTAAATAATTGCTTATATCAGATGATGCTAATAAATTATTTTCCTTATTTTCATGTAATTTAAGAACTACTATAAGTACTACTAAAGTAACTACGCATATTGCTACTAGTAAAACAACTTTTTTTGTTTGTTCTTTCATAAAAGACCTCCTTAATTATATTTATATTTTAACACATTTATAAAAATGAATAAAGAAAAAAAGAGTTAATAATTTAACTCCCAGATTGTTGACAAACCCCACATTTGAAAAAATGTGAGGTTTTCTTTTAAACTTTTTTGAGCTTTTTTGAGTAGTTTTACAAAATTATTAAAAATATTGGTATTATTATAGACATTATTATCTATATTTGCCCTTTTTATTGCTATATTTTTCATGTTTTGGGTAGCACAAATTAAGTGTGTATATGCTTGGTTTTTTTCCACACCTTTAAATAAAGTATATCTATATCCATGATTTTGTTTCGAATCTCCAAAACTTCTTTCAACAGTTGTTTTCCTTTTCTTAAATAATTCTTTGCCTTCCTTGCTTAATCTTCTTTCTCTTGCTCGTTCATTTACTTCTTCACATATTAGCCTTCTTATTATTCTATATTTCGATTTGCCACAACACTGTTTTTGATATGGACATACTTCGCATTGTTTTCTATCATAATATTTTTTATAACCATTCTTGTCTATATTTTTATAAGGAAGAATTACTCCTGTTTTAGGACATACATATACATCTTCTTCTTTTAAATATGTAAATTGCCATTTCCTTATCTCTTGTTAATGTTAATATAAAAATGTAGGAAAATGATTAAATAAAAATGTAGGTTTTCCTACATAATTATATTGTCATAAACCTGCATTTTTATATTGACATTAACATCTCTGTTTTTCCTTGCCCATAATTTCTATATTGTATTGCCCCGAATATATTATTATCTTCCAAATATTTCTTTATATCGTAAGTATCATATCCGGAATCTAATCCGACTTTTTTTATATTTAATCCTAATTTATCTTTTTGATATTCCAATCGCTCAGTACAAACTACAGAATCATGTAAATTACCCTTTGTAACATGTGCATCTGTTATTATATTACATTTTCCATTTACTGTTCTATGTTCTAAATACATAAAACCTTTTTCTTTATTATCCCTGTGATAATATCCACTTTCAGGATCTGTTTTACTTACTTTAATATGTTTCCTTTCTATTTCATCCTTAAAATTAAATGGCTTTTGTCCAATTCTTCTTCGTTCCTCATTTATTTCTTCTTCTAAATCTAATTTTCTCTTTTTAATCTGTTCTACTAATTCATCTTCATATTTATTTTTATTGGCATTGGCTTTTCTATGCGTGGAATCCATAAAGAACTCATCATTTAGCATTCCATATTTTTGTGCTTGTTTTACAATGTTTATAAATATATTTTCAAATATATTGGTTCCTTTAAATCTTCTTTCATAATTTTTACTAAATGTTGAAAAGTGAGGAGTATCTTGTCCAAATAGAATGCCTAAAAACCATCTATATTCTGCATCCACCTTTATTTTTTCACAAGTTTTTCTCATTGATTTTATTCCATCTAATGCTTGAATAAATACTAGTTTAAACAAAACAACCGGGTCGATACAAGGTCTTCCATTGTTTTCACAATACAAATTTCTTACTTCGTCATAAATAAAAGTGAAATCTATGTATTTATCTATCTTACGAAACAAACTGTTTTTAGGGACAATCTCTTCCATAGTAGTCATTAAGATTTCACTTTGTATATTTTTATTTATTGTTATCATTTCATCACTTACTTTCTTTATTTTAACCACTTATATTATATCATTTCTCCATAAAAAAAGTAAGGATTGTAAGCTTTGTAATTGGTTAAAATAAAGCATCCTTACATATTTATTATATTATATATTTTTTAAAATTAAAAGACTATTAACAAAATTTACTTTGTCAACAGTCTGAGAAACCAAATATTTGGTTTCTTTAATACCATAGTCTTGATACATCGACGTTTTGGCTCATTGGTTGCGGGTTTGGCATTTCTAGTTTAACAATGGTTGGAAGCTTAAAGGCCGTTCCAAACACAACGCAAGTACCTGGCTGCAAGCCTTTCATTTTCTCAACTATTTCATCCGTTATAAACGGTACCATTTGCTTAATGAACTGAACGTCTCTTGGGTGTTGCATTCTAAATATTAAGAAGTTTGAACACTGTGATATTACGGTTTCACTCATTTCAGATGGTCTTTGAGAAATAAGCCCTAATATAACACCATACTTTCTTCCTTCCTTAGCAATTCTATCAAATATGTTATATCCAAGTATTTTTGTATCAGAATCTTGTTGTACGTATCTATGTGCCTCTTCTAGTATGATGTGTACAGGAAATGATCCTCTTTGACGTAACTTAGTTGTAAAATCAAATAATATTTTTGAATATACCTTACATATTGTTTTAGCAAGTCTATCGTCTAGATAACTTATGTTAATATTTACAACTTGTGCACGTGATCCGTTCGGTGCGGTTATTAATTGCTTTATAAATCCTGTTTTATCAATGTATTTATCAACTCTAAAGTACTCTGCATACTCACCCTTAATAAGTGAATCTAACCTTACCTTAAGAACGTTTGCTTTATCGTATAATTTATCACTTTTTAAAATACCTTCAGATATTAACGCAAACTCAAATGCTTCTTTTAAGTTTTCCAGAGTAAACGGAATTGTTCCATCAGGCAACTCAAGTTTTAAATCATCGTTTATAAACTTTTTAATGAATTCGGTAACTAATTGCATTTCTGCTATTTTACCTTCCTTATCAATTATCAAACATTGTCTTAAGCTTCTTATGTAACCAGGTTGTGCAATAGGAGTTTCTAGATTCAAATCAGACGTGTTAAAGCTTGTTAATATAGCGAATATTTGGTCATGAATTTGAGATGCACTTCTACCACTATATAAAACTTCCAAAATAGCCTTAGCGATAATGTCGTTTTTATACATCTTAGTTTCTTCTTCATCTCCTGAAAAAACGGTTACTAATCTTAATGCTTTTTCAATGATTGGCAATTGTGTTGCGTCTTCTGCTTCAAGTAATAAAGCAAAATCATCAACGTCTAATAACCATAATGGCAATTTTATTAAGGTATCAGGATTTGTTCTTACGTTCGTTGATAATTTCTTAAACTGAATCTGACTGTTTTGAATTGATAACGCGTTTTCATACTCACCATAAGCATCAAATATAAATACACAGGCATTTCTTGGTGCTTGCTGTGTATTAAAGAATATGTTTTGGAATATTCTTGCAACACCACATGATTTTCCGGCACCAGTATTTCCAAAAATAGCGAAATGGTTACTGAAAAAAGTATTAGTAGGAACATAAGCAGGTGTATTGTTATAAAGTGGCATCGTACCAAATAAAACGCTTTTAGAATTATTATTTTGATCATCTATTACGATAAGTCTTGTTTCCTCGTCAGTTGCAACGAGACATACGTTACCTACTGATGGTTTTGTTAAAACACCCGCTACAAAACGGTTACCAACTATTTCACCAAGTAACTTTACCTTTCCTTTTTGATCATTTAAACTTACTAAGGTACCTACAATTCTTTGATTAGTAGGAGTTACAAATATTACGTGATGATCAATTAAGTTTTGATCAAATGCCAAAGTTGACGTAACAATTATATCAACGCTATCTGCCCCTACGTCTTGAACCCTTCCTATTTCGTTTGGTAATAGATTGTTTTGTCCATAATAATTTTCGTTATCATAACCTGCGTTTTGATTCATATTTGAATAATTATTTGTTCCATTATTCATATTATTATTCATTCCTGACATATTATTTAAAGTATTATCCACCATGTTTTGTACGTTATTTTGATATTCCATATTAGCGTTATTAAAATTATTATTCATGTTATTATTTACATCCATGGACGAAGCGTTAACATCATTTGAAACAACGTTTGTTTGATTATTATCCATAATGTTTTCATTAACGCTTTGATTACTTGATAAAATGTCATCTTCTCTTAATTCTTCCATATCGTCTTGAACGTTTAAGTTACTTTCTTGCATCTTTCGTCACCCCTATTTATATACTTTATAAAAACATTATAACATTACTTTTAAAAAAATGAAATAATTATTTAAAAGTAAGTTGACATTTACATAACCTAATTGTAATATAATAACTAGAAAAAGGAGGGTTTATATGGCATACATAGAATTTAAAAACGTCTGTAAAAACTATGGAAATGATGAAGTTAAGATAAAAGCTCTTAAAAAAGCTAGTTTTGAAATAGAAAAAGGTGAATTAGTAGTCATATTAGGACCTTCCGGTGCGGGCAAAACAACTTGCCTAAACATAATCGGTGGCTTAGATGCACCAACTTCTGGTGAAGTTTTAGTAGATAATGTAAGAATAGATAAATTAAAAGGAAGAAAACTAGTTAAATATAGACGTGAAGATGTTGGATTCGTATTTCAATTTTACAATTTAATTAATAATTTAACCGCAATGGAAAACGTGGAACTTGCAAGTCAAATATGTAAGAACCCAATGGATCCAATTAGCATAATTAAAAAAGTTTCTTTAACCAAAAGAAAGGATAACTTCCCTTCTGAATTATCCGGCGGAGAACAACAAAGAGTTGCTATCGCTCGTGCTATCGCAAAAAGACCAAAACTTCTTTTATGTGACGAACCAACTGGAGCACTAGATGATAAAACCGGAAAGCAAATATTAAAACTTTTACAAAGCATGAATAAAAAAGAGAAAATGACGGTTATCATAATTACTCATAATAATGCTATTGCACCAATGGCTAACAAGGTAATACGTTTTAAAAACGGAAGCGTAGAAAGCGTGAAAATAAACAAAAAACCTATTAGCGCAGGTGATCTTTCATGGTAAAGAAAAAAAGTATATTAAAAGATGCCTTAAGAGAAATTAAACTTACTAAAAAAAGATTTCTTTCCTTATTATTAATAATAACCATTGGCACCGGCTTTTACGTTGGTTTAAAATCAACGTCTTATGATATGCAAAACACCGCGGAAAATTATTATAAAGAAACTAACCTTTTTGATGTAAAAATAACATCATCAAGTGGCTTTTTAGAAAGTGACATAGAAAAACTTAAAAACATAGATGGTGTAAATGGAGTTATGTTAAGTAAAACTCTTGATGTTATAACAAACGTAGATAATGAAGACTACGTAATTAGGTTAAATAGCCTAAACGATGATAAAAAAGATGATAACGAGAATTACATAAACAGACTTATTTTAACAGATGGTAACTATCCAAAAACGATAAACGAAGGTTTAGTAGAAGAATCCTTCTTAAAAGATACCGGTTTAAAAATTGGTGATTTAGTAACTTTAGAACCGGAAGATGACAGTTCTTTAAGAGCTAAAAAAATAAAAATAGTAGGAACGGTAAAAAGTAGTTACTACTCTTCTAAAGAAAAAGGAACATCTAATTTAAAAAACGGAAAAGTAAATTATTATATGTATTTAGATGAAAATGATTTTTCAAGTAGTTATTATTCTTATGCTTTCTTAACTTTAGATGATGCAAAAAAATATGGAACTTACACAAATGCTTATGAAAATCACATCAAAAGTTTTGAAGATGAAATAAATAAAACAGCAAGTAAAATAACCGAAGATAAAAGTGAGTTATTAATAGATGAGTTAAATAACAAAATATCTCAATTACAAAATGATTTGTATCGTTTAAATCAAAGTGGAAATAGTGATGCTATAAAAAGCGAAACAGATAAAATAAATGCCGAGGTTAAAACATTAGAAAACGAAATCGCTAAAATTCAAAGTAAAACAACTAACGTAAGTTTAAGAACCGAAGAAGCTAGTTTTTATGAATACAAATTAGAAACACAAAGAATTGAAAGTATCGCTAAGATCTTTCCTTTAATCTTCTTTTTAGTATCAGCTTTAGTAAGTCTTACTTCAATGACTAGAATAGTTGAAGAAGAAAGAGTTCAAATGGGCACTTTAAGAGCACTTGGATATAGTAAGTTTGACGTTGTGTTTAAATACATTTTATATGCGTTTCTAGCAAGTTTTATTGGCAGTATTTTAGGAAGTTTATTATTCTATAAGGCAATTCCTTTACTAGTTGCTTATTGCTATGCATCGTTTTATGATATGCCAGCACTTATTACTACTCTTCAAATGAATCACGTGTTATTTGCAAGTGTAATAGCACTTTTAACAACTATCCTAGCAACCATCTTTGTATTTGTTAAAGACACCCTTAAGACGCCAGCTAGTCTAATGAGACCAGAAGCTCCGAAAAACGGAAAAAGAATACTTTTAGAAAAAGTAAACTTCATTTGGAAAAAACTAAGCTTCTTAAATAAAGTAACATTTAGAAACTTGTTTAGATACAAAAAAAGATTATTCATGACGATAATTGGTATTTTAGGATGCACAAGTCTTCTTCTTGCAGCATTTGGAATAAAAGACTCGGTAAATGGTGTTGTTAAAAAACAATTTAACGAAATAGATAAATATGATATGCAGCTTCAAATAAACGAAAATTTAAACGAAGATAATAAGGATGATTTAATAAAAAGTTTAAATAACAACAAAAAAGTAAATGAAATAAAATCAGTTTACATGACGACAGTTACCGCAAAAAATAATAAAGATAGTGAAACATCATATCTAATAGTTCCGGAAAACAATAAAAAGCTGGATGATTTTATTAGTTTAAAAGATGCTAAAACTGATGATAAATTAAAATTAAGTGATGATGGCGTTATAATATCAGAAAAATTATCAAACTTACTTAATAAGAAAAAAAATGATACCATAACTTTAATAATAAATGCTAAAGAAGTAAAAGTTAAAATAAAAGCTATATGTGAAAACTACATTGAGCATTACGTTTATTTGTCAAAGGATTTATATAAAAAACTTACCGAGGAAGATGTTAATTATAACAGCATTTTAATGGTTAATAAAGATTTGAAAGATGATGATGAAGAAGCTCTGGCACAAGATTTATCTAATTTAACTGGTATTCTTTCCGTAAACATTAAAACAAACACGATAAATAGTTATAAAGACATGATGGCTACTTTAAATTACGTTGCTTTAATTCTTATTGTATCAGCGGCAGCACTAGCATTCGTTGTGTTATACAATTTATCTAGCGTTAACATAAGCGAAAGAAAAAAAGAACTTGCAACAATAAAAGTGTTAGGCTTTTACGATGGTGAGGTTACAAACTACATTAATAAAGAAAACATAATCCTAACTATAATAGGTTCGTTATTAGGCTTAATAGCAGGTAGTTTCCTTACCTACTACGTTATTAAAGCATGTGAAACAAACCAGTTCATGTTTAGCTTTAGTATAAGTATATTAAGTTATATACTATCACTTATAATGACCTTAGTGTTCTTATTCATCGTTAATATATTCATGCATTATGACTTAAAAAAACTAGACATGGTAGAAGCATTAAAAAATTATGAATAAAAAAATGTAAAGTATGTATAATATAAATATCAATGTTGCAAAAGCAACATTGATATTTTATTAAAAGTTGGTATAATAGATACGTGATATAAATAAGGAGGTAATAAAATGGAAGCATGGAAAGATTTTAAAGGCGAAAGCTGGAAACAAACAATTGATGTAAAACAGTTTATATTAGACAACTACACTGAATATAAAGGAGATGAAAGTTTTCTAGTAGGGCCTACAGAAAAAACAAAAAGATTAAATGATAAATATAGTAAAATGTCAAAAATAGAAATAGAAAAAGGTATATATGACGTTGATACTAAAACGGTATCAGGAATAAATAATTATAAACCTGGATACCTAATTAAAGAAGATGAGGTAATCGTTGGTTTTCAAACTGATGAGCCTTTAAAAAGAATCACAAATGCTTTTGGTGGAATGCGTATGGCAAAACAAGCACTAGAAGCATATGGTTATGAATTAGATGATGAGTTCAAAAAAAGATTTGAATACAGAAAAACTCATAACGAAGGTGTGTTTGATGCTTATACAACAGACATTAGAAAAGCAAGACACGCAGGACTTTTAACAGGTCTTCCTGATGCTTATGGAAGAGGAAGAATAATTGGCGATTATAGAAGAGTTGCCCTTTATGGTATTGATTTTCTAATAGAAGAAAAGAAAAAAGACTTAATTGATCTAGAAAAAGAAGCGTTAACTGAGGAAATGATTCGTCTAAGAGAAGAAGTATCAGAACAAATTAAAGCTTTAGGCGAAATAAAAGACATGGCTAAAAGTTATGGTTTTGATATTTCTAAACCCGCATCTAATGCCAAAGAAGCAACACAATGGTTATACTTTGGATATCTTGCTGCTATAAAAGAAAATAATGGTGCGGCAATGAGTTTAGGTAGAACATCTACATTCTTAGATATCTACTTTGAAAGAGATTTAAAAAACGGCACGATAACAGAAACTGACGCTCAAGAAATAATAGATCAGTTCATCATGAAACTTAGAATGGCAAGACACTTAAGAACTCCTGATTATAACGAATTATTCGCAGGAGATCCAACTTGGGTTACCGAATCAATCGGTGGTATGACAGAAGATGGAAAATCTCTTGTTACTAAAAACTCATACAGATACTTACACACTTTATATAATTTAGGATCAGCACCTGAACCTAACCTAACTATTTTATGGAGTGATAATTTGCCTGAAAACTTCAAAAAATACTGTGCTAAAGTATCAATTGACACGGATGCTATTCAGTATGAATCAGACGAATTAATGAGACCTATTCACGGATGTGATTATGCTATTGCATGCTGCGTTTCTGCTATGACGGTTGGTAAGCAAATGCAATTCTTTGGAGCTAGATGTAACTTAGCTAAGACATTATTATATGCAATTAACGGTGGCTATGATGAGATTAAAAAAGAATTAGTTGTTGATGGACTAGATAAGATTCTAGATGAATATCTAGATTATGATACCGTTAGAAAAGCATATTCTAAAGCTATGAAAAAAATTGCTAAAACTTACGTTGATGCAATGAACATAATTCACTTTATGCATGATAAATATGCTTACGAAAGAGGTCAAATGGCACTACACGACACTAAGGTTGATCGTTTAATGGCGTTTGGTATCGCAGGTTTTTCAGTTGCAATAGACTCACTTTCTGCTATAAAGTTTGCAAAAGTAAAACCAATTAGAGACGAAAATGGTATTGCCGTTGACTTTGAAGTTGAAGGAGAATTCCCTAAATATGGTAATGATGATGATAGAGCTGACGAATTAGGAAAAGAACTTTTAGAAGAGTTCTATAATGACTTAAAAGAACATCCAGCATATCGTGGTGCAAAACATACGCTATCCGTTTTAACAATAACTTCAAACGTTATGTATGGTAAGAAAACTGGATCTACTCCAGATGGAAGAAAAGCAGGCATAGCATTTGCACCAGGAGCTAACCCAATGCATGGTAGAGATTCAAGCGGCGCACTTGCTTCACTTAACTCAGTTGCTAAAATGCCATACACAAATTGCTGTGAAGACGGTATTTCAAACACGTTTTCTATCGTTCCAAGTGCACTAGGTCATTCTAAAGATGAACAAATTCAAAACTTAGTAAACGTACTTGATGGATACTTTGAAAAAGGAGCTCATCACATAAACGTTAACGTTCTTAACCGTGAGTTATTAATTGATGCAATGAACAATCCTGGTAAGTACCCTACTTTAACAATTAGAGTATCTGGTTACGCTGTTTTATTTGATAAATTATCATTAGAACATAAAAAAGAAGTAATCGCACGTACGTTCCATGAAAAAATGTAATAATTCAAAAACGTAAGTAGTTATAAAACTTACGTTTTTTTTATAGTTTATTTAATATTTTTAAAGAAAATTCTTGGATAATATAAACATTTAATATATAATTATACAAGGTGATTAAAAATGATTGGAAAAATTAATAGTATAGAAACAATGGGGTTAGTAGACGGACCAGGTGTTAGATTCGTAGTATTTATGCAAGGATGTCCATTAAGATGTAAGTTTTGTCATAATCCGGAAACATGGAAATTAAACGGGAAAGCAGATAACTATACGCCAGAAGAAATTGTAAAAAAAATACTAAATTATAAACCTTATTTCAAAAGAAATGGTGGAGTTACCTTCTCCGGTGGCGAACCTTTAATGCAAAAAGAATTCTTGCTTGAATGCTTAAAGCTTTGTAAACAAAATGACATTAATACTTGCTTAGATACCGCAGGAAGCATTCCTGATTGTGAAGAAGTATTAATGTATACTGATCTTGTTTTATTAGATATTAAAGGCACAAATAAAGAAAATTATAAAGAAATGACTTCTGGCAATTTTGATAACACCGCTAAATTTATAAAACTATGTGAAAAAATGAATAAAAAACTTTGGTTACGAGTTGTAATAGTTCCTGGCATAAACGATACAAAAGAATATATAGATGAACTTATTAAATTTATTAAACCTATTAAAAACGTAGAAAAAATAGAATTTTTACCATATCACACTTTAGGAGTTCATAAATATGAAGAATTAAAAATAGATTATCCATTAAAAGATGTTAAGGATATGGATCAAGACAAATGTAAAAAGTTAGAAGACATGTTAAAAGAAGGATTAAAACATTAATCCTTCTTTTAAAAAATTAACCAAGTTAACCAAATTCATCCCATGTGATCCTTTAAGTAATATAACATCATCTTTTTTTATTAACGATTTTAAATATTTGCGTGATTTTACCTCGTTTTTAAAGTGTTTACACTTGCCTTTAAAGCCTAGTTTTTTTGCTTCCTTTGCAATTAACTTAGAATAATTTCCTATCGTAATTAAATAACTAGCGTTAGTTTTAGATAGTTCATAACCTATTTTTTTATGTATTTTTTTAGATTCTTTTCCAAGTTCTAAGACATCTGCTAAAACTATTATTTTTCTATTGCTAAACTTGTTTAAATAATTAACAGCAAGCTTAATAGAGTCAAAAGAAGCATTATATGTATCATCTATTAAAGTAACGTTATTATTTATGTTAACCTCTTCTAACCTATGGTTTTGACTTGTAAACGCATTTATGCCATCTTTTATCATGCTCCTTGATAAACCAAGCATCTTACCTATTAAGAACGCTGGTAATGCATTATAAATAAAAGTAGTTCCAAAATTTACCTTAATGTCTTTTATATCTGCTATATCAAAAGTAGTTATAAAATCATCTTTGATATTATCTGGCATTACGTTACTTTTATTATTAATTCCAAAAGTTAAAAGTTTAATGCCGGCTTTTACGTTTTCATCTACCTTACTTAAAAACTCATCATCGTTATTAACGATTAAAGTACCAGTTTTCATGGCATCAATTATTTCCATTTTTGCTTTAAAAATATTTTCCTTAGTTTTTAAACTTTCAATGTGATTTTCATGTACATTTGTAATAAGTGCGATATCAGGTTTTGCAATTACCGATAAATTATGAATATGTCCTAAAGCACTCATACCCATTTCTAAAATCATAACGTCTTCGTCTTTTAATCTTAAAATGGTAAGCGGAAGGCCTATTTGACTATTTTGGTTACCAATTGTTTTTAAAACCTTGTATTTATGTTTTAAAACGTTTGCAATCATCTCTTTAGTAGATGTTTTTCCAACGCTTCCGGTTACCGCGATTACATAACCTTTAAATAAACTTCTTTTATAGGAGGCAATATCTTGCAAGCATTTTTTTACGTCATTTGAAATTAAAACCGTCTTATCATCATAGCCAGTTAGATCTAAATCTTTTAATTTACTTAAAATGCAAATGCTTGCACCGTTTTTAAAAGCCTCTTTATAATATAAAGAACCATCCGTATTACTCCCTTTTATTCCAAAAAAACATCCACCAGAAACTACGTCTTTAGAATTTATAAACCCTTCTTTTATTTCTGTTTTTTCATCTCCAATTAATAATTTAGCATCGCAATTTTCCAAAACATCTTTAACCGTTATTTTAACCAATTTTTATCACCTGTTAAATTATATGCATTTAAAAAAGATGATTTATCACCTTTTCTTTAATACGTTTTCATCATCTATACTTACAATAACATTTTTATTTACTGATTGTCTTATTAACATTATCATACGCGTTATTTCATCTTCTAGCTGTTTTATGTCAACCATAATAACATGTAAACTCACGTTTAATTCTTTTAGTTTTCTTTTTATAACATCATCAACGTAGCAACCTTTAAATATAAATACGTTTACTTTTTTACCAGTACCACTTAGTTTTTTTACTTGAGTTATTAATTTTTTTCCAATGTTTTTATATTTTATTATTTCAAAGTCCTTATCTTCGTAAAAGCCTTCTTTAGGGCTATCTTCATCAACGTAATTTCTTATGTTATCAATTATTTGATGAGCCGCTTTTACCTCACAATAATTTAACATACCATCATTATCAACGTATGATATATCGGCCTTTGTAATTATTTTACCGGTTTTATCTTTTATTGGAACTTCATTTTTTACATCATTAAATAATGCATGGCAATAACATGTAGCGATAAAGTTTCCATAAACACCAAGTAGGTTTTTTGTTACTTCATCAAGTGTTTTTAAATTATAATTATTAATTATCTTTTCTTTAAATAATCTTATTATACTTACATCCATTTTTGAGGCATGATAAAAAATATGTTCATTAATACCGCAACGGATTAAAAACTCTTTTAATTTTTCATTAGTATCAATTAATATTTTCTCCATTTTTATTTACCTCTTATAAATATTTTATCACACTTATTAATTTAATTTTAAATTAGACGTAATATTTTCCTTTTCTTTACATTATTTTTGTTTTTTATTCAATAATTATCATAAATTATTAAAATATGCTATAATATTAAACATGAATTATCCAAATAGGGAGTGTTAAAATGAATGATAATCAGGTAAAAGAAATAACAAATAGAGATGTAGATTTTGCTAAATGGTACACGGACGTTGTTAAAAAAGCTGACTTAATAGATTATTCATCCGTTAAGGGAAGCATGATAATAAGGCCTTATGGCTATGCTATTTGGGAAAACATGCAAAGTATATTAGATAAAAAATTTAAAAGCACCAATCACGAAAACGTACAAATGCCTATGTTTATACCAGAAAGTCTTTTAAATGTTGAAAAAGAGCACGTTTTAGGCTTTGCACCAGAAGTAGCTTGGGTAACTTATGGAGGTAATAACAAACTAGAAGAAAGAATGTGCGTAAGGCCTACTTCTGAAACTCTTTTTTGCGAACATTTTAAAAAGATAATTAAATCATACCGTGACTTACCTGTTTTATATAACCAGTGGTGCACGATTGTTAGATGGGAAAAAACAACAAGGCCTTTCTTAAGAAGTCGTGAGATTTTATGGCAAGAAGGTCACACCATGCATGCTACTGAAAAAGAAGCTAAAGAAGAAACTTTAAGAATGCTTAAAATATATGAGGACTTTCAAAAAAACATTCTTGCAATACCTGTTTTTACTGGTAAAAAAACCGATAAAGAAAAGTTTGCTGGAGCAGAAGAAACCTACGCAATAGAAGCAATGATGTATGATGGCATTGCCCTTCAAAACGCAACTTCGCACTATTTTGGACAAGGTTTTGCAAAAGCATTTGATATTAAGTTTTTAGATAAAGATAACAAGTTAAAATATCCTTATCAAACATCCTGGGGATGTACAACTAGAATGATTGGAGCACTTGTTATGGTTCACGGTGATAATAGAGGACTTGTCTTACCTCCTAGAATAGCACCATATAAAGTAATTATAATTCCTATTTCTGATGATGAGGAGATAAACAAAACGGTAGATTCTATAAAAGAAGATTTAAGTGATTCACTAATTACTTATAAAATAGATAACTCAAATAAAACTCCTGGATTTAAGTTTGCTGAGGCTGAGGTTAAAGGATATCCTATTAGAATAGAAGTTGGAAAACGTGATTTAAAAGAAGGAATAGTTACAATAGTAAGACGTGATACTTTAGAGAAAATAAAAGTGCCTGCTGATGAAGCAGTAATGAAAGTTAATGAACTTTTAATAAACATCCAAAATGACATGTACGAAAGAGCCTTAAAAAGACGTAACAGCATGATATATGAAGCATCTAATTATGAGGAAATGACAAAGATTGCTAAAGAAAAACAAGGCTTTATCTTTACTAACTGGTGTGGTGATGAAGCGTGTGAAAACAAAATAAAAGATGACTTAGGTTTAAAATCAAGATGCATTCCTTTTGAAGGTAAAGAGCCTACCGGCGATAAAACGTGCGTATGCTGCGGTAAGAAAGCAACAACTAAAATATACTGGGCTAAACAATATTAAACTTATGAGTAAATCATAAGTTTTTTTATTATAAATATAATTATAATGGTGATATAAAATGCTAACAAAAGAATATGAGCAAGGTTATATTAGTGCTTTTGCAAAGATCTTTACCGTTTTAAAAGAAGAATATGAATGCTTAGTAAAACAAGGTGAATGTGAAAATTACGAAATAGAGATTAAAAGTATAAATAATGAAGATATAAAAGATTACTTAAGCATTTGTTTTCAAAAGCAAAATGGTTCATTAATAATAGCATCCTCTAAAAGCATAAAAGAAAAAATAATAAAAAAACTAGTAAAAGACGTATCACTTGCTTTAAATGAAAGCCCACTTGCAAGTTACAACTTTAAAGATTTAAAAGATTACATAATATATCATTTTTCTTATGTAAAAGAAAACGTACTTATTGATAACAGGCAAATACTTAATGATTTAAAAGTTAAAGATGAAATAGAAAACCTAAACTTTGATATTAATCCATTAACGTATTAAAAAAACTTACGAGCTAAACTCGTAAGCTTTTTATTTATAATAATATTTAGCTTTATATTCATCTGATAACTCTTTAAACCTGTTATAGTGAACTATTTCTCTTTGTCTTAGCCATAGTAATGGTCCGGTAATATCTGGATCATCGGATAAGTCAATTAAATGCTCATAGATTGCACGTGCTTTTTGTTCAGCGGCCAAATCCTCTTCTAAATCTGCTACTGGATCACCAGTCGTTGAAATATATGTTGCTGTCCAAGGAACTCCGTTAGCATCAGTTGGAAATAATGCTAAACCATGCTCGGTATAGTTTCCCTCTAGTCCTGCTGCTTTTAACTCTTCTATAGTTGCTCCTTTCATCATTTGACTTACCATCGTACAAATCATTTCAACGTGAGCAAGCTCTTCCGTTCCAATGTCATTTAAAAGTGCTCTTCCTTTTGCATCAGGCATCGTGTATCTTTGGTTTAAATATCTAAGTGCGGCACCAAGTTCGCCTTGTGCACCACCGTACTGACTTATAACGGCCTTTGCCATTTTTAGGTTCTTTTTCTTAATATCTATTGGATATTGTAATTTTTTTGAATACTTCCACATATTTATACCCCCTACTCATTCCATGGCCAAGGATTTTCTATCCAAGCCCAAGGCGTCATGCTAAGGCCTTCTGTGTCAGATAAATCAACCGGACCATATTTCCTTTCATATTGATCATTAAGCATTCTCTCCTGCTTATTATATTCGTTGTACAATTTTATTGCATTAGTATCATTTGGATGAGTATCTAAATAAAGATTAATGTCATGAGCTGCAAAAGCTATTTCTTGTAACTTATATAAATCACTTTCTCTTGGTGTATTTACTTTTGTTGGAATATAAGTCATGTTTTTATATGGAATATAAGTTCCTGCTTCCATGTTACCCCTTAAAAAACCTTCCTTAGGGCTTAAAAACTTATTGTTTTTATTCATCATGTTTTGATTATTAAAACTAGCATTAGTATTTGTTTTACTTATCATGTTCATTTGAGTGTTTAAATTGGTATTGTTTGGCATAACAGCGGGCATCATAAATGTTCTATACAAAATATCATCCATACCATATGTATAATTTTCTGTCATTTTCTTACCTCCTAGCCTATTATATACATCTAAAGGCTATGGTGTATGGGTAATAAACTAAGTAAATAAATATTTAATAATTTTAAAATAATTAGCATATAATAATCATGTAATAGTTTTCTAAATTCTTTTCATTTTTTCTTGGAAGGCTATTGACAATATCTTAAAAATAAGTATAATTAAAAATGCCTACTTAATGCAGGTGTAGTTTAATGGTAGAACCACAGCCTTCCAAGCTGTATACGGGAGTTCGATTCTCCTCACCTGCTCCATATAAAAGTTAACAGACTAATAATTAGTCTGTTTTTTTATACTTGTTGCTCCCGTATACAGCTTAGGAATGATGCGGTTCGTTTTTATATAAAGATTGAGTCATATAACATTCATTCATATTTTCAATTATATCATCGGCTAAGTTATACCATTTAACTTGTATGCAAAAGCGCCTTTTTTCGTATTTTGGATTTCGATTCAAACATCTATCCAATGGTTGAATTGTAAGTGGTCCAAAATGAACAACGCTAGAATAAACATCTTTTTTAGATAAAATAACCTTAATAATATCTTCCTTCTTAATCCAAATAAAATCATCATTAACCCCAAATAGTATTGCATCTATCATTTTATCACTTATGTTACCCTTTAATACAAATCTTTCAATAACCTTCATAAGTAAATACTCATTATTAATTTCATGATTAATCATATTTATTTTTTCTTGGTTATTCTTTTTATATTCTTCAGCTGATAATCTGTTTATACCAGTGCCATTAGTAGAACCATCTGCATAATGATATTTAAGATATTCTATTACAACATCTTTTTTTACATGATTTTGAATTAAAAAATGAATAAAGCTAGAGATTCCTTCAACATGAATGGAATTTTTTATTCCTTTTTATAGCAAGAAAAAAGGAACCTCAGTTCCTCTTTCCCCCGTCAATAACGGAATTTAATTACATATTCATGATACCATATTTTAATATCTTTGTAAATATGTAACCATTATATTTATATGTTTTTTTTAAATAAATATACATTCTATTTGATATTAGTAAAAAAGTTCGCATTTATTCCTGTAAATTCAGTATATCGTTTTCTTGCTGGAAAATGTTTATATTTAGATTTAATTTCATTAACGTTTATATTTTTTGATATAGAATTTATTTGTTTTATTATTTCTTTTAGTTGTTTTTCTTTTGCTTTTAATTTCATTTTATATGCTTTTCCAGATTCAATTTTTTCAATAAAACTAGATGTTTCCATATCGTATTTAGAAAGTTCTGAAATAACACTTTTAAGTTCATCGATTTGCTTTGGGTTTTCAACTTTAATAATAGATTTATTTAAAACTATATTATATTTTGAATATATTTCTACCAATTCTGAATAAAAATTAGTGTTTTTATCAATATGTTGTAACATTTTATATAAAATGTATATTATTTTTGAAAGATTTAGTTTAGTGGAATTATTTGAGTTAAAATTATCACTGCCATAATATTCTCTTAAACTATTCATTAATGATCCCATTATATTTATTTGCTGTTTCTCAATAGGCACTTTGTTACCTTTTTTATCTCTATATTCAGGATTAGCCATTGGTAATTCATATTCAAATTTAGAATTACCATTAATACTATAATTTAATACATTATAACAATATATTGGCTGATTATGGGCTAACATATTTCTAAATTCACCTAAATAGCATAATAATGTTTTGAAATTATTAACCATTCTCTTTTCATAAATTATTTGTTTTTGAGTTTTTCCTCTATTCTCTTCTGATAAATTAAGTTGCGTAAAAAAGTTTAAGCATCTTAAAAATATTTTATACGAATTATTTGAATTCAAGTTTGCAATTGCATAGTATGTTTGATTCATAGCTAGTTCATTTATAATAATCCAATATGGGACAATCAAATGCTGATCCCTCTTTCTCTTTATTGGTTTAGATTTTTGATTATCATATTTATCAATTATTAGCTTCATTGTATCAAATGATTTTGATTTTAAGGAATTTGTATTGTAGTTATCCATATTAACTAAATAATTAGGTTCAGCACTTATGTCATTAAGGTAAGAAATAAAAATATTTTTTATACTTTCTTCAACTATTAATGTATATTTTAATAACATCATTCTTAATTCGTGTTCAAATTTATACATTCTCACAAAATCTGTATATAAAGTCTCAGGATTATAAATGTGGTGATGATATTTAATAATTTTTATTTGTTCTTCTTTTTCTTGTAACGTTTTTCCGCACAATCCATATTTCTTGCAGATTCTATCACATATTGTTTCATATAAATCACTATCTGCAACTTCATCTTTTATTTGAAAAGATTTTCTATAATAATCTAATTTAATCTTATTTGTAATATTATCCTTTATCTCATCAATATTATCCTCATCATATGCAAAAAGGTTTTTGTAAGCATTAATAACTTGAAAATAACTATATTTTTTAAATAGAACTCTATCTCCTCTTAAAAATTTTATTCCCTTATTTTCTGCTATTGTAATAAGTTTATTAGTTGAATTAGTTTCCATAAAGCCACCTCTTGTACCTCTATTATAACATTGATTATTTTAATATTATTAATTATTATTTATTTTATGTTAATTCTATTAAATCTGAAAGTTTATCATACATTAAAGACTCACCACCGGTAAAAACTATTGTATCAATACCCATTAATTCTGCTTATTTGATAATTTTTATAGCATCCTTTATACCTAATTCTTTTAAATTATCAGGTTTACTAATTGCATTACTTGAAAAATATTTGTAATTTCTAGAACATTTATTAGTAAGTTCTATTTTTACCTCTTTTAACATTAAATCACCTTTGCAAAATTACTTATAGTTATATCATTTGTCTAATGCTTTTTAAAAGTAAAAAGGAAACCATGAAACATACCAATGGTTTCCTTTTTTAGTAGTAATATTTTTTTAATTATTTTAATTCTAAATCAAACGCATAGTTTTCTAAATCAATATCCCAATTACTAGAAGAGCCTTCTATAACCAATCTAAAATCCGATTGTTCCAAAGAATCAAATACTAAAATTCCTGAACTTGTAACACTTGGTTGCAAATCACTTTGTAATTCCGAATAGTCAGCATCATAATTACTTGTAACTTCATATTGTTTATTACCTTGAATTGCAGTTACACTATAAGTATATATACTGAATTCCTCATTTGTATTATTTGTAGCAGTTACATAAACACGCGTTTCATTCTCAGCAAATTCTACTTTAGTAACTTCTATTTGATATCCTTGCTGATTTATAACTTTATCCGTATATTCAATAGATTTTAATGTTGGTTCTACAACGTCCATATATGAGGATTTTTCCAATTTTGTAGCAACTATAATTGGTGCAGTAACCGATGCCCCAAAAGCGTTTTCTCCTTCAAGAGTTCCATATATATAACCAGTAAGTTTTACATAATCATCAGTTTTTAAATCTAAATTACCATTATAATATACAACTATATCTTTTTCTAAGTTAACAGGATCTGTCCACATCTGAAAAGCTAACGTACCATCACTTGATTCAGGATCAGTAAAAACACGGCCAGAAAAATCAACAAATTGTCCCTTATAAGAATCAGTATTTGTAAAAATATCGCTAATTTTTGAATTCTCTACATATACCGGATTTCCATTTGAATCATATTCACCATTAACATCTTTTTCTTTTCCAAATATTATTAAACAAACAATAGCTAAAACAGCAATAATAGTTAAAATAATAATTACAACCATCCATTTAGGTAATTTTTTCTTTTGAATATTATCATGTATACTTTTTTTATTAAACTTCATGTGATTTTCCTCCTAATCTACTTTTTATTAATTGAATTATAATTTAAAAAACACTATTAACGATGAATTATACATTATTTTAAACTTATATCCCATGATATAATTCCTGAAACAGAATATGTATATGAAGTTACCCAGCTTTCATACCTTACGTTATACTTATCATTGCTTAAGGAATATGTGATTTCATCCTCGTAAACCTCATCCTTAGTTTCATTTTTAAATAACTCATCAAATTCTTCAGCAACTTCAGTTCTATATGATAAATCTTCTAATGCTTTACTATAATCTTTTGTATTTTCAGTATCCTGATTTAATTCAATGTCATCTTTATTTCCAAGAATATACATACTAGCTAAAAGCATAGCTCGACAATCATATAAATCATTGACACTCATACTATCTGTATCAACCCCTCCGTAGCTTGTTGCTAAAACTGATCCTGAAAAATATATTCTTTCTAATTCTTTGCTTTTTCTATTATAATATAAGCTTAGTTCTCCGCCTGCAGCATCAAATTTAATTTCGTAAGTATTTAAATCCGTCTTATCTGTTTTTTCATCTGATTCAAAAATATAAAAATTTGAATCTTCCATTTCTTGATTTGATGTATCATAAATTATTTCCCTAGTCCATGAATTAACCGTAGTTTCTATCAAATTTTCTATTCCTTCTGATTTATCCTCAATTTCATATAAATCAGCTTCATCAGAATCCTTATTCCAGTAAAAGAATCCATATTCCTTAGAAAAAGAAATATCCTTACTAGATTCTATATATAAGCGGTCATCCTCTAATATAACATACTCTTCCACACCATTTTGATTTATAATTAAATCTTTACCCTTTTTATAATAATCAATATTTTTCTCTTCAACCTTCTTTTTACCATCCTCAGTATATTCATTAGTTAATTTTATTGATAAAGGTGATATTTTATATGAAGTTGATGATTCCTCACCATTTAAATAATAATAATCAATATAAGTACCATAATATTTAGAAGGTATTTTATTTACAAAAAATATTATTGCTCCTATTAATACCATAATAGAAATTAGTGCTATTAGTAATACTAAAATAATTTTTTTACTAATTTTTATTTTTTTCTTTTTAACTTTTTTACTCCTTATCTCAGAATTTTCATTTTTTTCCTTTTTTACAACCATAAAAACATCCTACTCCTTTAATTTATTTTATCATATAAAAAAATTAAAATAAATAGTTCAAGGACAAAAAGTTTACTTATTTATTTTTTTCTTTGTGACACAATAATATCAGGTGATATAAATGATGGAAAAATATAATAATTATAATCCTGACTTTAAAGCGATTATTTGCAACAACATAAAAAATTATAGAAAAGAAAAAGGTATGCGCTTAATGGATTTAGCAGAAATACTTGGTGTAACACCAGAATATTTAAAGAGAATAGAATCACCAAACGATGATAAAAAAAATTGTTCATTAACACTACTATATAAAATATCAATAATTTTAGATAAAAAGATTGATGATTTTTTAATAGATAATAGATCAAAAAAAGATATTTAAAAACAATTTCCATAAAATATTTTCAAAATTTCAAACTATTATTAAAATTAATAATTTTTCATTAACTATGAAAATTATGAATTACTTTATATAAAAATAACAGGCTAATAATTAACCTGTTATTTTAGTTTAATAATCATAATTTATTAATAGTTTTTCTTTTACGCTTTTTTGATTTAAAAATAAATACTGATTCTAATATAATAGTTATAATGCCTATTAATATGTACATATCACTTATGTCCATAAATTTTAATAAAAATGACATTAATAAACTAAATATAAATCCAAATATTCCTAATATAAATTGATTTATTGATTCAACAGTAACCCTTGATTTAGATGAAATATTATTATGAAGCTCAGATATCATTATATTATCAAAACTTTCACTAAAAATATAGATTAACAATATAAATAGTATACCAATATAATTATTTAATAACCCCGTTAATAATATACAAACTCCTACTATTATGGGATTAATATTTAAAATCATATTATATTTACTTTTATTTATTTTACTTCCAATGTAACTACCGACTATACAAAATACTAATATCATAGCAGTATATATTCCAATTATAAAAACAGAAATACCAATATTTGAAGAATATTCTGGGTGACTTTCTTCTAAAAGTTTTATTCCAGAAAATAATATAGCACTTTTAAATATTAATTTGGATAAATGAAAATTATTCTTTATCTCATCAACACCATTTTTTAAAATTAATATATTATCATTTTTATGTTTAGAATTATAATGTTTGTTTTTTACTTTAAGCATTAACAAAACAAAAAAATCAACAATAAATGGAATTATCGTAATGTAATAAGTTGTAACTAAACTAAATCTTTGCCCAATATATCCCCCTAATATCATAGCCGCCATGTATGAAATACAATAAAATAAAGAATTAAAAAATAAAATTTTGTTAAAGGCAGTTTTATCTTTTAAGTTTTCATATAAAATTGAATTTGTTATTCCTGAGCCAAGTGAATCACTTATTGCTTTAACTACTATTGCAATTAAAAATGTAAAATAATTATTAGAAATTATGAATATTATTGTCGCGATAATAAATAGTAAATTACTAATTAATAATAATCTTTTTTTGTTATATTTATCCGCTATTACACCAAAAGGGATTTCAAATATAAATTTAACTAAAAAAAGCTATTCCAACAAAACTAATATATTGGCTAGATGATAATCCTCTTTCAATATAAAATAAAGTATCACATATGTAATATAATATAAAAGTTGATAAAAAAGTATGTATATAAATTAACATTATATTTCTTTTTCCAAAATCTTGTATTTGTTTATTCATATAAGCATAATTCCTTTCAACTTCTTTTAATTTTTTACAAAATGATCAATTATCCATCTTATGTCTTCTATGGATTTATCCATGTTAAATATACCATTACCAACGGGGTAATAAACAGGAAATATCTTATAAGTGTTACCTTTTATTTTCTTTTCATAATATGTTTTTCTATTTTCTGATACCGATATTTTTTTATTAAGTACAATAGAACTTACTTGATTACCAAGTGTTATTATTACCTTTGGTTTTACTATGTCTATTTCTTTTAATAACAATTTCAAATAACTTCTTAACACGTCATCAGATAAAGGCCTTGCATCAACTTGCGTACATTTTCCTAAATTAGTTATGAAATAATTATTATCACTTACGTTTTTATAAACCTTGTTTGAAAATGAATAATCCCAGTCCTTTGGTTTTTTAGATAGTATTTCGTTATATATCTCATCATCCATTAAACCAACTTTATTAAATAACTTCCAAATGTTTTTAGTACCGAGCCATGGAGCTTTAATACCAGTCCATGATTTTAAAGATGCAATGTTTCTTCCTGTTGGATTCATAAATATAAAGCAAATATCTGGATTATCTATTTTTCCACCATTACATATAGAATCAAGTTCTTTTGCACCAAATCTCTTTTGAAGTCTATTGTAGCTTTTATTTAATTTTTCTAGTTCTTCTTTTTTACTTAATAAAGCAACTTGCATAAAAATATCCTCATTAAAACTTAACATCCTCTATCAGAATCTATATCACAAACGTTAGCATTTACTTTAGATACAATCCCATCATATACATCTTTTAACTCTTCTTGTTGGTCATCAGTTAAGGCATCATAAGCGGTTTGCCTATCATTTAAATCAACCGTAGCTTCATGAGAACCAACGATTTCTCCTTCTTTAACACCCACAACTAATGGTACGTACATCCTTTTTTCACCAGTTGGTATACCATCTACCAAGTAATCTTCTAAAACAGAATCTAAAAGTTCAAGTAACTTATAATAACCATCCGTTCCGTCCTTAGTTTTCGTTAAAACACCATCTATTACTTCATAAGTATCTCTTTGATCACTCATATCTACATATAATATTTCATTTATATTAACATGTTGTAAAACGTTTACCGCGTTACGACACCAAGGACAACTTGAATAACCAAAATATATTATTCCAGTACCGTTTTCTAATGCTTTAATCGCATCATCTACGCTTGCGTAAACAAAAGGGTTATTATCTTCTAATGCTACTTTAGGATAAGTATATCCGTTTTCAGCTTCACTTCCATTTAAACTTTCATACTCTTCTTTAAACTTAACCGCATCAGTATTTATATTTGTTTTTTTATCTTCTTTATTTAAATTAAAAAACAATAATACTCCAAGTACAATAAGTGTTAATAATAGTATAATTAATAGTGTAATTTTTCTTTTATTTTTCATTCTAACCACTTCTTTCATAAATCTATTATACCAAAAATATGTTATATTTAATATATAATTAATTTTCAGTTTACAAAAAGGAGTTTATTATGAAAAAGAAAGTATATCATGAGTTAGAACCATATTATAATACGGATTCTAAAGTTTTAATATTAGGAAGTATGCCCTCAGTTAAATCAAGAGAACTTGGTTTTTATTACATGCATCCGCAAAATAGGTTTTGGAAGACTCTAGCGAAAGTATATGATGAAGATTTACCAAAGGCCATAGATGATAAAAAAGATTTTTTAAAAAGGCATAAAATAGCACTATGGGACGTTATTGCTTCATGCAACATAACAGGCTCTAGTGACTCTTCTATTAGTAACGTAAAAGTAAATAACATAAATAAATTATTAAAAGAAACAAACGTTGAAAAGATATTTACCTTAGGCAGAAAAGCTTATAACTTATATAATAAGTACTTGCTTACTAAAACAAAAAAGGAGGCTTTATACCTTCCTTCTACATCACCTTTATATTGCCCAAAAGGCATTGATGAAAAATTATATAATGAATATTTGAAAATTAGAGATTAAAATATAAAGTACCCAAAAACAAATCCACATACCGCACCAATTAAATGCCCCATGTGTGATACATCATCTTTCTTAAAAATTCCTTGTATTATTTCGTTTACAACATAGAATATGCAAATTAATATTAAAGTTATTGGAATCTTTCCGGATTCTATGTTAACGAACGAACTTAAAATAATAAGCATAAATACTATGCCACTTGCGCCTAGTATTCTTTTTTTAGAAAATAATGAGTTTATAATGCCCGTTACTCCTGCCGTTGTAAGTATCATTATAATTAAGTTTATACTACCATACTTTTCTTCCACCATTGGTCCAATAAGTAAAATGTATAAAAAGTTATTCATAAAATGACTCCAATTAGCATGACCAAATATATGAGTAAATAATCTTACATACGTGATTGGATTAAGCATGCTACTTCTATAAGAAGAAAACAGTGTTATATTACTCTTGCCTTTAGTTATGTAATTTAGTATAAGTGCAAAAAGTGATATAAAAAAGAATGATAAAATAACGACTGAATTATAGCTAAAATAATTTATTACTTCCATATAACCTCACCTTTACTAAAACCATTATACTATAAAATTAAAGAATTGATTATTAATTAAATTTATGTTATTATGTATGTAGATGAAGGAAACTTCATAAAATAAAAGAGGAGCATTCATATCGTTTGAATGCCAACCTAAATTTGGGCTGACACTAGTTTAAAGCTGGTGTCATTTTTTTATTACTATTATTATTGCTAATAAGAGTGATAAAATGATGGTGATGTAACAAAATACTTTGATTACAAAGATTCGTTTTTTCATTCATCTATCACCTCCTATTCCTTTCAAGAATTAAGAGGCTGACACCCAAACTATAAATGCTCCAAATGCATAATATCACATATGAAAATATAATGCAAAATGACTTTTAGCATATTTTTATTTACAAAAATCAAATTTTTATATAATAATTTATTATTTTTTGTAACTGTCATAATATCAAAAATTCTATTTTTGTATAAATTACACAAATTAAAAAAATTATGATTTTATAAATACCATAATTTTTTACCATCTTTCATAACCTCTGTTATTATACCTCCACCGATGCATTCATCATCTTTATAAATGGCGCATATTTGTCCTGGTGCAACTGATTTAACATTATCATATTTAACTAATAATTTATCATTAATTTTCTCTACTTTTACTGGCACCTCAGTTTGTCTATACCTAAATTTTGCCGTTAGATTATCACAATTAATATCATCATTAAATAAGTTAACATTATCTAAAACACATGAATCAGATAGTAAGTAATCGGTGTTGCTTCCCACCGCAACATATAAAATGTTTTTATCCATGTCTTTTCCAACAACAAACATTCTATCGCTTGCGCCTCCGATGTTAAGTCCTTTCCTTTGACCAATTGTAAACCTCGATAATCCGTTATGCTCTCCTATTTTTTTCATTGAAGTAATATCTATTACATCGCCCTTTTTATCCTTAATAGCATCATTTATATAATTTTTAAAATTATTAGTTATAAAACAAACGTCAGTTGAATCTTTTTTGTTAGCATTAACAAGTCCAACATCACTTGCAATTTTTCTTACCTCATCTTTAGAAATACCTTCTAAAGGAAATAATACCTTTGATAATTCTTCTTTTGTAAGTTCACATAAAAAGTATGTTTGATCTTTATTTAAATCGCTACTTTTATATAAATGGTTATCTATTACCTTTGCATAATGACCAGTTGCGATATAATCTGCATTAAACTTTACACTAGCATCATACAAAAACTTAAACTTAACGTATCTGTTACACATAATGCAAGGATTTGGAGTTATACCCTTTTTATAATCACTAATAAACTTATCTATTACCTTTTCTTTAAACTCTTTTTTATAATCTATTACGTGGTGCTCTATATCTAATTTTTCACACACTAACCTTGCATCTTTTGAATCAAAATCATCAGTAAAAACGAATGTTACACCAATAACTTCGTATCCCTTATTTTTTAAAAGAACGGCCGCAACTGCTGAATCAACACCACCGCTTATTCCAACAACTACTTTTTTATTCATAATTAACACTTCCAATTTCTTTACTTTCTATTCTGTTTATTATTATTTTAAATATCAAATCAAATAATTTCTTATTTAAACTTTTTGTACTTCTTCTAAAACAAAACATATTATATCATAACTATTTTAAAAACTTCTCATTTATTTTCTTAGAAAAGTCATAGTCTTTTCTTCTTAAGCACTTTATTCTTTTTTTATTAACAACGGTTTTAATTTGATTAACATTATCATAGAATTTGTTTTCACCATCTACCGTTATAAGTAAGTCATTACTACTTACCGGAAATAAAGTAATTACTTTATCTTCTGGAAGTACAACAGAATTTAATAAATTATGATATGATTTGTTATTTAAAGGTGCAATAGGTGTTAATTGTAAAGTATGAAAAGTATTATAAACTATACTTCCTCCAAAACTTAAATTATACGCAGTAGATCCAAATGATGTAGCAACCAAAAGTCCATCACCAATAAATTTTTCTAAAAACACGTCATCTATCTTTACGTTTACAACCATCGTATTAAGATCCTTTTGTCTTACAACTATTTCGTTTAATGAGTAAAAATTAGAATCCCCCTTATCCGTTATAACCTTTGTTTCTTGAATACCTATACTATCTACTTTATAATTATTATTTTTTAATTCTTCAATAAATTCATCTATGTCATTTAATTCTACTTCTTGCGCAAAACCAAGAGTACCAGCATTTACTCCAACATATAAAATGCTACTATTAAAATTAGTTTGCTTTACCATTCTTAAAAACGAGCCATCCCCGCCGATTGCAATCGCTAAATCATAGCCACTTTCTTTTTCAACAAATTCATTTTTTGTTAACTTTTCCCTTACTTTTTCTTCTACCATTTCAGATTTTTCGTTATTATTACTAAATAATTTAAAACTTCTTATACTTTCCATACCTAACACTCCCTATTAAATTATATTATTTTAAGTAACATATCATTTACTTTTTTAATTACAAGCATCTTATTTTCTTTTCTGTTTTGTTTTACAGCTTTTACCGTATCATTATAAAACTTGTTATTATCCTTATCATAAATACTAATAAACACGGTATAATTATCACCATATAAATTTTCTTTATAGGCGTTTCCAAACTTGCCTGTTATACCAACACCATAATTACTATTAGTAAACTTTGATATGTTATAGCTCATTTCACAAGCAGCCTCCATGCTATATACCGAGTATTTATCAATCACATCTTTAGATACTCCCATTTTTATCTTAAACCGATTAGAATAAGTAACCGCCGAAAACTTAAATATATCTGATGCACCTTCCACGTTAGTAATCTCGTTTGCTAAAGCACCACCGGTACATGACTCCATCGTAGATATCGTTTTCTTTTTCTTAGTTAATTGTTCTACTATATAATTTAACATTTTATCTTCCCTTTTCATTTATAATTATAACATTATTTATTTTTAATTAAAATAGCATTAAAAAAAGTTCTATTTTTTAGAACTTTCTTTTAATTTCCTATAAATAATAACACCTATCCACAATACTATTGTTAAACCAATTGGTAATATGCACCTTACGTAATTAGTCTCTTCTGGTGTAATTAAATATGCCGCTAAAAACAAACTTACTATAAATATAAACCATTTATTTTTAGTTGTTATACTTGTTTTAAATAAACCAACTAAATTATCTAACCATGGAAAAAAGATAAAACCAGTTGATATAATAAAGAAACCCAAAACTACGAAATATGGTAATTTATACGTAAATGTATAAACACCAAAAATATTCAAAAATACCCAAGCACCATTTTTAAATGTTCTTAATAAGTTATTTTTCTTTTTAGTTTCTTTATTCTTTTCCTTTTTCATTATTTTAAAATTACTCCTGTTATATCATCATTTAAATTATTAACAAAATTATCTGCGTTAGCGCTTGATCCAACTTCACCGTAATGAACAGGAACAGCATACTTTGGTTTCATTTCGTTTACCGCGCTTGCTGCCTCACTATCAGTCATGGTATAAGTTCCTCCAACAGGTACGAATATAACGTCACAAGATACGTTTTTAAACTCATCAGTTACATCGCTATCTCCAACATCATAATACTTAACACCATCTAAATCAATAACGTATCCTACCCAGTTATATGACTTTTTATGATATGTTTTATCTATGTTGTACGCAGGTACCGTCTCAAAGGATATATCATCTATATTATGCTCTTCGTTAGGATAAACAACAAGCACGTTATCTTCCAAAACGCCAAGTGCTTTAACCTTATTTTCTAAATCACTTGTTACAACAAACTTAGTGTCATTTTTCATTATTTTTTTAATATCATCTTCTGAGTAATGATCATAGTGTGAATGCGTTATAAAAATGTAATCAGCATCATTTGAATTACTTTCTATTTTATAAGGATCAAAATAAATTATTTTACCGTCTTTTTCTATTCTTATTGATGATTGATAATTTAAAGTTATACCATCCATAACGTCATCATCCTTTCTTTCTTCATCGGTGTTATTAGTAGCATTTGTTTCTTTATCTTCTTCTTTTTCTTCTGCGTTATTTTCTATTTTCTCATTTATCTTAGTTTCATTTAAGTAAGCTGCTAGTGAAACAACTAGAAATATTGCAACTACAATTATTATAGCAGTTTTTTTATTCATGATTATGCCTCTTATATCTTTCTTTACATTTTTCAATTAATTCTAATGCATCTTTCTTATCATGATAACTACCTACTTTAACCTCTATTTTTTGTAAAGTCTTATAGTTTTCAAAAAAGTTTTTTATTTCATCTAATATAAATGGCGATAAATCACTTAATTCTTTTACGCCATGATACCTTGGATCAACGTCAACAACTGATATTAACTTATAATCTTCATTTCCGTTATCGATTGCCTCTAAATACCCAACTACTCTTGCTGGAACAATGCATCCTGGATAAGTAGGTTCTGTTCCGATTACTAAAATATCCAAAGGATCCCCATCAAGTGCTAATGTATCTTCTAAAAATCCATACTCCGCTGGATACGCCATCGCTGAATATAATACCCTATCTAATTTTATTTTTTTTGTTTCATGATCTACCTCATACTTATTTCTTGATCTGTATGGTATTTCTATTATTGCTTGTACTACGTCGTTTTTCATAAATCATTTCCTTTCTTTACTATGTTAATTATATCATGAAAACAAAAAGATTAGAAGCATCTTCTAACCTTTAAAACTTTTCATAATAATCAAACTCTTCAAAATAATTTGTTTCCTCATCATAATCATCATCGTAATAACAACCATCATCGGTGCAATAACAATTTTCTTTTCCCTCGCAGAATAGTGCGTTTCTTCTTTGAATTAATTTTTCTTTAGTTGCACTACTTACCTTTATGGTAACATCTACTTGATATAATTCTGCGTAATTATAAATCTTTCTTTCTTTTAAATCATTTACAAATGTAGAATACGCATCTTTTAAAGAATATACCTTATTTTCCTTTCTTACGTATTTTAAATCATCAGTTATATCAAAGTTTCTGTTTTCATAATCATAGTACGTAACCGTCGCCGTTATGTTATCGCCTTGGTTCTCATCAATTTCATAATGACATCTGGTGTGATATAAATTGTTGCACGTAAGATTAGTATCATCTGTGTATCTTTGCGTTTTTTCTTTAGTAATTTCTTTGTACTTACTTGGAACCCCATCAACGAACGTTGTGTTTACCACTTCGTTAAACGAAAGACCAACACCTATTACAAATAATATAACAGTTAACCCTACGCTGGTTAATAACACTTTTCCATTTAACTTTTTATTAAATATAAACCTAATGCACAAATCTATAAATATATAATTTAAAATCGCGTAGGTTAAGCAGCATAGGAATATTCCGAAATAAGGAAGTCCACTAAATAAAAGGATAATACCAATTACAATGCAAATAAGTGCCCCTACAAAACTAAATATAGCTGGTAATAAAACAAATATTAAAAATACTTTAATTATACTAACTACTATCTTTGAAAAAGTACCACTTGATTCTTTTTTAGTTTTTTCCTTTGGCTTTTTTACTTCTTTTACTCTTTCTTCTCTTTTAACGTTTTTTTTATCTTCATTATTTTTTACAGTATTTTCTTCCACACTTTCACCTTCTAAATATCTTTTCTTAACAAAGCTTATAATTCCTACTATAGAAAGCACGAAATAAATTATTTCTATCATGTATTTCCATATAAATGATAATACATCTCCAAAAGGCGACATAAACCTTTCAAATATCCAGCACCCTAACTCCTCTACAAACATAACAGGTAATCTTAGGATTGCAATAAATATTATAAGTACTAAAAATTCAAATATGAATTTTATGATATCTTCCTTTGATCTTTTTGAGATGTTTTTTATTAAATCTTTAAAAAATTGTATGCAGCTTTCAATAAAATCCTGGATAACATTTTTTTCTTTTAACTTACTTTCATAATCTTCGTTTATTTTATAAGCTGATAATATTTCTTTTACAAGTTCATCAAAATCTCCGAAATCCTTTATTGCCTCTTCCTCGGTTTTTCCTGATGCTACTTTTTCATTAATATGACCTTCATACTCTTCTATGATATCTTCTATTTCATCTTGATTTAATATCTTAAGTCTATCTCTTAACTTCTGTAAAAAGACTTTTTTACTCAACTTCTCCACTCTCCTTTATGAATTTGTTTACACTTTCATTAAACTTAGTCCACTCTTTTAAAAGTTCATCTGTTCTTTCTTTTCCAAGAACCGTTAAATGATAATACTTTCTCGGTGGCCCCTCAGTTGATTCTTTTAAGTAAGTTTCAAAATAATGTTCATTAGTTAATCTTTTTAGTATCGGATATATAGTTCCTTCGTTTACGTCAACTATTTTAGATACCTCTTCAACTAATTCATATCCATACTTATCTTTCCTTTCTACAATTAACATTACAAGGAGTTCTAATACTCCCTTTTTAAACTGGGTATTAATAATAATCACCTCACGCTTTAATAATATCACCAAGTACTATGCATTGTCAAGTACTAAGTTAAACAAAAGAAGAACAACTTTAATATTCTTCATTTAATTCTTATTTAGTTTACCATAACTTAGAACTTTTATTATTTCTTCTTTTAATATATTTGCTTTATCTAAGTCAGAAATATTATCATCAACAAACTTATATTTACACGCTGCTTTAAACATGTCTCCCCCACCATTTTCACATAAGGCACTCATTATGTTTGCAACACTAATATGTCCCTTACTTCTTGCACTTACTTTAAACGTTCCATCTTCTAATTTTGCTGCAACAATTGAGGCATCACACTTATAGTTTAAAGCATAATCTGAAGCTCTAGATATTTCTTCTTCTGAGCATACATCACTACTTACAGAAACCATAACATTTATATTTACCGGTAGTGCAACATCAAGTAAGTTCTGCGACCTTCTATCACTTGCATAATCAAGTGAAAAAAGTCTTTCAACCTCTGATTGATCAGCACCTTTTTTAGATAAACCACTTGCAGCATCATAAGTACTTTGAAGCTTTATGTTTTTTCCTTGATCATTGTCAACGTAAATACCCGCTAAAAGAAATGTATAATAACGTGGATCAGAAGACTTTATTTTATACTGATTAAGTAAAAAATACATTATCTCACTACAACTAGACACTGTTTTAGGAATTAATTTATTTTTCGTTTTAATAGTACTATCACTTTCATTATGATGATCTATTATTATGATATCCTTAAATAATTTATATTTTCCATCTAGTGCGGTTCTAAATCCTTGATTAACATCAACGGTAATTAATAAATCATTATCAGTTCTAGTTTGTTTATAATCATCAAGTGTTATTACGATAAATTTTTCCTTTACCTTTTCTATCATGTCTATTACTTCTTCAGATAAGTCTTTATAATCATCATTTATTATTATGTAAGAAGCTTTTTTATGCTTTTTACATATTAATGATGCAGCACCAAGTGATGCTATAGAATCAAAATCTGGTATATTATGTGAAATAAGAAACACTTGATTACAGTTTGTTATTTTTTCAGTTAATATACTTCTAAAATCATTTATTTCTTGTTTTAAAATATCTGCTTGTGTTTTTTTCATATTCATATATCTCCATTAGAAAATATAATACTCAATTTTTATACTTTGTCAATAAAAAAAAGAAAAGGTGCCATTTTTCGTGCCTTATTCATTTGGATCAATAAGACTTAATGATACCTTTTCTTTATCTTTATTAACATCTATAACATAACAATTGGTAATATCACCTACGCTTAACACATCAGATGGATGCTTTATGTAGTTTTTAGATATTTTAGAAATATGAACAAGTCCATCATCATGCAAGCCAATATCAATAAACGCTCCAAAATCAACTACGTTTCTAACCGTTCCTTGAAGTTTCATACCTACTTTTAAATCATCGATTGATAAAACATCACTTTTTAATATTGGCTGAGGCATTTCATCTCTTGGGTCTCTATTTGGTTTTTTTAAGGATTCAATAACGTCGTCTAATGTATAACTATCGGTGTTTAACTCATTTATTAGTTTTTCTTTATCTACGCTATTTAGACTTTCAATTAATTTATCTTTTCCAACATCGTTTAAAGCAAAACCTAACTTGTCTAAAAGTTTTAACGCGACATCATAACTTTCTGGGTGAATCGCCGTTTCATCTAGTATGTTATCACCTTCGGTAATCCTTAAAAAGCCAATTGCTTGCTCATAGGTTTTATCGCTTAATAACTTAACCTTTTTGATTTCATCCCTTGAATTTATTTTGCCATGTTTGTTTCTGTAATCTATTATTTTATCAATGTTGTTTTTCTTAAGACCTGATACGTATTTTAAAAGTGACGGTGATGCGGTGTTTACGTTTACACCAACTAAATTAACGGCTTTAGAAACAACGAAATCCAAGCTTTCAGACAACTTTTTACCTTGAACATCGTGCTGGTAAAGACCAACTCCTATACCTTCCGGCGGCACTTTAACAAGTTCGGATAATGGATCTTGAAGTCTTCTTCCAATTGATACTGCACTTCTTTTTTCAACTGCTAAATCAGGAAATTCTTCTACGCCTATTTTACTAGCACTATAAATTGACGCCCCTGCTTCTGATACGATTACGTATTTACAAGGTATGTTATATTTCTTTATTAATTCTGCACAAAACCGCTCTGACTCTCTTGATGCCGTTCCGTTTCCGATTGCAATTATATCGACGTTATACTTTTGTATTAGCGCTGCAACTTCCATCTTACACCTGTTTAATTGTTCTTCTGTTATATTTTTTACAAAAGGTTTAATAACGGTAGAATCTAAATATTTACCAGTTTTATCAATTACCGCAAGTTTACAACCATTAACAAAACCAGGATCAAAAGCAAGAACAACTTTTTCCTTCATCGGAGGGGTAAGTAAAAGTGCTTCTAAGTTTTTACTGAAGTTATTAATGGCAGATTCCATAGCTTTTTCTGTTAGATCACTTCTTATTTCTCTTTGAACAGATGGATATATTAATCTTTTAAAGGCATCTTCTACCCCCTCTTTTATGTAATCTGCACAAAAACTATCCTTGTTTTTTATATTATTTTCTTCCAAATAACTAATTATGTTATCGGTATTAACATCAATTTTAACATTTATTACGTCTTCTTTTTCAGCTCGGTTAATCGCAAGTATTCGGTGTGGTTTTATTTTAGATACCGCTTCATTATAATCGTAATACATATCATACGTTTTATTATCATCCTTAGCATCTTTTTTCTTTTTGGTTGTTAGAACACCATTTTTATACATGTAATTTCTAATATATTTTCTGTAGGATGCGTTATCAGAAATCCACTCCGCAATTATGTATTTAGCACCTTCTATTGCGCTTTTAACATCTTTTACTTTATCGTTTATAAACTTACGTGCTAAATCGCTAACATCTCCTTTTAAAGGACATGACATAATCATTTTAGCAAGTGGTTCAAGACCGTTTTTAATAGCTTCCGTTGCTTTTGTTTTTTTCTTTTCTTTATATGGTCTATAAAGATCCTCTACCTCAACTAATTTTGTACATGACATTATTTTGTTTTTTAACTCGTCGGTTAAAAGGCCTTTTTCATCTATTAATCTTATAACGTCTTCTTTTCTTTTAAGCAGGTTAACTTGGTATAAATAGGCATCAGAAATAACCTTTATTTCTTCTTCGGTTAAGCCTTTTGTACGTTCTTTTCTATATCTTGCAATAAAAGGAATGGTATTTCCTTCTTCTAACATTTCGAGTGTTACTTTGACTTGACTGTCAGTTATGTTTAATTCGTTTGCAATCTGTTTAATTATTTCTTCATTCATTTTTTTACGTCTCCTATCATATGTTGTACCATTTAATTATAACAAATAAATAAAAAAAGAACACTAACCAATTAAAGTTAGTGTAAATTAAATCTTTTTCCTTTTTAAAAATACCATTACCACAAAATATAAGAATATTGCCATTATAACGATATAAACCCAAATAAGAACCGTGTTAAAAACACCAGATGTGTAATGATTAATTACAGATGGAATTGATTCTGGAATATATGTTGATATAAAAGTTCTTACTTCTTTAATCGGAATAAAACCATTTATTAAATTAAGAATTCTAAATAGTATATCAATCATTCCAAAACCAAACATATACGTTTGAAATCTTTTTGAATATATTATTACAAATACTAATAAAACTATTAATACAACTAAATCAATGTATGCCATAAAATTACCTCCAACTACTATAAAAATAATAACACATTATTAAGAAAGGTGCAATCATGTTAAACGTTTGTTTACATAAAAAAACAAGTTATGAAACTTGTTAGTTGATATAATATGGTGGACCGTTAGGGATTCGAACCCTAGACCCACTGATTAAGAGTCAGTTGCTCTACCAGCTGAGCTAACGGTCCACAAAGTACTTAATAAGTATATCACATTTTTGATATTTTGAAAACACTTATTTTAAAATGGTGGACGCTATAGGACTCGAACCTATGACCCCTTGCTTGTAAGGCAAGTGCTCTAACCAACTGAGCTAAGCATCCAAATGCAATAATATTTTACTACATTTAAATTTAAATAGCAACTGTTTTTAAAGAAAAAATAACCTAAAAAGGTTACTCTTTGATCTTTATTTCTTCATTTACGTGTTCTTTAAAATAATTTAAGAAAGTCCTTGCAGCATCAGTTAAAAATTTATCATCGTAAATAATACTAAAAATGGTGTTTGGTATTTTAATATCAATTGGTATTTCATATAGTTCTTTTTCATTTAATTCTTTTTCTATCGTTTTTTTAGGACCCCAGCCAATACCTAAGCCTTTTTTAACAAATGTTTTTAAAAGCTCATTAGTATAGCTTCTTACGTTGTTTTTAATTAAAATATTTTCTCTTTTTAATTTTTCTTCTAAACCATCAATATCCGAATAACCCTCAAAAGGTAAAATTACTGATATATCATTAAGTGATTTATCCTTTTTATATGTCAAATAATTATCTTTAGTTCCGAAAAAGCAATTTTCCATTTCACATAAAATATCTTCTTTATAATCATTTTGCATCAAAAATGCCGGATACTGTATTACGATGAAATCTAGTTCTTTATGCCTTAACATTTCTTTTAATTCGTAATTAGTTGAGGATGTTACTGAAAATTTTGCGTTAGGATACATTTTGATAAAATTTTTAATTATGTTAGGAAGCATAATTAGTGATATATGAGAGTATATTCCTATTCTAATAACTCTTGTTACATCCTTTTGTTTTTCTTTTAAAATCTCCTCAGCCTTTAATATATTACCTAAAGCTTTTTGTACGTAATACATTAATTTCTCGCCATCATCAGTTAACTTAATGCTGGTTTTGTTTCTTATGAATAACTTTATATCAAGCTGGTCTTCAAGTTCTTTTATAGAATAACTAATCGCTGGCTGTGATATGTGAAGTATTTCCGCAGCTTTGGAAAAACTATTACACTGGGCAACGGCATAAAAAACCTTATACTTATTTAGATCATAATTAATATCATATATTCCCATTATTTCCTCCATTATTTTTTTACAAACACCTTTGATTCCGTTAGCAAACCATGTGCGGTTAAGCTCGAAATCTTAAGCATGGAATTAACACATGATGGCGTTTTGAACGATTTGTTAAGTTTGTTTTTTTCCACTTCTAGTATAACATCATTACCATTTAATTTAAAAGTGTATAATTGTCTATTATAAACAAAACACAATTTATCATAATGAAGTTTTTTAATTACGTTATATTTATTTAACAAACTATCAAAATCATCTTTAGAAATAACCTTATCTTCTATTATGGTAACATCTCCTTGCTTTTCTTTTGATACGCTAAACAAGTATGAAGCATCATCATCTTGAGTTCTTTTTTTAACAACGTAATCATATCCGTTATTGTTAATATCCAAATAATAATCGTCACAAACCAAAGTACTAAAATCATAATTATTTATAGCATCAAAGTCTAAGTCAACCAAATAATTTTCTATCTTCTTTTTTTGAAAAGATAATAATTCATCTATGTATTTAAAAATCAATGATGCTTCTTCATCTATACAAACGGAAGTGTTTATTATTTTTAAATTTCTGTGCATTGCCCAAGCATTAGAGGTTTTTCTATCAAGTTTTATTGCTTGTTCTTTAGTTTCTGTTCTTGCTTCATTGTCTAAATTATAAAGATCTTTATTACAATCAGCAAGTGTTATTAAATCAAGTACCAAATCGTAACTATCTAATGTGTTTATGTATGACATGTTATTACTTTTTAATATGTCATCAAAATCCTTGCCATTAGATAAATAGGCTTTTCCATCAATTATACCTCTATCACAAATCATAACGGCAAAAGAAGCAGGATAATACATGTTAGAAACATAGCTTTTAGACATATCTTCTTTAAAAACCTGTGTTCTTAAAACAATGTCTTGAAACCATTTCACACTCTTATTTGTTCCCTTAGGAACAACTCCATTAACAATTAATTCAGTTGCGGTTTCTGGAACAACAACATTACTGATTCCTTTTTCATTCAAATGTTCAGTTATCTTTTTTAACATAGTTGTTTTACCAGCACAAGGTCCACCGGTTAAGGCAATTTTAAATATCTTCATATTACATTCCTTTCAAAAACAAAATAATTTTTATTTACACTTTTATTTTACTTTTGAAATATGTGATTGTCCAATCGATATTTTTTATAAATGTTATAAATCAAATTTATGAAAAAACAACCTATAAAGGTTATTCTCCAACACTTGGAATCCTTACGATCCATTTTGTGTAACATTTTACGTATTCTTTTTTTTCACCATTTACAACAACGTCTTTAGATGATGTAAAGTAAGTTTCTTCGTCAGTTGAAATACTTTCTTGTTTTTCTAAATCAGTTGTGTAAGCAATTATTGGATGGCCTGATAACATTATTGATAATCTAGCACATCCTTCTTCCGTAAAAAACGAATACCAGCAAAAGGCTAAAACAACAACCATGATTAAAATGTTAATTATTTTCATTCCAGCTTTTATAACAAATATAATCGCTGCAATAATAAGGATCAATATAATCCATTTCGATATGTCCGCAACTACCATACTTTCAACTCCTACTATTTTAATTATACTAATTATATGATAACTTTACAATTTAAAAATATCATTCTTTATAATATTTTACGCATTTTAATTAATTCTATAACTATTTAATTGAGGTAAATCCTTCAACATCAATACCTGGTATCATTGTACTTTGCTTATCTATGTAGTTTAATTTACCTTCTGTAAACATATTGTTTAGATCAATTTTCGTTATTGGAATAAGTAGTTTTTCATTATCATTGTATAACAAATAAGACGTTTTTTCACCATCAATTATTGTAAAAACACCACTTACCGTTGCTTTTTGACCTTCCTTTACCCTTTCTTTGTCATTTATAACAGAAAATTTTACGTTGTTATCTTTTTCGCTAGATTCAAACAAAGTCTTTACAAGTTTTCTTATGTATCCCATTAAATCTACCGTTTTTAAAGCAAGTTTGTTAGCTTCTTTTATTAATATCATTATTTTATCTTCAAAAGTGCTTTTGTTTGGATCCAAACCGTTTTGTTTAAATAGATCATCAAAAGTAAGTTTAGTATAATCCTTTATTTTATTTTTTTCATTATTTACTATCAAACTATAAACTTTAATTAATTTTAATTCAAATTCTTTTTTACTTTTTTGACTTTTATTAAGGCATTTTATACCTTCAAGTGGCTGGTTTAGTTTAGCACAAGTCATGTCACCATATAAAACCGAAGTAACAGAATCAACTGATACAAAGTATTTTCCAAGTAAGGTTTTTAAACTTTGATGATTACCTAAAAGCATTGCTAGTGGATCTCCATCTATTTCATAATCAAATCCCAATTCTTTAATTAGTTTTGCGTAAATAGCACAAAACTCGTAACATACAACTTCGTTATTATCGGGTGTTACAAACTCGATATTATTTATGTTACGGTGTTTATCAACTGCCAATATTCCTTGGCCTAAAGCATAAAACTCAGGATCATAAGAAAGTGTTTTACAAAGTTTAATATAAATATAAATTGTCTTTTCAATTTGATCTAAATCATTTGGAATTTCACCAGTTACCTCTTTTATTAATTCATCTGTTATTTTAATGTCATCTAAATTCTTGTACCTTACAACATTTGGATTATTGTAATATAAATATTCAACATCTAATCTTTCACAATTTGTTATTTCCTTTATTCTGCTTTCATACTCGCCTTGAAAAACGTACCTTCTAAACAATAGTTCTTTTCTTATAAAATTCATGAACAAATATAAAAAATCTTTTTTTTCGTATTCTTTAAACCCTTTTATTTCATCACTAAAAAAGTCATCATAATCCTTATTTGACAGACTTAAAAAATCAATAAAGTATTTGCATGGAATTGTTACACTACTTCCTTTTATATTCATCTCAAAAATCTTATCTTTATAATCATCAATAAATCTATTTATAGATGCATTGTCAAGCAAAAAACAATAGTTATTTTTTTGCTCATCATTTAGTTTTAAAGTTCCAGTTTCTATCGCTTGCTTTATTTTATTTAAAACATCTATTGGATTACCTGCTTCTTTTACTTTTAAAAGTTCATCTTCCTCGTCCTCTTTAATAGAAAAAGCACGATAACTACTTAATATACCTTTTTTTAAAAAGTCATAATAATCACCATTAGACAATAATTTTTCCATAAGTTTTGTATCTAAAATATCTTCATCTGTTTTAGATTTTATTTCACTCATATTTACATCACCTTTAATCTTTGTAAATCAAAAACATTTATGTTCATCATCCATATTATAACATCTAATAATTCATTTTGTAACCAAATTAGTTTTCATATTTAAAAACTTCGTTAAATAATTTATAAATACTTTTTTTCTTTATGGAAAAACACATGTTTTTATTTTTATTTTTTAAAATATCAACTCCGCTTTTAGAAAATCTTAGCATTAAGCACGCTTTTACATCACTGCTTTTTAGTAAACCTAAAAACGTGTTAAAATCTTTTATAGTTAAACAAACTATTTTATAATATCTAAAAAATAAATTATCATCAGTTTTTTTCTTACTAGCAAAAATCAAAGCTAGTTTACTTAATTTTATCTGTATTCTTTTTTTTAATGTATCAAAAGAAAGATAACCACTTTTCTCAATTAAATTAAAATTCAAATCATAAATATTTATGAATAATTTTTCATTTTCATCATCTATTTTAAGCTCAAAATAATATTTTCCTACTAATACTTTTTCATTTATTTTAAAATTTACTATCAATTTCTTTTTTTCTTTATAATCTTCATCATAAGTTCCATACTGTTCTAAAAGGTAATTGCTTTCAAACAAATTTGGTCCATCAAAACTAATAGAAAATAAACTTATATTGTATCTACTAAACCTACTTGTGCATTTGACTTCTATTCCATAATAATCAGGAAAAAACATACTATCCGCTTTTTTACCAAGCAAATGTTCTAAGGTTAAACCTGCACTATTTATTTGATTATTGTTAATTCCCAATACATAGCCTTTTTGATTTATTTTTATAAATTTATCAATTATTTCTTTAAAATCAGTATTCATGTAAAAATTTCTCCTTTTTTTGAGAAATAGAATACAGGTTGGTTAGAGCAAAAAACGTCACATTTTGTTGTATATCTTTACAAATGTTAAATTTAATATGGTGGGTCGTAGGTTTCGAGTAAAAGAAAAAGACCGATAAGGTCTTTGCTTTTATATGGTGCGGGTAAAGGGACTTGAACCCCCACGGATTACTCCACTAGATCCTAAGTCTAGCGCGTCTGCCAATTTCGCCATACCCGCACAAGTGGTGGACCCTGTAGGACTCGAACCTACGACCTGCCGGTTATGAGCCGGATGCTCTAACCAACTGAGCTAAGGGTCCAAAACATCACTTGCTTATATATATTATCATATTCTTTAAACTTAATCAATATGATAATTTAAAAAAAATTAAAAAAATGACGAATTAATCGCCATTTTGTAGCATATTAAGTAAATCAATTTTAAATTTATCTTTTTCTTGATTAGCCTTTGAAATCATAACTCCCTTATATGCTTGAAGTTCTTGCCTGTGACCTTCTGATAATAATGTTTCAGGTGTTATGGTTTCAAGTATTATGGTATGACTGTTTTCACATACCGAATAGTGCAAAACAACCTCTCCATGCACTCTTACAAATAAATCATCCGTAGGTAATTTAAGCTCATAGCTCTTGGTATTATCCTTAACGTTTTCATTAACCAGTTTTCCTAAAAAATTACCTTCTTTTAACTCTGGATAAAATTCAAAAACCATTTTCTTATACGCTAACATATTATACTTCTTTACAGAACGTTCTAGCTTTTTGAATTCATTTTCGTTTAGATATTCAAATATATAAGATCCTTTCATAGTATAACCCCCTCTTTTTAATTGGTAAAACAAACACATTTTACCCAATTGGTAGTGGTATTATAACACAAACGACAAGAAATGTCAATTTTACTTACACATTTGTATAATAAAGCATTCTACTTATTTACTTATAATTTATGCATTATTTACTGTTTTTATGTTTTTTATATTTATTTTTTCTACCTAATTTTTGGCCATATATAAATTCGCTTAAGTTATAGCCACCGTCATCTACAAACTTCTTAGAAATTTTACCATAAAATTCGCAAAGATCCATACCAGCGATTAAAGAATCAATGCTTTTAATATCTTTTAACGTATTTACTTTACTACTATTTTTATTCATTTTACCACCTCTTAATATTTTTTTCGCTGACATTTTGGGCAATAATACGTGCCACGCCCTCCAATTTTTTCTTTTTTTATTAAAGTACCACATTCATAACAAGGCTTGTTCTGTCTTCCATGCACCTTTAAATGCGCTTCAAACGTACCTCTTTTGCCATCAATATTCGGATAAGTCCCTTTATATTTTAAAGCATGCTCAAAAACCATTTTAGTATTATTAATTATCTCTTGAAGCTTTGGCTTAGTAATCTTATCTGCATAAGACATAGGATTAATCTTTGATTCAAAAAGAATTTCGTCTGCGTAAATATTTCCTATACCAGTAATATAACTCTGATCTAAAAGTATTTTTTTAATATCAGTATGATGTGTTTTAAATTGTTGCTTTAAATACATAGGCGTCAAATTAGGATCAGTATATTCAAGTCCTAACTTCTTTTCTTTAAAGAACTCATCTATTTTATCTTTATCAATTACCTGCATTTTTCCAAACAATCTTGGATCATTATAATGAAGTGAAAAATCATCAAAATAAAATATTACATAATCATGTTTGTCTTTTTTTGCATCTAAAGGAAGAAGGTAGAATCTTCCTTCCATTCTAAAATGAATTATTAAATATTTATCATTAAGTTCAAATAAAAGCCATTTACCTCTTCTTTTAACACTCATTACATCTTTACCAGATGTATCTTTTATAAAACTTTCCTTTTTATTATAAACGATTTTATCTAAATAAACTTCTACTTTATTAATTTTCTTTCCCGCTATTATTTTGCTCAAATCTCTTCTTGTTGTTTCTACTTCTGCTAATTCCGGCATGTTAAATCACCTACTTTGCATCATACCAGTTATCACCGGTTTCAATGTCAACTTTTAAAGGAACGTCAAGTTTGTAAGCATTATCCATACAGTAATCAACTATTTTTTTAACCTCATCTTCTTCTTGTTTTAGAACGTTAAAGATAAGTTCATCATGCACTTGAAGTATCATTTTACTTTTAATGTTCTTTTTTTGGAACTCTTTATAAATATCTATCATGGCCTTTTTTAATATATCAGCACTAGATCCTTGAATAGGAGTATTAAGTGCCATTCTCTCACCTTGCTGCCTTATCATGTAATTAGTATTATGAAGCTCATCAATTCTTCTTTTACGGTTCATAATAGTTAATACGTATCCTTTATCATAAGCATCTTTAACAACGCTATCCATGTATTTTTTGATACCACTATAAGTTTCAAAATATTTATCTATAAAAGCTTTAGCTTCTTTAACAGGAATACCTAAATCTTCAGACAATCCAAAACTACTTATTCCGTAAAGAATACCAAAATTTACCGCTTTTGCTTGCCTTCTCATTAATGGAGTAACGTCTTTTTCTTCAACACCAAAAATATCCATTGCCGTACGTGTATGAATATCCATATCGTTTTTAAAAGCATCAATCAAGTTAGGTACTTTAGAGAAGTGCGCAAAAACACGTAATTCTATTTGCGAGTAATCGCTTGATAATAACACGCAACCTTCCTCTGGGACAAAAGCTTTTCTAATTAACTTTCCATAGGTAGTTCTAACTGGTATGTTTTGTAAATTAGGCTCGATTGACGACAATCTTCCAGTTCTGGTTAATGTTTGTGTGTAGATAGTATGAATTTTTCCATCTTCTAATATGCTGTTTTCTAAACCAACTATATAGGTACTTTGAAGTTTAGTAAGCATTCTATGTTCAAGTATAAGCGGCACTATAGGGTGTCTGTCTTTATACTTTTCTAATACGTTTTTGTCCGTTGAATAACCACTTTTGGTCTTTTTACCTTTACCTATTTGAAGATGTGAAAACAATACCTCACCTAATTGCCTTGGGGACGAAATGTTAAATTTCTCACCTGCTAAATCATATATCTTTTCTGATATTTCTTTTATTTTTTCTTCTATTTCGGTATTCATTTGCTTTAAAACGTTAACATCTACTCTTATTCCCTGATATTCCATGTCTCCCAAAACGATCGACAAAGGCATTTCAATTTCATTGAATAAATAATTGCAATCTTCCTTTTGCATTTCAGTTTCTAATTCACGCTTAGTTTCATAAATAAACTTTACTTTTTCGGCCACTAATTTTTTTAACGTTTCTTCATCAACGTTTTTAGATTTTGATATTATTTCAAAAAACGAAATATCATAGCCAAACTGATTTGCTAAATATGAAATATCATCTTTAACGTTATAGTTAAGTAAGTAAGCTGCTATCATAGAATCAAACAACACGTTTTGCAAATTTATTCCAAGTTTTTTTAAAGCAACATAATGTTTTTTTAAATCATACGTATACTTATCTAATTTATTTATTTTTTCTACCGCATCTTTTATTAATTCTTTTTTTACATAATAAATGTTTTTACCATCATATATACCTAATGCAAGTATTGATGCTACATGATAATTCGTTTTGTTTAACTCTGCATAAATACTAACAGGAGATGATAAATTATCAAGTTCGTTTGCGTCATTTATTTCTATTACTTCAATATCTTTATTTTCTCTATTTATTTTCATGTTTTTCAAAAACGAATAAAACTCTAGTTGTTCGTAAAGTTTTTTTAAACCTTCTAGGTTACCAGTTGTTATTTTAGTACTACTTAAGTCAAAATCCAAAGGAACGTCTTTATATATGGTAACCAAGTCTTTGCTTTCAAAGGCTTTTTCTTTTCCGTTTATTAACTTTGTTGCAACAGCCCCTTTAATAGAAGTAATATTTTCATATATATTTTCTAATGAGCCATATTCTTGTAAGAGTTTTAAAGCAGTTTTCTCACCAATTCCTTTTACGCCTTCTATGTTATCAGAAGAATCACCTTGTAATGCTTTTATATCTATCATTTTATCTGGTGTAAGTTTATATTCATCATAAAAAGTCTCATTGGTCATTATTACATAATCTTTTGACTTTAAAAGTTTCATAATTACTTTATCTGATATAAGTTGTAAAAGGTCTTTATCACTACTTACGATTAAACCTTTATAATCATCTGTTTGATCAATTTTTTTCGCAAGTGTACCAATTATATCATCAGCTTCATAATTATCTATTTCAAACCATTTAATACCTAAATTAGTAAGTATTTCTTTTGCAACTGGAAACTGACTTTTAAGTTCATCAGGCATCTTTATTCTACCAGCTTTATAATCCTCATATTTATCATGTCTAAACGTTTTTCCCTTATCAAAAGCAACAAGCATATACTCCGGTCTTTCATCATTTATTATTTTATGAATCATGTTTACAAAACCATATAATGCATTAGTTGGAAAACCATCTTTGTTTTTCATAAAATTACCTTGATATGCAGTCGCATAATAACTTCTAAACAATAAATTATTTCCATCTACTAATATAACTTTTTTCATTTTTACCACCTAAGTTTATTATAACACGAAAAAACATTATTCCCACGGAATAATGCTTAAAAACGGTCAAATACTTTTTCTTCATTTAGTTTTTAATATTAGTATAAAAGAAGATTATGTAAGTAGTTAAAACCATTTATTTTATTAAAATATAAATTGTTCTTTAATTATTTTGAATATTATTATTAGATGATGATGCATTTGTATCATTTATATTATCCTGCACTGTTTGATTAGAATTAGGATTTACATTTGAATTTTCATAATCTGCATTTTCATTTGAAACATCATTATTTAAACTAGCATCAGTTAATGATTGATCCACATTTTGAGAATCTTGTGCTTGTGCATTATTAAACGAAGTTACATTTGGATCATTAACAGTAGGATTTAAGTTAGCTTCCACATTAGCATCACTTGAATTATTAGGATTATTATTCTGATTTATGTTATTATCTACGTTATTTATACTAACATTATTATTTAAATTAGTAGAAGCATCCCAAGTTTGATAATTATTAGGATCTACATTCATGTTTTGAGCTTGATAAGCCATAGAATTTGCATTTACATTCTGACTCTGATAATTAACCGGATTTACATTAATATCCTGATTTTGTAAACCAGCGTTATTAACATTCATTTGATTTATTTGATTATCAGTTTGCATCTGATTAGGTTCACTACCAGCATAAGCATTATTCATATTAATATTACTGCCAACCTGGTTAGTAAAATCATTTGCTTGAACACCATAATTTATAAACGTACCAGCTGATTGGTTTTCCGCTTGATTATTAACGTTATTATAAGTTTCTTGCTGATTCATGTTTTGATAATTATTTTGAAAGTTAGGGTTAAACATACCTTCATTACCAGTATTACTAACACCATTTTGATTTGTCATAACGTTTGCTTGATTATTAAAATCTTGATTAACGTTATTATTAAATGAAAAACCTGAAGCATCATTACTAGGCATTACAACCTGATCCTGCGGTGTATCAAAACTAGGTGCGTCATATCCCTGAAACTCATCACGCACTGGAATATAAGTATCATCATCTAATGAACTATCATCCTCATTATTAACTTCTTCTTTTTTTACTTCTTTCTTTTTCTTTTTTTTCATTACGTATATTATTACAAAAGCAACTACCGCTATAACTATTATCGTTCCAATAATTGAAAGAACAACTATTAAACCTGGACTTAGGCTATAAGATGTATCCACAACAAAACTAGAATCCATATTTGAATCCATAAACATACCTCCTATTTTATTTAATTATATAACGTTTAAAAACCTTTATCAATAAAATAACGTATATTTTTAAGTATTTTACAAAAAATATACTGAAAGGAAGGTTTTTATGGAAAACATTAGCATCAGAAAATACATAATAGACTCTTTTAAAGATGATAATGAAAGTGAAATAAAAGAATCGATTGAAAGCACTATAAAAGAAGGTCTTGAAGAAGCGTTACCAGGTCTTGGTGTATTTATGGAAATAATATGGAATAATGCATCAGATGAATTAAAAAAAGAGCTTTTAGAAATCATAAAAGCTCATTTAAACTAATTATTTCTTAAAGTTGCTGGAACCTCTTCAGTAACTTTTTTTATTATGTTATTAAAACTTTGCATAACCTCATCTTCAGTTAGGGTTCTGTTTTCTGAATTAAAGGTAAGTTTATATGCTATTTGTTTTTCGTTTTCTTTAACTTTTTCACCAGTATAAACGTCAAATACGTCTATGTTAGAAAGTAGCCTTCCACCTGCTTTTTTAATTACCTTTTCAACATCACTTGAAGTTATTTCTTTAGAGATGATAAACGCAACGTCCTTAACTATCTCCGGATAAATAGGTGCCGCTTTAAATTTTAGTGGCTTAACGTTTCTATTTAATTTGGTCATTGAAACTTCCGCTAGGTATATGTCATCCTTATTTATGCTTGGATGTATTCTTCCAATCACACCAACTTCTTCTTTATCAAGGATAATCTTAGCACTTATACCAGGATGAAAGTTTTCATCATCTAAAACTTCGAAATGGTATCTGTTTTTAAATCCTAAAAAGTCAAGTATGTTTTCTATAATTCCTTTTAAAAGGTAGAAATTGGCTTTTATAGAAGTATTTTGCCATGCGTTTGTAACGTAATTTCCACTCATTAAAATAGCTATTTTACTATCCTCTTCATAATTTACATCGTACGTTTTAGCAATTTCATATATGTTTATATCATTTACGTGTCTTTTTTTGTTATATGAATAAATGTTTAAAAGTGATGGTAATATGCTTGTTCTAATTACTGCTTTATCAGCACTCATAGGATTAGGTAAATACTTATTTTCCTTATGGTCATAATTAAATTGTTCTGACATTTCTTTTGATACTAAAGTATAAGTTTTAACCTCGTTTAAACCTAGGGCTCTAAGCTTTTTAGAAATTGATTTTCTAAGACCAACGTCGCCTTTGTATTCTCCTTTTTTAGTTTCAACCAAAGGAAGCGTACTTTTTAAATTATGATAACCATATAGCATGCCTATTTCTTCGGCGATATCCGCTACTTTAGGATCAATATCCCCTCTTCTTGATGGAATCGTACATTTAAATACGCCATCTTTATACGTGTATTTAAAATCAAGTTTTTCAAGTTCTAATTTCATGTCATCATCTGATATTTGAATGCCAAGTAATTTGTTTACTTCAAAAGCTTTAAACGTAACTACTTTTTCCGTTTTATCTATCTTATCATGAATAACCGTATCACTTAAAACCTTTCCACCAGCATATTTTTCTAAAAGGTGACAAGCTCTTTTAATAGCCATCATGGTGTATTCATAAGAAAGACCTTTACCATACCTAATTGATGCTTCACTTCTTAAGTTTAAGCGCCCCGCGGTGTTACGGATACTATATGGATTAAAAATAGCACTTTCTATTAAAATGTTTTTAGTATCACTTTCTACTTCGGTGTTTTCTCCGCCCATAACGCCAGCGATACAAACTGGTTTTTCACCATCTGTTATAACTATATCATTACTTGTTAACGTCCTTTGCTTTTTATCTAAGGTTGTTATTTCTTCACCGTCTTTAGCCATTCTAACTAAAACTTTATTACCTAATCTATCTTTATCAAAAAAGTGAAGCGGCTGACCAAATTCTAGCATTACGTAATTTGAAATATCAACAACGTTATTAATTGGTCTCATACCTGCGGATATAAGTCTTTTTTTAATAAAGTCTGGTGACTCTCCTATTTTTACATCACAAACCAATTTCGCTAAATAATATGGACAATTATCCGTATCTACCGTTAGTTTAAAATTATCTTTTACGCTTTCTTTTTCCTCTTTAAATGAAAGGTCTGGCATTTTTACTTTTTTATTCAAAATGGATGCAACGATGTATGCAAAACCAATATGATAATAACAGTCATTGTTACGGTGCTTATGGACGTCTAGTTCATATACCGTATCATCTAGGCCTAGGTAATTTAAAGGATCTTCTCCAACGATAGCATCATCACCTAATTCAGTAATACCTTTTGCGTAAGTTTCTTCCGTTTTTTCTTCTAAGCCAAGTTCAAATAACGCGCATATCATTCCGTTTGATTCTACGCCTCTTATTTTTCCTTTTTTTATTTCATTATCACCAGGAAGTACGCACCCAGGCTTTGCAACGATTACCTTAAGACCTTCTTTTACGTTAGATGCACCACACACTATTTGAACAGTTTCACTTCCAATATCTACCATGCAAACGTTTAAATGGTCACTATCAGGATGTCTTTTAACTTCTTTTATCTGTCCGATTACTAAGTTATCTATTTTATTAGTTATTACTTTTTCAACGTTCATACCATAATTAGTTATCTTAACGGCAAGTTCTTTTAAATCTTCATTCTTTATATCAACATAATCTCCTACCCAGTTCATGCTTATCATAATTATTCACCTTCCTTTCTATCAAAGTTTTTAAGTTCTCTTAAGTCAGTGTTATAAAACGTTCTAATATCATTTATTCCGTATTTTAGCATTGCTAAGCGTTCTGCTCCAAAGCCAAATGCAAAACCGCTCCAAACCTTTGGATCATAACCACAATCTTCTAAAACCTTAGGATTTACCATACCGGCTCCTGAAACCGTAATCCATCCCGTGTTTTTACAGATGCTGCAGCCTTTACCATGACAGTTAAAGCATGATATATCAGTTTCAACGGAAGGTTCCGTAAAAGGATAATAACTTGGTCTAAAGCGAGTTTTAATATCATCACCAAATAATTTTTTAGCAATAACATCAAACGTTCCCTTTAAATCAGATAAACTAATGTTTTTATCAACTAATAAACCTTCTATTTGCATAAATTGATGAGAGTGAGTTGCATCATCATCATCTCTTCTATAAGTCTTACCAGGACATATCATTCTAATAGGTTTTTCTCCCTTATTAGCAAGCATAACACGTGCTTGAACGGGAGATGTTTGGCTTCTTAATAATAATCTATCTCCTTCTACGTAAAACGTATCTTGAGCATCTCTTGCAGGATGATTTTTTGGAATGTTTAAAAGTTCAAAGTTATAGTGATCCTCTTCTATTTCAGGTCCATCAACAACGTCATAACCCATACTCATGCATACCTGTTCTATCTCTTCAATCATTCTTTCAAGGATGTTTGCAGAACCTTGTGGAATCTTAGTTGCAGGAAGTGTTATATCTATTTTTTCACTAGCTAATTCTTTATCTAATGCTTCTTTTTCTAATGCAGCTTTCTTTTCTTCTAATGCGTTTGTAACATGACTTCTTGCCTCGTTAACAAGCATTCCAAACTCTTTTTTTTGCTCGTTTGGAACCTCTTTCATCATTTTAGAAAGTTCGGTTACCATACCTTGTTTACCTAGGTACTTTACCCTTATATCATTTAAAGTTTTCATATCAGTAACGCATATAGCATCTTTATCAAACTGCTTTTTAATTTCATTTACTTTTTCTTTCATAATACTTTCCTCCTATTTAAAAAAATCTATGAGACAAGGGCGAAAGACATTTCCGTGGTACCACCTTGTTTCATAGATTTACTATGCACTTAAACTTTTAACGCAAGCTAACGTAATAACTTTAGGTTATTAAGCTCCAAAGCGAATTCATAAGATATTACACCATTAGCTTCCACCATACGCTAACTCTCTATAGGTTTTTTTCTTATTACTACTCTTCTTCACTGCTTTTTACATACGTGTATTGTAACATAAAAAAAAAAGTTAAGCAAGCGATTACTTAACCTTTACTTCTTTACTTATGTTTCCAACCATATCTACTACTCTTACGTATTTATAATCAAAGTTTTCCTTAGTCATGGTAATTTCCTCGCCAGAAGTCTCCTCATCAGTCCAATTAACGCCATCTGATGAATACTGAATGTATTTTAACTCGTTGTTATCACTAGCCTTTATCACAACGTCATTACCGTCTTTTGATACTTTTACTTTAGGATTTTCTTTGTCTATTTTAACCAAGGTTTCATAAGCATAACTTCTATATCCTTTTTCGTTTTCTGCTATTATGTACACTTTTTCATTCATGGTATCGCTAAAAACTATTTTACTTGTAATTTCAGTATCATCTAAATCATCTTTTACCTCTTTAAAATGCTCTAAATCATATGAATAATAAAGTTTATCTATTTTGTATTTACTAGAAGCATTAACGGTAATTGCAACGTCTGTATTTACATATTTTTCACCACTTGAATTAACAACAAAATCAATAACAGGTAAATCACTTACGTTATAATCACCACTTTGTGCCGAAAGCTTTTCTATACTAGCTTTTATATTACCAGTTGTACCCGATGTAAACATAAAATAACTAACAATAATTATAATTACTATTACTATTACAAGAATTAAAATATTTCGTTTGTCTTTTTGCATACTAAATCACCCAGCCTATAATAATTATACAAGGTATTTAAGAAAAAAACAATAACAAAAGTTATCGTTTAAATACTCATTAATTCTGCTTCTTTTTCCTTTAATTTTTCATCTGCTATTTTATTATACTTAGAAATTAAATCTTGAACTCTGTCTTGAGCTCTTTTTTCCTCGTCTTCAGGTATTTCTAGTTTTTTAATAGCATTATTAGCATCCTGTCTTATGTTTCTTAAAGCTATTTTTGCCTCTTCTTCTAAAGCTTTAGCTTCTTTTACATATTCTTTTCTTCTTTCTTCGGTAAGCTCCGGAATTACAAGCATAATTGTTTCGCCGTTATTATTTGGAGTAAGACCTATATTAGCTTCGAAAATACCCTTTTCAATAGCGTTTATAGAGTTTCTATCAAAAGGCTTAATTACTAACTTACGAGCTTCTGGAACAGATATAGTTGCTAACTGTATTAACGGAGTTAAAACACCATAGTACTCAACTTCTACCTTATCTAATATTCTTGGATTAGCACGTCCTGCACGTACGTTTAAAAACCTTTCTTCCATTACTTCTATTGCTTTATTCATTTTCTGTTCTGCTTCTTTTAAAATATCATCTGTCATTATATCCCTCTTTCATGTAAATATTATATAATAAAAAAAGACTTTATTACAAGCTTTTTTACCAAATTAAAAGAAACTACTAAGCTGTTTCTTCACTTGTAGTTTCTTCTTCTATTAACATCTTATCAATTAGACTAGAAAAATTATCCTTTAAGTCATTTTTTTGTTCGTCCGTTATTATTTCTTCATTATCAGAGTTAATGGTTCCAATGTAGACTCCTACAATGTTACCTTTATTAACAAAGATAACCGTTGGCGCAGTAATTCTTTTATTACCTTCATCATCTTCGTTTATATAATCAGAAAGTAACTCTGCTAAATCCTGATACTCTTGTGTATTATTATCTCTTATGTCCTTAAAATCATAATATAATATACGTTTTATATCTTTATCTTTAGCAGCTTCATCTAACACCGGAACGATTTCCTTACATAATGTACAAGATGAAAAACCAAGATAAATAATACCCGTTTCGTTTTCGATGGTATCAATTACGTTATAATAAGTTGCGTATTCATAAATATTATCTTTTGAAACCTCACTATACTCATCTTTGAATCTTATACTATCAGTACTAACGTCATCTTCTACTTTTGTAACTTCTATAGTATCACAACCAGTTAATATAAGCAAAAAAGTTAGTACTACTGCCACTAACTTTTTCATTATTATTCACCTTTCATTTGAGCAGCTACTTCTTCAGCAAAATTTTCTTGACGTTTTTCAATTCCTTCACCAACTTCGAATCTTACAACATCAATAATCTTTCCACCATTATTGCTAACGTATTTACCAACGCTAACAGAATTATCCTTAACAAATTCTTGTTCTTCTAAGCATATTTCCTTATAGAATTTATTAATTCTTCCCATTACCATCTTCTGGGCAATGTCAGCTGGTTTTCCTTCAGCAATTGCTTGCTCAGTTAAAATTTTCTTTTCATGTTCAACTCTGTCAGCTGGAACATCTTCTTTCTTTACAAACTCAGGGCGCATTGCAGCAGCGTGCATAGATACATCTTTAGCAACCTCAACTGATGCACCTTCAAGTAGTGTTAAAACAGAAATTTTACCACCCATGTGGATGTAACTACCGAAGTTTTGATTATCATTTTTTTCAAGTAATGCAAATCTTCTAAATGAAATTTTCTCTCCAATAGTTGCCGTCATGTTTGTAACATAATCATTTAAAGTACCATCTTCATAAGGTAATGCTAAAGCTTCTTCATTAGTCTTAGCGTTACTTGCTAAAATAGTTCTTGCAACATCATCAACGAACTTTTGGAACTTTTCGTTTTTAGCAACGAAGTCAGTTTCACAGTTAATTTCAACGATAACAGCTTTATTACCATCTTCCATTACCGTTGATAAACCCTCAGCAGCAATTCTTCCTGCTTTTTTAGCAGCCTTTGCAATTCCCTTTTCTCTTAACCATTCTGTTGCTTTTTTAACATCATTACCATTTTCTTCTAAAGCCTTTTTACAATCCATCATTCCAGCTCCAGAAATATCTCTTAATTCTCTTATTAAACTAGCGTTCATAATCATTCTCCTTTTATAATTAAAGATGATTATCTAAATCATCTTTTTATTTATTTTGTTAAAGCTTTAATTAACTCGTCTTTCTTTAGTTTAGAATATCCTTCTAATTTAGCTTCTTTAGCCATAGCTTTTAACTCAGCAACCGTTTTCTTTGATAAATCCTCAAGTTCTTTTACTTCTTTTTTAACTTCCTTAGAAGCAGCTTCTTTAGCAGGTTTCTTTTCTTCCTTAGCTTCTTTTACTACTTCTTTTTTAGGTGCTGCTTTTTTCTCTTCTGCTGATTTTTCTTTAACTTCTTCTTTTACAGTGCTTTTTTTACTTTCTTTAGTATCTTCTTTTGCTTTAACTTTCTCTTTAGCCTTATCTTCTTCTGTTAAATAATCTTCAATAGGCTTATTTGTAGCTTCACAAATAGCATTATTTAAAACTCCAAGTACGATTTTAACAGCACGAATAGCATCATCATTACCAGGTATAACATAATCTACTAAATCTGGATCACAGTTAGTATCTACGATACCAAATACTGGAATATTTAACTTATGTGCTTCATTTATAGCATTAAGTTCCTTTTTAGGATCTACTATAATCATAGCTTGTGGTAATCTTTTCATTTCTCTTAATCCGCAGAAATATGAATTTAATTTATCATATTCTTTACGAATCTTAACAACTTCTTTTTTAGGTAACTTATCAAAAGTACCATCTTTTTCCATTTTTTCGATTTGATCTAAGCGATTAATTCTTCTTCTTATCGTTCTAAAGTTAGTAAGTGTTCCACCTAACCAACGTTTTGAAACATAATAGCTATCTGATCTTTTAGCTTCTTCTTCGGTTGCTTCCTCAGCTTGCTTTTTAGTTCCAACAAAAATAACCTTTCCACCGTTTGCGGCGATTTCTTTTAAAGCATCATATGCTTCTTCTAATTTCTTTACTGTTTTTTGTAAGTCGATGATATAAATGTCATCTCTTGCAGTAAAAATATACTCTTTCATTTTTGGATTCCATCTTTTTGTTTGATGTCCAAAATGTACACCTGCTTCTAGCAAGTAACTCATTGATACAACTGGCATTTCTTTTTTCCTCCTTCGTTTTTTCCTCCAAGTTTTTCATCTTTGTACGCTCATCCTCTTCGGACACTTGAGATACAAATCCAAACTTGTGTGTATTTTTTTCTTTCCTCTAAGAAAAACCATGCATATTATAACACATATTTATTATATGTTACAAGCAATTTTTTTATATTTTATAATGAAAAACAAGTATTTTTTATTAATCATTTTAATTTTTGTACTTCGTTTATTAATGATTCAAATATCACATCATTACTAAACTTTGGCTTATCATATTCAATCCATACATCACTTGCGCATTTTGATTTATCTTCAACTTCTTTTCTTCTATCCCCAAAAAACTCAAGGTCTTCTTTAGCCTTTTCATAACTAAAGGCACCTTCTAAATCGTACGTTTTTGCTTGAAGGTCACACTCTATTTTATCAATGTGATAGCAAAATAAAGCTTCCTTTGTAATGCGTGCGTTAAACTCATCTAATAGTGCTTCTATTTCTTTAGCATCCATTAAACCTTTTACCACTTCATGAACACACTTTTTACCCTTTTTTATCTTTTCATCAGAGGTAACGTTTGACCTTATGGTAAGGTCGCCCATTAGTATTTCTTCTAACTCGTGTAAAGTAAGCATTTTTAATACTTTATACATATCCAAATCAAGTTTATATTCACTATCTATTGCGATAGCCAAAATCAAGCAACCATATATGTGTTCTGCAACTGATTCTAATCTTTCTTTTTTTATATCAACTTCTATCCAACCAGTTCTTATTTTATTTTTTAATTTTGCTGCTTGCATATAAAACGCTATAATATTTTTATTCTTATTCATAAAGCCTCCTACAAATTTATTGGGTTAAAATCAAATTCAACCTTTATTTTACTATTACCTTCATATATTTTTAATAGTTCGTTTAAAGCCTTATAAAGCTTATCATCTTTTTTATATTTTAGTATAACCTGAAAATTATAATTATTATTTATTCTTAAGATGTTTGCAATCGATGGTCCTAAAACGGTTGTGGTATTGCTTAAACTTCTTTTTAAAAACTCACTTATTTTTTTAGCCTCTCCAATGCCATAATTAAAATCCTTAGATGAAATTTTAATTAACGTAATAAAACAGTACGGTGGATAATTAAGCTTTTTTCTAATAAACATCTCTTTAGCAAAAAAGGTTTTATAATCATGATTAGAAGCACAAACAATGCTGTAATGATCAGGATTAAAAGTTTGTACGATGGCCTCTCCTTCTTTATTTACTCTTCCCGCACGGCCTGTTACTTGATCAATTAAGCTAAAAGTTCTTTCACTACTTCTAAAGTTTGGTATGTTTAAAGATGAATCAGCATTTATAACACCAACTAAAGTAACGTTTGGAAAATTAAGTCCCTTTGCAATCATTTGTGTTCCAACTAAAATATCATAAGAACCATTATTAAACTCGTTTATTATTTTATGATGCGCACCTTTTTTACTCGTTGTATCAGCATCCATCCTAAGAACTTTAGCATTTTTAAACACACCCGAAATATTCTCTTCAAGACGTTCTGTTCCAATTCCTATTTGTTTAATTGCCACCTCACCACAACTTGGACATACATCTTTTTTATTTTGGGCATAACCGCAATAATGACATCTTAGCATACCTGATGTTTTATGGTAAGTTAAAGTAATATCACAATTAGGACATTTAAAGGTGTATCCGCAGTTTTGGCAAGTAAGATAATTTGAATAACCACGCCTGTTTAAAAGAAGCATTACCTGCTCTTTTTTTTCTAATCTATCTTTAATTTTATCTAATAATAAACTAGAAAACATATTATTACCTTTTTTTATTTCACCTTTCATATCAACTATGGTAACTTTAGGAAGCGGTTTTTCATTAACACGTTTACTTAACTCAATATAATCATAATATTCTTTTTTTGCCCTTGCATAACTTTCAATGGTTGGCGTTGCACTTCCAAGTACCACTGGGCACTTATGATAAAAGCTTCTTCTAGTTGCTATATCAAGCGTGTTATACCTTGGATTATTCTCTTGTTTATAACTTTCAGAATGCTCCTCATCTATTATTATTACTCCAATATCTTTAAGTGGTGCAAAAATAGCACTACGTGCTCCTATTACAACTTTTACCTCACCTTTAATTATCCTTCTAAACTCATCATACCTTTGCCCATCAGATAAAGAAGAATGTAAAATTGCTATACTTTCTTTAAAAACTGATTTAAACCTCGAAGTTATTTGTGGAGTTAAACTTATTTCTGGAACAAGTATTATGGCACTTTTACCAAGTTTTAAAGCTTTCCTTACTACGTCTATATAAACCTCCGTTTTACCACTTCCAGTTACTCCATATAATAAAATCGTTTTTTCTTTATTAAAACTATTAATGATTTTTTCTACAGCCATTTGTTGATCAGAATTTAAAGTTACAGTTTTTTTTTCATCATCATAAAAAACATCACGATAAACTTCTTTTTTAAACTCCGTTACAATTCCTTGATCAACAAGTTTTTTTAAAGATGATTTACTTTTTATCGTTAATTTTAAAACTTCTTTTTCTTCTTTTAATAACCTTATTATTTCTAACTGACTTTTTATCTTAATATCATCATAATTTACATTATCATTTAAACTTACGTACGTTTGATATTTTATTTTGCCATCAACCTTGTGATTTGCTTTTAAAGCCTTAGGAAGCATCGCTTGATATGCATATATTAAAGGACATAAATACTTCTCACTCATAAATTTGCCCAAATCTAATAGCTCATCATTTAATACAGGCTCTTCATCAACAACCTTAATTACATCTTTAACATCATAATCATCTTTTTTCACACCATAATTTAACACAAAACCTTCAACAATCCTATTTGAAAAAGGAACTAACACTCTTTTTCCAATTATATTAGAACTTAAAGATGCAGGTAACTTATAGGTAAACACCATATCATTTGATTTAACCCGTGTTTCTATTAAAACATCTACGTACATAAGATCATCTCCGTTAAGTTTATTATATCAAAAAAGAAGACTTATCAAAAGTCTTCTTCCCCTTTATTCTTTTAGTTTATTACTCTTTTATTACCAGTGTACGTCCATCCATCAACCGAAGTACTTGTTGACCACATATACTTATTTTCACAATAAGTCTTATATGTTTTTTCAGCTTTTTGTGTATCAGTTGTAGAAACCGTCTTAATACAGTTTGTTCCGTCTAACACACTACCTTCGTACTTATCACAAGAGTATACTACTTTATCAGTAACAGTTGTCTTCGTACACTTATCTCCCTCTAAAGTATATCCTGGATATTTATCACAAGAATACTTAGTTGTTGAAGATGTTATAACACAGCTTAACTTATCTTCTGATTGTACAGAACCTTCCGGACAAGAACATACCTTAACCTTAGTTTTAACAGTACATTTAGAACCGTTTAAAGTATAAGTTTTGTTTGATGTATCATCTGGACAATAATAATCATATTTAATACATGTATTACCGTCTTTTTCCGTTCCAGTAGGACAAGTATAAGTTGTCACCGTTTTATTACAATACTTAGGATCACTTGTTTCTGTAGTACCTGGTGGACAAGTGTAAGATACGTTAGTTTTCTTACATGTCTTACTTGATGAATCTAGTTTGTAATCTGAACCGTATTTATCACAACTATAGGTTGTTTCGGTTTTTGTACATACTGATCCATTAGGATCATATCCGCTTGGACATTTTTTAGTTTGAGTAGTTGGCTTTCTACATTTATTACCATCATATAGTGTATAACCATCATATGCATCGCATGAATAAGTATAACTATTTGCTGTTTTCTCATATCTATAGTATTTATAAACAGTTACAGTTGTGAAACAAGTATCGCAAGTAAGTTCTTTCCATTGGTCAACTAAAACTACTTTTTCATTATCATTTTCGTAAGCTAAACCAGAATCTCTTGATGTTATTGTTGATTTATAAGTCGACTTATAACCATTTGCAATTTTATCAGCAGTTATAACATCATAATTTTGAATTATTTCATAACTTGCATTAGTTGTTTTAGTAGTTGCAACAGCACCCTTAACATCATATGAATAAGTTTTATCTGCCGTTACTTTTTGAGTTGTAGTTGTTTTTTGAGCACTATAAGTTGTCTTTTTATATCCTGCATCTATTGTTGAAGTCTTATAATCTTCCCTACATTCAGCAGGTTTTGTCTCAGTTGTACTATCAACAATAGGCTCAGCGTCCTTAGTATCCGTTGAATATACTTTAGTTATTTCTTTATCAGCTGGATAAGTTTCTGTTTTAGAACCAGTCTTTATACAGTTATCACCAACTAAAGTATAACCTTCAGGACATACGTATTTATCAAACTCTTCGGTACAAAAATTCTTAACATACTCATACTCATATATTTTGTCATGTTTTGTTGTTGTTATTTTATCAGTTTTCTTAGTAGTTAACTTAGTTGTTGTCTTGTTAGAAGAATTAGTTTTCTTATAAGTAGTTGTTATGTCACCTGCAAGGCCTGACTTAGAAGTTGTTTCTAACACTTTACAAGCATCATTACAAATATCATAACATCCATAATGCTCTATTACATAATCCTTCCTATCAGTACATGATAAGTTAACCTTTATTATGTATTCGTTTTCTAACTTAGTAATTTGTACATAAGAATCATCCTCGTCACAATAATTACCATTAGAATCCATCAAAGGTAAAATATAATGATTATCAATCATTTCCCTTAACGTCATTTTCTTAGAATCATTAATGTTTTCTGGTAATCTTTCTATTGTATAGTAAGATTTTGCAACATCTTTCATTCTATCAATGTTATCTAAGAATATTTGGCTATTAAGTGGTTTTAAATCTGGCATTGGAAATAACCATATAAGAAGCACTATAAAGATTATTATAAGAACCAATCTTATTAAGATATCTTTTATGGTTAAGCCTCTTTTTTCTTCCATCAAAACTCCCCCTTTTGTTTGAATGCCCTCTATACTATCACAAAAGTATGTATTTGTCAACGTTTTTCGTGCAACATTTTTTTATGTATTACACTATAATTATAATACGTTTATTAAATAAAAAAAAGACCAATTAACTAAACTTTTAAAAAAAAATGACATATTTTTATAAGTTTAGTCAAAAGATTACATTTTTTCACTTTAAATATACCAAAGTACACCCGGTATTACACCCAACTAATTTAAAAGAAGCTACTTTCTTATCACTTTTTAAAATATCATTTACCTCTTTTCTTAGCGCACCTGTTCCAACACCATGAATTATAACTATTTTCTTATTTCTTAATACGTAATTATCGTTTATGAACTCTTTTACTAATACCCGTGCGGACTGCCTTATTTCACCATGTAAATCGAGGGTTGGCAAGTTATCTATAAAATAATCATCAATACTCAAAGTACTTACCTATTTTGAATTTCATAAGCTTTAACTACGTTTTTTAATAAACAAGCAACCGTCATAGGCCCTACGCCACCGGGAACTGGTGTTATTAAAGATGCCTTTTTACTTATCTCATCAAAACAAACATCGCCAATTAAAGCGTTTCCTTCTTTATTTATTCCAACGTCTATTACAACTACTTTATCTTTTACCATGTCCTTAGTAATCAAATTAGGGTGCCCTACAGCAACTATAAGTATGTCGGCCATTTTTGTATAATCTTTTATATTAATACTTTTAGAATGACATATACTTACCGTTGCATCACGCTGTAATAAAAGCTGAATTAAAGGTTTTCCAACCAAGTTGCTTCTTCCTACAATGCATACGTTTTTACCCTTTAAAGAAACGTTATACATCTTTAAAAGCTCCATTACTCCAAGTGGTGTACAAGGAACTAAGCATTCGTTTTCTAAAACTAAATTACCAACGTTTGGATAAGTAAGTCCATCAACGTCCTTTACCGGATCAATTGTGTTTATTATTCTTCCTTCATCAAAACCCTTTGGAAGTGGAAGTTGAACCAAAATACCATTAACATCTTTGTCATTATTTAGTTTTTTTATTTCTTCAATTACTAAATCCTCTGATATGGTATCTGGAAAATTAGTAAAAATAAATTTAATTCCTGCATCCTCACAAGCTTTTTTCTTATTTCTTATATAAACTTTACTAGCTTCATTATCACCAACTAAAATAACCGCTAAACAAGGAGTAATACCATCTTGATTTATTTTCTTTTTAATTCTTTTTTTTAATATCATGCTAGCTTCTTTACCATCCATTACGTTACACATAAGAAACCTCCTTATAAATAGGGTGATCATCACATAGCTTTTTAACACGCAACTTTAAATCATCAATTACTAATTTATTATCATAATTAGTTAAACACGCACTTATTATTTTAGCAACTTCTTTAAAATCCTTTTCGTTAAACCCGCGGGTCGTCATCGCAGCCGTACCAAGTCTTATACCACTTGTTATAAAAGGCGTCGTTAAATCATAAGGAATCATGTTCTTATTACAAGTTATACCTACTTTATCAAGTATTTCCTCTGCTTCCTTACCAGTTAGGTTAACAGATTTTTTAACATCTACCAAAACAATGTGATTATCAGTGCCACCGGTTACGATTTTAAAGCCTTCTAATTTTAAAGCATCAGATAAAGCCTTTGCATTACTTACTACCCTTTTTTGATAATTTATAAAATCAGTTGACATAGCCTCTTCAAAGCATACTGCCTTTGCTGCGATAACGTGCATTAAAGGTCCACCTTGAATACCCGGGAAAATTACTTTATTTACCTTTTTTATTATCTGCTCATTATTAGTTAAAATAATGCCACCCCTAGGCCCACGAAGTGTTTTATGAGTAGTTGATGTTACAACATCAGCATACCTACATGGATTTTGATGAAGACCCGCTGCAACTATTCCTGCGATATGAGCCATATCAACCATTAAATACGCCCCGCATGACCTTGCTATATCACGAAACGTCGCAAAATCAATTTTTCTTGGATAACTAGATGCTCCCGCAACAATTAGTTTTGGTTTTTCTTTTAATGCTATTTTCTTTACCTCATCATAGTTTATCATAGAACTTTCCTTATCAACACCATAAAAAACGAATTTGTAATCTTGACCAGAAAAGCTTTGCTCGCTTCCGTGCGTTAAATGCCCACCATCATTTAGATTCATCGCAAGCACCTTATCACCTTTTTTAAGTAAAGCACGGTATACTGCCATGTTAGCAGAAGAACCAGAATGAGGTTGCACGTTAGCATACCTTACTCCAAAAAGCCTTGTTGCGGCATCAATTGCCATGGCCTCTATTTCATCAACAAACTTGCATCCGCCGTAATACCTTTTTTTAGGATAGCCTTCTGCGTACTTATTAGTTAAAACGCTTCCTTGAGCTTTAAGTACGTTTTCGCTTACAAAGTTCTCTGATGCAATTAACTCAATCGTGTTTTGCTGTCTTTTCTTTTCCTTTTCGATAACTTCAAATATTTTTTCTACCACAAGATCATCCTCCTTATAATTCTATAAACTTATTTAGCTTTATAGAATAAATAAATTTTCTTATACTTTTTGCGTTAAATTTTTCTTTAATCGCTATTTCGTATAAATCAAGCTGCACCTTATACCTGTTTACTAACTCATTTATATCTTCTACATCATCAGTTTTATAATCTACTATATAATAACAATTAGATGATAAAAACAATAAATCAATTACTCCACTAGTTAATATATTACCACTTTTTAATGTTTTATCATAGTAACTAGAAGGAATTTTAAAGTTAACTTGATATTCCTTATACACTTTATCCGCATTTATTACCTCATCATATAAAGGTGATGTTAAATAAGAAAATATCTTCTCTAACTTAATTAATTTTAAATCTTCCTTTGATATTTTACCAACAAATACCAAACTGTTAAGATAATCACTTAAGGTTTTAACCGTGTATTTTCTAACCGGTAATAACTCTAATATCTTGTGATATAAAGTTCCTACGTAGCTTCCTTTTATACCATCTGTCATAAAGCTTGGAGTTCTTAAAAAACGTTTATCATTTTTTATGTCACTTACACTTACGTACTTCGGAATAGGTGCATAATCATAATGATACTTCAATAACGTTTTATACCAGTCATAATCAAATACATCCTTTTTTATTTTTTCCTTTTCTAAAAACTCTTTTTCATCTATGATTGATGCATCTACTATATTAACTTTCATTTTCGCTTCACTTGCAAAAGTCTTTGGCGAAAGCGTGCAATAACTTCTTAAATCGTGATTCTTATTATACCTTAAAAGACAAGGCATTAATATGTCTAGGTAATTCCTTGCTTTTTTCAAGTATAAATTAGATACCAAATCATCATCACCCATTTTAGATGCTGCTTTTAAAACCAAATTGCTTAAGTTGTTAGAAAAGCCAGTTATTATTATTTTTTCTTTAGCACGTGTTAAGGCAACGTATAGTATTCTAAGTTCTTCTGATAACATTTTACTCATTTCATTTTCTTTAAACACCATAACGGGAATCGTTTCGTATTTTAAATTGTAATTAAGGTCTTTAAGGTTAAAACAAAGTCCCATATCATCACTTATTAAAACCTCTTCTTTTAAGTCCTTAAAATTAAAGTTTTTACCAGTTTCTGAAAGGATTACAACCGGATATTCTAATCCCTTAGATTTATGAATCGTAGTTATTAAAACGTTATTTGAAGAAGAAAGTGGATTAACGCCTTCTAGTGATGCTTTATTTAAAATAACATCATCTAAATAACAAACAAACTCATTAAAACTTTTCTTATCATCCTTTTCAAAATTAACCGCATGATTAACCATTTGAACTAAATTCTTTTTTCTTTTATTACCATCATTAAGCGCTGATAATACGTTTATAACGTCAAAGGCTTTATACACCATACTTAAAGTACTTGCAATGGTATTATTTAGGCTATACGCCTTTAACTCGTTTAATTTATTTATGAAAAAGCGTGATAAATCATCATTTTTTCTAACTAACTTATCATATAAGGATTTATCATTATAAGATGCCTTTAAATTTGCTATATAATCAAGACTAAAACTAGTAAATGATGCGTTTAAAACGCTAAGTAAGGCCTCATCATCATAAGGATCATCAATTACTTTTAAAAGGTTAATTACAAGTTTAACCTCATAATTATCAAAGTATTCTAAAGACGAGTCCATGTAAACGCTTATACCCCTTTTTACTAAAGCATCTTTAAACACGTTACTATTTTTTAATGACCTAAGTAAAATAACAATGTCGTTTTCCGTTATTTTTCGATCGATGTTTTTCTTATTATCATAAATCATATAACCAGAATCTAACATTTCTTTTACTTTGTTTGCAACTAAAATAGCTTCCTTTTGAGTCTTTGTTAAATCATCTTCTTCATCAGTATCTTTTTTATTACCATCTATTAAATAAACTTCCTCATCTAAATCGTTTTTGTTGTTAAACGATGCTCCAAGATAAAGCATCTCATCCGCATCATAATTTACTTCTCCAAAGGAATTACTCATTGTATTAGAAAATATAAAGTTACAAAAATCTAAAACCTCTTTTCTACTTCTAAAGTTCTTAGACAAAGTAATAAGCTTAGGAAACTTATCTTTAAAGGCACTGTTTTTATCATTGTTAAAAATCTCTGGAGCCGCACTTCTAAACTTATAAATGCTTTGCTTTACATCTCCAACTATAAAAAGGTTTTTATTATCATTTGAAATAGCACTAAAAATAACGTTTTGTAAGTTATTCGTATCTTGATATTCATCTATCAATATTTCTTTATAACGCTTAGATAAATTAATCGCTAAAGGAGTTTTTTCACCATCTTTAATTAATAGTTCAATTACGAAATGAGCAATGTCAGAAAACGAGTATTTATTTATTTTCCTTTTTTCATTTATTAAAGCATCATCAAATGCTTTAACAACGTAAGTTAAAGACTTGGTTAAACCATGCATACGCTTTTTTTCTTTGTTATAAACCTCTTCATTTATAAAACAAAGCTCATTTAAATCCTTTTTAACATAGCCTTTTAAATCATCTCTTATCATTTTATAACTAATAATTATTGGATCATCCTTTGCACCTTTAGGTGTTCTTAAAGTATCAAATGAAAATGATCTTATACTGCTTGATAAATCATCAAAGTTATCTATAAGTAAAAAATTACTAATCATGTTTTTTTCTTTTAAAGCATTTTCATATGTCTTCGAAAATAAATCATCACTTGATAACGCATCTGTTATGTTATCGTATGCTAAAAGGTATGATCTCATTTTATCTTTTATTTGATTTATTAAACACTTTTTATAAAAATCGTTATCATCCCCATAATAACTAATCATTTTTTTTATAAACGCATCTTTAAAAGGAAGCGTGTTTAGAAAGTTACTTACTTTAAAAATAGTGTTTTTTATTAAATTAACGTTATAAGAACTAAAATTATAAAGTAGGTCCAAATAGTTTTCTACGTTGTTAAAACCGCCTTCCATTACGTTTTTTACAACCCGCTCTTTTAAAACGAGTTCTTCTTCATTAGATAAAATTCCATAATCTTTTTTTATTCCAAGCTTTTCAAAGTTTTCTTTAACTAATTTATTATAAAACGCATCCATCGTGGTAATATCAGATACATCAGTTAAGCTTATTTGATCTTTTAAAAACGTGTTATTAGGATTTTTCTGATACTCTTTTAAGATGTTTTTTTTAATCCTTTGTTTCATTTCACCTGCTGCCATATTAGTAAAAGTTACGATAAGAAGCTCACTTATGCTTATGCCAGAAGTAATATGTTTTATTACCCTTTGGGATAAAACAGCTGTTTTACCGCTTCCTGCTGCCGCACTAACAATTATTTTGCCACCGAATTCATTTATTGCTTTTTCTTGATCCTTAGTCCATGTCGGCATAACTTTCACCTTCCATCAATTTAATTGCTTCTTTATTTTTCATATCATGAGCTTTTCTTTTCTTATCCATTTCACCATCAAATTTACATATAGCACTATACTTACAATATAAACAAGCATCATTTCTACCTTTAAAAGGTGCCGCTTTAAACCGTCCGTTTAAAATATCATTACCATAGGTTTTAAGCACTTTTTTTATACATTTAAAAATAGCATCTAACTCATCTAAAGTATATACTTTTTCTTCGTTTATCTTACCCCTGGTTGTAAACGAAATAAAATTACCCACGTTATTGCTACCTAAATTAGATAGTACTTTATCATCATTTAAAACCATTCCGTTCATCTTTAAAGACTCCCTAATTTTTTCTTCTTTTTCCGCACTTGATAAAGATCTAGATGCATTTTGATTCTTTACAAGAGCCGGGTAATATAAAATAGCAGATGGATAAACGCACTTATTAGTTAACTTATTACCTTCTTTATTTATCGTAAGCATGTATAAAAGCATTTGAAGATTAAGACCGTCTAACACATCATCTAACCTAAACTTTTTATCACCAGTTTTATAATCTATAACGCGAAAGTAAAAGTTATCATCATCCTGGCATACATCTACTCTATCAACTATTCCAGATAATTTTAAATTAGCGTTATCAAGTTTTATTAAAACCGGTTTAATAAGTGCGTCATCGTTAATTCTAAACTCTAAGTACAAAGGTTTAAACTTAGATACTTCCCTTTCTTTAATAATGTTTTTAATAACCTCTTTTATACTTTTAGAGACTTGCTTTACAACGTAATTAATAACGTTTGTTATCGTAATATCATTTTCTTTTAAATACAAAATAGCATACTTATATATAAGATCATCTATCACATCATCATTTACCTTTGTTATATCGTTTTTTATTATTTCTTCTAAAACAAAATGAACAAGACTTCCTATTTTTCTGTTATCAAACAAATCTTTTTCACCATTATTTACGTTTAAAGTATAGTTAACAAAAAACATAAAAGGACATTTAGCATAAGTCTCCATCTTACTAGGAGTGATGCTTAACGTATCACCATATATTTTCTTTATTATTTCTTTATCCACAGTATAATTTAAATCATGATTATTTGATTCGTTAATAAACTTAAAATCATCGTCTAAAACACCATCTATTTCATTTTTAGATAACCTTGTTGCATAATCATTTATAAGCATGTTTTTATCATATATTTTACTTACATCATAATCTTTTTTACTTATTAAATCCAGAAGTGGTGATGCTTCTTTAAGCCTTAAATCACTACCCAACTTAGGATAAGAAATTATCCCGTTTTTACTTAACACTTTATAAAACAAGTAGTGAGCATAATTTTCATGATCATTTATTTTATCTATTAAAAAGCTTTTTAAAACGTCATTTACGTTTATTAAACCATTTATCTTAAAATCAGATAAAATGGTATCCGCACCAATTAAATACACAAACTTTTTATCTTCAAAACATGCGTTTTTTAAACTAGAGACCGTAACGCAATCTTGCATAGAAACTTCTTTATTCCTAGTTAAACAAGCATTTTCTAAAACGTCAGTTATAACCTTTAAATCAGCGTTTATATCCAAGTTATTATTAATACTTTCTAAAAGGCTAATTAATAATTCGCATCCCACCTCATCTTTTAAATACAAATTATCTAATATACCTTCCTCACTTAAATAAGTATATAAATACCTTAATATCTCAGTTTTGTTATTACTTTTAACAACGTTTAACGCTAAATGCCTAATCGGATTTATTATAATATCTTTTATTTCATTTATTTTGTCTAAAACGTCTTTAGCATAATAATTTTTATTAAACGGTAAGTAAAATAATTCGTTATGAATATCATAATGATAAACATAATTATAAATTAAAGAGGTCATCTTTTTATCCACGTTTAAAACTTCTGTTTTTAATAAATCAATAAAAGTACCACAAGAAAAATCACCATTTAACACTTTTAAAAAAGCGTTTAAAAACCTGCTAACAAGTAAACCAGACGTTTTTTCATTTGTATAAGGATGATTAAAAAACAACTCAAAATACGGCAAATAATCATTAACACTATTTGTAACAATTAAAAAATCATCATAACTTCTAGCTTCTTTGTTATACATTTTACATGCAATATCATTACTTACAAAACTAACCTCATCGCTAATGTCATTTAACGCTTTAACGTAATACTCTTCCTTTAAAACATCATCATAATTAAATTCTAAAGTGCTATCTATTTTTTTTAATTCTTTATACAAAGCATCATTACAAACGTTATCTAGTAAAACGTATAAAGATGCATCTTTACTTATTTTTTCTAACAAAGAAAGTTCTTTTTTATCAAAATGTGAAAAACAGGTAAATAAATAACTTCCACTAAAACTATTATTTTCTAAAACATCATTAAATAACATTCTATAGTTAATAAGACCTTTATTTAAAAGTTCTTCTTCAAACTTTTTATATATTAATCGTAAATCATTTATTTTTTCATTACCAACTAGTTCATAATCATAAAAATCATCATACATGTTAATAAGCTCATTTACCATATCTTTAATGCGTATGTTCTTGTAATAAGTTAAATCATCTTTTACCTTGTTTAACGTGTTATACATAATAACGTATGAATCAAAATCACTCGCAAGCGTTTTATCACCAGTATAACTATTTAACACAAAGTTTTTCATGTTAGAAATTAAAACATCATCATCTAAAAAACGCTCTTTATAATGATTTTCTAAATAAGATGGCGTTATAACAAAATCAAAATCATTTACATTAAAATCACCATTAATAAGTTTAATCATGTAATCACCACCATATAAATTAATTATAACAAAAAAGAACATTTTATTGTTCTTTTTTTATTTTATTATTTAGTTTTTTAATTAACTTTTCTTCGTACTCACTACTTAAATCATACACTCTTTCAAAAGTACTTTCATATGTATCAAAACCATTTCTAGATAAAAAGTAAGCATCCTCATCAAAAAACCTATCTTCTTTTTCATTTTGCATATTAAAACCTTTAAATGCTCCTAAAATTAATTCCTTATTCAAAATAAATTTTTCTTTTTTATAGCTAATTGCATCTTTTATTGCACCTAACAAAAGAAAATACATAACTTCCTCTTTAGTTATCAAATTATAGTATGCTTCTTTATCCTCCTTAGATGTTCCAACATGGAAATAATCTTGCTTTCTTGATTTTTTATCACTTTGATATTTTTCATAATTAGAAGTAACGTTTTTTACTAAAGAATTAATACTTTTACTATCTCTTCTATTCCTTTTTATTTTATCGATTAAAAGATGTTGTCTTCTTTTTTCTTCAGAAAACTTAATTAATTTCAGCTTATCTTTACCCTCTAATGACAAAACTGAAAGTAAAGTTTTTCCATATATGTAATTAAATTCTTCTTTTAAATCAAGTTTTTCTTTTTTAGATTCTGCTTTCTCATAATCCTCAACAGTTTTTAAGAAATATTTTTTTACTTCTTTATCTTCCTCTTGATTATTATACCTATATAATTTACAAAAATCAAATAGTGCTGCAATCGCTGCATCCTTTCTGTTTTTAGCTTTCAAAAAAAGTAATTTTTTCTCTTCTGTTTGAGCATTATCTCCATAAATCATAAATGCTTCATTTTCTTTCTTTTCATATAATTCAATTTCTCTTCTAATATCTTTATAAGTCATATTATCACCTCATTTTTAAAGACCTATACATAATATTCAATGAATTGGACTTATATTATAACACAATTAACTAAATATATAACAAAAAAAGAAATATTTTGCCATATTTCTTTTTAATTCTTATAAACTTTCTGGAATAATTACGTTAGCATCAGATTTGTTGTTTAGTATTACTTTTTTGGCTGCTTCATCTTTTACGTATATAGTCATATTACTAGGAGTTTGACGAAATCTAATATTCGTCGTATTTGAAAAATCAAAATTTCGTATATCTAATAGTATTAGCTTATTACAATCATCAAACATTCCACCCATATTTTTAACATTTAAAGTGTCGAATGAAGATAAATTAAGTTCTGTTAGACTTGAGCATCTTGCAAACATATGATCCATATTAGTAACATTATTTGTAGTAAACGAAGACACATTTAAGTTTCTTATATTTGAACAACCTTGAAACATACTTTGCATATTTGTAACCTTTTCCGTATTAAAATTAGATACATTAAGTTCTATTAATGAGGAACAATTATTAAACATACCATACATATTTGTTGCTTTCGAAGTATTAAATGATGATAAATTAAGTTCGACTAATGAAGAGCAATTATCAAAAGTACTATCCATATTTGTTACGTTTATTGTATCGAAAGTAGATAAATTAAGATTTCTCAATGAAGAACAATTTTGAAAAACAGCGCGAATAGAAGTTACGTTTGTTGTATCAAATGATGATAAATCAAGATTAGTCAATGAGCTACAGCCATAAAACATATATATCATATTGGTTAAAGTTTGCGTATTAAATAATGACAAATCTAAATCTATTAATTTACGACAAGCATAAAACATTCGATCCATACTTATTACTTGAGATGTATCAAAGCTTGATAAATCTATACTTGTTAATGATGAACAATTTCTAAACATAGAACTCATATTGGTTACTTTTGAAGTATTAAATGTTGATACATCAAGCTCTGTTAATTTTGAACAGCCTGAAAACATAGAAACCATATTTGTAACACTAGATGTATCAAATGATGTTACATTTAAACTTATTAGCGATGAACAATTAGTAAACATCTCTCCCATATTGATTACGTTTTTTGTATCAAATGATGATAAATCAAGTTCTGTTAAAGA
>CALVSY010000002.1 GCA_944359725.1 uncultured Bacilli bacterium | reverse complement strand
AGATAAAAGCGTATGCAATGAAAGATGGTTATAATGATGGCCTTGAAAAAGGCATGGAAAAAGGACTTAAAGAAGGTATTGAAAAAGGACTTAAAGAAGGTCATACCAAAGGTCTTGAAGAAGGTATTGAAAAAGGACTTAAAGAAGGCCATACCAAAGGCCATGCTGAAGGAAAGATTGAATCAAAAAAAGAAATAGCCAAAAATTTACTTAAAGAGGGTATTGATATAGAAATCATTTCATCATCTACTGGTTTATCCATCGATGAAATAGAAAAGTTAAAATAAGATTATATAAAAAACTATGTTAAAAGGAGGAAATTTAATTTTCCTCCTTTAATATTTTATCCGTGTTTTTAAAATTTGTTTTAGCTATTTCATTTAGTATGTCTTTTCCATGAATTTTAACCATTTTTTTACCAAATTCGTCGGCTTGTATGCCAGCACCTTTTGGAATGGTTGCATTTAATTTTTTAGACATCTTATCCATTTCTTTTATAAATACGTATCTACTTATTAAAGATGAGCATGCAACTGATAGGCATTTATCTTCTGCTTTAGTGGTAAACGTAATTTTTCTAAACACGTTATTAGCGTCTTTTAAATATCCAAAGTAATTTTTAGGATAACAAAATTGGTCTATTATTACTTTGTCATAGTTAAAGTTTTCTTTTTTCATAAGAGCTAATATTGCTTTATTATGTAAAATAGCCTTTATTTTGTTCATGTTAAATTCTTTATTTTTATTATATTCATAATTTGTATATATAATTGTTTCATATGGTATTCGTTTAATTATTTTAGGAACAACTTCTAATATTTTTTGATCAGTTAGTTTTTTTGAGTCTTTAACCCCTAATTCTTCTAAAAAAGAAATATCATCTTTAGATACGAAACTTGCAGTTACAACAATTGGTCCAAAATAATCTCCCGTTCCAACTTCGTCAGAACCGATAGAGTTAATATAATAGTATAGTTTTCTTTCCTCATATAACTCTTGAGAAGTTTTCTTTTCCTTTTCTTTCTTTTTGTTTTCAACTGGAGCTTTACCATTATTTAAATGTGCTTCCATGTCACGCCACATGTTAGCATCAACATCCGCACTAATTCCTTGAAACATTACTTTACCTGATTCATAAAGGGTAATTATTGTTCCTCCTTCTTCTGCTTGAAATACTGCATAAGGAGGTGTTTTACATCTTTTTTTATCAGCGTAGTAACTAATCATTTTTTCTTTTGTATTATCACTTATTTTAAATACTATTGTCATTATTTCACGTCCTTGTCTATATTTTATCATAAAATAATATTATTTAAAATAAACTATACATTTTAATGTAAACATTAAATATAAGATGTGTATTTTTTGTTTAAAATATTATATAATAAGATTATGAAAGGTAGGTTAGCAAGTTGAGTATATATGATGGTTTAGTAATTTTAATATTGGTTTTTGGATTATTTTTAGGATATCAAAGAGGATTTTTAAAACAGACGGTGGATTTTGTTGTGTTATTAATTACAATGATAATAGCATCTCCACTTAGTAAGTTATTATGCAAGCTTTTATATCCGGTTTTACCATTTTTCAATTTTTCAGGTGATGCTAAAGGATTAAAAGCAATTAACTTAATAGTTTGGAGATTAATTATATACTTTTTATTAATTGCAATTATTCTTCTTATAGTAAGAAGAATATTCATAAAACTAAAGTGGGCTGCTAAAATAAGAGATGCTATAGTAGATGCTAATTTTGTATCAAAAATACTTGGTATAATAATGAGTGTTCCACTTACTATTATAGTTTTATATAACGTTTTAATAATAGTAAATGTACCATTAATTAATTTTAGTTTGAAAGATGAATCAGCTCTTTCAAAGTTTGTGTTAGAAAAAACTCTTATTGTATCTAGTGAAAACAAAGATTTATATCTAAGTAGTAACTATGCAAGAAAACAAGTTTTTAGTAAAGCTAATACTGATGAAAATTTTGAAAACATAAACGCTAAAATAGCTAATAACATGGTAAAGAATAATTTAACAACCGATGAGATGTTAGAAGAATTAGAGGACAAAGATAAATTATTAGGAACAAGATACACCGTAATTGATGAAATAGAAGATGAAACTGGTGTAACTAGTCCTACTGGATATAACACTACACATGAACATACAACTACTGAATATAGAGATTAAAGGAGGTTAAAAATGATAAAACACGTAAATGAAAAGGAATTTGAAAATGAAATAAAAAATAGAGTATTGGTAGATTTTTTTGCGACTTGGTGCGGACCTTGTAAAATGCTTTCTTTAGTAATGGATAAAATAGATAAAAAAGACATTATTCCAATTATAAAAGTAGACATTGATGAAGAAAGTAATTTAGCAGAACAATATGGTATTACTGCTGTTCCAACTTTAATAATATTTGAAAACGGTAAAGAAGTAAAAAGACAAACAGGCTTTATGAACGAAGATGAATTAGAGAATTGGGTGATGAAATAATGATAAAAAATAAAAAAGGTTTTAGTTTAATTGAACTTTTAGCAGTAATCGTAATACTTGGAATAATACTTGCAATATCAACCGTTGCGGTAAATAGTATAAGGGCAAAACAAGCAGCTGAAAACAGGCGTAACGTATTTAGTAGTATATTTACAGCAGCAAGAAGATATATAGCAGATCATCCAGAGTTTCTTGATCAGGATATAAGCGATCCAGACCTTTCTTTTAATAATGGTGCAACCGGTGGTGAACAAATAGATGTTATTAAATTAATAGAAGGCAATTACTTAGACATCGATGAGACTGAATATCCAGAATTAATATATGTTCATGCTAATGAGTCGAAAGGAAAAAGGCATGTTCAGGTATATAAATGTCCTAATAATGATTTAAAGTATTATATTGAATTATGGGATCTTAAAGAAGATAGAGAAAAATTAAGTTGGGCTAAGAATAAGGAGTTAATTCTATATAATGATTGTGGTTGTGTTGATCAATCTTCTACTCAAGCAAATGAGGTGTGTATAGGACGAGGTAGTGGTACAAACAAAGAAGACGAAAATCTTATTTATTAAAAAGGACTTTAAAGGTCCTTTTTTCTTATGATGTATTTATCTAATTCTTTAGGATATTTACCATCTTTATACATAAACTCATAAATAATGTTTTCATCATATTCTTTATAAGTTATATTATGATCTTTTAAAATGTAATTTATTTCTTTTTGCTTATCGTAAGAAAACTCGATTTGCATTTTATTTTCCTTTGCGTATGGAATAATACTTGTCTTATCAACAACGTCCTTAGATGCTTTTAAATATGCTCTTACAAGGCCATTTGCACCAAGTTTTATACCTCCAAAGTATCTTATAACAACAAGTAAAACAAAGTTTAAATCATTTTTTTCTAAGATATTTAATATTGGCATTCCTGCGGTTTTACTAGGTTCATTATCATCAAATGCTTTTTTATCATTATTAATTATGTATGCATAACAAATGTGTGTTGCATCTTTGTATTCTTCTTTTAAACTATTTAAAATATTTTTTACATCACTTACTTTTTCTACTTTGTATATTTTTGATATAAACTTAGAGTTTTTAATAATAAAATTGCTTTCTTCATTATTTTTAATCGTAAACATAAAATCACCAAAAACATTATAAATGATTATTGAAGCTTTTTCAAATATATTATATAATAGGGGTAGTTTATAAGAAAATGGTGAATATTTATGATAAATATTAAAACTGATTCAAGAAAAGTAAAGAAAGGCGATATATTTGTTGCGTTAAGGGGTATAGTAGGTGATGGACACAACTTTATTCCAAGTGCGATTAAAAATGGTGCATCAAAGATAATCGCTGAGGAGGGAGAGTATTCTGTTCCTTATGAAATAGTTGAAGATACAAGGGAGTATCTAAATAATTATTTATCTTCTAATTACAATAAATATTTAGAAGAAATGCATATTATTGGTCTTACTGGAACAAATGGAAAGACAACTACGGCTTATTTAATTTATGATGCTTTAAAAAAGTTTGGTAAAAAGTGTTGTTACATAGGAACGATTGGTTTTTACATGGATAAAAAGGTGAGTGATTTACCTAATACAACTCCAGAGGTAACCGAGATATATGATATGTTAATAAGCGCATATGACGAAGGATATAGATACGCTGTTGTTGAAGCATCTAGCGAAGGTCTTTTACATAGAAGGTTAGAAAACGTTCCTTTTGAGTATGCTGTTTTTACTAATTTGACTCAGGATCATTTAAACATTCATAAAACGATGGAAAACTATGCTAAGTGTAAGCAGAAGCTATTTAATAGTATAAGACCGTGTGGTAAAGCGATAATAAATTATGATGATCCTAATAAGGAAACTTTTATGCTTAGTTATAACACTAATATAACGTATGGTTTTACCGGTGGGGATTACCGGGTAACTGATTATCAAATGAGTATATTAGGTAGTAATTTCACATTTATAAATGATGATGTAAAACAAAATATTAAAGTTCCATTAATAGGAAAATATAACATATATAACGTACTTGTTACGATTATCATATTAAAAGAATTAGGGTTTAATTATTCGGATATTACAGATACCTTATTATATATAGAATCTCCTCCTGGTAGAATGGACATGGTTGAGTATAAGAACAATCGTATAATAATTGATTATGCCCATACTCCAGATGCTATTTTAAACATTATTAGTACCGTAAAAGAAGTATGTGATGGACATATTTATACGGTATTTGGATGTACTGGTGATAGAGACAGAACCAAAAGACCAATTATGACTAAGATAGTAACTGATTTATGCGACAGGGTAATAATAACGGAAGATGATATTCATAATGAAGATCCTAATCAAATAGTTGATGATATGTTAAAAGGCATTACTAACACTAATTACGAAGTTGAATTAGATAGAAAAAAAGCGATTATAAAAGGTATTAAATTATTAAACGTTAACGATGCTTTACTTATTTTAGGTAAAGGTCATGAAGAGGTTATGATTGTAAAAGATAATAAAAAAATACCATTTAATGATAAAAAAACGGTACTTGATTACTTAGAAAGTAATAAGGTTATTAGAATAGAAAAGATAGATGACTAAAAAAGTTGTCTGTCTTTTTATGTACAAAAGAAAGGATGATGTTTAACATGAAGTACAAAAGAATATTAATTAAATTAAGTGGTGAGTCACTAGCAGGAAGTAAAAAATCAGGAGTATGTTACGATACCGTACTTAAAATATGTAAAAAAATAAAAGAGGTTTATGATCTTGGTGTTGAAATTGGAATAGTAGTCGGTGGTGGCAACTTTTGGAGAGGAAGGCAAAACGAGGAGTTTGATAGGGCAACAGCTGATTATATAGGTATGCTTGCAACAACGATGAATGCATTGACTTTAAATGATGCGTTTAGACAAATAGGAGTTGAATCAAGAGTGCAGACCTCAATTGAAATGAGGCAAGTAGCAGAATTTTACATAAAAGGAAGAGCATATAAACACTTGGATAAAAAAAGAATCGTTATATTTGGTTGTGGAACAGGAAGTCCATTTTTTACAACCGATACCGCGGCGGCCTTAAAAGCTGCAGAAATACATGCTGATGCTTTAGTTAAAGCAACGAACGTTGACGGTGTTTATGATAGTGATCCAAAGAAAAATAAGGATGCTAAAAAGTATGATAAAATTTCATATTTAGAAGTTCTAAATAAAAAATTAAAGGTCATGGATTCTACTTCTACTACCATGTGCATGGATAATCAAATACCAATAATTGTTGTTAACATAAATAATAAAGATGATTTGAAAAAAGCTATTTTAGGTAAAAAAGTAGGAACGATAATTTCTTAATTTTATAAACTAGTTCTTTAAAAATGGTTTTTGCTATGCCTTAAGAAGATAAAGGCATAGTTTTTGTGATATAATATTTTAGTAGGTGATTTATTATGAACGTTATAAAAGAAAAACTAAGTTTACTAACAACCGAACCAGGTTGTTATTTAATGAAAGATGAAACAGGTAAAGTAATATACGTTGGAAAAGCTAAAAACTTAAAAAGGCGGGTATCATCTTATTTTAATAGAGAGCATACTGGAAAAACAAAAGCTTTAGTTGAAAACATTAAAGATTTTGAATACATCGTAACTGCAAGTGAAGTTGAGTCTTTACTCTTAGAGATTAACTTAATAAAAAAGTACTCACCAAAGTACAACATTTTACTTAAAGATAATAAATCATATCCATATATTGAAATAACAAGTGAAACATATCCAAGACTTATTATATCAAGACCAAGAAAAATAAAAGGACATAAAGGAAAATTATTTGGACCTTATCCAAACGCTTATGCTGCAAGAAAAACGGTGGAACTTTTAAATAGAATATATCCCTTTAGAAAATGTCATACCATGCAAAAAAAGGTGTGTTTGTATTATCATATAGGACAGTGCTTAGGTTATTGTGAGAAAAAAATAGATAAAGAAGTTATAAAAAACATGATTAGTGAGGTAACAAGCTTTTTACATGGTAATTATGATGAGGTAAGAAAAAAGATAGTAGAGTTAATGAAACAGGCATCAAGTAATCTTAATTTTGAAAAAGCGCTTGAATATAAAGAAATGCTAGAATACATAGATAAAGTACTAGAAAAACAAAAAATTAGTTTAAATGATAACGTAACAAGAGACGTAATTAACTACTATGTTAAAAATGATTATATATCATTTCAGGTGTTACATCTAAGAGACGGAAGAATAAACATGAGAGATGGTGAGGTTTTTCCTTTAATAGACGATGTTAAAGATACTTTATCATATTTTGTAACTAGTTTTTATGATAAAAACGAAGTTCCAAAAGAAGTATTAGTATCAAGTGATTTTGATTGTGATTTGCTAGAAAGTGCAATTAATACAAAATTTATAGTTCCACAAAAAGGACTTAAGAAAAATCTAGTTCAAATGGCTTATGATAATGCTAAAATAGTGTTAGATGAGAAATTTGAACTCATTGTAAGAGATGATAATAGAACGTTTGGTGCGAATGAAGAATTAGGCAAATTAATTGGTATTCCAAATTTAAAAAGGATAGAGACATTTGATAATGCACATCTTTTTGGCAGTTTTACCGTATCTGGTATGGTTGTGTTTACTAATGGAAAACCAGATAAAAAAGAATATAGAAAATATAAGATAACGTCAGGTTCTAAAGATGATTATCACACGATGCAAGAGGTTATTTATAGAAGGTATTATAGGGTACTTCATGATAAGTTAGAAAAACCAGATTTAATAATAGTAGACGGTGGCATAGCTCAAGTTCACGCTGCAAAAGAAATACTTGATAGTCTTTATTTAGACATACCAGTATTAGGATTAAAGAAGAACGATAAACATACGACAACAGCCCTTATAAGTGAGGATAAAGAATACGAAATAGATAAAACATCTGATGTATTTCATCTTTTAACAAGAATTCAAGATGAAGTTCATAGATTCACGATTAACTATCATAAAGACATAAGAAGTAAAGGTAGTTTATCTAGCATTTTAGATAATGTATCTGGTATAGGCGAAAAAAGAAAAAAAGAGTTGCTAAAAAAATATAAAACAATAACAAAATTAAAGGGTTTATCAAAAGAAGAACTTGCAAGTGTTTTACCAGAAAAAGTTGCAGATGATTTATATGAGTTTTTAAAAGAATATAAAAAAGATTAATTTTTTAATCTTTTTTTCATTTTTTTAGAGGATTTTTAAAAGTTATAGAGAATTATAAGTATGAGGAAGTAGTTAAAAGTACTAGCTTTGTTTTCCGTTTTTTATTACGAATAAGAATAGACGTTGGGTTGCAGCTTATGAGATTTAGATTTGAAATAAAATTTACACCAAAATTAATCATCATATTACTTATAATAGTAGTCATACTGATTATTATATAATATAAGAAGAACAGAGCAAAGTAAAATACTAGCTCTGTTCTTCGATTGTTATTATAACTCTTGGAAAACAACTAGTTAAGCTGCTTCCTTACAATTTAATTATAACCAAAAATAAAATTAATATCAATATAAAACATATATTTACACATACTAATAAAAGAAATTGAATTAAAATAAAAGATATGTTAATATTAAATTAGTTAAAAAACTAGTTAAGAAGGTGTGAAATGGAAAAGCAAAGAAAGACAAAAATGATAGTTATAATATCGCTTTTAGTTGCGGTAATAGGACTAAGTGTTGCGTATGCTGCAATGAGTGGCCTACTTTCTATAAACGGTAGTGCAAACGTAGATGCTGCAAATTGGGATATTCATTTTGCAAACCTAAGTGAAGCAAAAACAAAGGGAGAAGCAAGTGAGAAAAACAGACCAAATGTAGCAGAAAACGGTGCTTCAATAACAAACATAAACGTAAGTTTAAATAATCCAAAAGATGAAGTTGTCTATGACGTAGATTTAGTAAATGAAGGAAGTATAAACGCAGAAATATCAAACATAGTTGCGCCAACATTTACGGAAGAACAAGAAAAGTATTTAGATTTTAGAGTAACATATAAAAATGATGGCACAGAACTTGCCATAGGAGATTTATTAAATAAAGGGCAAACTAAAAAGGTAACAATAACAATAAGGTATAGAGATGATTTAAATGAAGAAGACTTGCCAGATGAAAAACAAAGTATAACCTTATCATATGAATTAACATATACACAAACAGACAAAGAAGAAGAGGTAACAACGCCTCCGGAAGAAGAACAAGAGATGTTTGTCTGGGAAAGTGATACGGTAATAAGTGGACTAACGGATTATGGAATCCAGCAGGTTAAAGCAAACAATGGACACTTAGAGATACCTGAGGGAGTAACTGAAATAGCAGATGGTGGAACTTTTGATGCTGAAAATGGAAACATTATTATAACAAACGGTTTTTCTGCTTATGCAATAGGTAATATAAATTTTGATAATACTACAGTGGAAGATGACCTAATGAATGAAGATATAAACATAATAAAAAGTATAAGCTTTCCTTCTACTTTGAAGAAAATAGGAAATGGTGCATTTTTTGGTTGTATGTTTTTAACGGGTGAGTTAAATTTACCTAGCGGCTTAGAGAAAATTGGAGATTGTGCATTTGCTATGACAGGAATAACTGGAAAATTAATAATACCGGATAGTGTAACTGCACTAGGTACGACTGCCTTTGCTTCAACACAAATTACATCATTAAAGTTAGGAAATAACATTGAGGAAATAGGAGCTGCTGCGTTTAGTAGTTGTAGTAATTTAACAGGAGAGTTAATAATACCAGATAGTGTTGTAACGATAGATTTTGATGCTTTTTCATTTACAGCGCTTACATCAATATCGTTTGGAACAGGTCTTAGAACAATTGGAAATACTGCTTTTGGTATGTGTGAGAACCTAGAAGGTGAGTTGTATATACCTGATAATGTTGAAAGCATAGGGGAAGAAGCTTTTGACTTAAATCCTGGTCAAACAAACAAGATAACAAGTATATCAATTGGTAAAAATACAAAATATGAAGCAACTTCATTTTCTGATAGACCAACTCCAACGGTTAGAAACTAACATCATTAAATAAACGAGATAAGTGGACATTTATATGTCTGCTTATTTTTTTTAATTATTTTACAAAAAATAGTGGATTTTTAGAAAAGATGGAGAATTATAAGTATGAGGAAGTGGTAAATAAAAAAATATATGGAGGTTAAATGAAAAAGTTAATAATTGTTGCAAGCATTTTATTTATAGTAGGGGTAATAGATATTTTATACATATGTTCTAATGAAGATGAGATATCAAAAAGTATAACAAAGAATAAAGAGGTAAAGGAAACGTTAACTAAGAAGGTAGAAAATACTTCTAAGAAAGTTGAGAATAAAAAAGAAGTAATTAAAGATGATAAAGCATTATGTTCATATGAGGTTCCAAAGGTTGAAACTAGTTATATAAGTGAAGAAAATAAAGCAGAAAGTATAAGTGATATTAGTGATAATATAAGTGATGATGTTTTGGTAAATGAAGAAGTAATAGAAGAAGATGATGAAGATGTAGTAAGTAGTAATATAGAAAGTGAGGAAGAATTAATTAATTGTGAGGATATCTTAGAAGAAGAGACTTTAGACGAAAGTTCTGAAAAATTAGAAGATAACGTTACTAATGATGTTATAGAAAAAGAAGATGTAGTAGAAGAAAGTAATGAATCTAATGAAGAAAAGATGATTACTGAAAAGAGTGAAGCAAACAACGTATTAGAACCCGCTTCAACGAAGCAATTAAAAAACGGTTTTTATGAAGAAAATGGAAGTACCTATTATTATGAAAATGATGTAAAAGTAACTGGATTAAAAAACATAGATGGAACAAATCATTATTTTTCTCCATCTGGTAAGTATTTAGGAACTACAAAAGTAAAGGTAATAGACGTAAGCTATTATCAAGGAGATATCGATTGGAATACGTTTGCAAGTGAAAGTGATTGTTATGGCGTAATATTAAGACTTGGTTATTATGATACTTTAGATAAGAAGTTCGAAAGAAACATAAGTGAAGTAAAAAGACTTAATATTCCGTATGGAATATATTTATTTAGTTATTCGACCACTTTAACTGGTGCTAAAAAAGAAGCGGTATTTACTAACAGCATGATTGATAAGTATGATTTAAAACCTACTTTAGGTATTTATTATGACATAGAGTCTTGGCAATCATCTAATGGTTCATCATCAAATGAAATATCAAAAGACATGTATGATAAGATTACTAATATATACGTAAGTGAAGTAAGTAATCATGTTAATAACTTATATAAGGTAAAGCTTTATTCAGGACGTTGGTATGCGATGAATAGGCTTGGTGCTTTATCTAAAAGTTACGTTGATTGGGTAGCGGAGTATAATAGTACTTTAAAATATGATGGACCATATTCTATGTGGCAATATACTTCTAAAGGAAGTGTTCCTGGAATTACGGGTAACGTTGATATAAGTTATTTATATTAGGTTGACTATCTTGAACATATCTTAGTATAATTTGAAAAGAGGTGCTTTTATGCTGGATTATGAATTATTAAATAAAATTAAAAAGGCTATTAGATGTGATGATGAATATAAAAGTGTTGTTTATAGCAATTGCTATATGTATGCACTTAAGATAGATATTGAATCTACTAAGTTATTTTTAGATGGTAATTTTAGGCTTGGCGTTTTATCTGACACTTATAAAGCAATTAGATCAAAAGATGAAATGGAATATTCGTTATATAGAGATTTAGATGCTTTAGATATTGATATTCAAAAAGTAGAATTTACATCATTATTAAATGATAATGATGAATGGAAAATATCATTATTTAGAAATCCTGTAATAATGCAAGGCTATAATGATTTTCATTTTATAAGGCAAACCATAAGTGATGGAAACAAATGGAGAGCAAAGCACTTTTTTAAACCTTGCAAGTACGTTGATAAGGAACTAAGAACAAAAAAGGAAGATGGAAAAGTAAAGGCACTTTCTTTTGTCAGTAATTTAGGAATATACGATTATGTTGGAACTTATAAATTAAAGTTAAAATAAAACTAACCAAGGGTTGCTTGGCTAGTTTTTTCTTAAAACCATCTTCTCGGTGGATATGGCATTGGTTGGTATGGTGGGTAGTATACTGGCCTGTTTGGTCTCCAAAAGGCTGGTGCAAGGGCTGCACCTGTTACTCCTCCAAGTAAAAACGGAAAAACAAATCCTCCGGCTAATCTTTCATCGTTTTGATTATTTGCCGCATATGCGTATGGCATGTAATAACCATAGGACGCATTATTTACTGGCATTTTGGCTTCGGTTTGATATCCTTGATTCATGTTATTCACCTTCCTTATTGGTATTATATGAAAAAACAAATTTTGTGTTATAATTGTATAGAAAGAAAGTGTGTGATGTGATAATGAGCAAGATTAAAGTAATGGATGATGTTTTAGCAAATAAAATAGCAGCAGGAGAGGTTGTTGAAAAATGTGTATCAGTTGTAAAAGAATTAGTTGAAAATAGCGTTGATGCTGGTGCAACAGAAATAAAAATAGAAGTAATTGATGCTGGAACAAAATTAATAAGAGTAGTTGATAATGGTATTGGTATGACAAAGGAAGATGCTTTACTTGCATTTAGGAGGCACGCAACAAGTAAACTTTATGATGAAATGGGTTTATTTAGAATATCATCTTTAGGATTTAGAGGTGAGGCTCTTCCTTCTATTGCGTCAGTATCTAAAGTAGAGCTTAAAACTTCTACCGGATCTGTTGGAACAAAAATAATTATAGACGGTGGCAAATTAATTAAACAAGAAGCATCAGATGCAAGAAAAGGAACTGAAATAACGGTTGAAAACTTATTTTATAACACACCTGCAAGACTGAAATATTTACATAGTTTATATAGCGAGCTTGCTAATATTTGTGAATACGTAAATAAAATGGCTTTATCTTATCCAGAGATAAAATTCAAGTTAACAAGTGATGATAAAGTATTATTAAACACGGATGGATCAGGTAATTTACTTAAGGTAATTAAAGAAATTTACGGATCAGACGTTGCCCGCAGGATGAGAAAAATATCGGTGTTTAACGATGATTATGACGTTGATGGTTTCGTGTCACTTCCTGAGGTTACAAGGTCAACTAGAACTCATATGGTAACGCTTGTTAATAAAAGGGTAGTTAGAAATACAGAGTTAAATCGTGCGATAAATGATGCATATCACACTTATAAACCAGAAGCCAGGTATCCAATTGTTGTTTTAAATATTAATACTGATCCATCTTTAATTGACGTAAACGTTCATCCCGCTAAACTAGATATAAAATTTAGTAATTTTGAAGACTTAAAAGAACTTATAAAAAAAGGTATTAAAGACGTACTTGATAAAGCACTTTTAATACCTAAGATAGAGAAAAAAGATAAACTGGTAAAACCAAGAGTAGAAGAGATGCAGCTTAACTTAGAAAGACAAAACGTAATAGAAAATGAAACTATCGATTATACTTTGTTTGATGATGATATTTTAACTGTTAATGAAGATTTAGAAGAAAAATTAAAAGAAGATAAAAAAGAGGATGAAGAGTTTTATAACGAGGAAAAAAAGAAAGTTGTTATGCCAGAGATGTACCCGGTAGGGCTTGCTAAAGGAACGTACGTAATATGTCATAATGAACTTGGACTATACATGATAGACCAGCATGCTGCAAAAGAAAGAATAAATTATGAAGGATATAAAAAAGCCTTTGGAAACCCAAATGAGAGTAGTATAAAAATGCTTGTTCCTTTAATTTTAGAATTTCCATCTAATGAGTTTATCATAATAAAACAAAATTTAAGTGTTTTAAAAGATATGCACTTTGATATTAGTGAATATGGAATTAATTCATTTATTATAAAAGAACATCCTACTTGGCTAAAAGAAGGTTATGAAGAAGAATCTATAAAGAAAATATTAGAAGTATTAATAAGTGAGGAAAAAAACTTTTCGATTGAAAAATTTAGGGAAAAAGCGGCGATTATGTTAAGTTGTAAAATGGCTATTAAAGCAAACATGAACATTAGTTTAAAAGAAATGGAAGCTTTAATAGATGACTTAAGACGGTGTGAAAATCCTTATACTTGTCCTCACGGAAGACCAACAACGATATTTTTTAGTAACTATGAATTAGAAAAAATGTTTAAAAGAGCTATGTAATTGACATAGCTTTATTATTTGATATAATAGTGCGAAAAGGAAGAATAATATGAAACTAAGTGAAGAACAAAAAGAAAAGTTAAAAGATGAGTGCTATGTATCATTTATAAAGAAAAGTGAAATAGAAGGTATATTAAACGGTTACGAATTTTTAAGCGATGGATCTTTCGCTTCTAGTTATACGGATTTTTCATCAAGTGTTATAAAAAGATATTTTAAAAATCCATATCTTAAATCTAAAAATGGCATAATAATATTTGATTATAAAGACGTTGTAGATAACTTAATTAACATCTTTAAAATAAGCCAGAAAAGCGCTGCTATTCCTTTTATTTTTTACGTAGTAGATGATGAACTTTTAATGTATAAAATGCCTTTTATGAAAGGTTATAATTTAAATGAAATATCAAGTCAAAAAAAAGATTTATACTTAAGTGATATAAAAAGTGCTTGGAAATATGCGTATTATTTAGCGTGTTTTTTTGCTAGTAACAGTATTACTATGTATGATTTAAACCCCGCTAATTGTAATATACATGATGATAAATTGCTTATTTATGATTTGGATTTTTATAAAGAAGAACAAGATAAAAGAATTATTCTTTTAAATAATTATGAAACAGTAAATATTTGTTTTGCTAACTTTTTTGAGGATTATTTTTTTGATTTTTGTTATGAAACAGAAATTAAGGATTTTAGTAATAACTTTTTTTGTGATGATTTTTTTGATGAATTTTATGATCATTTAAAACATCCGTGTAAAACGCTTAAAGATGCGTATAAAAACTTGCGTTAGGGAATGATTTTATGGAAGACATTTATTTGACAAAAGAAGAAATAGAAGAACTTGAAAGGATATCTAAAAACTATCATGGTTGTAATGGAGAGTGCTTTAAATATGAAGATGGTGTTGTAAAAATTTTTTATGATGGACTTGCATCTTATTTAAAATGCAAGATAGATGAAGATATAAAAAGAAGCTCAAATATTATTTTATGGCCAAAGAAAAGGGTGTTTAAAGTTAATAGAAAAACTAAGTATGTTATTGGTTATTTTATGGATAAAGCTCCAAATGTTTCTCTTTTGGACTTAAAAAATAAAATAATAAGTGGTAAAATGGATTTAGCATTTGATGATTTATTAAGAATATATTATGACCGATTTTTAAAAGAATTACAAAAAGAAAAAGTGTACATGTTTGATATTAAATTGGCGCATGTTTTCATAGATGATAATTTTTATTTTATTGATACGGATGGATATTTTGATAAAGATCTTTATTACGTTAATACAAGTGAAGATAAAGATGAGGTAAAACCATATGATTATAATTTAAAAGAAATAAATAAAGCGTTAGCATTATTTATGGATTGTATTATTTGTCCTGGTTTAAAAATATATACTGATGATGATTTAAATAAGGAAAGTTTTCTTTTTGATTGTATATCTAATATAAGAAGTCTAACTAATAACCGTGTTGATACGTTTATGAAGTTATCAAATTATAAAAGTAGGTGATAAATGTGTCCATACAAATAAGTGTTTATGATAAATTTAAACCAATTAAAAACGCAAGATACAAAGGTAATTTTGGCTCTTGTTACGTATTTTCTGATGAAGTAATAAAGATATTTGATAATGATGAGTTTATTAAAAGATATAATATAGAGAATAATTTAAGGAAAATAGTAGATAAAAAAATTAAAGTAAAGGGAGTTTCATTACCAACTAATTTAGTTTATAGAAATGATAAGTTTTGTGGTTATACGATGCCATATTTTAAAGGACCAACTCTTGGTATTTTATTAGAAAAAATGAAAAGAGGTAAAATAACCATAAATGAAAATGAGTTATATAATCTTTATTATTCTTTAGTTTTAAAAATAAATGAGTTATCAAAGAATAAAATAAAAGTAAATGATATAAAGCCAGACAACATAATATATTATAATAACGAATTATGTTTAGTAGATTGTGACGCTTATAAAATTGATGATAGAAAAGATTTAAGATGGTATAATTTATCTTTGTTAGATGATTGTTTTAAGAAAATAGATTTATTTAAAAACGCATTATATAAAGATGAAAACACGCCATCAAAAAGGAAGTGATTTAAATGTTAATTGCGATTGTTGGACCTACTGGTGTTGGTAAAACAAAAATGTCTATAGCACTTGCAAAAAGGTATAATGCTGATGTAATAAGTGCAGATAGCATGCAAGTATATAAGAATATGGATATTGCAACTGCTAAAATAACTAAAAAAGAAATGGAAGGTATTAATCATCATATGATTGATATTAAAGACGTAAATGATGATTATTCTGTTTATGATTATCAAAAAGATGCAAGGAAAATATTAGATAAGTTATTAGAGGAAAACAAAAACGTAGTAATAGTAGGAGGAACAGGTCTTTACTTAAAAGCTTTATTATATGACTATAGATTTACTAAAAATGAAAATAAAAAAGATTTTTCATCTTATTCTAATGATGATTTATATAACTTGGTTAAACAAATAGATGAAAATACTAAGATCCATAAAAATAACAGGCAAAGAATGGAATCCTTTTTAAATAATCATGATGAAAAAGTAAATATAAAAGGAAATGATCTATTATATAAAGACGTTATGATAATAGGTCTTACAAGACCAAGAGACGAGCTTTATGATGCAATTAATAAAAGGGTAGATAAAATGATTGAAGAAGGATTAATTAAGGAAGCTAAAGGATTTTATGATAATAAAATAAATAGTAAAGCGATTAATACTGCGATTGGTTATAAGGAATTATACATGTATTTTGATGGTATAATATCAAAAGAAGACGCTATTAATTTAATTAAAAAAAGAAGCAGAAACTATGCTAAAAGACAGTATACTTGGTTTAATAATCAAATGAATGTTAAATGGTTTTTAATTAACATAAATAATTTTGAAAAAACAATAAAAGAAGTTATTTCATATCTTGAAAATAATTAATAAATTTTGTATCATAATAATAGTAAGGGATGATAAATATGGCAAAACAAAAACAAGGAAGACCATCTAAGATAGACAAAGATACCATGCATACGGCTGATACTTGGTTTATTATTATAATTGTAATTTTATTACTTCTTTTAGCTTTTTCAACTTTAACGGTAATAAATCCAGAAATATATGAGTACATAAAAGCCTCAATTGCTAATCTATTTAAATAAAAAGTCAGAGTTTTCTGACTTTTTTATATTTTTTAGGGGGATTTTAAAAATTATGGTTAATAATTAATGTGAGAGTAACCTAAGACCAAAGGTTAGATGTGCTTTCCTCTATTATTCTAAAAAAAGAATGAAAAGAGGTGATGCCTATGAAACAAGAAATGAAGTTTCTTAAAGTAGTAGTAATCCTTTTAATTTTATTATTAGTGATACTAATATTTAAAATATAAAAGAAAAGCATACTTAACCATTTTGGTAGGTAAGTATGCTTTTCTTTAAAAAAAACAAATCAAGGAAAGCAGCTAACCTTATTAGGTTGCTCTTTCTACTTTTATTATATCCAAAAATAAAAATATAATCAATATTGTATAAATTATTTTGTATATTTTAGTGTGCAAATCTATAACTTATGACTTCTTAGCTTTTTACTTTAAGTTTACCACTGCAACTAGTTTTTTATTAAATAAAATATTTTTAAATTTTTTTTCATTTTTTTAGGGGAATTTTAAAAGTTATGGCTAATTATAAGTATGAGGAGGTGATAAAATAGAAAATTATTTTGTAAGACAAAAGTCAGTTAATGATTGCGCGGCAGCTTGCCTTACTATGATATTTAAAATACATGGCCTAGACATTGATATAGATGAGGTAAAAAACGAAATGATAATGGATAGTGAAGGTACAACTGCGTATGAGATTATAAGAGTATCTAAAAAACATGGTATTGATGCGGTAGGATATAAGGACTTTGATGTTAACAAAGCAAGTATTTTTCCCTTTATTGCACATACCATAAATAATAAGTTGCAGCATTTTGTTGTTGTTATAAAAGTAACTTTAGATAGCGTTTACGTTTTGGATCCTGCAAAAGGTAAATTAAAGTTATCGAAAGATGAGTTTAAAAAAATGTTTACTGGTGTAGTAATAAGTTTTAAAGATGATAAATATTCTTTTAAAAACTTATTTAAAGATAAAAAGTTCATTCTTTTAATAACTTCATTAATTTTACTTGTTTCCTTATTAAATATTTCATATTCATATGTTCTTTCTTTTATTGTTAATAATTTAAATAATAAACTTTTATTTTCACTTATTTTCCTTTTACTTGTTGTTAGCCTTTTAAGGGAGATTATAACGTTTATTAAAAAAAGGTTACTACTTAGTTTACAAGTTAAAACTGACTTAAGAATAACACTTCCAACAATAAGGCAGATTTTATCACTTCCTATAAAGTCGTACTCTAACTTATCTTTAGGTAATTTAACATCTAAGTTTAATGATTTATCAATCATAAAAGAAATGACTTATTTTGTAAGTGAGGTTTTACTCGTTAATTTGATTATTATACTTGTGTTTTTAATATCTATTTTATTTGTTAACGTAAAGTTATTTTTTGCAAACTTAATGGTGTTTTTACTTGTTTTCTTATTAAATAAAAAGTTTTATAAAAAGTATTATTATAAAACTTATGATTTGCAAGTTAAAAACGAACATTTTGAAGCGTTAATGACTGATGCTTTAAATGGTATTATAAGTATCAAGAACTTATCTAAAGAGTATTATTTTAACAAACAATTAAAAATCAAATATAAATCATTAATAAATGATTATCATACCACTTCCTTTATTTATCTAAAAAAAGAATTTGTTTTTAAAATCATATTCACATTATTTTATTTTCTCTGTTTCATAATACTTACAAATGCTAACATAACAAGTGTTAATCTTTGTTTTATAATATATGTTGAAATAATGCTTTTAGATTGTATAAGTTCTTTATATGGTGCGTGGCCGGTATATATAAATTATAAGAGTGCTAAAAAAAGATTAGACGAAATATATGATGTAAAAGAAGTAAAAACAGGCACCTTTATTAATGACATAAATAGTATAACCATTAATAATTTAAGTTATAAGTATGATGATAAACTAATTTTAAATAACGTAAACTTAAAAATTGAAAGGGGTGATTACGTTTTGGTTTCGGGTTCATCAGGCATCGGTAAAACAACGTTATTTAAAATTTTAACGAAGCAGTTAATCGTACTTGATAAAATGTTATTTATTAATGGTATTGATATAAATGATATAGAGGATAACTCTTTAAGAAGAAAAATAACTTACGTAGATCAAAAAGCTAAATTATTTAATAAAACGATTAAAGAAAATATTTACTTAGGAAGTAAAAACACTTTAGGTAAAAACGTTAAAAAGGTAATTGATGACATGCTTTGTAAAAGTAATTTAAGTTACGATTACGTAATAGATAACGTAAACGCAAATATATCCGGTGGTCAAAAAGAACTAATTATAATAGCCCAAAGCTTGGTAAATTCTTCAAACGTAATAATATTTGATGAAACAACAAGCCAGCTAGACATAGCACAAGAAAGAAAAATCTTAAGTGCGATAAAAAAAGATTACCCATCAAAGACCATAATATTAATCTCACACAGAATGACTAATGATGATTTGTTTGATAAAGTAGTGTCGTTAGATAAGTTAGAGGACTTAAAAAAGGAGGATTAATGAACAAATTAAAAAAAGAAGAGTTAAGAAATATAAAAGCAGGAGGTCTAACAGGCTGGGCCGTTGCCGGAATAATTGCTGGTATTACGTTTTTAGTAGGCGTCTTTGATGGTCTTGCAAGACCTTTTAAATGTAGATAGGAAAGGAGATTTTAATGACGTTAAATAAAAACGAATTAAAAATGATAAAGGCGGGAGCATCTATTAGTGCTACTTTACTTAACGCACTTATTAAAGGTTTTACAACGTTTATGGATGTGGGAAGATACTTAGGAAGTAGCATAAGAAGGCTCTTTGGTAATAGTGCATGTCCATTAGATTAAAGGGGATTATTAAAGCTATTTTAATTATCGTATCATCACCATTTTTAGCAATAATACTAAATAACGTTATAAACTTTATTTTGCAACTAGGTAGAATATTTGGTACGTTAATTAGAATAATAATGGAACTATAAGGACGGTTTTTGTAAAAAAACTGTCTTTTTTTGTTTAAAATGGCAAAAAACTTATTGTAATAACATAATTTAGGTGATATAATTACTAATAGAAAAAAAGGAGAGGGGGGAAAGAAAAATGATAACTGTTAAGGTTAAGAATGGAAACGTTGACGGTGCGCTTAAAAAGTTCAAACAAAGAGTAGCTAAAAGCGGTCTCCCTTCAGAAGTAAAGAAAAAGCAAGCTTTTGATAAACCAGGGGTACAAAGAAGAAACGCTAAGAAAGAAGCTATTAAAAATAGTCGTAAAGCTGCTAAGCGTGAAAGAAAAGATTCCTAGTTTTTCTTTGCCAGAGTAAATATTTGACTTACTATTTTACATAGTAAGTTTTTTTGTGCATAGAATAAATTGGTGATAATATCGTGATGTTAAGGCAAATGATAGATGATTTTACTGAGTGTAATAAATTTGAAATAAAGATAAAAGATAATAAAGCAACTTTTTATTACTATGATAAAATAAAACATTTTTCTAGTACCAACGTAGTTATTTCAAATGCAAATAAAGACGTTATAATCTTTGGAAATAACCTTATTATTGAGCAAATGTTTTTAGAGTACGTTACAATATCAGGAAACATAACAAAAATGGAGTTTAAAAACAATGAAAAATAGTTATGTTAGATTGCGTATTGAAGGTAAAAACCCAGATTTATTTTTTAAATTATACGTAATAAATAAAATTAGTTATAAAAACTTAAAAAGAAGAAAAGGCGTTTTAGAATTAACGGTTAAGTATGAAGATTATTTATTTTTAGAAAATAAAAAAGGTATATATAACATTTATGTTATAAAAGAGTATGGCCTTATAAAGTATAAAAACTTCCTATTAAAAAACATAAGCTTAGTAATAGCGTTTATAATATCACTTATATATTTGTTTGTAATAAGTAACATGGCTTTTAACATAGATGTTATTCATAATGATAAAGAAATAAGAGCCTTAGTTTATGATGAATTACAAAAAAATGGTATATCAAAATATCATTTCATACCATCATTTAAAAAAAGAAGAAAGATATTAGATAAAATAGTAAAAGAAAATAAAGATGAATTAGAATGGCTTGAAATAGAAAGAAAGGGAAGTATTTTAAACGTAAAAGTAACGGAAAGGATAATGAATAAAAAAGAAGAATCCACTAAGCCAAGACACATAATCGCTAAAAAAAGTGGTGTTATAATGAGTATTACGGCAAGTCATGGAGAAATATTAAAAAAGAAAAACGATTATGTTAACGAAGGAGAAATACTAATTTCAGGAGACATCATAAAAGATGAAACCGTAAAAGGCCAGGTAAGAGCAGAAGGAAGTGTTTATGCAGAAACTTGGTACTTAGTAAACGTAAGCTACCCATTAAATTATGAAGAGACCATATATTTAAGTAAGGTTAAAAACAATTTAATACTAAGCATTTTTGGGCATGACGTTCCTCTTTTTAAAAACTATTCTAAAAACTACATAGAAAATAGTAAAACAATTGTAAAGGATAAAATTTTTCCGTTTGAAATTAGGATAGAAAAGCAAAGAAAAATAAAGGTAAACAAGCAAAAATACACCGAAAAACAAGCATTAAGTAAAGCGATTGAAGTAGCAAGTAAAAAAATAGAGAAAAAACTTGGTAGTGATGAATACATAATAGATAAAAAAGCTTTGAATTTTACCATGAATGATAGTACAATAGAAGTAGAAGTCTTTTTTAAAGTATGTGAAAACATCACAGCTTATAAAGACGTTGATGAAAGTCTATTAAATAAAGATAACGACTTGGTAGAATAAAGAGGTATATTTATGTTTACTAATATTTTTGTAAAAGCAGTCCATAACATATGGCCGATGCTTTTTATATTCGCGGTTATATTAATATCAATTAGAATAACTTATCTTTTATGTAATAAAGAACGATTTGTATTTCATAAAGAGTTACTTACTCTTTGTTTTATAATATACATTCTTCTTTTATATTACATAGTAACGTTTCAAGATAATAATTACGGAACTAATAACTTTATTCCATTTAGAGAAATATTTAGGTATGATTTAGATTCTAAGTTATTTATAAGAAACGTGCTTGGAAACGTTTTATTATTTGTTCCTTTTGGTATGTTTGTTACTTATTATGTTAAAGTTAATAAAGTATACATACCAATAATACTTTCCTTAATCGTTTCTTGTGCAATTGAGTTTGCGCAAAGCTTAATTGGAAGAACGGCGGACATAGATGATGTTATACTAAACGTACTAGGAGGAATAATAGGATATTTAATCTTCAAGTTCGATGGCAAGTTATATGATAAATTACCGAGGTTTATGAGAAGTGAAATATTTTTAGACGCACTTTCCTTAGCATTTGTACTTGTTTTAGTTTACCTTGCTCTTAGATTTAATTTTTGGAGGATTTTATCATGAATTACATAGAAATAATAAAAGAATATAAAGATGATGTTTTAGAAGAAGATTTATTAAATGATTTTATTAATTACGCAGCCTTAAAACTAAATTTGAAAAACGTAATGTTTAATGTTATAATAGTAGACGATGATTTGATTCATAAGATAAATAAAAAATATAGAAACATAGATAGATCAACGGACGTTATAACTTTTGCTTTAGAGGATAACAAGATGATAGAAACACCTGGTGTAAGATTGCTTGGAGATATATACATATCTTATGATAAAGTAAAGAGTCAAGCTAAAGAATATGATCATAGTACAAAAAGAGAAATATGTTTTTTAGCAGTTCATGGACTTCTTCATTTGTTAGGTTATGATCACATGACAAAAGAAGATGAGGAAAAAATGTTTGGATTACAAAAGGAGTTGTTAGAGGGCTATGGCATCAAAAAAGAAAGTTAAAGTAGAAATATCACGTGGTAGATACGTAGAGGAACAAGGTTTTAAAAAATTAGGAATAAAAAGAATTTTTAAGAGTTTTAAATATTCTTTTGATGGATTAAAATACGCGTACTTACATGAACAAAGTCTTATTTTGCACATTATCGTTATGGCTATAATAATAGCTTGTGGAATAGGTTTTGAAATAACTCCAATCCAGTGGGTTATAACGCTTGTCATGGGAGCTTTAATACTTGTTGCTGAGCTTTTTAACACGGCTATTGAAGCAGTTGTTGACATGGTAACCGAAGAGTATCATCCACTTGCTAAGGTTGCGAAAGACACGGCATCAGCAGCATGCTTTGTTGCGGATATGATGGCTTTTGGTATGTGGCTTGTTGTGTTTGTTCCAAAGATAATATCACTTTTTAGGTAGGTTTTATGAAGAAGATAAAGGAGTTTTTTAACAGAGAGCAAAACCTACTTATACATTTTATTGCAACTATTATGGTTACTATACTTGGTATTTATTTTAAATTAGAACTTTATGAATGGCTACTTGTATATAGTATGGTTACGCTTGTAATTACATCAGAACTTATAAACTCAGCGATTGAACTAACCGTTGATTTATATACAAAAAAATTTCATCCTCTTGCAATGGTTGCAAAAGATGTTGCAGCAGGAGCTGTTGTTGTTTCTGCTTTTACCGCGATATGCGTAGGACTATACGTTTTTTTACCAAAGTTTATTGGTTTGATAAATTAAAACACCCGTTATTTACGAGTGTTTTTTAACTTTTTGTTTTTCCATTGCATATTTTAAAAGGGGACAGTAATTAGAATCTTTAAATACTTTATCTTTATTTTTTAATGCTTCAATATTCGATAAAATGGTATCTTCATCCTCACGTAATATAACCGTGGGATTGATAAGCTTAATGTAATTTTCATAACTCATTACTATGTTGTGTGAAAGGTCACATACAGCATCATCAATTAAAGCAACTGAATGATAGTGCTTTCCAAATATATAATTATTTTCTAAAAAAGTCATGGCACCATTAACTATTTCGCAATTTTTTAAAAATCCTAGCGTAACAGTATGACATTCTCCTTTATAAGCATTTATTAATTTGATATCTAAAGGAACACTTGTAAATTTAACTTTACTATCATCTAAAAGAGTTAACGTAATATATTTTTTATCATCTTCTATATTAGCATCCTTAATAAGATTAGTTACGATAAACGACTCTAAAGTATCATTTACATCAGCAAATCTTTTTTCACTTAGTAAATTACAACTATGTATTAAAAACGTTCTATAAAGTGCGTTTTTATCAATTCTATTTATGTATTTATCTTTTATTTTTTCTTGCACATCTTTTGGCGCTTTATTAAGTGTGAATAGCATTATGTATAAAGTTAAGGTATTATTTAAATCTTTAAATTTTATAAATTCGTTATCAAAGCTAAGTTCGATTTTATAGTTTAACAAAAGCTTACTTAGTAAAGCATCATTAATAATTCCAGGGATATGTTCATTTTTTTCAGATAATAATTGATATTTATTCATAACAAGCTCCTTTTTGTTGGCACTTATATTAGCATAGGTTCTATTAGATGTCAAATTATGTTATAATTATTGTTGTTAGGGAGATGTATTTATGAGATCAGGATTCGTAAGTTTAACAGGAAGGCCAAACACTGGAAAGTCAACTTTAATAAATGCTTTGGTAGGTTATAAAATTGCAATAACATCTAACGTGTCAGGAACAACAAGAAATAACATACAAGGAATATATAATGATGAAGATACCCAAATAGTATTTGTAGATACACCAGGTATTCATAAACCAAAGCATAAGTTAGGTCAAAGATTAAATGATGAGGCATACTTTTCGATAGATGATGTTGATATAATCTTATTTTTAGTAGATGTAACAGCACCTTTTGGTAAGGGTGATAACTTTGTCTTAGAAAGAATTAAAGAAGCTAATAAGCCGGTGTTTTTAATATTAAATAAGGTAGATAAGATAAATAATGATAAACTAATTGAATTAATTAATAAATATAAAGATTTATATGATTTTAAAGAAATCATTCCAATATCTGCCTTAAAAGAAAAGAATTTAAAAGAACTAATTAAAACGTTAAAAGAATATTTACCAGATAAAGTAAAGTATTTTCCAGATTCTGACTTAACAAACACAACAAAAGAATTTAGAGTATCTGAATTAATAAGAGAAAAAGTATTAAGACTTACTCATGATGAAGTTCCTCATGCAATTACTTGCGTAGTTGAAAAATTTGATGAAAAAAAAGACAAAGCAATAATAAATGCTACAATAATAGTTGAAAGAGACTCACTTAAAAGTATTATTATTGGAAAAAATGGTTCCATGCTAAAAGAAATAGGAACAAAAGCAAGACGTGATATAGAAGACATGCTTGGTAAAAAAGTATACTTAGAATTATTTGTTAAAACAATTAAAAACTGGAGAGATAAAGAAAAGTATTTAAAAGAACTAGGTTTTTATGATATAGATGAATAAAATCAAAAAAGTATCACCAATATATAAATAGAAGGTGATATAAATGAACATAAATGATGTTTGGCATTTATTTGAAAAAACAGGAAAGATAGAGTATTATATAAAGTATAGAGAAATGAAAGAAGGGAAGATTGATACCCTTGGAAGTAATAGAAGTTGAAGGATTAGTAATTGATGAGAAACCATATAGTGAAACAAGTAAGATACTTAATATAATTACTAAGGAAAAAGGTGTAATAGGAGTACTTGCTAAAGGTGCTAAAAGGTTAAAAAGTCCGCTTAGAAGTGTAACTGAAAGGTTTTCTTATGCTAAGTTTAATATTAGTTATAAAGACAATAAATTATCTACTTTAATTAGTGCGGATATTATTAATCCATTATTTAATATAAAAAAGGATATAAAAAAATTATCATATTTAAACTTTTTATCAGAACTTACCTCTCTTGTTATAAAACAAAATAATGATAAAAGAATATATGACATATTTATAAGTGCTGTTTTAAAAATAGAAGAAGGCTTTGATCCTTCTTTAATAACTAATATTTTAGAGATAAAATACTTATTTTTTTTAGGTGTTGCACCAAAACTTAATGGTTGCGTTGTTTGCGGAAGCCAAAAAGTAGTTACGATATCTAGTTATAAAGGCGGGTTTGTATGTAAAAATCACGTAGATGGTGAGTATATCGTAAGTGATAAGACGATCAAGTTAATAAGGGTATTAGAGTATGTCGACATATCTAAAATAACTAAATTAGAAGTAAAAGATGAAGTAAAAAAAGAAATAAATGATTTTTTAGATGATTATTATGATAGGTATACAGGACTTTATCTAAAAAGTAAGAAATTTTTAAAAAATTTAGTTAATTTGTAAATAAAGATAATTTTTTGTGTTATAATTAATATGCGTTAAATGTGCGATGACGGGCTTGGAAACCTATCAGCAGTATAAATGAAGTGATTTCTTATAGAAATAAGTAGGGTGGAACCGTGGGATTAATCTCACCCCTATAATGTTTTCTAAAGAAATCTTTTTTAATATTTAAGAAGGGAAGTTTGTTATGAAGATTAACGGAGTAAGATGCTTAAATGATGATAATTATAAGACATTATCAATAATTGATAATACCGAAGGTACTAACGTAAAAGTAAGTGGAGAAAAAGAAGATGGAGTATTAAATTTTAACGCTTATGCTTTATTTCAAAATCTTAAAGGATTAGATGATAAAGACGCAAAAAAGCAATTGATTAATTATTATATAAATAGTAATAGATTAGATGGTATAAGTAAATATTTTAATCGTAAAAATCCATTGGTTATAAAAGTATCATCAGAAGATAAAAAGATGAAATTGATGTCCCAGGATTTAAATTTTGTTGATGAAGAATATTATGAGATATTAAATAAATATAAAAAGGATCGCGAAAGATTTTTAAAAGAAAAAGATTTTGATATTTACGTTGTTAACACAACTAAAAAAGTTTCTTGTTATCATAGTAATAATATAAATAATAAAAATGTATGTTATTTGTTTTTGAATTTTGATAATAAAGCAATCTTATCAGAAAAAAATTTTTTAAAAAAATTCATAGAGGAAAAGATATTTTCAAAAAACGTATTAGCAGAAGTTAGTAATGAGTATAAATATTATCGCAAGGTTGACATTGGTGCTGAATGTAGTTTTAGTTGTGGTGATTTTATAATTATAACTGATAATGATAGATTGTTTGAATTATTTAGCAAGATTGCTTTAAATCACAATAAAGAGCTAGAAGACGTAAAACAATTGCAATACAAAATAAAGGGTTTTTAACATATAATAATATGAATTAGGAAAGGAAAAAAGTAATATGAAAGATTTAACGATGGATAAAATAGTTAATTTATGTAAACAATATGGATTTGTATTTCCTGGAAGCGAAATTTATGATGGTTTTGCTAATACTTGGGATTTTGGTCCGGTTGGAGTGGAATTAAAAAATAACATAAAAAAAGCTTGGTGGAAAAGGTTCGTTCAGGAAGATATGACAACTTATGGTGTTGATGCTGCTATTCTTATGAATCCAAGGGTATGGGAAGCATCAGGCCATGTTGGATCATTTAGTGATCCTAAAATGGATTGTAAGAAGTGCAAACAAAGGTTTCGTGCGGACAATTTAATTGAAGAACATTCAAAAGGAACTGTTGCAGCAGAAGCAATGAGTAATGAGGAAATGGAAAAATACATTAATGATAATCACATTACTTGTCCTAATTGCGGTGGGTTTGACTGGACTCCTATTAAACAGTTTAAGTTAATGTTTGAAACATCTCGTGGTACGGTAGAAGGAAATAAAGATACGGTATATTTAAGACCTGAGACTTGTCAAGGTGAGTACGTAAACTTTCTTAACGTACAAAGAACAATGAGGGCAAAGCTTCCTTTTGCAATTGCACAAATAGGAAAGAGTTTTAGAAACGAAATAACGCCTGGTAACTTTTTGTTTAGAACGATTGAATTTGAGCAAATGGAACTTCAAAAGTTCTGTAAAGATGAGGATAGCATGAGTTTTTACGAGGATTATAAAAAACGCGCTTTAGATTTTATAAAGGATTTAGGGTTGAGTGCTGATAAATTAAGATATCATGATCATGATAAGCTTGCTCATTATGCAAAGGCTGCGTGCGACATTCAGTATAAGTTTCCAATTGGTTGGGAAGAGTTAAATGGTATTCATAACAGAGGAACTTGGGATTTATCAAGACATAGCGAGTTCTCTGGTAAGAAAATGGAGTATCAGGATCCAGAAACCAATGAAAAATACATACCAACCGTAATTGAGTATTCAATTGGAGCAGACAGACTTACCCTTGCTATTTTATGTGAGGCTTATGAAGAAGAAAAACTAGATAATGATACTAGGGAAGTTATGCATTTTAATCCTTCTATCGCTCCTTATAAAGCAGCAATACTTCCACTTGTTAAAAAGTATCATAGCCAAAAAGCAAAAGAAGTATATAAGCTTTTTGCAAACAAGTTCATGACTTCTTATGATGAAACCGGTTCAATTGGTAAAAGATATAGAAGGCAAGACGTTATCGGAACTCCTTTTTGCATTACAATTGATGATGAAACATTAAATAATAACACGGTTACGATAAGAGATAGGGACACCATGAAACAAATTACTTTAAGTACCGAGGACGCGGTAAAATACATAGAAGAAAAAATTGCTTTTTAGGAAAATCGCTCATGAAAAAAGAAAAATACACTTTAAAACAACTAAAAAGTATGCATGATAAAGCTATTACAGATGAAGATTATGATTTACTGTTAGATGTTTCATGTAAAATAAAAAAGTTTTTTCCTAAAAATTACTTAGGATATTATAGTTACATAATAGCAAAAACTAAGAATTATAAATTTTGGCAAGATGATGGAATGATAAAAGAGTTAAAAGATGATTTATCAAACGCTGTTTCATTTGCAAAAAAAGATGCTGCAAAAAAAATAGAAGATGAATTTAACGAATACGTAAACGATTGCAAAGAAGTAGAAAATTTAGAAAAGGTAAAAAAAGAACTCACTTCAAAAATATTTTTAAATGATTTAAGATCTGATAGTATTTCCTTTATTAATCAAAACATAACTACTTTTAATAGCTATAATATAAAGGGTAAGAAAATAGTAAACGTATATGATTTTATAAATGGTTTATTTTATGTCTTTTGCATGATTTTCAACCTTGTATTTAAAAACTATTTACTTATTCTAACAATTCCGTTTGGTATTTTTGGATTAATAACGATATATTCATTTTTAAACATGAACTTTATTAAAAAAGATAGTTTATTCTTTAAAAGATCAAGTAATAAAAAGTTATTAGATAGCGCAAGAGAAAAGATAAACACTTTAAAAAAAGAAATTGATAAAACAGATGAAGTAATTAATATTTTAAAAGATAGAAAAGTAACCATAATTTCAAGAATACCATCTTGTTTTCAAGAACAAATAAGTGATTTGATAAAAGATGATGAGGATAAAACATCACAAAGTATATTAGAAGAATTAAAAAAGAATAATATTTCTTCTTTTACGTATTTAATTAACGAAAAAACCGATTTGAAAGCGGATGAGGTAATAGCAAGTTTAAGACCTTATTCAAAAGAAGAAGATGAGTTATCAAAAATTATTGATAGCAAATTAATTGAAATAAAAAACGGACAAAGAAGAACTCTTTTAATGAAGGAGATAAAACCATTTAACTATGTTATGACCATAATACTAATGACTATTAGTGTTTTATCTTTTATCGTTTTAATTAAAAATCTTTATGAAATTAACTTTATATCTTTTATAATAGCATTAGTAACCGGAATAATAAGCATGTTAATTTATAACATTAACACTGGTAAACATAGTAGTCTTAATGATACTTTTAACGATAATTTATTATCAACGGTGTTTAATGCATCACTTATGTATGATTTAGTTTATTTTTCAATTACTGGTAGGCTTGTGTTTACTTATGCTTTTTTAGAAATACCAATTATTTTCATTTTAATATTTATTGGGTTTGTCATGCTAGTTTCACTTATGAAATATAATTACTTACTTAAAAAATTAAGAAAATAAAAAACGTAAAACTTTAATTAGCTTTACGTTTTTAAATACTATTTATTACTTATTGTAGAACTCAACGATCATAGATTCTTTAATATCAGCTGGAAGTTCACTTCTTTGTGGGTATCTTAGGTAAGTACCTTGCATTTTCTTCTTATCGAATTCAACGTATTCTGGTGTTTTATTTACTTTTTCAAGTGATTCTAGCATAGCTTTATGATCTTTAGATGCTTCTTTAACAGCGATAACGTCACCAGGTTTTACTTGGTATGATGGAATATCTACCTTTTTACCATTTACCGTGATGTGCCCGTGATTAACGATTTGTCTTGCGGCTTTTCTAGTTGCTCCAAGTCCCATACGATAAACGATGTTATCTAATCTGCTTTCTAATAGTTTTAAGAAGTTTTCACCTTGGATACCTTTCATTTTAGCTGCTTTGTTGAAAGTTAGTTTAAATTGTTTTTCGTTTACTCCGTACATTAATCTAACTTTTTGTTTTTCCATTAATTGAAGTTTGTACTCAGATGCTTTACCACGTTTTCTATCATTTCCGTGTTGTCCTGGACCATAAGGTCTTTTTGCAAGTTCTTTTCCATTTTCTAATAAAGAAAATCCTAAATGACGACTTTTCTTATAAATTGGGCCTGTATATCTTGCCATTTTTTTCTCCTCCTTTTGTTTTATTGGTAAACTAAAAGGACCTTTGCCATTTAATAGGGAGTTTGTTTTAATACTTTCACTACTCGCAGCTTAAAAGAGTTACTCGTATAACCAAATGCAAACAAACACGTTATTAAATTCAAATAGGTGCTGCTTTTAAAGTTTACACTTTTGTAATTATAGCTAATTATATGAAACAAGTCAAGTATTCTTGATAAATAAGTGATTTTGTGTTAGTATAAAAAACAATTATTTTTTAAGGAGAAGTATTATGATTAAAAAAGACGGTAATAAAAGTGACTTACTATTACTAGAAAAGTATTTATCTCATGGTAAATTACCTTTTTATGAAAAAAACAAAATAACATCTTTTGAAATTGCGGATAAGGTTTTTCCTTTTACAAATGAGCCTATTGATTCATATTATAATAAGGATTTAAAAGATAAAAAAGTGCTTTCGGTAACCTCATCTGGGGACCATTTGCTACACGCGGCACTTGCGGGCGCTAAAGACATAACCGGTTTTGACGTAAACAGGTTTTGTAAGTATTACTCAGAACTTAAAGTAGCGATGATTAAAACCTATGATTATGAAGAGTTTATATCTAAAATAAGTTTTTTAGTTAGCTATCTTGATAATTATGATTGGATCCATGATTTACCTGGTTTAAATAATTTTGAAAAGATAATAAACGAGGTGAAAAACTATTTAATCAAGGACGAATTTGAGTTTTTTAACACGTTTATAAAAACTGGTAAAACCGCTAGGATAACGCTTCCTTTCTTTTATGATAAACCGTTAAATAAAAGTGAGGATCAAATGGTTTACAACGCTTATTTAAGAAAAGAAAATTATGACTTATTAAAAGAAAGACTTAAAAGCTGTAACATAAAATACCTTGATTCAAACCTAACTGACTTAAACAAAAAGTTAGATGATAAATTTGACGTGATATACTTAAGTAACATTTTAAGTTTGGTTTTAAAAAACAAAGAAAAACAAGTTTTATCTTTAAGACGATTACTTAATAAAAATGGTGTTATATACGATTGTGCTTTGTTTGGTAATGAGTTTGATGAACGAAAAATAAAAAGATATTATGACCTTGATTGGGCAAGGTTAAAAGATGGCCATGAAATAACGGTTTTTATGAAGAAAAAATAATAAGAAGTGATCAATATGTAATATTTGATCGCTTTTTTAATATTATTCGTGCAAAATATTACAAATTATGATAAAATATTTTTATGGTAGGAGGATGTTAATATGGGAAAAGGTTTGTATATAGGTACCATTATCGTTATTCTTTTAGTTATAATAGTTGCTTTAATCATTATTGTTAAAAACAAAAGGAAAAAGAAAATTGCAAACGAAATAACTAACTTAGAAAAAGAAAAAAACATGCTTATTAACGTTCCTGTATTAAACGAGCTATCAAAGGTAGAGGCATTAGTCAAAAACAATGCTAAGCTAGAAGAAAAATATAATACTTGGAAGATGAAGTTTCAATTAATAGAAAACGAAACCATACCACTTATTAACGACATGTTAATTGAAGCGGATTTTGCCATGGATAAAGAAAAGTATAAAGATATATACGTAAGAATATCAGAAATAGAAATAAAGTTATGTGAAATAAAAACAAAGATAAAAAAGATATTATCAGAAATAAAAGAAATTACCTCTAGTGAGGAGCGAAACCGTGCAACGGTAATTAAGTTAAAAGCTTTATACAGAAAACTAAAAAAACGTTTTGAGGAGACCAAAGCGGATTATGAAGAAACCACAAAAACGATTGAACTTCAGTTTGAAACCATTGAAAAGCGTTTTGAAGAGTTCGAGCAAGTAATGGAAAGAAAGGATTATGAAGAGGTAATTTACGTAGTTAAAGGGCTAACTGAAATGTTAGAGCATATGACGATCGTAATTGATGAGATCCCAGAGATAATGTTAATGGGTAAAAACCTTATTCCAAAAAGAACGGAAGATGTATCTTCTGAGTACATAAAACTAACTAGAGAAGGGTACCAACTTGATTATTTAAACGTTGAGTATAACATTGTTGAAACAGAAAAAAAAGTAAGTGCTATTTTTGATCGTGTGCGGGTACTTAACTTAGAGGACGTAACTTTTGAACTTAAGACGATACTAGATTATTTTGATTCTTTGTTTAATGATTTCGAAACCGAAAAAATAACTAGGAAGTATTATGAGGAAGGACTTATTGACTTTAATAAAAAAAGAAAGCACATAGATAAAATACTAAATAGTGTAGCGAATAATCTTCCTCTTATGCAAAAACATTATAATTTAACAGATGATACTTTAAATTCAGTTAATCTTTTAAAAGAAGAATATGATGAGATAATAAGGGATTATGAAAAGTTAGAACAGTTAGATAAAAATCATAGTTTTCCTTTTTCTAAATTAAATTCTGAGCTTGAAATAATAATGCTTAAACTAACTAAATTAAATGAAAAGTTAAATCACATTCTTCAAAAGGTTAGTAATTTAAAAGATGATGAAGAACGTGCTAAAGGACAGTTAGAAGATATTAAATTGCTTTTAAAGCAGTCTAAGTATCAGATAAGAAAAAACAGACTTCCGATAATACCAGATGTGTATTACGTTGAACTTACGGAAGCTGGGGAAGCAATAAAGGAAATTCAAAAGGAATTATCTAAAAAACCAATTGACGTAGATACTTTAAACGTACGTGTTGATACGGCTCGTGACTTGGTTTTTAAACTTCATAACACGACTGCTGAAATGGTTAAATCAGCACTACTTTCTGAGTACGCAATAGTATATGGAAACAGGTATCGTTCATCAAAACAAATAATAAATGAAGGTCTAATTAAAGCAGAAAAACTATTTTTTAAAGGTGAGTATAAAAAGTCTTTAGAAATAAGCATAAGTACGCTTGACGTTGTAGAACCTGGAATTCATAAAAAAATACTAGAATACAAGAAATAAAAAGGTGATGTAAAATGAAAGAATGGCTATTAAAAGAAGAGAAAAATCCGGTAGGAAGACCTCGTCTTGCGGATGAAAAGGTTTTAAAAAACGCTAAGATTTTAATTGCCGTTTCACTTTTTCTCATCTTTTTTCTTTGTTTTTGGTTTTTAAGTGTTATTGATGGGTCAACGCCAATTAATTATGCTAAAAAAATAGTGTCATCTAAATTACAAGGCGTGTTTGAAAACAAAAATGGGTTTATCGCTAAAGAGTATTATGATGATAGTAATTATGTAATAGAGTTTAAAATAACCGATAAGGTATATGGCTATTCTGGAAGTTATGAGGTTACCATTTATGAGTTAGATGGTAAAAGTTGGAAAGAAAAAGATGTAAAAACATTTGATAATAAAACGAGGAATTTTAAAGTACGGGTTGATTCATTAAAAAACGAAAACAAAACATACCGAGTAAAGTTTCAAATAAAAAACGCATCAAAAATAGATGAGTCTTATGCTCCTTTCGGATGGAGTTTTGTAAACGCAAGTAAAAACGCTGATAAGTATGCTTATAAAACGTTTACCGTAAAAGGTTATTATAGTCCTGTTTTAAAAGAAGAAATAGATGAAGCTAATAAAAGTAAGAACAAAGTAACCATTTCAACTAATAAAAATGATCCAAGGTGTTTTAACGTTTCACTACCTAGTGGGACTTTTAAAATAAACGTAAAATACACCGATGAACAAGGTAAAAAAGTGCTTCTTTCAAATGATAAAGAAGTAACGGGTGAAAAAACTTACTGCATACCTAACCAAAAAACACTATCAAACGTTACTTTTAAAATATATGGTGAAAACATAAAAAAACTTATGTTGTCAAACTGGGAATACACGGGAACTTCTATTACCAATACTTATTTATTAAAGCCTGAGGCAGCATATAAAAATTAGACTTTTTTAAAGTCTTTTTTTTAAAATAACTCATATCATTTATTAGGTGATCATATTGCTAAAACAAATGAGTAAATTAGCGGGACTTTTTTTGCTTTTACTAATAAGCTTTATTTATACTGATAAAGTATTTAGTGAGGTTAGAAAAAGTGATCCATTAATGAAGGAAGTATTAAGCTATAAAGATAAACATGATATCATGCCTGTTGAACCTAAGATAAAAGATGATGAAATGATTCTAGGTATTTCAGGACTTATCGTTGATGAAGAAAAGTCATATAAAAACATGAAAGATGAAGACGTGTTTAATGAGGATAAAATAGTCTATGAAAACAAAGCACCAGAAACCTCTATAAGTGATAATTATGATTATTACATAACAAAGGGAAACTCTAAAACTAATCAAGTTTCGATTATATTTACTGTTTCTTCAAGTAAAAACTTAAATAGTATTCTTAAGTTAGTAAAGCAAGAAACCGTACCAATTAATTTCTTTGTTGATGGGCTTTGGTTAGAAGAAAACATGGAAGATGCGTTTAAGATTAATGATTTAAACTGTGAGATATATAACTTAGGTTATGATGGAAAATATGATAAAACGATGATTGGTGTTACTAATAATTTAATTGAAAGTATTACTTTAAAAGATTCTAATTTATGCTTGAATATAGATAAAAATGACGAGCAAAAAAAGATCTGCGAAAAAAAGAAAATGCATACGTTAACACCCTTTGTTACTAATCCTAGTATTACCCAGTTAAAACAAAACTTAGATAAGGGAATTATGATACTATATGATTTAAGTAGCTATGATTTATCATCTTTTAAATTAATGATAAACACGATAGAAAGTAGGGGTTATGAAATAACTGGATTACAAAGTTTAATTAAAGAATAGTGTTTGACACTTAAATTTACTTGTGATATTATTACTATTACCAAGTAAAGGAGATAATAAAAATGAAGATAAAAATTAATAAAGAAGAGTTAAAAAATAAGGCTTTAAAAGCAATTATACCAATTAACATTGCTGCTATTATCGCGGGAGTATCAATAAATACTTATGTAAACGCAAGTAAAAACAAAGAAACGTATTATCCAGTATCAGAATTTAGTATGGATGATAAGATCACTTTAAATGGTTTTAGTAAGATATCAGGTAAAAGTGTTGCAAAACAAATTGATGAAAAAAGTGATGATACCGTATACATGTTTAAAATGAAAAGTAATGAAAAAAACACATACGTACCTGTTTTTGTATCTAAGTCAGGCAATGAAGTTACGCTTAACATAATAGATGTAAATGATGATGGCTTTGACGGCTTTAACTACGGTAAAGTAATGATTAATGAAGCTTGGTATGATATAAGTAGTCTTGATAAAAAAGATGTTACAGTAGATCCAATATCAACCGAAGAATTAAGCGAGGAATATGATTTTTACCTTGATAACGAGTGGGTACAAAACGATATTACTAACTCAAGCAGTATGACTTCATCATACGTTTTAAAACATAAATAAAAATAAATAAAGGTGGGTTAAAATGACTTTAGAAGAAATTAAAAAGATGAGTGATGAAGAATTTATAAAGTTAATTAAAACTGATAATAGTTTGTTTGCTGATTTAACTGGCATTAAAAACAAAATATTTAACGTATCAACACCAGTTATATTATCAAGTCTTTTAAATACTTGTTTAATTCTTTATAACACGGATACATCAAACATAGATTTAAAAGATGCCATAATAAAAGGTGGTATAACAACTTTTGTTGAAAGTATCTTGTTATTTCATATCCTATCACTTGAAGATAAACAAAGCATGAAGGATTATGAGGAAAAAATAATTGAGTTAAAAAGAATGCTAGACGTTTTAGATGAAAAAGAGTTTATGGATTTAAAAGAAAGAGTAAGAAGTTATAATCATGACTTTATAAACAAGGAAAATCAAGAAGATTTTAAAGCTCCTAAGTTATTAAAGGATCTTAATGCTACTAAGTTTATAGATGATCTTGATTATAAAACTTATACTGATGAATTAAGTAGCTACACAAAGAAGAAAAACAACAAATAGTGTTGTTTTTTCTTTAATAATATTATTTAAAATGTTATAATATTTAAGACTGAAGTAAGGTGATATTATTATGCATGATAAGTTAAAACTTTTATTAGATAAGATAGGTATTCCAAAAGAGTATTATGATTATTTTATAGATGGCAAAATACTTAAATTAAAACTTGATCACACCAGACGTAATGGTGTTTTTGTAATTGAAATAAAGCATCCTTTGGATATAAAGGTAATTGAGTACATTGATAAAAACATTAAAAATGGGTTTAAAGACATGAACTTTGTTGATGCTTGTTTTGTTATTGAGAACATTAATTATCTTGATGCTAAGAATTATTATGATTACGTAATTGAAAACAGTACTTTAACAAAACCTATGAAAGAGTTATTTAAAGAAAAGCATTTAAAAATAGATAATAACACTCTTACGATAGAATTAGATAATATAGCAGAAGAAAACATTTTAAGAAATAATATAAGTAGTATAGAAAAGTTATATAAAAAAATAGGATTTGATAATTTAAAAATAGAGTTTTTTATAAACGAAGAGAAAAAAGAAGAGATAAAAGAAGAAGCACCTAAAGTAGAAGTGGTAAAAGAAGAAAAAAAAGAAAGTCCAATAATTTATGGTGATGATGTTAAAGGTGCCGTAACTTTAATTAAAGATATTATAACGGAAGAAGCAAACATAACGGTTGAAGCATACGTTTTTGGAGTAGAAGAGTTTGAATCAAGTAAAAGTGCTTTTAAGATACTAACTTTTAAAATAAGTGATAATACTGATAGTATTTATGCTAAGTTTTTTACTAAGGATGCAGATTCATTTAAGAAGTTATCTAAGGCCATGAAGTCCGGCTGGTTTAGGATAAATGGTTATGTAAAGCAAGACCAGTACGCTAAGGATTTGGTGTTAAACATAAGAAACGTAGTTAAAATACCTTCTAAAGATAATTTGTTAAAAGATGATGCTGAGGTAAAAAGAGTAGAACTTCATGCCCACACGATGATGAGTCAGATGGATGGGTTAACTAAGCTTGATTTAGGAAAGCATACTTGTGAGCTGGTTACTAACGCGATTAACATGGGATACCGTGGTGTTGCGATAACGGATCATAATGGATGTCAGGCTTTTCCAATTGCGTACGGCATTATTAAGGCTCATAATAAGGGCATAGAAGATAAATCAAAACATTTTAAAGGATTATATGGAACGGAACTTACGCTTGTTGATGATACCGTTAACATCGTGGTAAGGAAAACTGATGAATCACTAATGGATAGCACTTATGTTGTGTTTGATACAGAAACAACTGGTTTTAATGCAGCAGGTTTTGATCAAATGATTGAAATTGGTGCGGTAAAAATACATAAAGGTGAAATTATAGATAGATTTGATAAGTTAATTGATCCTAAAAGACACATTCCAGATAGAATAACCGAACTTACGCAAATTACTGATGCAATGGTATCAGGATGTGATGATGAAAAGACGGTAACCAAAGAGTTTTTAGCTTGGACAGGGGATTTGCCAATGGTTGCTCATAACGCAAAGTTTGATATTTCATTTATCGAAATGGCCATGAAAAAATATGATTTAGGTGAGTTTAAAAACACGGTAATTGATACTTTAGAATTATCGCGTGCGTTAGATCAAGGATACGCAAGACACGGCCTATCAGCATTAGTTAAAAGGTATAACGTTGCCTGGGATGAAGAAGCACACCATAGAGCGGATTATGACGCGGAAGGAACGGCCCTTGTATTTGATAAGTTCTTACAAAAACTAAACGCACAAAATTATGAAAAGATAAGTGATTTAGATAGATTAATAAGAAAAGATGAAATTCATAAATTTGGTAGAACCTTTCATTTTAACGCTATCGCACTAAATAAAACCGGACTTAAAAACATCTTTAAAATGATATCTCTTGCTAACACGGTTTACTTATATAAAACCCCTAGAATTTTAAGAAGTGAAGTAGAACGTTTAAGAGAAGGCGTTTTAATAGGTTCTGGTTGTTATGAATCAGAGGTCTTTATCGAGGCAAGAAGTAAAGAAGGAGAAGAACTTTCTAACATCATTAACTTTTATGATTACGTAGAAGTGCAACCTCCTGAGGTATATAACCATTTAATTCAAATGGGGGATTTTAAAGATGAAAAAGAATTAGAAAACCACATAAGAAAGATTATTAACGCGGTTAAAAACGCTGGTAAGTTAATCGTTGCAACGGGTGATGTTCATCACTTTAGAAGGGAAGATAAAGTTTATCGTGAGATAATCGTTAATCAAAAAGTACCAGGAGGAGGACGTCATCCACTAGCTAAAAAAGACATAAAAGAAATACCTAGTCAGCACTTTAGAACAACTGATGAAATGCTTAATGATTTTGCTTTCTTAGGTAAGGAATTAGCATATGAAATAGTTGTTACAAACACTAATAAAGCACTTGATATGGCAGATGAGGTAGAGGTAATAATTGATACTAAAGGAATACCTTTTTCACCAAGAGTTAAATCAGACGATGGAACGCATTATCTTGATTGCCCACGTGTTGTAACAGACTTGGTATACGAAAAGGCAAAAGATTGGTACGGCAATCCGCTTCCTTTAAACATTGAAGAGCGTATCGCAACTGAGCTTTATGGTAACATAGTGTTTAACGTATGCTTAAAAAACGCTAAAAAAGAAAACAAAGATCTAACAGAAGATGAGTTAAACGAAAAAGCGTATGCACATCTTCACGAGGTAATTTTAAAAGGCTTTGATGCCGTTAAGGATTTATTAAGAACATACTTTAAAAACAACTGGACGGATGAAGAAGAACTAACCGATGATGCTTTAGAAAAGAAGGTTAAAAAAGAACTTGGAGGTATTATCGGTGGAGGATTCGATCCTATATACTTAATTGCACAAAGACTTGTTAAGCACTCTAATGATGAGGGGTACTTAGTTGGCTCTCGTGGATCGGTTGGTTCATCGTTTGTTGCAACCATGATGGGAATAACCGAGGTTAATCCGCTTCCAGCCCACTACAGATGTTTAAAATGTAAACACAGCTTATTTAATTTCGATGATGATAAACCTTTAGGTTCGGTTTACTCAACCGGGTTTGACTTACCTGATAAAAAGTGCCCGGTTTGCGGAGATGATATGTATAAAGACGGACAAGACATGCCATTTGCAACGTTCTTAGGATTTAACGCTGATAAAGTTCCTGATATCGACTTAAACTTTAGTGATTTAAACCAAGCATCAGCGCATGCCTACACGAAAGTTTTATTTGGTCCTGATAACGTATATCGTGCTGGAACAATCGGTACGGTAGCGGAAAAAACGGCTTATGGTTTTGTTAAAGGTTACCTAGAGGATAAAGAGATAAATAAAAGACCAGCGGAAATAGAAAGGCTAGCACTTGGATGTACCGGAGTTAAAAGAACAACAGGACAGCATCCAGGTGGAATAGTTGTTATTCCAGATTACATGGAGGTATTTGATTTTACACCATTTCAGTTTCCAGCAGAAGACGCATCAAGCCCTTGGAGAACAACTCACTTTGATTATCACGCAATTGATGAGTGTGTTCTTAAGCTAGATATATTAGGTCACTCTGATCCAACACAATTAAGAATGATACAAGATATTACTAAAACAGATATTACTAAAGTGCCACTTGATGATAAAGATACAATGTCTATTTTTACATCTACTAAAGCACTCGGCGTTACAAACGAACAAATAATGTGTAAAACAGGTACGCTTGGAATACCTGAGTTTGGAACGAATTTTACGATATCATTGGTATATGAAACTAAACCAACTACTTTTGCGGAGTTAATTAAAATATCAGGTTTATCACATGGTACTGACGTTTGGCTTGGTAACGCTCAGGAATTAATTAAAAATAACATCGTTCCTTTTAAAGACGTTATAGGGTGTCGTGACGATATAATGGTTTATTTAATGTATAATGGTGTTGAACCTATAAAAGCGTTTAAGATAATGGAATTCGTTCGTAAAGGAAGAGCATCTAAAGATCCAGAAACTTGGAAAACACATATTAAAACGATGGAGGATGCAAATATTCCAGACTGGTTTATAAATTCATGTGGTAAGATAAAATACATGTTCCCTAAGGCTCACGCAGCAGCATACGTTATATCAGCGTTTAGAATTGCTTGGTATAAAGTTCATATGCCAGTTGCCTTTTACGCTTCATGGCTTACTTCTAAAGCAACTGACGTTGATGTTGAAGCGATGATAAGAGGTTATGATGCTATTAAAGAAAAGATAATTGAAATACAAAACAAAGGTTTTGATGCATCAAATAAAGAAACCGGACAACTTGAAAGTTTGAAAGTCGCCTTAGAAGCAACCGCAAGAGGCATGACATTTTTACCTATTGACTTATACGAGAGCGAGGCGACTACTTGGCGTGTTAAAGATGATAATTCTATATATCCGCCTTTTAACGCGATAGACGGACTTGGTGATACGGTTGCTAAAAAAATAGTTGAAGAAAGAGAAAAGAACACGTTTATTTCAATTGAGGATTTACAATCAAGAGCAAAAGTATCACAAACCTTAACCGATAAAATGAGACTTATGGGAATATTAGAAGCATTACCAGAATCTAGTCAGTTAAGTTTATTTTAAAGGGTAATTTGACAAAATTACCCTTTTTTGCTATCATAGCCATTCGAAAAACGAATTAATTGGGGGCGTATTATGACACAAGAAGAACGAACAATAAATGAAACCAGGGAGTTATTAGAAAGCTTTTTAATTAATTTAAAAAGTAACTTGATAATTAATGAAATATGTCTAAAAGCAGCAGATCAATTTAATTAAAAGAAAAATAACGTTATCGATTTCAGTTTAAGTAAAAACATATTTAACATTTTAAAAAGTAAGCCTTTAAAGGCGGATTTTGATTTATGCATGGAGCATATTTTTGGTAAGGACTTAGATGATGTAATGAAAGAAAGATTAAAAAGCTTAATAGGAAAGACAATCGGTTTTACAGATCCAGTTACTAATCAAAAAATATCCATGCCAGAAAAATCAAGCGAGATATCTTCTTTAATTAAGTCTTATCATAACATATTAGAGAATAAAAGCGCGGATGAGAGTGAAAAAAATACTATTCTTGCGGTTATGAATGCTTTTGTAATCGTACTTAGTAATTATAGAGAAAACTGTTTTGTTTATCATAATGAGGTTTTATATCTTATTAATGAAATAAATGACATTATATTAAAAATAAAAAAACAAAGACCAATTATTTTAGAAAACGAAAAGAAGTTTTATGACGTAATTGATAAAAGAGTAATTTTTGGAGACATAAAAGATAGTGATTTAATAACTGATGAAGAAGAATTTAAAAAGTTAAAAGAAAAGCAAGAAGATGATTTTGGAAGGTTTATGAAAGTGTTTATAGAAGAGTATAATGAAGAAATCAGAAAAAGAAACCTTTATTCTACTTCTTTTAAAAGTGCTAATAAAATATTTAAAAACATTTGCCGTGACATAAAGAAAAACGGACTTAGTGAAAAAAGATATTATGACGATTATGTAGATAAAAATAATATGCTTACGATGTCTTATGTAAATGATTTATTAAACGCGGAAAGTGAAAACTCGTTTTATCATCAAGATGACGTATCTTATTATCACGGGGTAAACGCAGCATCAGTTGATTATAACACCTTAATATCTAAAAAAAGCACGCAAGAAGACATAGCGTTATATCAAGATGATTATTATGATATGGCTAAACAAAAGAAGAAAAACAAAAAAGCAAGCTAGAAGATAATTTTTTATCTTCTTTTATTTATGGTATAATGTTTTTTGGTGATGGTTATGCAGTTTATTATAGATGATATAGAGTATAACGTAATAATTGAAAAGAAAAATAATAAAAATTTATATATAAGAGTTGATAAAGATTTAAACATAAAGGTTTCTGCTCCTTTTTTATATACTAAAAAAATGATTATGGGTATTTTAAAGGATAATGAAAAGTCGGTAATAAGAATGATTAAGAATCAAAAAAAGAAAAATGAAAATAAAAAAGATGAACGTTATAACTTACTTGGAAATAAATTAAACGTTTTATATAATGATGTTAAAAGGCCTATGTTTACTGATAACACGTTAATTGTAAAAGATGAGAAAATGCTTGATAGCTGGTTTAAAAAAGAAGCTAAAAAAGTGTTTAAGTATTATTTAGATGAGGCTTATTACGTATTTGATGAAAAAATTCCTTATCCTAAACTTAAGATAAGAAGTATGAAAACACGCTGGGGAGTATGTAACAGGCGAGATAATTCGGTTACTTTAAATTTAGAGTTAATAAAAAAAGATAAGAAATACTTAAATTACGTAATTGTCCATGAGTTATCTCATTTTGTTCATTTTGATCATAGTAAAGCTTTTTGGAAAACGGTTAATAAGTATTGTCCTGAATATAAATTAGTAAGAAAAGAATTAAAGGAGTAATAACATGATAGAATCAAAGGAAAATAAAAAAATAAAATACATAAGGCACTTAAAAGATGCCAAGTTTATGAAAGAAGAAAAAAAGTTTGTTGTAGAAGGAGATCACTTGGTTAAAGAAGCCTATAGCGCGGGTATTTTGCTAGAAACTTTTAGCATTAAAGAAGTATCTTACGGAGTTTTAAATAACGTAATTACTGATAGTGTTATGGCAAGTATTAGCAGTTTAAAATCAAAACCAGATGTTATTGGCGTATGTAAATTCATGGATGAAGATGAAACTTTAGGTGATAAGATAATCATTTTGGATAACGTTCAAGATCCAGGCAACATAGGAACGATTATAAGAAGTGCTAAGGCATTTAACATAGATAACGTTGTATTAGGCATTACTTGTGCTAGTAAATATAATGATAAAGTAATAAGGGCATCAGAGGGTATGATATTTAAACAAAACGTTTTAATAAAAGAACTTAAGTACTTTATTCCTTATTTAAAAAGCCTTGGATACACCGTTTTTGGAACTGATGTTGTAAGTGGCACTGATATAAAAAGTATAAATAAAAAAGGTAAAATAGCGGTTGTTATGGGAAATGAGGGATCTGGAATATCTAATGATATTAAAAGTTTGCTTGATAAAAACATATATATTAAAACATCAAGTGATTGTGAAAGTCTAAACGTTGCTATTGCATCATCTATTATTATGTACGAGTTAAGTTAAGGAGAAGAAAATTATGGAATATTTATGCGTTGGAAAACTTGTTAATACTCATGGTATTAAAGGAGAGGTAAGATTACTATCGCGTTTTAGACATAAGGATAAAGTATTTGTTAAGGGTTTTAAATTTTACATTGGAAAAGATAAAAAAGAGTATGAAGTAGAAAGCTATAGAAAACATAAAAACTTTGATATGTTCGTTTTTAAAGGTTATTACAACATAAACTTAGTCGAGCATTTAAAAGGCTCTTTAGTATACATTAATAAAAGTGATTTAAAATTAGATGAAAACACTTTTTTATCGGTTGATTTAATAGGATTTAGTGTTATAATAGAGGATAAATTAATTGGTGTTATTAAAGACGTACTTGATACTTTAGCAAACGAGGTTTTAGTACTTGATAATGGTGTTATGATTCCGTATGTTAAGGATTTTATTAATAAGGTTGATGTTAAAAACAAAAAGGTATACGTAAATAACGTGAAAGGATTGTTATCATGAAAATAGATATTTTAACACTTTTTCCAGAAATGTTTGAAGGCTTTAAGAATGAGTCAATTATAAAAAGAGCAATAGAAAGTAAAAAAGTTGAGATAAACACTTGTAATTTTAGGGATTTTGCTAAAAACAAGCATAAAAAGGTAGATGATACACCATACGGCGGTGGACAAGGTATGGTACTTATGTGTCAGCCGGTTTTTGATGCGGTAGAACATTTAAAAAAAGAAAACTCTAAAGTAATACTTTTAACTCCACAGGGTAAAACTTATAACCAAGAAAAAGCCTATGAATTATCAAAAGAAGAACACTTAATATTAATATGTGGTCATTATGAAGGCTTTGATGAGCGAATAAGAAGTATCTGTGATGAGGAAATATCAATTGGTGATTACGTTTTAACAGGAGGGGAGATTCCTTCCATGGTAATTACTGATTCGGTTGTAAGACTGCTTCCTAAAGTAATAGATGATGCATCTCACTTAAATGATTCATTTAACAATAACTTGCTTGATTATCCAACTTATACAAAGCCAAGAAACTATAAAGGAATGAAAGTTCCAGACGTACTTTTATCAGGAGATCATGCAAAAATAAATAAATGGAGACTAGATAAACAGCTTAAGATAACAATGGAAAAAAGGCCTGACTTGTTAAAGGGGAAAATATCTTTAGAAAAAGATGGCATCAAAAAAAGCAAAAATAAAATATACTTAGATGATATAAAAGATATTAAGGTAACGGAAATACTTCCAAAGAAGAAAAAAACTGGTAAGTATAAAATAGAAAAAACAACTAAAGCGATTGCTGTTACCGTGTTTAAACCAAACCAAATTAAAGGTTATAAACTAAAGGGTAAAAACAATAATAAAGGACTTGCTAAAATATTAATTGTTAAAAATGAATTTATTAGTAAAATCGCGTATAAAAACGTTTTAAAGAAAGTAGATGTATTAGCAAGAAGGTTTAATGCTGCTTTAAATAGCGATGAAGATGATGATGATACTTCACGTGTTTTAGGTGAGGCAGAAATGTTAAGACAGATGATTATTTCAATGTATGCAAATTATTTAGGTGCGAAAAAGCTAGATGAAATAATTAATAATATAAATAGGCTAGTAAACGAATTCGTGAAGAATAAAACGATGAAAAACTCATTACTACCAAAAGAAAATACTAAAAGTACAATGCGCATGTAAAGGTGTTTATCATGGATAATTTAATTGAAAATATATTTTACAACGAGTTGGTACCAGAATGTAAAAATGGGAATCTGAAATTAGAGGATTTTTCTCCTGCGATAAGATTTGATACAATAATTGAAAATAATAAGGAAGAATTGGATTATAAAAACCCAATTCTTGTCATTAATGACAAGAAAAGATTTAACACATATTTGATTAAATACGTAAAAAACGCAATTATGTTTTATTATAATGGAAATTTTACTAAGGATAATATTAAAGCAGTTTTAGCATATGCTTTTATAAACGCAACATCAACCGAATTATCTAATCCAATACCTTATTTAAATAGAAGAATAAATTTTTTTGATTGTGAATTAGATAATTATTATAAGGAAGATAATTTTAATTCTTATAAAGTTTTTTTCAAAGTTAATAAAACAATTCCACTTTTGGAAGCTCCTTATGTTTTTAAAACAAAAATTACAGATGCTAATGATGAATATTTTTTGCCACAATTGTATTTTGGTATAGATAATGATACTGCGTATGTTTATGCTATTCAAAATAAAAACAAAAATTCGGATGATAAACTAAGAAAGAAAATAAATAGAATGTTATTTAAATTTAATAATAAATACGTTGATGATAATGATAGCAGTTTATTTAACGGTAAGGATGTTACAATGAGTTTTATAGCAACGATTATCTTCTTTTTAAGATTTTTAAAAGAAAGTAGTATAAATAAGCTAAAAGTAGTAATTGGTATGCCTATAAGGTATAATTCACATTATGAAGCATACGAAAGAAGATTAAAATATCATATTAGTAAAATGTCTAAGGAAGAATATGAGGTATATAAAAACAGTTTGGATATATCAAATAAGGCATATGATGATAATTCTAATATGAAATTGATAAGAAGTTTTTACCGGGTATCACAAATGGGTGACGTACTTAAAATAACAGATTTACCTTTACAGACTGATTCTACTTTAAGTGCTTATGTTAATAATGATGGCACGTTTAAGAATGATTTATGTAATTTGATTTATGATAAAGATGGAAATAGAAAAAACAATTATAAATAAATATCTTGCATTAAACATAATAATATGGTAAAATCTATATGTTTGAAAAAGGCAATCCGCCGCATACTTAATATTTTTGCATGATTGCTGGTTATATGTTTTAGGAAGGAGACTAAGGAAAAAATGAATAAGATTGAAAAAATTACAAACAAACAATTAAATCCTTCAGTTCCAGAGTTTAGGGTAGGAGATACCGTAAGAGTTGGAGTTAGAATTATTGAAGGTAAAAAAGAAAGAGTACAAGCATTTGAAGGTGTAGTTATATCTCGTAAAGGAACAGGCGTATCAGAAACTTTTACGGTTCGTAAGATGTCATCTGGTATTGGTGTTGAAAGAATATTTCCTATTCATTCACCAAAACTTGAATCTATTACCGTTGTAAGAAAAGGTAAAGCAAGACGTGCTAAGTTATATTACGCAAGAGATATAGTTGGCCAATGGAAATTAAAAGAAAGAAATTAATAAGGCTATTTATGCCTTATTTTTCGTTAGGAGAAAAAGGTTATGAATAAAGAAAGAATAAAAAAGATTATAAAAAACGTATACCCATATGTAATAGTTGTGATAGTTGTTGTTTTAATAAGAACTTTTATAATAACTCCAGCGGTTGTAGATGGCAAGTCCATGGAGCCAACTTTAAGTGATAACAACGTAATAATATTAAATAAACTAGATTATAAACTAAATGATATAGAAAGATTTGACGTTGTTGTAGTTAACTGGAATGGTGAAAAACTAGTTAAAAGAGTAATTGGTCTTCCTGGTGAGCACGTTGAGTATAAAAATGATGAGCTTTATGTTGATGGGTTTAAAACGGAAGAGGATTTTAATCATGGTTTAACAGCGGACTTTAAACTAGAAACGATAGGATACTTAACCATTCCGGGGGATAAATATTTCGTTGTTGGAGATAACAGAGAAAACTCAACTGATTCAAGATACATAGGCCTAATTGATAAAGAAGATATATTAGGTAGTGTTGATTTAAGGATATTTCCATTAAATAAGATAAATAAAGTTAAATAGTCATATGTTTTTTAATATGATTATTTTTTTATTATACATTACTGTTAACAAAAATGGTTGACAAAGAATAACAATTAAGTTATATTTAAATTGTAATAAGAAGAAAGGAGTGTGATTGATTATGATAAACGTTATTACAACATTAAAAATAAGAAAAGATGTAAGGATAAAGGTCAGTCACGCTTTATATATTTAATTATTGTAAAATGCGTGTGGCTCTTTCCTTGGGCCTTTTTTAAATTAAAAAAAGATAATCATGTAAAAATAAAGAAAGGAAGTGTAGATTATCTTGACTAGAAGTAAAAATAAAAAAAGGCAAGATAATTTATACTACATAAAAAAATTATTTTGCTAATTATTTTACTATTGTAAAAAAGTTATCTTGTCTTTAAAGAAAGGTGAGATTATGAAATTAAAGAAATTTTTAATTAAACGTAAATGTCTCATTGTTCAAATTTTAGATATAATACAAATTATTAACATATTTTTAAGTGTTAAAATACTTGCTGCTTTAATAATTATAATTAGAAAAGTAACGAGTAAAATATTTGAGGAAAGTGATGAGACAAAATAGTTTAGTTGTAATTAGTGGTGCCTAATATTGGCACTTTTTAATTTAAAATTAAAGACTTTTTGTTAGAAATTTAGTACAATATAAAAAACAAAGCTGTAACTTTAAATATGAAAGTTAAATATAAAAATCTAAAAAAATGCAATTAAAATATAGTTATTGGAGGAGTAATAGTAATGCTTGATATACAAAAACTTATAGATAATGCAATATATTTATCATTAAGTGAATTTAATCAAAAATTTGATGAGCTATGGGAAAACAAGGAAGAGTCATTTAAAAAGTTTGAATGTTTACAAATATATGATGAACCTGGTGAATGCCCTATATATGATTTAATAAATAAAGATTACAATTTATTTTCTAAAAAACTAAAACAAAATAAAATTTTAGATAAACCATTTTATGTATCAGCACTAAGTAAGGGTATAAGTATGAAAAGATTACACCTAATAGAATTTCCTATATCAGATTATATAAAATATGAATACTATAGTTATTATCTTAGTAATTGTTTAGGAGAATTTATTAAATATAATGATATAAAAAATTATAACAATATTCCATTAAAAGACTTTGTAATATTTGATAATAAATATTTATTGATTCATGATTACGGCAAAGAAGGACGTATTAAGGGAGCTTGGTATTTAACAGGTGAAACTACAAACTTACAAGAATTAGTAACATGGTATGATACCTCATTTAAAAAAGCAAAACATTTTCAAAGTATTATGAGGCCTGATAAGAATATTCTTGATTTAATTTTATAAATATATTAATAATTTAAACCTAGTTAATTTTGAGCCTCTTCATGTACTTAGGTCTTTTTATTTTTTTAAGATAGATTTATAAAATATTTAATACAAAATATGATATAATTTCTTTATAAGTAAAGGTGTGGTATTATGAATCAAGAAGAATTAGAAATTAACGTTTTAGCACTTGGTGATATTGTTGGTGAGGCTGCTTTGAACTATTTAGAAGAAAACCTTTGTAAAATAAAAAAAGATCATAATGTTCATTTTGTGATTGCTAATGGTGAAAACGTTGCAAACGCAAGAGGAATTACAAAAAAACTATTTTATAGAATTTTAAATAGTGGTGTTGATGTAGTTACAATGGGTAATCATACATATTCAAATAAAGGAATTTATGATATTAATGATAAAAGATTATTAGTTCCAGTAAATTATGATGAAAATACGCGCAAAAAAGGTTATGAAATTTATAATTTCGGTGGCACAAAAATTCTTGTTTGTAACGTATTAGGAAAAAGATTAGGAGCAAGTTTAAATGGGTTTAAAGTCATTGGTGATGTAATTAATAATGTCAGTGATGATTTAAAAAAAGAGTTGGGCAAGTCAGTTGTTTCTAATAAGAATTCATTAAATTATAAATATATAAATTATAATCTATTAGAAGATAAAATAAAGTAAATAAGGTGATTTATTTGGTTACACAAAAAAGAATTGATCAGTATAAAGCTTGGTTTAATAACTTATCATTCTTTGGTTATAATTCTTTTATATTAGATTATATAAAAGAGCTTTATAATTTAACGGATTATGTTATATATAAATATAAGGATTTTATGAACAATCTTAATTACAAACCAAGTTACACTAAAATTGATTCAAATGAAACAATAACACTTGTAAAAGAGTTTTATCATTATCATAATATAAATTTAGATTTAAATTATCTGATAGATAATAATATTCTTAATTTGGTTACGTCAGATAAGAATAAAGATGATTTGCTAGGTGTCACAACCGATGGAACAATGTATAAAGATTCTAATTTTCAAAATAAAATAGAAATAAAATTAGATGGTAGTATTTTTGATTCAATTGTTATTATTCATGAATTGTCTCATTATCGTAATGAGCCAGAAGGAAAAAGAAACTTTATAAGTGATTTATTAACCGAGGCTTTGGCATATGCAAACGAATTAATTTTTATTCAAGATATAAAAAATGAACGATATTATAATGATAAAATAATTCATCTAACAGGAGTAATACCATTAATGTATACATATATGTATAATTTGCACGATATTTATAAACTTATTTTATTATGTAAAACAGAAGGTAATATTACTAAAAAATTATATAATAACTTATTTAAAGATAATGATTATGAACAAGTATTAGATAATTTTAATATATATGTAAACAAAAGAAGATCAATTATTCACGATACTTGGTTTGTTATTGGACTTCCACTTGCTATTTACATGTTAGAAGAATATATGGAAAATAAGAACTTTTTTAATAGATTGGAAAAGTTTAATATTGATATTAATGAAAAAGATCTTTGGGATTGTTTAAAAACCATTAATATTAATAATAAGCAAGATTTTATGGATAAAGTTATACATTCAACTGAAAGTTATATAAAAACATTGAAAAATATATAAAGGAGAATAATTATGAATGATTATTGTATGATAGAATCTGCATTTGATAGTAAAGAAGAATTAAATAAAGTAATAGATGAACTGCTTGATAAAAAATTAGCAGCAAGCTCTCAAGTTATAGAAAGTAATAGTACTTGGAGATGGAATAGCAAAAAAGAAAGTAGTAAAGAATATTTATTGTTTATAAAAACAAAAAGATCGTTATCTAATGAAATATATGACGCTATAAAAAGTATTCACTCATATGATGTTTTTGATGGTAGTAGTGTTAAAATGAGGTGATGTATATAATGATTTTTATAAGTGCTGTTTTTTATTTGGTTTTATTTATTTTACAAATTGCTTATTTTGTTCTTGCAGTAAAGAAAAAAGAAAATTATTTATGGAAAAGATTATTTATAATAGAAACATTATCAATTATTAGCTCAATAATTTCTTTAATTTGTGTTTTTATAATTGAACCTGTAGTGGGAAGTGGTTTAGGTACTATTTTTTATTTTCTTTTTCATGGGGTGTTTATTATAATTTATATTGTTTTCTTTATTATTTCTAAAATAACAAAAATTATATTTAATAAGAAAATAAAAGAAAATTTTAGTAATGTGAATGAATCTAAGGAAAATAAAATATACATAATATTAATTGTTTTAATTACTTTAGTTATAAATTTTTCAAATATAATACCATATTATAATGATTTTAAGGATTTATATAAAAGGGCTGATAATGCTATAAAATATTTGAATAAAAAGTATGGGGATGGTGATTTTAAAGTAAAACATGCCCACAGATATGATGGCTTTTTAACGGGAAATGGTAATTATTACTTCGAAATAAAAAGCTCTTATTTAAAAGAAACTTTTTATGTATCTAAGGAAATGTCTGCTTATGATGATAGATATTCTGATTATGAAGATAATTTTATTATAAAGTACGCCGAAGAAAAAGGATGGATAAAAGAAATCAGAAATTTTGATTTAGAGGAAGAAGAACAAATATTTTACGGGAGATTACCTACATATAATGAAGTTTTAGAATTTTTAAGAGATAATGTTCGTGTTACTGATTAGTATCATTTAATAAATTAATGTTTTAAAATTGAAGAAAAATTTATTAATTATATTATTGATTTATATAAGATTTATGAAGAAGAAAATAAACTCAAAACAGAATATTGATATATTACATAAAACATAGATTTAAAGATATTTATAATAATATTTCTTATTTATATAGTATGTATGACACTTGAGTTTGTTTTCTCACCAAAGTGAATTTAAAATTTTATTTAGGAGGTATAAAGTGAAAATAATTTTGGCATCTTCTTCTAAACAAAGACAAGATATATTTAAAATGATTGGTTTAAAATATGAAGTAATAACAAGTAAGAAAGATGAAATAAGTAATAAAAAAGAACCTGATAAATATGTTTGTGAACTTTCTTTTAATAAAGCTAAAGATGTATCTACGAAAATAAATAATAAAGCGATCATAATAGCAGCAGATACAATTATATATTTTAATGGTAAGATATTTGAAAAGCCTAAAACAAAAAAAGAGGCTTTCGATAATTTGAAAATTTTAAGTGGTAATAAAAATGAAGCTTATACTGGTGTAACAATAATGGATTTATATAAAAATAAAGTAATAACTTTTTCATCAAAAACAGATGTTTACTTTAAAAATATAACGGATGATGAGATAAATTGGTATGTTAATAATGAAAAGAAAGTCTTTAAGTGTTGTGGTTACGCTCCTTTAGGTAAGGCATCTTTATTTATTGATAAAATAGATGGAGATTATAATACTTTATTAGGAATATCGCCAAGTCTTTTATTTGAAAAACTAAAAGAATTAGGTTATAGCATAAGTGATTTTAATTTTGAAAGCTAACACAAATAGTAGTTTTTATGCTTTTTAAATTTATACATGAGTTTGATATGATATAATTAAATAAAATAAAAAATGGGCAAACGAATTATTATTGTAGGTTTTGAAGCGATAGAAAAAACAGCACTTGGAAAAAATATAATTTAGTTGTTAAAATATTTTATATGAAATCAAGGAGGAATATATGAAAATTAATTATTCTGATCAAAATGTAATAGATGATAGAAAATCAATATTTTTAGCAGGCCCAACTCCTAGAAAAGGAAACGTCATTTCATGGAGAACAAAAGCGTGTCAGATTTTAAAAAAAGCAGGTTTTGATGGTGTTGTTTACGTGCCGGAATATTCTACTTTAAAGCCTAAGGAAGACTATGTAGATCAAGCAATGTGGGAGAGAAAAGCACTAGAAAATGCAACGATTATTGTTTTTTGGATACCAAGAAAATTACCAGACATGGCTGCATTTACTACAAATGTAGAATTCGGATATTGGTTACATAGTAAAAAAGTTCTTTATGGAAGACCAGATGATGCGGATAAAATTAAATATCTTGATTGGTTATATAAAGTAGATTATGGTAAAGAACCTTATAACGATTTAGAATCTTTATTAAAAGAAGCAATTAAGTTAGCGGATGACTTATATGATGGATGTGCTAGCAAATTGTTACCATTAGAAAAAAGAAAGATAGTAAAAAAAGTAAATTAAGAATAATGTTAAGATTTATATTTATTACAATACTTTTTTCTAATTTAAAATAATTAATAAGTAGGTAATTATATGATAAGAAAAGCAGCGATCGCAGATATTGAAGAAATATGTAAATTAAGAGTTTTACAACAAAAGGCAGATTGGCAAGAAACGTATATTGATAAATTTGGTTTATATAACACAACTAAAACATTTTAAAAAAACATTTAAATAAAGATCTATATATATTTTTAAATATTATCGATAATTGCATAGTGTCAACATGTGGAGTACAAATAATAAATTATTTATCTCAATGTAATGATAATGGAAAACAAGGATACATTTGTAATGTTTATACTATAGATGAGTACAGGAAAAAGGGGCTTACAAGAAGAATTATTAAGTAAAGTTATAGAATTTTCTAAAAAGAATGAATTATTTAAATTAAGTTTAGCTAGTGATAATGAAATAGCTATTAATTTATATAAAAAATTTGGATTTAAACATGATAGTCTAATGATGAGTTTGAAATTGTAAAATAGATATTATCTATTTTTTATTTTGCTTAATTTTTATGTTATAATGAAGTAGATTTAATACATTAAAAGAATTTATATGTAAATTAAAAATAATAAGTTAAAAAAAGTTTTAAATGTTTGATACTGTTTGGTAAAACTTTATACACTATATTTTAAAAAGGAGAAAAGAATGAAGGAATTTGCTAATAAATATACTAGTGAAACTTTTGACGATATAAGAAATGTTGATGAATATGGAAATGAATATTGGTTTGCGCGCGAATTACAAAAAATATTAGAATACAAAGATTGGAGAAATTTTAAGAAAGTAATCGATAAAGCAATAATGTCCGCAAATAATAGTATTCATGGTAATGAAAATTGGGTTGTTGAGGTCAGCAAGCCAATAAAAACAGGAAAAGGAAAACAAGAATTTATTAAGGATTATAAGTTATCAAGATATATTTGTTATTTGATAGTACAAAACGCTGATCCGAGTAAAGAAGTTGTTGCTTTAGGTCAAACTTATTTTGCCATTCAAACAAGAAAACAAGAAATAACTGAGCAAGAATATGATAAGCTATCAGATGATGAAAAAAGATTCTATCAAAGAAGATTAACAAAGCAAGGTAATTATACTTTGTGTAGTTAAAACGATAAATGAAATAAGATAATTATGCTAAATAAATGGAAACATTATAGATGACACAAAGATTATGGCTGAATTGTTTGATAACATTCCATTGATTAAAAAATGTATTTAAGCATAATAAACTTGATATAGATTCAATTACCGAAGAATTCTCGGTAACTGCTTCTAACGAAAAAAAGTAAAATGTTTTCTTGGTGGTAAAAAAATGTGTGTTGATTAAGGAGATATATATGAAAAAGAAAATGTTAATAATTTTATCTTTGATTTTACTAATTAGTTTATGCTCTATAATATCTTTTATGATATATAAAAGTAAAAAAGAAAATAAAGAACAAGATAGGTATGATGAAATAAGAGCAAATGTAAAAAAAGCAGTTGAATGGGAAATTAGTGCTGTGTATCCTTATTGTTCAATAGCAAGTGGATTTAAAGAACCAACTGGATCTAGTTCACACTATAATTCTTCATATTTAATAAATCAAGGATATATTAAGAAAAACGAATTACTAGATGTAGATAATACTTCTTATTGTGATGTGTATGTTAAGATTAATACTAATTATGAAGAACCATATGATTATCAAAAAAATTGTAAAATATATTATAAAATATATTTAAAATGTAAAAATTATGAAGGTAAAGGGTACATTAATTGGGAATGATTTATAAATAATGGTAATTATCAGAGAAAATATAAAAAACAAGAATATGATTATAAAAACTATTTTAATAATATTTGTAATAATTTCAGCTATATTTATTATGTTTTTTGTCTAGTTGATAATTATATATATGTTTAAAAATTGGCTATGAAAATGAAACAAAATCACAACATTTCTGAAATAACAAGAAATGAAATGTTTAATAAAAGCGTAAAAAAGTTTTGACAGGTGTTATGAAAATTTATATGAAATTGAAATGATACATCTATTCTTAGGCGGATAAAAATATACAATGTATTGTTAAAAAGAAAGGATTGAAATTTCTATTTATTCATCAAACTATGAATTATTAACTTATATAAGAAAAAATTGGAATCATTAGTTTAAAATAAGGTAAAATAACAAATTACATTTTATAAGTAGAATTATTTCTACTTTTTCTTTTACTATAAATTTATGTTATAATAAGATAGATTTAAAACGAGGAAGTGATAACTATGTCAAGTGAAAATAAAGGAGTTAATAAAAACGTTATCAACTGCTTGATACCAATTTATTTAACCTCTCCAAGAAATCCTTATAAATAAAGGGCTTGCGAGCATATAGGTTTTACGCATTTTTTCAAAAAAAGGTAAAAAATAATAAAAAGCAATCAAAAATAGCTAAAAATTAGGTATTTGTTTTTAGTTGATACCACAAGGTTAACCCCATAATATTTTGACGAGAAAGGAGAATAATAAATGGCTGAAAAAGATTTACAAATAACAAATCATGATTTTTTAATATATAGAGATTCAAACAATGATGTTAAAGTTAGTGTAATGTTAATAAATAATGATATATGGCTAACTCAAAATTTAATCGCCGAATTATTTGGTGTGGGAAGAAGTACAATAACTGAACACATCAATAATATATTAAATAGTGGTGAACTTAACGAAAATAACACCGTCGGAAAAACCGACGTTGATAATTCTAAAAAACCTGTAAAGATATATAATTTGGATATGATTATTGCTGTTGGGTATCGTGTTAATTCAAAGAAGGCAACAAATTTTAGAATTTGGGCTACAAAAGTTTTAAAAGAGTATATGATTAAAGGTTTTGCTATGGATGATGAAAGATTAAAAAATCCAAATTATATATTCGGTGAAGATTATTTTGATGAAATGTTAGAACGTATTAGAAATATTCGTTCTAGTGAAAGAAGATTTTATCAAAAAATCACTGATATATATTCTTTATGTAGCATCGATTATGACAAAGATTCGGAAATTACAAAAGAATTTTTTAAAACAGTTCAGAATAAGTTGCATTATGCAATTACTGGTCAAACAGCTGCAGAAATTATATATAATAGGGTAGATGCTGAAAAAGAACATATGGGACTTACAAATTGGAAAAATTCACCTGATGGTCCAATTTATAGGTATGATGTTGATATTGCAAAAAACTATTTAAACGAAAAGGAATTAAAAGATTTAAATAGGATTGTCACTATGTATTTAGATTATGCTGAATTACAAGCTGAAAATCATAATGCAATGACTATGAAAGATTGGATAGAAAAGTTAAATGTATTCTTACAATTTAATGGAAAAGAAATTCTTCATAATGCTGGGAAAATATCTGCTAAGGTCGCACAAGAATTAGCATACAGAGAATATGATAAGTTTAAAGTTAAACAAGATAAATTATATAAATCAGATTTTGATTTATTATTAGAAGAAATAGATAAATAGTAATTTAGAGGTGTAAGATGGAATATAAAGAATATGGATCAAAGAATAATGATACTATAGTTTTATTACACGGTGGAGGTCTTTCTTGGTGGAATTATATAGATGAAATAGAATTGCTTGAAAATGAATTTCACATAATTATTCCTATATTAGATGGACATTCGGGAAGTGATACAAATTTTACTTCTATTGAAAGCAATGCTCTAGAAATAATAAGTTTTATAAATGAAAATTATAATGGAAAAGTAAAACTAATTGGAGGATTATCATTAGGGGGACAAATTTTATTAGAAATATTATCTAAAAATCCTAATATATGTGAATATGCTATTATTGAAAGTGCTTTGGTGATTCCAATGAACTTTACCTATAGAATGATAGAGCCAATATTTAATTTATCATATTGTTTAATAAGTAAAAAGTGGTTTTCAAAGTTACAATTTAAAAGTTTGAAACTTAAAAACAGTTTGTTTGATCTATATTATGAAGATACTTGTAAAATTACAAAAGATAATTTAATTGCTTTTATGAAGTCAAATTCTAATTATGAAGCAAAAGATACTTTGTCGCAGACTAAAGCAAGGGCTCTCGTATTAGTTGGAAGTAAAGAAAGACCTATTATGAAAAAATCAGCAACTAAAATTGTTAATTTAATACCAAACAGTGAACTTGAAGTATTGCAAGGATATTATCACGGAGATATTAGCATAAATCATGCAAATGATTATGCTGAAAGAGTAAAGAGATTAGTTCGTTAAATTACAATTTATAGAGTAGATTTGTATCTACTTTTTTCTTTGGGTAAAAACATGATATAATATAATAGATTTATGAGGAAGTGATGAAAATGAATAATAATCCAATTCAATGGTATCCAGGCCACATGGCTAAAACCAAACGATTGATTAAAGAAAACATAGATAAAGTAGATATTATATATGAGGCAATAGATGCAAGAATTCCGTTATCTTCTAAAATAAAAGATAAAGATATAGAAAGTTTAATCAATAGAAAACCAAGAATTCTTATTATGACCAAGTCTGATTTATGTGATTTATCTAAAACTAATTTATGGTCCCGTTATTATGAGAATAAAGGTTACAAAGTAGTTTTAGTGGATCTAATAAATAATAAAGGAGTAAGTAAAATACTTGATGTTACTAATTTGTTATTAAAAGACATTGATGAAAAAAGAGAAGCTAAAGGACTTAATAAACGCCGTTACAGGGCTTTAATTATCGGCATACCAAACGTAGGTAAATCTACGCTTATTAATCGATTGGTAGGTAAAAAAGCTGCTGTAACAGGAAATAAGCCTGGTGTTACAAAGTCACTTTCTTGGATAAAAATAAATAATAACGTTGACTTACTTGATTCACCAGGAATACTTTGGCCTAAACTTGAAAATGAAGAAGAATCTTATAACTTAGCAAGTTTTTCTGCTATTAAAGAAGAAATATTGCCTAAGGGTAAGGTTGCGTGTTACATTTTAGATACTATGCATAAAAAATATAAAGATAATTTAAAAGAAAGGTATGGAATAGATGAGTTTGATATTGACGATGTTATTCCAACTTATGATATAATAGGTAAGAAGCGTGGATGCTTAATATCTGGTGGCGAAGTTGATTATGACAAAGTGTCTAGCTTAATAATAAATGATTTGAAGGAAGGGCGTTTAGGAAAAGTAACGTTTGATGAGGTAAAGTAAATGGAATTAAGTTTAATAGAATATTTAGAAAGCAAAAATTTTGATGTTGATCAAATAATAAGATTTCAAAAACGATTTTTAAATAAAGATGATGAGAAAATAATAAAAAAATTAGAATCAACATATAAGATATTTGGTTATGCTGATTTAAATGAATTAGAAATTAATCAATTAATTTCTAATAACATATTGTTATTTAAAAAAACAGATTTTGAAATTATAAAAGCTGCTTATACTTGGTCAAGAACTGGTGTGTTATATGATGCTGTTGATAAAAAAAATGGTATTAATTATAATAATCCATTAAAAGTATACTTAAGAAATGAATATTTAAATTCTGGCATTAACTATAATAAATCACCTATATCATACCGTGCACTTACTATGGGGGAAGAGGAATTTCAAAATGATTATAGAGGTCCTATTAAAGAAAACGGAAAGACGTTTTATCCGACTTTTGAAAATCTTATTTATATATATGGTAAAGGACAGACAATTGAGGAAAAACAAAAATATCTAGAACAATTACTAGAATATTCCTCAACGTTATGGTATTTAAGATGTCTAAAAAAAGAAAAAGAACTGAAAAAAGATAAAGAGGATCAAGGATATGGATCTATATAAATACGAAAAGGATTTATGGAATAAAGGATTTAAAAACGTAGCGGGCTGTGATGAAGCAGGCCGTGGTCCTTTATTTGGACCGGTAGTTTGTGCATCCGTTATTCTTCCTCATGATTTTAAATTAGAAGGATTAAATGATTCTAAAAAGTTAACCGAGAAAAAAAGAGAAGAGTATTTTCCTATAATTATGGAAAATGCTTTGTCCGTTGGTATATCTATTATATCTCCTAAAGAAATAGATGAAATAAACATATATGAAGCATCAAGAAAGGGAATGCTTGATGCGGTAAGTAAATTAAGTGTAAAGCCTGATTTTATTATAACTGATGCAATGCCGCTTGATGGGTTTACTACTTTACCTCATGAGGCTATTATAAAAGGTGATGCTAAATCAATTACGATTGCAGCAGCTTCCGTTATTGCAAAAGTAACTCGTGATCATATCATGTATGAAGAAGACAAAAAGCATCCAGAGTACGAATTTTGTAAACATAAAGGATATCCGACAAAAAAACACATTGAACTTTTAAATAAATATGGTATAATTGACGGATATAGGCATACATATGGTCCTGTAAAGAAATATATTGATGAACATAATAAATAGGAGGCATTATAATTGATGAAGAACTTAGTCATAGTGGAATCTCCAACTAAAACTAAAGCAATTGAAAAATATTTAGGTAGTGATTATAAAGTAGTATCTAGTAAAGGTCATATAAGGGACTTAGCAACTTCTGGTAAGTTTGGTTTGGGAGTTGATATAGAAAACCATTTTGAGCCTAATTATGTTGCTATAAAGGGTAAGAAAAAGGATATTACATCACTTAAAAAAGATGCAAAAGCATCTAAAAAAGTATATCTTGCAACTGACCCGGACCGTGAAGGAGAAGCAATATCATGGCATTTAAAAGATGCTCTTGATCTTTCTGATGATGATTATGATAGAGTCGTGTTTAATGAAATTACTAAAGACGTTGTAAAAGACGCTTTTAATCATCCAAGAAAAATAGATGATGATTTAGTGCATAGTCAGGAAACAAGAAGAATATTAGATAGAATAATTGGTTTTAGATTAAGTAAGTTAATGCAGTCTAAAACCGGTGGTAAATCAGCGGGTCGTGTTCAATCAGTTGCTTTAAAATTAATCGTTGATCGTGAAAGAGAAATAGAGAACTTTAAAGAGGAAGAGTATTGGACTATTAGTGCGTTATTTGATGATTTAGAAGCAGATTTAGACACCATTGACGGTAAAAAAGCTGATTTAAAAACGGAAGAGGAAACCGATAAAGTACTAAACTCTTTAAGTAAGGATTTTAAGGTTGTAAACTTTGAGAAAAAGCTAAAGAAAAAAGCATCAAAATATCCTTTTATAACATCAACCATGCAGCAAGAAGCATCAACTAAACTTGGTTTTAGTGCTAAAAAAACAATGCAGATAGCGCAAAAACTATATGAGGGTATTGATATTAAAGATGATACGGTAGGTTTAATTACGTACATGAGAACGGATTCGGTAAGGTTATCTGATGAATTTATAAAAAGTGCTTATGCATACATAAATGAAAATTATGGAAAAGAGTACGTTGGTTACGTTAAGAAAACGAAGAAAAAAGAAAACGTACAGGACGCTCACGAAGCAATTCGTCCATCAAGTATAAATAGAACTCCAGAAAGTGTAAAAGAATACTTATCTAAAGATGAATATAAGTTATACGAAATGATTTATTATAGAGCGCTTGCATCACTTATGAATGATGCAAAGGTTAATCAGTCCACTTTATCTTTAGAAAATAACAACACTATATTTAAAGCTACTGGTCAGGTATTAGTGTTTGATGGTTATTTAAAAGTTTATGCAAAATTTGAAACTAAAGAAGATAAGATAATACCTGAATATAAAACAGGTGACGTTTTAACGGCAAACGAAATAAATAAAGAACAACACTTTACTAAGCCACCGGCAAGGTATACCGAAGCTAAGTTAATTAAAGCAATGGAAGACTTAGGAATAGGAAGGCCTTCTACATACGCATCAACCATTACTACGTTAACCCAAAGAGGATACGTTAAAATAATAGAAAAAAAGCTTAATCCAACTGAAATTGGTATTGAAACTAACGATAAACTTCAGGAATTTTTTAGTGATTTAATAAACGTTAAATACACCGCTAAGATGGAAGAGGATTTAGATAAAATTGCCGAAGGTAAAAAAGTTTGGTATAAATTATTAGAAAACTTTTATAAAGACTTTGAACCGGAAGTGGAAAACGCATTTTCTAAAATGGAGAAAAAAGAAGACGAATCAACCGGTGAGGTATGTCCTAATTGTGGAAGACCAATGGTTATTAAAAACGGAAGATACGGTAAGTTTGAAGCATGTTCAGGATATCCGGAATGTAAATACATAAAGCCAAAGGAGAAACCTCCGGTAATAGAAGTGTGTGATTGCCCTAAATGCGGTGGTAAAATAGTCGAAAGAAAAACTAAAAAAGGAAAAGTTTTTTACGGATGTGGTAACTTTCCAAAATGTAAAGTAGCTGTATGGGATAAACCTACTGGAGAGTTATGTCCAGAGTGCCATAGCCTTCTTGTAACGGATAAAGATGGGAACGTTAAATGTTCTTCTTGTGATTATAAGAAATAAAACTTTAAAATAAAGGGAGTAATTTGACAAAATTACTCTTTTTTGTTAATATACTAAGCCAAGAAAGAGGGATAATATGTATAAGGGTGAAAGATACAAATGGAATCATTTACAAAGACCATTGTTAATAACTTCAGCATTAGTAGTAACCGCTGTAGGAACTCTTACGGTTACTGCAAAAGAGTTGATTAAAAACACACCAGAAGATCAAAAAATACTAAATAGTGAATTTAATCAAACTGAGCATGAAGCAATAGAAGATTGCGTTGCAAATCATAAAACCGGTATGTATATGGGAAATTATGATGAAATGCAAGTACAAACTAAAAAAGTAGCAAATGGTTCTGATTTAAGAAAATACTTAGAGGAAAATAGAATAAATAACATCGTCTTAGATAATAACGTAGTTTATTATTCAGAAGATGGAGTTAGCATAAAAGTAGCTAGCAAAGATACATCTCTTCCAGAAAAACAGATAAATACTTTAAAATATAGTGATTTAGATGACAAAGATTTATATAAAAGCATTTACATGTATTTTGATGGAGATGATGTAACGTATGATGAGGTATATCATTTACGATAGTAAACTTTAAAATCAAGGCCTAGGCTTTGATTTTTTTTACACTTCAAACGTATATATATTTACTTTTAGTTAAAATTGTGTTATCCTTAATAAGTCAGTATAAAAAATATGTTAATTAATTGATTTATTTTTAATTTTTAGAATATAATATTATCGATAAAAGAGGTTGATTACATTGAGTTTAATGGGTAAGATATATAAAGATAAAGAGTTTATGAGTATTGCAAAGCCAATTTTAGAGCATAAAGAGTTTTTAAAAACAAAATCTATTGTTCACCATGGTAATACTAGATATAATCATTCTGTAAGAGTTGCTTACATTGCTTATAAATTATCTAAAATGTTTGGTTTTGATACTGAAAGTACCATAAGAGCAGGTGCACTTCATGACTTTTTCTTAGTAAGGGATGATAAAAACATCGCATCATCAACTAAAATGCTAATAGAACATCCTAAAATGGCTAAGGAAAATGCTATTAAGTATTTTGGTGTAAATGAAAAAGAACAAAACATAATAGAATCTCATATGTTTCCAATATCTAACGTTGCTCCAAAGTATAAAGAAGCATGGATTGTTACTTTATCTGATAAGTTAGTAGCAATGTTCGAAGGTGCAGGCCAGGCAAGAGCACAAATAGGTGTTTGGATGCTTTTCTTAATTAATTTTATAAGATAGAAAAAATACATAAGGAGTTAACTTATGTATTTTTATTTTATCCTAATATTTTTTCTAGTATGTTTATGATAATTGCTATAACAATAAGAATAATACCAATGATAAAGTATTTATAGTTTTTTATTCTATTATTATTTTTCATAGTATCACCTTATTTTATAAAAAAATGGCGTCCTCGGCGCGATTTGAACGCGCGACCCCTCGCTTAGGAGGCGAGTGCTCTATCCAGCTGAGCTACGAGGACACAAGTTAATTATAACATAAATTCTTATAATATGTTATAATTATTATGATTTTTATTAAAGAGGTAGATAAATATGAAAAGAGCAGTTGTATTATCCGGCGGTGGTGCTAAAGGTGGATATGAAATAGGCGTTTGGAAAGCGCTTAGAAGATTAGACATTGATTATGATATAGTAACTGGTACTTCGGTTGGCGCTTTAATAGGGGAATTAATGGTTCAAAAAGACTATGATAAAGCTCTTAAATTATGGTACTTTATGGATTATAGTAAGGTTATGGACGTAGAGATAAACGGACGCTTTAGCACTAAAAAAGGAAGAGAAGAAATCGTTAAAAAGTATGCTAAAGGTGCTGTTAAAGGTGGAAGAGAACTTACTGGTTTAAAGAAAATAGTAGATGATTTGTATGATGATGATAAGTTTTTTTCATCAAACGTAGATTATGGATTAGTAACTGTTTATTTTCCTTCTTTTAAACCTAAGTACGTTGTAAAATCTAAACTGAAAAAGGATGAGGTAAAAGATTACTTAATGGCATCAAGTGCTTGTTTTCCTGCATTTAAAATGTATAAAATAGGTAAAAACTCTTTTATAGATGGAGGTTATTATGATAACTTGCCAATTAATTTAGCAATTAAATTAGGAGCAGAAGAAGTAATCGCGGTTAATACGGGAGCAATTGGAATAATAAGAAAAGTAAAAAATGATAAAGTTAAAATTATTAATATAAAACCAAGAAATGATATTGGGAATTTCTTAGCATTTGAAAAAAAGTATGCACGTCGTGCAATTGCTTTTGGATATAATGATGCGATGAAAACCTTTGGTAAGTTAGAAGGTGATTTATATACCTTTAGATTAGGCTCTTTAAAAAGGAATTATGATCGCAATATAAAACGGTTTATTAGTAATGTTGAAAAGTACATTCCAGAGTTAATTAGTAAATTAAGATATAAAAAAATACTAAGTAAGAATAATTTAGATGCTTTTAATAAAGTACTTGAAAATACCGCAAAAGCATTTTTAATAGATGAGGCTAATATTTATAGAACATCATTTTTAAACATGAAAATAAAAAGAGAATACATAAGAACCAAAATAACTTCGTTTAATAAAATAAAAAGAAATATAAAAACAAAGGCACTAAAGAAAAACTACATAAATAAAGAACTTATTATTTATATATACCATCTATTAGATGATTATGATAAAAACAAAAACACGATTGCAAGCATATCTTTATTTTTCTTTGATGCATTTTTATCAGCGGTATACTTAAAAACGATAATGAGGTAAATTATGAAAAAGAGTTTAAAACCGATTATTAAAGATGATATTAAAAAAATTAGTATAAACAGTATTACAAACGAGGATAAAATAGAGGACTTTTTATTTGAAAATGAAGAGTGCGTAATAACAATCAAAAACGTAGAATTTAATGGATGTGTATTTAAAAACGTTAGTTTTAATAAATGCGCTGTTATAGATACTGATTTTATAGATTGTTCGTTCGAATCATGTGATTTATCAAATATTGATATAAAAGAAAAATTATTTTTAAGATGTTCTTTTAAGAATTGTTCTTTAGTAGGTGCATCCATTATAGAATCAAGTATAAAACAAACTGTGTTTTTAGAATGTAATTTGAAATACGCAAATATTTCGTGCACTTTAAAAGACGTAAGTTTTATAAACTCTTTAATGAATGACATAAGGTTATTTCAAAATAAATTAAATAATGTTATAATTAATAACTGTGATTTAACAAATGCAGAAGTTTATAACACCAGCCTTAAAAACATCGATTTATCTACTTGTAAGATAGATGGTATTAACGCTGATATGGATAGTATAAAAGGCGTTACAACCGATATGATTGGTGTTATTCATCTAGCAAGAATATTTGGCGTAAACGTAAAATTATAAGAAAGGAAATCATTATGAATGAAATAGAAGAAAGCATAAAGATAAAAACTTTTGATAAAGAAATTAATTATATAAATAATCCAAGATATAAAGAAAACATTAAGATATTAATTGATTTACTTCCGGATTACTTTTTTGAAGTGCCCGCATCATCAACTGGTAAGTATCATCCTTCTTTTGCATTAGGAGATGGTGGACTTGTTCGTCATACCAAGGTTGCGGTTAGGATTGCTAAAGAATTGTTTGATGATGAGAGCGTATCAGGAGCATACACCCATAACGAAAAAGACTTAATGATGATGGCGTTAATTATGCATGACGGGTTAAAATCAGGTCTTAAAAAATCACAGTACACTAACTTTGATCATCCACTGTTAGTTAGTAATTACATAAAAGAAAACAAAGATAAACTTTCTTTAAACGAAAAAGAAATAAACTTTTTATGTAATGTAATAGAAAGTCATATGGGGCCTTGGAACACTAATAGTTATTCAAACGTAATACTTCCAAAGCCAGAAACAAGGTATCAAAGATTCGTTCACATGTGTGATTATTTAGCAAGTAGAAAGTTTTTAGACGTAAAGTTTGATAAGGATAATAACATAATAGATTAAATACGTAAGCATACGTATTTTTTTAATAAAAATAGTTGACAATATGAACATATATTCATATAATATATGTATATGAACATATATTCATAAAGAAAGGAGATAACATGCAATTATTAGATGAAGATAAAATAATAGATTTATCAGAATTATTTAAGATATTTGGTGATTCAACCCGTGTTAAGATAATAAATGTACTTTTAAATAACGAGTTATGTGTAGGTGATATTGCAGATAAAATAAACGTAAGTCAATCAGCGGTATCGCATCAGTTAAGAATATTAAAAGATTCTAAATTAGTTAAGTTTAGAAAAGAAGGTAACATGACATACTATTATTTAGCGGATGATCACGTTTATAAAATATTTATGATGGGATGTGAACACGTAAATGAAGCATAGATATAACATTAGTAACTTAGATTGTGCTAATTGTGCAAATAAAATAGAATGCGCTTTAAATAAAGATAAAAAGATAAATAAAGCCGTTGTTAATTTTTCTAAATTATCTGTTATGGTTGATACAGATATTAATAAAGACGTTAAAAAATACGTTCAAAAAATAATTGATAAAACAGAACCAGGAGTTATACTATTAGATAAAAATGAGTCTTTTGACATTAAGAAAAAGGTTTTAAAAGATGTTTTAAGACTTGTTATTGGAATTATTCTAGCACTTCTTGGCGTTTATCTATTTAAAGGCACGGTATCAAGTATACTTATAATATTAGGTTATGTTGTTCTTTTGTTTAGAACGGCATCTAACGCTGTTAAACTAATTATTAAATCAAAGACGATAGATGAAAACTTACTTGTTACAATATCTTGTGTTGGGGCTTATTTTACCAATAACATAAGCGAGGGATTAATGGTTATCGTACTTTATGAAATAGGAAAAATACTAGAGGAAATAGCGGTTAACAGATCAAGAAAGTCAATTAGTGATTTAATGGATATAAAACCAGAATACGCTAATTTAAAGACTAATGAAGACACTGTTAAAGTATCACCAGAAGATGTTAAAAAAGGTGATGTAATACTAATTAAAAAGGGTGAGAAAGTACCTTTAGACGGCATTATAATAGAAGGTGATGCTAAACTTAATGTTGCTGCTTTAACCGGAGAAAGTGCTTTAAGGAAAGTAGGAGTTAATGATAAAGTGTTAAGCGGAAGCGTAAACGCTGATGGGCTTATCTTACTTAAGGTAACTAGTTTATATGACGATAGTACGGTAGCGAAGATTTTAAACTTAGTAGAAAGTGCAGGAGATAGAAAAGCAAAAACAGAAACCTTTGTTTCTAAAGCCGCTAAGATATATACCCCAGTTGTACTTATTCTTGCGGTGTTAATTTGCGTATTCTTACCGTTATTATTTAACGTTGATTTTAATGACGCGATTTATAGAGCATTAGTATTTCTAGTAATATCTTGTCCTTGCGCGATTGCGATAAGCGTTCCTTTAAGCTATTTTTCAGGAATTGGAAGAGCAAGCAAAGATGGCATATTAATAAAAGGCAGTGATTATTTAGACGCTTTAGGCCACGTAAATGAAATGATATTTGATAAGACGGGCACTATTACAACTGGTAAGGCAAGCGATTATAAGTTAGATATATTAAATAAAGACTACAAAAAAGAAGAGGTAATAAACTATTATTTAAAGGTAGAAAAACTATCTAACCATCCAATTGCAGTATCAATTGTTAATATCTTTAATAAAAGGGTTAAAACGGATGATGTTAAAGATTTTAAAGAAGTATCAGGTAAAGGTGTTACATGCACTATAAATGGTAATAAGGTAAAAGTAGGATCAAGTAAGTTTTGTAAAAGTAAAGAAGATGATAACGGCATTTATTTAAGTATAAATGATAAAGTAGTCTCCAAACTAGAGTTAGTAGACGGTGTTAAAGAAGGAGTAAAAGATGCTATTAACGAGTTAAAAAGTGAAGGTATAACAGTCAAGATGTTTACGGGAGATAATAAGGATGTTGCACTTTCTATTGCTGGTAAAGTAGGTATTGATAACGTATATTATGAACTACTTCCAGAAGATAAATATAAATTACTTGAAGAAGAAATAAAAGAAAATAGTGTTGGTAAAACAGCATTTGTTGGAGATGGCATTAATGATGCTCCGTCACTTGCCCTTGCAGACGTTGGAATATCAATGGGTGGTGTAGGTCAAGCTAGCGCCATAGAAGCATCAGACGTTGTTATAATGACTGATGATGTATCAAAGATAAATAATGGCGTTAAAATATCGAAAAAAACAAGTAAGATAATTAAAGAGAACTTAGTTTTTGCAATAGGAGTTAAAGTACTTGTATTAATACTTAGTGGTTTAGGTATTGCATCGATGTGGCAAGCTGTTTTTGCAGATACCGGAGTTACTTTACTTACGATTTTAAATACAACTAGAATTCTTAAAAAATAGTAAAATAAAATACATTCTTTCTTGTATTATTAAATATAATATGATAGAATGTATTTAGCTTGCCTCCTTAGTTAAGTGGTATAACGCAGCCATGGTAAGGCTGAATTGTAAGTTCGATTCTTACAGGAGGCACCATGTTGATAATAAACCCAAACTAAATAAGTTTGGGTTTTAATATATTTAAATTTGTGATAAAATATGTGTAGATGTTAAATTTAAAAAAGTAAGAGCTAGTAAAGACTTATTTTTGAATAAGATTTATTTAGCTCTTTTTTATACAAAAGAAATGAGGTGAACATAATTAAAGTTAGAACAACAAATTCTCTGATGAAGTATTTAAGAGAAAAACATAATATTTCTGTTTTAGGTACTAAAGGTAAAAAGAATTTAAGAAACATAGGCTATTATCATGGATATAAAGGCTATAGGTATATTAATAATCCTCAAAATAGGATTAATTTATCTAGCTTTGATGAGATAGTTTCTATTGTTGATTTTGATTCGAAGTTAAAAAGTTTATTATACCCACAAATTATGCAAATAGAAACGATTTCAAAAAATATTGTACTTCAAATATTAGTCGAAGAATATAAAACTGATGAATTTAATGTTATTTATGAAAAAGGTATGACAGATTATAGAAATAGTAATACCAGTGAAGAATATAAAAAGAAAATGAAACAAAGACTGTCAGTTCAAAATAATATTTATTCATCATTATCACGTAGCTATAATAATGAAAATAAGATTGTTAATCATTTTTATTCTAAAGATAGATATGTTCCTATTTGGGGTATTTTTGAAATTATAACACTGGGAACATTTGCTGATTTAATTAGAAGTTTAGATTTTAAAGTAAGAAATAAAATTGACAAAGAAATAAATATAAATATTGCATTTGATACTAACGCAAAGTTTCCTGAAAAAATTATATATTTAATTAAATCTTTAAGAAATTCAATTGCACATAATGATGTAGTTTTTGATGTTAGATTTAAAGATGGAAAAATAGATACAACCTTATGTAAATATTTAGAAAATGAAATTGGCTGTAGTGGAATTGATTTTAATACAATTACTGATTATATTCTTATTATTTCTATGTTATTAAAAAAATTTAAAATAGCAAAAATTGAAATTAATAAATTTGTAAATGATTATGAAAAGATTATTGAAGATTTTAGAAATAGAATTCCAATAAATATTTATAATAAAGTTATATATTCTGATACTAAAAATAAATTATCAGCTTTACGAAAATATATAAAAAGTTGATTAAATTGTTGCATAATTATTAGTTACATGGTATATTATAATTGTGAATGGCGATGGTGTATCTTCGGATCCCATCTAAGCAAGCTGGATGCGTCTAGCTTGCTTTTTTTATAAAAAACATATTTTATTTTTCTTTATTAATAACATATTGTTATTGTCTATAAATTTCTCTTATGATAAAATTAATAATAAGAAGGTGATAGATAGTGAAAAATAAAAAAAACAAAGAAAAAAAGAAACCAATTTTAACTATCGTGCTAATAATTATCTTGATTATAGTAGCATTATTAATAAGTTTCTGGATTTATGTTAAAACTGCTTTTATAAGTAAAGATGAGGTAAAAGAAGTTGTTTTAAACACAATGAACGTAAATGAAGATGATGTATATTTTGAAAGTATTGATTTAGAGCTTGATAAAAAAGAGTATGAAGTAGAGCTTTATTATAATAATAATGATTATGAATTTAAAGTATCTGCAAAGGAAGGAAAAATAATATATACTGATTATTATATTCCAAGTAACAATGTAAATAATAGTAATGGTGACAATAACAATACTAATAATAATTCTCAAACAACAACACAAGGAAACAACATAAGTTTAGATGAAGCAGTTAGTATAGCACTTGAAAATGCGAACGCAAGTGAAAGTGATGTTAACTTTGTTAAAAAGCAAGAGGATTATGATGATAATGAATTAGTTTATGACATTGAATTTCATTATGAGGGATATGAGTATGAATATGAAATAAGAGCGAAAGATGGCGTTATAATAAGTCAAGATAAGGATCAGTTAAGAAGAAATGGTGCTAATTAAAGCACTTTTTTAAATTGTTATGATATAATGTATAAGTAACGTACTTGTAAGGTGGTAATTATGGATCAAGAAAAGTTTGGTAAGTTAATTAAAGATATAAGAAGAAAAAATAATCTAACCCAAAAAGATTTAGCAGATAAATTAAACGTAACATATCAAGCGGTATCAAAGTGGGAAAATGGAAAAAACATGCCTGATAAGTCAATTTTAAAGCAAATAAGTAATGAGTTTAACGTAAGCTTAGATAGTTTATTTGAAGGAGAATATAAAGAAAATAATAGTAAAAATAATAATAAAATAATATTTATAGTAACTTTAATATTACTATTAATTATAGTTTTTATTATATTATTTTTAAAATTTCATAATGATGATTTTATGTACAAAAACTTATCTTCTAGTTGCGATGATTTTAAGATAACCGGAAGTATTTCTTATAATGATAATAAATCAGCCATATTTATTAATAATATAGAGTATTGTGGTAGTTTAGATGAAAATACTACTTATAAACATTTGGAATGCGCTTTATATGAAGCTAATGATAATATTGAAAAGAAAATAAGCTCGTACAAGGATAAAGAAAAGACCTTAGAAGAGTTTTTAAAGGATGTAACATTTAGTCTTGAAAATGAAAACAATATTTGTAAGGATTATAATGAGGACAGTTTATACCTACTTATTAGCCTAGAAGATAAAGAAGGAAGAATAACAACGTATAAAGTTCCATTATCAGTAAATAATTGTAATAGCTAGCTCAACTTCAAGTTGAGCCTTTTTCAACTATTTTTTTATTGCATAAATAATTATTTTTATGTAACATTAATTGTGAAAGAAGGGATAATAATGGAAAAGAAGCAAAAGAAAATTATTTTGTTTTTGCTAGCACTTATTATAGTTATAATACTAATATCAGGTATTATTTTTATATTTAACTATAATAATGATAACAATAACCCACCTAAACCTGAGGTGTCAAGCGGGGTTAGAGGAGAGTTTGGAATCGATAAAAACATTAATGAAAAGACGATTGATAATTATTTAGGAAGAGAGGATAGTGTTTATCGTGATATGAGAATGCTAAAAGATCCAGGTAATTATGAAGCAATTGGGGGAGATTCTTATCTTTCTGGTTTTGTTAAAGGCTTTGAGGTTGTAGCTTATCCATACATTGTAAACGTAACAGGTTTGCCAAGCAAGGTTGGTGATACTTATAAAGGCGATACTTTATTTACTAAAAATGATGACGGTACGTATACTGAAAACTATGAAGAGTCTATGGAAATACTTGAGTACTTCTTTCCTAAGGATAAATACATATTCTTAATGTGCGGAGGCGGCGGATACGCTGGTAATATGAAAGATATGTTAGTAGATTTAGGATGGGACGAAAACAAAATATATAACGTCGGTGGCTATTGGTATTACGATGGTGATAATAACGTTAGCGTTAAGAAAACAGCTAATGGTGAAACTTATTATGAATTTTGGAAAGTTACGTATCACGATATAGATTTTGATACGCTTCATAAGAAAAATGACTAAGAAAATAATTAAAATATTAATACTTTTAATTTTATTAATAGCACTTGTAATACTAGTAGTAAATTTAAGTAAAAAAGATAAAAAGTTTTATTTAGAAGATAAATATTATGAAGAAGCTAAAATAAACGAGATAGACGAAAATAAATTAGAAAGTTTAATTAATAATAAAGAGTCCTTTGTGGTGTTTGTTTATCAGCCTATGTGTATAACATCATCTAGTTTTAATGAATTATTAAATGAGTTTACGAACAAGTATAATATGACTATTTACATGATTCCTTTTTCTAGTATTAAAGATACTAATTTGGAAAAATACGTAAAATATTACCCATCATTCGTTATTTTTAACAAAGGTAAGGTAGCCGATTACTTAGAAGCAGATTCTGATGACGACACTAAATGCTATGAAAACTTACCTGATTTTGAAGATTGGTTTTTTAGTTATGTATTATTAAAGTATGATAATAATGCTACTACAACAACGACCACGACAAGCAAACCTCTTTCATATACTAAAGATGATGTGATAATTGATAATGTAACAAAAGAAGATGATAAAGTAAACATATACTTCTTTTATGGCAAGGAGTGTCCACATTGTGAAGAAGAGTTTTCATTCTTTGACGAAATAGAAAATGAATATAGTAAATATTATAATTTATATACTTTTGAGGTATGGCACGATGAATATAATAGTAATTTACTTAAGATATTTTCTAATACCATGGGAAGCGAAGTAAGTGCCGTTCCTTATACCATAATAGGAAATAACGTAATAAGAGGCTTTGATGAGTCTTCAAAAAACGCAATAAAAAACGCAATAAAAGAAAGTTATAATAATGATTATGACGTTTATTTTGATAAGGTATTAAAAGAAGCAAAATGATACTTAACGTATACATTTTGTTTTTTTTAGATAAATAATTGACATAAAAAAATCATTTTGATATTATAAGGTTAAGGTAGATGTTGTTACGTCTATCAAAAATAAAAAGGAGGATTTTCATGAAAAAGCTAAAATTATTAGCATTCGCATTCATAGCATTTTTGTTTGCTGGTTTTATTAGAGTAAACGCAATTCATATTGATGAGTTAATTCCATATCCTGAAAGTAATATTGAAGTAGAAGAGCAGGACGATGGAAGTTATTTACTTACTTTAACTGATGATGCAACTTTGGATATAATAATTCAAAATGGTGAGGTTGCTACACTTGATTTAAATGGTCATAAGTTGGTAAATTTCACGCCAGCTTGTGAAGCAATAAAAGTAGAAAAAGGAGGAACACTAACTATTACTGATTCTTCTAATGGTAATGGAGTGGTAACTCAAAGAGATGATTCAACTTATAGTGTTATTACAAATTTAGGTACACTAAATATTAAAGCTGGTACGTTTAAAACAGATTTAGATTTTTATGTTATAAGAAATGAAGCAAACATGACTATTTCAGGAGGTAATTTTATTTCAACTTCCAATAAGACTTCATTAGTAGGTAACATACAATACGTAGATAAAAACGTTACACCAAGATTAACTGTATCCGGTGGTAATTTTGAAGCTAATCAAGATGCTTTAAAAAACTATGAAAATAGTATAGTTAATATTACCGGTGGTGAATTTACAAGCCAAAATGCTTTTGCATTAGATAACTCAGGTTATGCAAGTGTAACCGGCGGCAAATTAACATCAGTTAATAATGCTGCTGTTAGATTCCAAATTGATAGTACTAAAGAAAACGAATCAAGTTTAAAAATAAATGGTGCCACTTTAAATTCTAAAGAAGGCGTAAGCGATTTAAGCATATATGATAAAGCGTTAAGTAAAAATGTTACGGATGATTATAACACTACTATAGATGAAAACGGAAACGTTATTCTAAAAGAAAAGAAAGAAGACGTAACAACTACAACTGTTGCAACTACAACTCAAAAAGCTGAAGAAAATCCTAAAACATCAGATAATGTTTTAACATTCCTAATATTAGGAATTGCATCATTAATTGGTGTTTGTGGTAGTTCTATTATTATAAAAAAGAAAATGAATGCGTAAAAAAGGTTGCCTTATGGTAATCTTTTTTTGGTTGTGATAAAATAATTACGGGTGTTAGATATGGAAAATATTAAAATTGGGAAATTAACGTTATGCTCTTTTAATAAGGATAATAAAGATCATATGTTATTTTTAAAGAAAATATTAAAAGATGAAAGTATTATTAAAAGATTTCAAGGATTTTTACCAAATCTTTTAAAAAACACTAATGATATTTTTGGAAAAGGCTTTTTATTGTCTTTAGATAATGAAATTATTGGTTATGTAGACTTTGGTAATTTTAATAATGAGGAAGAAGCAGTTTACATAAGAGAGTTAGTGGATAAAGATAAAAGGCATTTAGGTTATGGCACGCTTATTTTAAGTGAAGTGTGTGATTATGTTTTTAAAACGTATCCTTTTGTTTATAAAATAAAAGCAAGAATAGCACCTGATAACATTAAAAGCATTATGATGGCGTATAATGCAGGGTTTATAAATGATAGAGATGATTATTATTCTTTATCTAATCCTTATACAAAAGAGATGAATATTAAAAAGTAAGTGTTTACAAATACAATTGTTCGTGTTAAAATGGTTTTGTATTAGAAAGTAGATGGTGTGTTATGTATTCGTATATTAAAGGTGTTGTAACTATTATGGAACCTAGTTATATAGTTATTGAGGCTTATGGTATTGGTTATATGATTTATGTATCAAATCCGTATTCATATAAGCAGAATGAAGAAGTTTTAGTCTATTTATATCAGCAGGTAAGAGAAGATGAAAATACTTTATATGGTTTTAAAACTAAAGATGAAAAAGACTTATTTTTAAAATTAATAAGTGTTAAAGGTTTGGGATGTAAAATGGCACTTCCTATGCTTACTGGTGATATATCTTATTTACTTGGCGCAATAGAAGATGGAAACGTAAGTTATTTAAAGAAGTTTCCTAAGATTGGAGATAAGGTTGCAAGACAAATTATTCTTGATTTAAAAGGAAAACTTGCACCTGATGCAAACACAAGCAAAGCAGATTTTACCGAGCTTACCGAAACTTTAAAAGCTCTTGGATATAAACAAGCTGATGTAAAACGTATTTTACCTAAGATTGATGCATCAAAAGCACTAGAAGAGCAGGTAAAAGACGCGTTAAAACTACTACTTAAGTAAAGGATGATTTTATGGACGATAGAATAATTTCTCAAGAAAAATTATTAGAAGATAGTTTTGAATCAACGATAAGACCTCAAACTTTAGATGAATACATTGGTCAAAAGGACATAAAAGAAAACATAAGAATTTTTATAGAGGCTGCTAAAATGCGCGGGCAAACGCTTGATCACGTGCTTTTATATGGACCTCCAGGATTAGGTAAAACAACTTTATCTTATATTATTGCAAATGAATTAGGAACAAACATTAAAACGGCATCAGGTCCTTCAATTGAAAAAACGGGTGATTTAGCTGCAATTTTATCATCACTAGAAGAAGGTGACGTTTTATTTATTGATGAGATACACCGTATTCCAAGGTTTGTTGAAGAAATACTTTATTCAGCGATGGAGGATTTTACTTTAGACATAATAGTAGGGGGAGAAGGATCTAACAGAAATATAAGAATTGATTTACCTCACTTTACATTAATTGGTGCAACAACAAGAGCAGGTGATTTATCAGCCCCTTTAAGAGATCGTTTTGGAATAATATCTAAACTTAATTATTATACAGAAGAAGAAATAACTGAAATAATTAAAAGAAGTGCAAGAGTGCTTGATTTACAAATAGAAGAGGCTGCTGCAAAAGAACTTGCTAACAGATGCCGTAGAACGCCTCGTATTGCAAACAGACTTCTTAAAAGAGTAAGTGATTTTGCCCTTGTTAAATCAGATGGTAACATCACGCTTGAAATAACTAAATATGCATTAGATGCTTTGAAAGTTGATAAACTAGGACTTGATGAAACTGATTATGAACTTTTAAAAGCAATTATCTATAAATTCAACGGTGGCCCAGTTGGAATAGAAGCGGTTGCGGCATCGATTGGTGAGGAAGTATCAACGATTGAAGACGTATCAGAACCTTATCTTTTACAAATAGGATACTTAAAAAGAACACCAAGAGGGCGTGTGGTAACTGAAAAAGCGTATAAGCATCTAAAGATTGATAAGAAAGAAGCTAAAGAACAATTGCATTTTTAAGTAAAATAAACTATAATAAGTACTCATAAAGTACTTATTTTTTGTTTGGAGGAATATTTGATGAAGACGGATGATTTTGATTATTATTTACCTAAAGAGTTAATTGCACAAACACCTTTAAAAAAGCGTGATGCATCTAAAATGATGGTATTAGATAAAATAACGGGAAAGTTTGAAGATAAGAAATTCACGGATTTAATTGATTATTTAAATCCAGGTGACACCATCGTTTTAAATGATACCAAGGTAATTCCCGCAAGGTTAATTGGTCATAAAAAAGAAACTGGTGCAGTAATAGAGGTTTTAATGTTAAAGGATTTAGGTGATGATACTTGGGAGTGTTTAACTAAACCTGCTAAAAGAATAAAAGAAGGCACCATCGTTAGTTTTTCTGATGATTTATCATGTGTTTGTACAAAAGTACTAGATGATGGCATAAGACATTACAAGTTTATTTATGATGGTATTTTTCTTGAGATATTAGAAAAACTAGGACAAATGCCACTTCCTCCATACATAACTGAAAAGCTAGAAGATAAATCAAGATACCAAACTGTTTATGCTAAAAACTTAGGAAGTGCAGCAGCCCCAACGGCAGGTCTTCACTTTACTAAAGAATATTTAAATAAGATAAAAGAAAAAGGTGTAAACGTCGCTTATGTAACACTTCATGTTGGACTCGGAACGTTTAGACCGGTAGTTGTAGAAGATGTAACAAAGCATGATATGCATTCAGAATATTACATTTTATCTTGCGATGTTGCAAACCTTCTTAATGAAACAAGACAAAACGGTAAAAGAATAATTGCTATTGGAACGACTACAACTAGAGTATTAGAAACGGTAGCGGATGATAATGGTCACTTTAAAGAACAATCTGGAAATACTAAAATATTTATTTATCCAGGATATAAATTTAAAGGTATAGACTGTTTACTTACTAATTTTCACTTACCAAAATCAACTCTTATAATGCTTGTTAGTGCTTTGGCAGGTAAGGATAACGTGCTTAATGCATATCGCCATGCGGTATCAGAAAAATACAGGTTTTTCTCATTTGGAGACTGTATGTTCATAAAATAAAACAGGAGGATAAAATGCTATATAAAAATACTTTAGAGAAATTAAGAAAAGAAGAAGGTATTAATTATCTTGATATGGATCAAGTGAGTAAAGCAATATCAATCAATTATGAAACAATGGAAATGTATAATAAAGAAATACTATCTAGAATGTGTTTTCACAATGTAATATTAGATAAACTTTATGAATATAATGTAATATCAGCTGATAAGAAAAATTTTTACTATGACTTTCCATCTTACATGTGCATTTTAAATGATCTTGATGATTCAATAACAATGCATTTAAATATAAATCCAAATACTTTATTTTTAAATGAGATAAAGGACGTACAAAATCGTTTAAGAATAATAAAACAAAATTTAAAAGATGATGTTAACTTAGTAAAAATATCTAAACCATTTATTAAACACGCAGAATTACAACTTAAAGATAAAATGAATGAAAATAAAAAGGAGCAAAAAGCGCTTTTGTATGCTAAAAAAAGATTATTAAAAAGAAAGGAAAAGTAACTTAATGAAAAAATACGCTGATAATGATAGTATTAAAAGCGGTTATAATAAGTATAAAATTCCAAACAGTAATGATACGGTATATATAAAAAAACAGATAAACAGACACCATAAGTTTAATTCGAATAAAAAAGTAAGAAATAAAATTGGTAGATTAGCAACTTAAAAAGCATTTTTGATAAATGCTTTTTATTATGTTATAATCATCTTTGGTGATTTATATGTCTAAGATTAAATATGAGTTAATTAAAAACAACAAGTTGGATGAAAACGTAAGATTAGGAAGATTAATTACTAATCATGGTACGTTTGAAACGCCTATTTTTATGCCAGTTGGAACGCTTGCAAACGTAAAAACATTAATGCCTGAGGAGTTAAAAGCATGCGGGTCAGCTGTTGTTTTATCAAATACTTATCATTTATGGTTAAGACCTGGAGAAGACGTTGTAAAAAAAGCTGGAGGCCTAAATAAGTTCATGAATTATGATGGACCAACGCTTACTGATTCTGGAGGATTCCAAGTTTTTTCACTTGCTAAAAACAAAGAAAAAGACATAACGGAAGAGGGCGTTCGTTTTAAAAGTCATATTGATGGTAAAGAGCTTTTTTTAACGCCAGAAAAATCAATTGAAATACAAAATAAGTTAGATTCTGATATCGCGATGAGCTTTGATGAGTGTGCACCTTATCCTGCTTCAAGAGAGTACATAGAAAACTCAATGAGAAGAACGCTTCGCTGGGCTAAAAGAGGGAAAGAGGTTTTTAATAATCCTAATCAATCCCTTTTTGGTATTGTGCAAGGTGGGGAGTTTGAGGATTTAAGGAAAGAAAGCGCAATAGAAACAGTTAAGATGGACTTTGATGGATACTCAGTTGGAGGAACTTCTGTTGGTGAACCTAAAGACGTTATGTATAACATGATTTCTTATGCAACAAAGTACTTACCAAAAGATAAACCAAGGTACTTAATGGGTGTTGGAGAGCCTATCGACATATTAGAGGGAGTATCAAGAGGAATTGATATGTTTGACTGCGTTTTACCAACCAGGTTAGCAAGACATGGTAACTTCTTTACAAGAAATGGACGGGTAAATATTAAAAATGCTAAGTTTAAAGAAGATTTTACGCCGCTTGATAAGACTTGTGATTGCTATACGTGTAAAAACTTTACCAAGGCATACGTAAGACATTTAATTACAGCAGGTGAGGTAAATGGAGGAAGATTATTATCAATTCATAACATAAGGTTTTTAATAAGAGAAACCGAAGAGATAAGAGAAGCTATTAAAAATGATAGATTTGAAGAATACAAAAAAGATTTTATAGATAAATATCAAAACAGAAGCTAACTTGCTTCTGTTTCTTCTTTCATGTTTTTACCTAGCACCCCACCTAACATGCTAAATAAAAGAATAACTACGTAATATATTAAAGATTTAAGTGTAAATGATGCTTTAAATACAACAAGTGATAAAAACAGCATTATTATAAACCAAAACAAAAAGTATAAAAACCCGGTTATAAATCCCTTATGATTTAATTCTTTGGCAAGCTTTAAAGATCCTACAAATAAGGATAAAATAGCCGTAGCATATAAAAATATGTTATTTACTTTAGTTGATGTTATATCAAAGTAATATAAAACCGTAGATACTAATCCTCCAACTAAAATAATAGATACACTATAAATGATTGGTAATAAATATTTTTTCATGTTTCACCTCTAATTAAATATATTATTTGAATACAAAATTATGATTAATATCATAATAATATTGGTGATGATATGTCTGTTTTAATAATAATTGTAAAAACTATTATTATATATTTACTTGTTGCGTTAATATTTAGAATAATGGGAAAAAGAGAAGTAGGACAACTAGGAACCTTTGATTTAGTTGTGTTTATCTTAATCGCGGAGTTAGTTGCCATGGCACTTGAAAACAAGGCAAATTTCTTTTTTAGTTTGGTGCCAGCATTAGTACTTGTTGTTTTACAAGTAATAATATCAAAAGTATCTCTTAAAAGTTCTAAATTTAGAAGGTTTATTGATGGACGACCCGTTGTAATAATAAAAAAGGGAATCGTTAATTTTAAAAACATGGTGGAGCAAAGATACACCCTTGATGATCTTTTGCTTCAGTTAAGAGAAAAAGACGTAAGATCACTAGATGAAGTTGATTACGCTATTTTAGAGATAAATGGTAAATTATCAGTCTTTAAAAAAGATGACAAAGATAAAAAAACATATCCACTTCCAGTTATAGTAGATGGAGAAGTAGAATTTGATAATTTGTATAGTATAAACAAAACAAAGAAATGGTTACTTGACATATTGGTAGATAAAAAAATTAAAGTTTCGGATGTTTTTTACGCATTTAGTAAAAATGGTGAACTTTATATAATAAAAAAGGATGAGGTAAATAAGTAAAAGAAGTGTTGAATTCTATTTATAAATATGATAGTATAACTAAACGAAAGAAGGTTTACTATGAATTTATATCAATATGAAAAGATGAAAGAGAAATTAGATACTGATTTATTAGAGTATAATAAAATGATTAAAAAAATAAATGAGCTAGCGGAAAGTAAAAAAGGTGATTTAGAAGTTTTTAATTCACTTTGTATGGAGTATTATAGGGCTTTAATTATATCAGCTTTGATAGAATTTAAAAATGCCTTGGATTACGATATCTTAGAGTTAAACAAAACACTTACTGATGAAATATTAAGGTTATCATTAATAATAATTGATGTAAAAGAAAACAAGTATGATTCTAAAGTCGATATGAAAACGTTTTTAAATTATCTTATTTCAATAACAAAAGAAAATGATTATATTGATTTTGAGCCTATTTTTTCTGGCGGAAAAAAATACGTAGATGATAGTATAAAAAAATATGAAAACGAATTAAGGAAAATTAACAAGATACTTAAATAATATTTTAAAAGACATTAATATTAAAAACGTTAATGTCTTTTTACATAATTCATGATTAAGCATTGTATCTTATAAAATGTCTTTTTATTGATGAAAAACGCTTGTTATGTTATACTATATAAGTATGAGGAAGGGGTATTATGAACAATAAAGATAGGGATTTAAAAAACGCGTTAGATGATATTTTTGGTTCTGATTCTATAGAAATAGACGTACCTAATAGTAATATAAAAAAAGAAGATAATGATCAAGAAAGCATTAAACTAGTTAGTAATTACGTAGATGCTGATTTTAAAAAGGTTGAAAACAAAAATATTAATGATTTATCTGATGTACCTAAAGATATGCCCTATAATAAAATATCAGATAAAAATGAAAATATAATTTATAATAATGATTTAAATGGAAGCAATAATAGTTTTTTAAATAATGATGTTTTAGATAATTCTAATAATAACGCTTTAAGTAATAATGATGCTTTTAATAGTACTAATAATGCATTTAATAGTAATGATGTTTTAAATAATTCTAATAACGCATTTAATAATAATGATGTTTTTAATAATACCAATAACGCTTTAAGTAATAATAATACTTTTAATACAACTAATAATACTTTAAATGGTAATAACATAAATAATAATACTTTAAATAGTAATAACAATGACAGCTTAAATAATGAAAATAATGGTTTTTCCCCTTATGTTAATAATGAATTTAACGCTTCTAATTTAGGCAATAATGAAATTAATAATCAAGACCAAGCGTTTTTTCCTGATTTTCAATATGATGTTAATGATATAAATGCTGCCTTTAATCAAAATACTATTAATAATGATAATAATATAGTAAATAATAAAGTACAAGAATTTAATGAATCCTCTAAAAACAATATAAATATCAACCCGGCATTAGATAATGCTAAGTCTGATCAATCTAAAGAAAAAACTAGTAAAAACTTTTTCTCATTAAAGAGAATTATAATTTATTTTGTAGTTGGATTTTTAATTGGTTTTGTTTTGATTTATGTTTTGGTAAATTACGTTTTTGGAGTAAGTAAGGTTACGGTTTGTTCTCAAAGTGCGAAGGACGTAGGTTATGAATACACTGATGAATATAAAATAACTTATAAGAAGGATAAAATTTTATACGTTGAATCTGATTATAATTACAAGGCTTTGACCGATGAGTTTAAGCCACAAATTAATTATGTAAAAGATGAAAAATTACTTGCGGTTATTAATTCTAATGGTATGCCAGGGTTCACTTACGTTTATGAGGTAAGTGATGATCATTTTAAAGTAAATGGATATTTGGATTTTGAACTTATTAATTTTGATAAGGTTGATGATATTAATCAGGATTTAATGCCAATTAGTTATTTTAAGATAGATTCTAAATTAACTTATAGTTCTTTAATATCTAATTTAGAAGATGAAGGTTATAAATGTACGCCAAGTAAATAAAAGCTTTATTATTTTAATAATTATGATATAATTAAATGCAAGGGAGTGAATTTAAGTGAGAGAATTAACTGAGCAAGAAATAGTAAGAAGAGAAAAGTTAGATGAAATAAAGAAAGTATGTAATCCTTATCCTGATAGTTTTAAAAGAACGCATACACTAAAAGAAGCTAAGGTATTAGAAGACGGAGTAAAAGACGTAAAACTAGCTGGTAGACTTATTTTCATGAGAAAGATGGGAAAATTAAGTTTTGCTAAAATCCGTGATTTAGAAGGTGACATGCAGCTTGAGTTTAAAATAGATCTTTTAGGTGAAGAAAAATACACATTTTTTAAAAAACAAATTGATACCGGTGATTTTATTGGTGCAGAAGGTGAGGTATTTACAACTCAAACTGGTGAAAAAACCTTAAGAGTTCATTCGTTTACTTTCTTAGGAAAAGCATTAAGACCTTTACCTGAGAAGTTTCACGGGCTTGTTGATACGGAGTTAAAGTATAGACAAAGATATGTTGATTTAATTACTAACGAAGAATCAAGAAGAGTATTTTTAGGAAGAAGTAAGTTATATGCTTTTATTCATAAGTATTTAAACGAACATGGATTTTTAGAAGTTGAAACACCTATTTTACAAACGGCTGTTTGTGGTGCTGCTGCAAAACCTTTTTACACACATCATAACGCACTTGATTTAGACTGTAATTTAAGAATCGCACCTGAAACTTATTTAAAACAGTGTATCGCAGCGGGATATGATCGTGTTTATGAAGTTGCTAAGTGTTTTAGAAACGAAGGAATGGATCCACAACACTTACAAGAATTTACTCAGGTAGAGTGGTATGCATCTTACTGGAACTTTGAAGATAACATGAGGTTTTATCAGGACTTTATAAAATCTTTATTAATGGAATTGTTAGGTACTACGAAAGTAGAGTATCAAGGTGTAACCCTTGATTTTGGAAAAGATGATTGGGATAAGATTAATTATACTGAAGAAATGAAAAAGATTTTTGGTTTTGACTTTTTAGACGTAGAAGATCCGAAAGAGTTAAAAGATAAGATAGTAGAGCGTAAGTTATTTTCTTATGAAGATTTAGAAGATTATAAATCAGTAAGTCAAATAGTTGATTTTGTATATAAAAAGAAAATAAGAGAAAACATAGTTCAGCCTACCATCATGTATAATTATCCAGCAATGCTTATTCCACTTGCAAGAAGAAATGATAATGATGATAGATTAATTGATGTATTCCAAGTTGTTGCTTGTGGATGCGAACTATGTAAAGCATACTCAGAGCTTGTTAATCCAATTACACAAAGAAAAACCTTTGAAGATCAGTTAAAGGCTAAGGCTCAAGGTGATGATGAGACGATGGATCTAGATGAGGGATTCATGCTTGCCATGGAACAAGGTATGCCTCCGATTTCTGGTTTAGGTTTTGGAATAGACAGACTTATGATGTTAATATATGATCAACCATCTATAAGGGACGTTGTGTTATTCCCACTTATGAAACCTGATTCAAAAAACACAAATGAAAAAAAGGAAGATTAATGTCTTCTTTTTGTTTCTATAAATTTTTAATTATGGTATAATTAGAGCATACGATATAGTAATAAGGAGTAGATAGAGATGTTTATAGGTTTTTATGGTGCATCAGTTATTTTAACTTACATTGGTCTTGCTTTTGCAGTGGTTGGCATGGTTTTTGCCTTTAAAGGTTTTATTCCTGCATCAATTATGTGTCTTGTTTTATCGGGGGTTTGTGACATGTTTGATGGTACTGTTGCAAGAGCTTGCAAAAGAACTGATGAGGAAAAGAAGTTTGGTATTCAAATAGATTCTTTAGTTGATACGGTATCATTTGGTGTTTTTCCAGTAATAATTGGAATTTGCATGGGTTTTACCAGCAAAATAAACATTGTAATATACGTAATATACATTTTAGCAGCGGTTATAAGACTTGCTTACTTTAACGTTTTAACTGAAGAAAAAAGCTTGTTTTCTAAGAAAAAGAAAGAAAACGTAACGTATTATCACGGACTTCCTGTAACTAGCATTGCGATTATTTTACCATTTACTTATAATATATTAATTTTCCTTAGTGATGCAATTTTCATAAAAGCATATCCACTTGTTATGCTTGCAAGTGCAATACTATTTGTTTTAAATATAAAAATAAAAAAACCAGCCGGATTATGGTATGTTATATGTTCTATTTTAGCGGCGATAGAAATCGCGATTATTCTGGCGGCAATTAAATAATGAAAAGAAAAGTTTGTAATGATAATCCAAATGCTGGATTATCGTTTTTATATAACACCAAGGCTGGAAGAATAATTTTAAAACCAATTGTTAAAAGTAATATGATATCTTCACTAACAGGACGTTTTCTTGATTTAAAAATATCAAAAATACTTATTAAACCATTTATAAAGAAGCATAATATAAACATGGATGATTATGAAAATAAAAACTATGAATCATTTAATGACTTTTTTATAAGAAAAGTAAAAAAAGGAAAAAGAATAGTAGATAAAAAAATGGATCATTTAATAAGTCCGTGTGATGGTAAATTAACCGTGCACAAAATATCAAAGGACTTGGTTTTTAAGGTTAAAAATAGTTTTTATAGTATTAATTCGGTTTTAAAAAACAAACGTTTATCAAGCCTTTTTACTAATGGCTATGCACTTGTTTTTAGACTTTCACCAGAAGATTTTCATCGCTATGTATTTATTGATGATGGAAAGATAATGGATAATTATAAAATAGATGGTTTATTTCACTCAGTTAATCCGATTTCATATGATAATTTTAAAGTCTTTAAAGAAAATCAAAGAGAGTGTACTTATATTAAGACAAAAAACTTTAGTGATGTGATGTATATTGAAGTAGGAGCACTATTAGTAGGTAAAATAAAAAACAACATAAAGAAAGGTTATGTAAAAAAAGGAATGGAAAAAGGTTATTTTATGTACGGAGGATCAACGATTATAATTTTACTAAAAGATAAAACAGTAAAAATAGATAATGACATTTTAAAAAATTCAAAAAACGGTTTTGAAACATGCGTAAAATGCGGTGAAAAAATTGGCAAAAAAAGTAATTAATATTTTTTATTTTAAAATATTATGATATTATATATTATAAGGAGGGTAACAAAAGTGAATGATGAAAAAGATAACATAAATGAAGAAAAAAAAGTTGAAGAAGAAAAAAAAGAAGAAGTTAATGAAGATGAAAAGTTAAAACAAATGGATGATAATAATGATAACATGGATGATGATAAAGACTATGTTACAAGGGAAATTAACTTGGATGATTTATATGATGGAGCGATAAATAACACGGTCGTAATAGATCCGATAACTAATAAAGAGGTTTTAATGTCTAGTAAAAAGCCTAATTATACCATTTTGGGAGTTATCTTAGCGATTATCATACTTTTGTTACTTTATTATATAAATAATAAATCAAATCTTGGTAGAACAACAACTGATGTTGAACCAAGTAATACCACAACCACAAAAAAAGTACAAGGTGATTACGGAACGTTATCTTGCACTTATTCATCTAAGTCTGACGCAGAAAGTCAAGATGTAACTTATACTGCTAATTATGAGAATTCGCAAATTACAACTACTAATTTTAATTATGTTGTAATATCTAATTCAAATAACAATTCATCAGCGGTAATTGATGATTTAAAAAGTCAGTATGAAACATTTTTCATAAACAATGCATCCGCGGCCGGTAACGTAGTTAGTTTTGAAAGTAATGGTGAGGGTTTTACTTTTAACGTAGAGACCGATTATAGTAAAAATGGTTTTGATGAGTTAACAATTGTTGATGGACAAACGATTTTATACGTTAAACCAAGCAAGGGTGATACGGCAGAAACCTTAGAGGATGCATACACCAATAAGGGATTTAATTGTACTTTAAAGAATGACAATGATAATAGTAATGGAGAATAATTATGAAAAAAGAAGTAACGGTAAATGAAGATGAACTATTAAGAAGAAAAAAGACTATGAAAGTGCTTAAAACGTTAATGATAATTTTAGATGTTTTTGCGCTAGTACTACTAATTTTGCAAATCGTTATAAAAGACATATCGTATTACTCATATATTATATTAATTATTTGTAATATAATTACGTTTACGGTAAAAATAGATGATAAAGAAAAGAAAAAGAAATCTAAATCAAAGTAAAAGATTTAGATTTTTTTATTTATTTCTTTTAAAACTATAAAAATAACTAATGACGTAGTAACTATGATTCCGGTTATTATAGAAAAAATAAGTGCGTTCATTCCAAAACCTAGTTTTCCAAAGATATATAAAACACTGTATTTTAATATCATTGAAACAGTTGATGTTAAAAATAATTTATTTGTTTTTCCCATTGCCTGTAAAGCTACTGATAAAGTAGGTTGTATATATAGTAACAAAAAGAATGGTCCAATTAAATAAATGTAGTGAACTCCAAAATTGATGTTATATATTAAAATGAGTAATTCTTCTGGAAACAATAGAATAACGCTTAAACATATAAAACCAACTAAAATAGAAAGTAGTAGAAGTTTTAATAATTTTTTGTTAAATTCTTTATATTTTTGATGGGTGTATAATTTGGTTATGTTAGGAAGTAAAGCGGATGCTATTGAACCTGAAAAAAACGTTGGAATAGATAAAAGTGGAATTATGTAAGAATTAATAACGCCATATTCTAGTGTTATATAATTAGATGAAAAACCGGTTTGTAAAAGAGTTGATGTAAGAATTATTGGCTCTAAGAAAAAACCTACTGATGATATTAGTCTAACTAGTGTGGTTGGTGCTGATATGCTTAGTATTTCTTTTATTAATTCTTTGTTTAATGATGATTTTATATTATCATTAATATATTTTTTATTAATGGCTTTTTGCATTATTATGATACTTGTTATTTCGGTTATAACGTTAAATAATATAATAAAAATAACGGCCGTTATATCTGATTTTGCAATAGCAAAAGGAAGAAACAAAACAATTAAAAGCACTTTTACTATTTCTTCTGTTATGTTTGTAATAGATGCTGGTGCCATGTTTTCTTTTCCATGTAAAAAACCTCTTTGAATGCTCGATATGGTAATAAATGGAATTATAACCGAAACTGATAAAATAGCGGGTGTTAAGGCTTTGTTATGAAGCATACTAGCGATAAATGATGCTGATATTAAAACAAGTATTATTAAAAAAGCATCAATTATAAAACCAATTGCAATGGCGTTTTTTAATATGTCTTTGTTCTTGTATTTTTCCTCGGCACTTATTTTACTTATTGATATTGGAAAGCTAAACTGAGTAATACTTATTATAAGCATGAGCGTTGGTGTGATTAAAGTATATAAAGAAACAACGTTTACGCCTGCTATTCTTGTATATATTATTTTACCTATCATTCCGAGTACTTTAGCAATTGCACCTGATACTAAAAGAATTATAATGTTTTTTATTAATAAATTATTTTTAAACTTAATCATAATAAATTATATGGTCATCTAAAGTTAATTTTTACCTAATTTTATAAAGTTAGATATTTTATCTTTGCTTTTAGATGTTATCTGTTATATAATATAAAATGTTAGAAACAATTATATAAGAATTAAATTTATTAAAAGGTGAGGTATTTATGAAAAAGAAATTTGTAAAAAGAATAGTAATATTTTTTGTTGTTATTATCTTATTTAGTTTAGTTTACATACCACTTTTGAATGATATGAAGTTTGGTTTGGATCTTAAAGGTGGATTTGAAGTTTTATATCAAGTGGATAGAACCGATGGTAAAAAACTTGCCTCGGATGATTTAAACAGCACTTATGACGTTTTAAAAAGAAACGTTGATTCACTTGGTGTTTCAGAACCTGAAATAACGATCGAAGGTAATGATCGAATAAGGGTAAAGCTTGCTGGTATAACCGATATTGAAGGTGCAAGAGAAGCATTATCAAACGTAGCTAACGTATCATTTAGAGATGTTGATGATAATTTGCTTATGGATGCAAGTGTAATTAGTGGAGCAAGATTATCATATGATGAAGAGGGTAATCCTGCAATCGCATTAGAAGTTTCTGACAAGGAAAAATTCTTAGAGGCAACAACTGAAATCAGTCAGAAAACAACTGGTGAGAATTTAATGGTTATTTGGTATAACTTTGAGCAAGGTGTTAACTCATATGATAAAGATGGTGAAACATGTGGCCAGGAAGACAGCATGTGTTTATCTGCGGCAACGGTATCACAAGGATTTTCTTCAGATGTTATAATAACTGGCAATTTTGATAAAGAAGAAGCAGAAAGCTTAGCAACTAGTATAAATGCTGGTTCTATATCAACTAAGTTAACTGAGGTATCTAGTCAAAACGTTAACGCTCAATACGGAACTAACGTTTTAGTAAAAACGTTTATAGCAGGTATTATTGGAATGCTTCTTGTAATATTATTTATGAGTATTCTTTATAAATTCTCAGGCTTCATATCTGGCATAAGTCTTTTGTTATACATGCTTTTAGTTATGGGTATTTTCTGGTTAATCGGTGGCGTTTTATCACTTCCTTCAATCGCAGCTTTAGTGCTAGGTATTGGTATGGCCGTTGATTCATGTGTTATTACAAACGAAAGAATAAAAGAAGGACTAGAACAAGGTTTAAGTCTTAAAGAAGCATTTAAATATGGTAATAGTGAGTCTTGGACTTCTATATTTGATGCTAACGTAACTACTTTAATCGTTGCGATAATACTATTTATCTTTGGTGAAAGCTCGGTTAAAGGTTTTGCAACAATGTTAATGATTACTATTTTTGCAACGATGTTTATAATGGTATTTATTAACCGTGTTATTTTAGGTTCATTTGTTAAAACTAAAGTTTTTGACAATAAACCTAACTCATTTGTAAGATATTTAAAAAATGGTAAACCAAGACGTAAAATAAAAATAAACGCAATTAAGATACTTAAAAAATGCTTTATAATAACTGGTATTTATCTTGTGTTTGGAGTTATTTACTTAATTATTAACGGCCTTAATTTAGGTATTGATTTTAGGGCTGGATCAGACGTTACGATAGAAGCTGATAACCTAACCGTTAAAAAAGTTGAAAAAGACTTTGATAAATTAGGTTATGATATAGTTTCTATTGAAAAGCAGGATAATAATCAAATATACGTAAGGTTAAATACCGAGTTAAAAGAAAAGGGAATTAACAAAGTAAATAATTATTTTGATGAGAAGTATGATGCTAAAACAGAGATTAACGTTGTTACAAACGTAGTTAAACAAGACTTAATTAAAAACGCGTTTTACTCAGTTATAATCGCAGCCATTGCAATAATTGTATATATTTCAATAAGGTTTAAATTTAGTTACGCAATTTCATCAATCGTAGCTTTAGTGCATGACGTACTTGTTGTTATGATACTATTTTCTATATTTAAAATAGAAGTAAACGTAATTTTTATAGCAGCAATACTTACGATTATTGGTTATTCAATTAATAATACGATCGTTGTCTTTGATAGGATAAGAGAAAACCTTAAGAAAACGAGTTCTATAAAAACCAAAGAAGATTTAAAATTAATTGTAAACGAAAGTATTTCTGATACTTTTACAAGAAGTTTATATACAACAATTACTACCATGATACCAGTTATTTGCCTTATCGTGTTAGGAACAAGTGGCATCTTACCATTTAACTTAGCGTTAATGTTTGGACTTGTAGCAGGGTGTTATTCTTCTGCAATATTAGCAGGCGAGTTATGGTATTTGATAGAATCTAGAAAACTAAAAGATAATAAAAATACTAAGGTAATTGATGTTAAAATAAGTGATGAAAAAGTAAATAAACCAAAAAAGAAGAAAAAGAAAGCTAAACATAAATAGAAAAAGGTGATGTAAATGGAGCCAGAAGAAAAGGCTTACACGATTGATGATTTAATAAATAAAGCAAAAACTTATATTAAGGGTGAAGATGAAATAGAGTTGATTAAAAAAGCATACTTATTTGCCAATAAAGCACATGCAGGCCAACTTAGATTAACTGGTGATGCATACATACTTCATCCTTTAAACGTTGCGATGATTCTAACCGAGATATACGCAGATAGTCAAACACTTGCAACAGCACTATTGCATGATGTCATTAATTTTGCTAACGTAAAAATAGAAGACATTGAAAAAGAGTTTGGAGAAGATATTAAAACGCTTGTAGACGGAATATCTAAGATAAACAAACTTTCTTTATCCGCTGATAATGAGGCGCTAATTTCTTATCACAAAAAGATATTAGTTGGACTTTCTGGCGACGTTAGAATAATTATTTTGAAAATAGCAGATCGTCTTCATAACATGAGAACGCTTTGGGCAATACCTGAAAAGAAAAGAAAAGAAAAGGCAAAGGAAACCTTGGAGATTTTAGCACCGATTGCCCATCGTTTAGGTATTAACCACATAAAAAGCGAGTTAGAAGATCTTTGCTTAAAGTACTGGAAGCCAGATGTTTATAACGATATTTTAGAAAAGCTAAGCCAGTCAAGAGGTGAACTTGATAAATCAGTTGATAAGATGATGGAAAGTGTTTCTAAAATACTTACTGATAATAACATTCCACACGAGATGAAGGGAAGATCAAAAAGCGTTTATAGTATTTATAATAAATTACAAAAGGGTAAAAACTTTAATGAGATTTATGATATTTTAGCCTTAAGATACTTGGTTAATACGGAAGCTGAGTGCTATTTGGCATTAGGTTTAATTCATGCTAAGTATAAACCGGTTCCAAGAAGGTTTAAAGATTATATAGCACGTCCTAAGGCTAATGGATACCAATCTTTACACACAACCGTATTTGGAGTTGATGGCAAACTTTTTGAAATACAGATAAGAACTTATGAAATGGATAGGGTTGCCGAGTATGGTTTTGCATCACACTGGTCTTACAAGGAACATGGCATAAATAGGCAAAATGCTATGGAAGAAAAACTAAAACAGTTTAGAACGGTAATAGAGTTAAACGAACAACAAGTAGAAGGAGAAGAGTTTGTTAACACCGTTAAAAACGAGGTGTTTAACTCAGATAACATATACGTATACACTCCAAAAGGTGATGTATTTGAGTTCCCGATTGGTTCAACCCCAATAGATTTTGCTTACCGTGTTCATACAAGCGTAGGTCATCAGATGGTAGGAGCAATCGTAAATAATAATATTGTTCCACTTGATTATAAATTAAAAGATGGTGACATAGTTAAAATAAACACTAATAAAAATAGTAAAGGACCTTCTAAAGAGTGGATTAACATTGCTTTTACAACCAGTGCTAAAAATAAAATTAAGGCATTCTTTAGCAAAATAGATAAAGATGAAACGATTGCAAACGGAAAAGAAATGCTTATTAAAACAATTAGAAGAAAAAAATTATCTACTAATGATATCTTAGATGATAAAAAGATGCAAATAGCTTTAGATGAACTTGGTTTAAACAATGAAAATGATTTATATTATGAAATTGGAATAGGTAAATATAACCCAACCCAAGTTATTAAAACCATTCTAAATGAAAAAGAAGATGAAAAGAAAATCTTAGAGAAAACGCTTAAGTATCAATCACCTATAATGGATGCAACGGGAGACATAATAATCGATGGGATGACTGACTTAAAAGTATCATTTGGTGGATGCTGCACTCCTGTTAAGGGAGATGATGTTGTTGGATATATTTCTAAAGGAAACGGAATTACCATTCATAGAAAAAATTGTCACAACATAGTTGATCAAGACGAAAGAATAATAAACGTAACTTGGAATGAAAACGCAAAGAAAAAATACGTAACTAACGTACTTATATACGCAGAGAAAAAAGACAACTTACTTTTAGACATAATTTCTAAAACAAGTGCCATGAACATCGGTGTTAAAAGCGTTAACACCATTAGTAACGTTGATTATAACGTTTATGATCTAAACATATTAGTAGATGATAAAGAAATGCTTGATAAATACATAAGTGTAATTAAACAAATACCAAATGTAACAGATGCACAAAGAGGTAATAAATAATGAGAGTAATTGTTCAAAGAAGTAAAAAATCAAATGTTAAAGTAGATGGTAAAACGTCAGGAAAAATCGATTTTGGTTTTGTTTTACTTACGGCTTTTACTAATGGTGATGATAAAACCATAGTAGATAAAATGGTTAATAAAATCGTTAATTTAAGAATTTTTTCAGATAGTAATGATAAACTTAATTTATCTTTAAAAGATGTAAGCGGAAGTATTTTATCTATTTCACAGTTTACTTTATATGCCAAATTAAATGGAAGAAGACCTTCTTTTACAGATTCTTTAAATTACAGTGATGCAAAAAATTTATATGATTATTTTAATGAAAAATTAAAAGAAGAAAACGTAAAAGTAGAAGAAGGCATCTTTGGTGCGGATATGCAAGTTAATATAGAAAATGATGGACCAGTTACGATTATAATAGATAGCAGCGATTTTTAATTACGCTATCTATTATTTTATGTAAATAATTTCTGTTTTTTTATTAAACACTTTATTTTTATAAATTAATAAGATATAATTAGAATAGAAAAGGAGGATAAAAGATGACGATAGCATTAATAATAGTTGGAGTTATCATATTTTTACTTGTTGTTTATTTTATTGCAACATACAACTCTTTAGTAGATTTAAGAAACAAAGTTAAAGATTCTTGGTCTCAAATAGACGTTGTGTTAAAAAACAGAAATGATTTAATACCTAACTTAGTTGAAACGGTAAAAGGTTATGCTAAGCATGAAAAAACAACTTTAGATGCGGTAATAACAGCTAGAAACAAGGCGGTAAACGCACAAACAAACGAAGAGGAAATGAAGGCTGCAGGAGAAGTAACCGAGGCTTTAGGACGTTTATTTGCACTAGCAGAAAACTATCCTGATTTAAAGGCAAACCAAAACTTCATGGACTTACAAAACAAATTAAATGAAGTAGAGGAAAAAATTCGTTTTGCACGTCAATTTTATAATGATACGGTTTTAACTTATCAAAATAAACTTGAGATGTTTCCATCTAATATAGTAGCAAAAATGTTTGGCTTTAAACCTGAGGCTTTCTTCGAAGCAACTGAAGAAGAAAGAAAAAACGTTGAAGTAAAATTTTAGTCTACTTTATTAGTAGACTTTTTTAAATATGGAGGAAGAAGATGAAGAGTGTATTTAAAGTTATATCATTTGCTTTATTAATGTTTGTATTTCCACTTATTGTAAAGGCAAACTCCATTTCAAGTATTGACATGGATATATACCTAGATGATAATGGTACGGCTCACGTAACGGAAACTTGGCGTGCTAATTTAAACCAAGGAACGGAAGGATATAAGCCATACTATAACATTGGAAATGCTAAAATAACAAATTTTAAAGTAAGTGAAAATGGACAAACATATACTTATAATGATTATTGGAACACAAACGCATCATTTAGTGAAAAAGCATATAAAAACGGTATAAATTATTTATATAACGGCTTAGAGTTATGCTGGGGTATAAGTGGATATGGAAATCACACTTACGTTTTAACTTATGATATTGAAGGATTTGTTGCATCTTTAAATGATGCAGATATGGTATATTGGACCTTAATTCCATTTGAGTTATCATCAAAGCCTGGTAACGTTCATATAAAGATATATGCTGATGATTATTTTAGTCAGGATTTAGACGTATGGGGATTTGGTAATTCCGGTGGCACGGCATACGTTTATGATGGTTACATTGAGATGAATTCAGAAGGAACGCTTGAATCCGATGAATACATGACGATACTTGTTAAGTTTGATAAAGGAACCTTTAATACTTCAAATGCGTTAAATGAGGATTTTGATTATTATTTAGATATGGCCCAGGAAGGTGCAACAAAGTATAAAGAACCTTTTTGGCAAAAAATTCTAGACTTTTTACCGGTTTTATTTACGATTGGAATTTGGGGAGTTGTTATTTACACAATAGTAAGCAGTGCTAAAAAGGCTGGTAATACCGTTGGAACACGTTTATTTGATTTTGGTAAAGATGGAAGAAAGCTATCAAAAGACGTTCCAAATTACCGTGATATTCCGTTTGGCAAGGATATTTATAAAACGTTTTGGATAGCACAGTGTTATAATTTAAATAAAAATAAAACGGACTTTTTAGGAGCCATCCTTTTAAAATGGTTATTAGAACATAAAATAGAAGTAAAAAAAGTACAGGCTGGTTTAATTGTAAAAAAAGAAGAATCTGCAATCGTGCTTAAATCCGATACTTTTACATCTGATAATCCTTTAGAATTAGAACTTCATCAAATGATGGCTGAGGCTTCCAAAGATGATGTATTAGAATCAAAAGAATTTGAAAAATGGTGTAAGAAAAATTATAATAAAATTCTAAAATGGTTTGATAAAGTAATTGATAGTGAAACTGATAAATTAATTATTGAAGGAAAAATAACCGAAACTAAAAAAGACAACTTATTTAAAACAAAGGTTTTAAAAGTTGATCCTTCCATGAAAGAAGAAGGTATAAAATTAAAAGGGCTTAAAAACTTTTTAGAAGACTTTTCTAGAATTGATGATAAAACAGCAATTGAAGTAAACATGTGGGAGTATTATTTGATATATGCTCAAATACTTGGTATTGCGGATAAAGTTGCTAAACAGTTTGAAAAATTATATCCTGAGTTAATACAGGATGCTTATAATGAGGTGGGATGCAGCTTTACAGATTTCTTAATAATAAATTCTATTGCACACTCATCAATGCATGCTGCAATATCATCAAGACAAAGAGCACAAAGCTACTCATCCGGTGGCGGTGGCTTCTCTTCTGGAGGTGGAGGAGGAGGTTCCTTCGGCGGCGGAGGCGGTGGCGGAGGCTTCCGATAAAACCTTAAAATTATTAGTATTACTAAATTATTTAAAAACATTTATTCATCATCTACTATTATAGGGGTGGTGATAAATGTTTTTTCTTTATTTAATATTATTTATTATATTTATACCAATATTCATTATTTTCATTCCGATATTCATAATCTTTTGTATAATAAAGCTTATAATAGATTTATTTTGTTGTAACAATCATTGTAATAGAAGATAAAGAAAAAATATCCGTATATAATTATTAATATTTTAGAAAAATATCTTAAAATTATAAAAACATAAGCGGGAAAATATTCCCGTTTTTTTCTCTTACCTCTTAATAAAATATGTTAAAATAAATAGCAAGGAGATTCATTATGGCAAACATTAATCATTTAAAGGAAAAATACATAGAACTTTTATTAAAAAGAGGCGTAAATTTTAATAAATCTAACTCTTTATTTATAAGCTTTAATGATTATACGGCTGATTTTGCTAATGAAGTTGCTTTAAAGGCTAAGAAAATGGGAATAAAAGACGTGTATTTATATAATGAACAAATAAATGAAATGCATGATATACTTAAGAAAATTAATATTAAGGACATAGAAAAACATCCCTTTTTTAATAAAAGTATATGGGATTATTACGCGCATAAAAATGCTAGTTTTATAGTTTTAAGAACCTTTGTTCCATGCTTAATGAATGATGTAGATAGTAAGGGCTTAGCAAAAGCGGCAAACGTAGATAAATTAACTAGGGCTTATTATAAGAAAAGACAATTAGCGTTTGACATACCATGGTGTTTTGCGCCAGTACCAAATGAAGTTTGGGCTAAACAATTATTTCCAACTGATAAAAACGCTTATGAAAAACTATTTTTAAAAATTTGCGATGCTTGTATGATAGATGATAACGTGATAAAAAACTGGGATATCTTTTTAAAAAATAGCTTGATAACGTTAGAAAAGTTAAATGACTTAGAAATAAAACGCCTCCATTATACATCTGAATTAGGTACTGATTTTAAGGTTGAATTAACAAACAATACTTTTTGGTCAAACGTAAATAAACTTGGAGATAACTTTATTCCAAACATTCCTAGTTACGAGAATTTTACTAATCCAAACATGTGGAGTACTAATGGTATAATACGTAATTCAAGACCTTTATCTATTAATGGGAAAATGGTTGATGATTTTTTCTTACAATTTAAAGATGGTAAAATAATTAATTATGATGCTAAAGAAGGAAAAGAATTATTAGACGGCTTATTTGAGTCAAATAAGTATATGTCATATCTAGGAGAAGTTGCAATCGTAGAAAAAGACTCTCCGGTTGCTAAAACTAATTTGGTGTACAATCAAACTACGCTAGATGAAAACGCAGGATGCCATGTCGGAATAGGTTCCGGTATGATAGGATGCGTTTTAAACGGAAGCCTTATGAATGAAGAAGAATTATTAAAAAATGGGATAAATCCTTCTAAAAACCATGTTGACATAGTTTTTGGTACTAATAAAACAAGTATAGAAGCAGAAACTAACAAAGGAAAAGTATTGATATTTAAAAATGGTAAATATAACATATAGACACTATTTTTTCAAAGATTAAATTGACTAATTATAAAAAATATAATAAAATATATTTAGTTTTAGTAAGAAAGTGACAGCTTACAATATAAATAAAACTATAGACAATTAAATAATTGAAATAAAGAGCACTAAAAGTGAAATAGGGTGGCACCGTGGACTTTTGTTCACCCCTATACCTTAAGGGCTCTTTTTATGATTTAGGAGGCTTATAATGATAACAAAACCAAAAGGAACAAAAGATATTTATGGAATCGAGGCTAAACGCTGGCAATATGTATCAAAGGTAATTGATGATATAATGGAAAAATATAATTATACTTTTATACGCGTTCCAGTATTTGAATCAAGCGAGTTATTTCACAGAAGTGTTGGTGATGCATCTGACATTGTAACAAAAGAAACTTATGATTTTACTGATCGCGGTGGACGTAAAATGACGCTTAGGCCAGAAGGCACTGCAGGGGTTGTAAGATGTTATATTGAAAATAAAATGTATGGTTTGTCAAGTCAGCCAGTTAAACTTTATTACAACATGCCAATGTATCGTTATGAAAGACCGCAAGCTGGAAGATATAGAGAGTTTACTCAGTTTGGTTATGAGGTAATTGGAAGTGATGATCCACTTTCAGATGCTGAGGTAATTTCTCTTGCAGTTAATATTTATAAGGCATTAGGACTTAAAGAAATAAAAGTAAACATAAATTCTTTAGGAGATGATAAGTCAAGAAACAACTATAGAGAAGCATTAGTTAAACACTTTAAACCTCACATAAACGAGTTATGTTCTGATTGCAAGGAAAGACTAGAAAAGAACCCACTTAGAATATTGGATTGTAAAGTAGATCAAGATAAAGACGTTATGAAAAGTGCTCCAAAAACGATTGATTATCTAAATGAAGAATCTAAAGAAAGATTTGAAAAAGTAAAAGAATACTTAAGTGTTATGGGCGTTAATTTTGAAGTTGATCCTAAAGTGGTTAGAGGTCTTGATTATTATAATCACACGGTATTTGAAATAGAAGCTAAAATAGAAGGTTTTGGCGCTCAAAACGTAATTGGAGGCGGAGGACGTTATAATGCTTTAGTAGAAGAATTAGATGGCCCTAAAACGCCCGCTATCGGTTTTGCTTCAGGCCTAGATAGATTAATGCTTGCACTAGAGATGGAAGAAGTAGAACTTCCAATAAATGATAAAGTTGATTTATTCTTGTTATACGTAAGTGATGATGAAAAAAAATATGCTGCGTACTTACTAAATGACTTAAGAAAAAGTGGCTTTATCGTTGAAACAGATTATTTAAATAGAAGTTTAAAAGCAGGTTTTAAACAAGCAGATAGACTAAATAGTAGGTTTATAATCGTTTTAAACGATGAGGATTTAAAGAAAAACGAAGTAAGAATTAAAAACACTAAAACTAAAGAAGAAGACGTAATATCAGTAGATGCCTTAATATATTACTTAGAAGAAAACATAAATGATTTATATGATATGGATTTAAACATAGATAATTATGACCATAAGGATGCTGATTAATAATGAAAAACAAGAAAATGGTAAAATATAATTTTACCCCTACACATGATCCAGTAATCGCAAAAGATTATTGTGGTTATATCGATAAAGATGGTGCTTTTTACATGGTTAGTTTAAAATACGAACATAAGCCAACTCATAACGAGTGGGCAGAAGAGTACTTAATGCATTTAAGAGAGACTGCTAAAGATAAAAAAGAAGCTAATAAGATATTAAACGATGAGTTAAATTATGGTAACGCACATAAATACTTAATGCGTAAGTTAGGCTTTTTGTATTATAGTCATTCGATGGATGTAGATAGAAAACCAATAATTATTTATCCTAAAAGATCATTTTTAAACCCCAAAAATAAAACTAGTGAAAAACAAATTAAAATGTTAAATGATGTACTATTTTTAAATAAAGAATATGATTATATAAAAGAAGATAAAAAAGATTATTATGATTCGTTCATCGATGACTTTATAGAAAAACAAGAAAAGGAGAATAAAAAATGATAGATTATAGAAAAATGATTAATAAAGAAGTTACATTACAAGGTTTTGCTGAGAAAGTAAGAAATTTACAATGGGTACAATTTATCGTACTTAGAATTGAATGTAAAAGAATTCAAATAACAATTGAAAAAAGTGATGAAAAAAATAAAGAAATGGTAGAAGTAGTTAATAATTTAACAAACGAATCAACCATTAAAGTAACTGGTGTAATAAAAGAAAATGAAAAAGTTAAGATGGGTGGTATGGAACTTATTCCAAGTAAAATAGAAGTAACTAGTAAATCGGCACCAGAACTTCCAATTAGTATTACTGATAAGATGGCCGCAAACATTGATACTAGAATGGATAATCGTTTTATCGATTTAAGAAATGATGATAATTTTTATATTTTTAAGATTCAAACAGAGTTTGTAAGAGCTATGAGACAGTATTTATATGATAATGATTTTACCGAAATACATACTCCAAAACTAATTGGAGCAGCTAGTGAATCAGGAAGTGAAGTATTTGAAGTAGATTATTTTGGAAATAAAGCATATCTTGCTCAATCACCACAATTTTATAAGCAAATGGCAATTGCATCAGGATACGAAAAAGTATTTGAAGTAGCGCCATGCTTTAGAGCAGAAAACTCAAACACCAATCGTCATGCAACCGAATTTACTTCATTTGACTTAGAATTTGCTAATATTAATTCATACGAGGACGTTATGAAACTAGAAGAAGAATTATTAGTTGCAGGTCTTACCGCAGTAAAAGAAAAGTATGGTGATTTAATAAAAGAAAAATATGGAAAAGAAGTAATTATTCCAAAGGCACCATTTCCAAGAATAAAATTACAAGATTTATACAAAGAATTAGAAAAAAGATATGGATATAAAATCCCAGATCATGATATTGGTGATATGAACGCTGAAACTGAAAAATTAACAAGTCAGTTTGCCATGGAAGAGTATGGTCATGAATTTATCTTTGTAACTGATTTTAACAAAACTAAAAGAGCTTTTTATCACATGAGAAAAAATGACGTACCACAAGGATATGATCTTATTTGGAGAGGAACAGAAATAACAACTGGAGCACAAAGGGAACACAGATATGATGTTTTAGAGTCCCAAGCTAAAGAAAAAGGACTTGGAAAAGACATTGAGTTTTATAAAAACTTCTTTAAATATGGATGCCCACCACATGGAGGTTTTGCCCTTGGAATAGATAGATTAACAATGCTACTTCTTGGTCTTCCATCACTTAAAGAGACTATGTTCTTATTTAGAGGACCAAACAGACTTCACCCATAAAAAGGAGAAAGTGATGAATAAATTAGGGAACATAAGTAAACAAAGCAAAATATTAATAATTGTAATAGCGTTATTTTTAGTAATATCAGTAGGATACGCAATATTTTCTCAAAGTATAGAGGTAAAGGGAACGGCATCTGCAGAAGGAGATTTTAACATAATATTTGAAAGAATAAATCAAATCGCAGGTCAAGGAAGTCAAAACGCAACTGCCGAGATAATAAATCAAGGTAAAGAACTTCAAATAAACGTACCAAAATTAGAGTATCCAACGGCATATTCCACTTTTAACGTAACGGTTAAAAATAATAGTTCCATGGCTGCTAAAGTAATAGGAATTCAAACAAATGGTATAGAAAGTGAAGATATTAAAGTAACATATACCGGAGTTAACACTGGAGATATATTAAACATTAATGAAGAAAAAGAAGTGGAAATCAGGGTTACTTGGGATAGAAATTCAACAAATACGTATGTACAAGCAAACTTTACGATTTCAATAACCTATGAACAAGTAACTGGTAGTATTTCAACAACATCATCAGCCCCTGAACAAAGTGATTTATTTACATGGGATGGACCAACAGTTGTATCTGGTTTAACAGAAAAAGGAGTAGAAGAAGTTAAACAAAACGGAGGACACTTAGTAATACCTGAGGGTGTAACGGAAATAGCAGGCGTAAACGTAGATGATCTTATAAGTAATAACAGTAAGACATGGGATAAAGGTTTTTCACCTTTTGCGATTGCTAAAACTAATTCAAGTGATTCATCTGTAATTTACAATTCAGAAGTAAACATAATAAAAAGTGTTTCCTTACCATCAACGTTAAAGAAAATTGGAGCGGGTGCATTTGTATATTGTATGTATATAACAGGGGAACTAAGTTTACCATCAAACTTGCAAGAAGTAGGTAAAATGGCTTTTATGAGTTCTGGTATTTCTGGTAATTTACATATTCCTGATAGCGTAAAAACGATAGGAAATCAAGCATTTTACATGTCTAATTTAACTTCCGTTTCAATATCTAGTAATACTTCATACGAAAGTAGTTCTTTTCCAGAAAGAACAGTTATTACAAAAAGAGATTAATTTATATGTAAAATAATTAAATGATTTGCTTTATTTCTTTAAAATAATATTAATATATATTTACACGAAAGAACTTTTATAAGTTCTTTTTATTGTTTTTTAAATTAAAATAATATATAATAAATTTAGATTAAGAATGGGAGTGGCATAATGAAAGAGGAGATATTAGGTTTAGAATCAGACTTTGCTAATAATGAGTATTTTGGAACTAACGTATGGACTGAGGAAAAGTATCGCGTTTTAAGTGGTAACGTGCCAGTTTTGTTGTCAGCTCCACACTCAGTTAATCAAATAAGAGGTGATGACGTTAGAAATGCAGAAAAATTTACTGGTGCTTTAACAAGGTATTTATGTAACGCTACTAGTTCTTATGGAATATTTCAAATATTTACTCATGCTGATCCTAATACGGATATAGAAAACGCTTATAAAAACGCGGTTGTTAATTTAGTTAATGCTTATAATATAAAGTTATTGATTGATATTCATTCTAGTACTTTTAAAGATGATGCTGATATAGATATCGTAACTAATAAAAGACAAACTTTAAGAGGTAATGATGATTTATATAATAATTTTAAACAGATAGGCATTATGCATGGTATTAAGGTAGAAGAAAATAACGAACCTAATAAAGAAAAGGAAAATGAAATAATTACCGTTACTTCTTTAATATGCGGCATTCCTACGATGAGAATAGTTATTAATAATAAAAGATTAAATATATATGATAATGAAAAAGATTTTTATAAAATAACTAGAGTAATAGAAGATTTTATTAATGGTTTTAGTAATGAAAATGTAAATAATAAATAAAATACTTGTATAAAACTGTATATTAGTGTTATAATAATATTGACCTAAAGGTATCGCAAGCTGGCATATTTAACCCGCTAACTATTATAAGGGAATCAGAATCAATAGTGGTGTTCATGCTTAATTTTAATTAAGAAGTCTAAAGCTATTGTGGGATGCCCACCTGCGAGATGCGCAGGTTTATTTTGCTAGTAAACGACCCTTCGGGTCTTTTTTTTTGTTTTGGTTAGGTTTAAAGAAAAGTTCCCGTATAAAATAAAAAAATCTTTTTAATTAGAAAATCCCATAAATAAAGGAAAAA
>CALVSY010000001.1 GCA_944359725.1 uncultured Bacilli bacterium | reverse complement strand
GTCCTCCCAGAGTAAGTCGGGACCTAAGGCGAGGCTGAAAAGCGTAGTCGATGGACAACAGGTTGATATTCCTGTACCACCTATATAACTGATGGAGTGACGAAGAAGGCTAACAAGAGCCAGTTATTGGATTCTGGTCTAAGCACAAAGACTTGTGAGTAGGTAAATCCGCTACACTATAAGGTTGAAGTGTGATGGTGACAGAAACTTCGGTTTCCTAAATCTTGTGACGCCAAGCTTCCAAGAAAAGCTTCTAAGGCTAATTATATAGGTGCCCGTACCCAGAACCGCCACAGGTGGACAAGATGAGTATTCTAAGGTGAGCGAGAGAACTATGGCTAAGGAACTCGGCAAAATGACCCCGTAACTTTGGGAGAAGGGGAGGTTACTTTTGTAACCCGCAGTGAATAGTCCCAGGCAACTGTTTACCAAAAACACAGCTCTCTGCTAAACCGTAAGGTGATGTATAGGGGGTGACACCTGCCCAGTGCTGGAAGGTTAAGAGGAAGGGTTAGTATGGCGTAAGCTATTATATGAAGCTCTGAATTGAAGCCCCAGTGAACGGCGGCCGTAACTATAACGGTCCTAAGGTAGCGAAATTCCTTGTCGGGTAAGTTCCGACCTGCACGAATGGTGTAATGATCTGGGAACTGTCTCGGCCATAGACTCGGTGAAATCATAATACCTGTGAAAATGCAGGTTACCCGCAACAGGACGGAAAGACCCCGTGGAGCTTTACTGTAGCTTGATATTGAGCTTCGGTATGTTATGTAGAGGATAGGTGGGAGACGTTGATACTATGGCGCCAGCCATAGAGGAGTCATCCTTGGAATACCACCCTTAATATACTGGAGTTCTAACCTCGACCCGTTATCCGGGCCAGGGACAGTGTCTGGTGGGCAGTTTGACTGGGGCGGTCGCCTCCCAAAGAGTAACGGAGGCGCTCAAAGGTTCCCTCAGAATGGTCGGAAATCATTCGTAGAGTGTAATGGTATAAGGGAGCTTGACTGCGAGACCCACAAGTCGAGCAGGTGCGAAAGCAGGACATAGTGATCAGGCGATTCAGTATGGAATGGTCGTCGCTTAACGGATAAAAGTTACCCCGGGGATAACAGGCTGATACCACCCAATAGTTCATATAGACGGTGGTGTTTGGCACCTCGATGTCGGCTCGTCACATCCTGGAGGTGGATTCGCTTCCAAGGGTTGGGCTGTTCGCCCATTAAAGTGGCACGCGAGCTGGGTTCAGAACGTCGTGAGACAGTTCGGTCCCTATCCGTTGTGGGCGTTGGAAAATTGAGAAGATCTGTCCTTAGTACGAGAGGACCGGGATGGACTTACCTCTGGTGTATCTGTTGTAGCGCCAGCTGCAGTGCAGAGTAGCTATGTAGGGAATGGATAACCGCTGAAAGCATCTAAGCGGGAAGCCAACTTCAAGATGAGTTTTCCTGTTTTTCAAAAACTAAGATCCCAGAAAGACTATCTGGTTGATAGGCTAGACGTGGAAGCATAGTGATATGTTGAGCTGACTAGTACTAATAGATCGAGAGTTTAACCCTATAATTTGATGTACCGTATTATCATGTTTTCAGAGAATTATTTCTCTATATTTTAATTGGTGACGATAGCAAAGTGGATACACCTGTTCCCATCTCGAACACAGCAGTTAAGCACTTTAACGCCGACGATAGTGTAAGCGAAAATAGGAAGTTGCCAATTTTTTTTATTGTATAGAAAAAGACCAAAATTTGGTCTTTTTTAATTACTATACATCTTGAAAAACATTTAATAATCATATTTAAAAGGCAGTGTTTATTTCTTTTCTAAACACTGCTCAATCATAGAAATTATTACATTATTGAATGAAGTATTATTTTCTTTTGCTATTTTTTCAACTTCTTTAATTAATTTTTCTTTTATGTATAGTGACTTATAGCTGGCCGGCTCCTTTTTCTTTGTACTTTTTGGAACAAATGCCATATAATATCACCACCCCTCATATAAAATTTTAATATATTAGTTTAATGCATGATATATCAGAAATTTCTGATGTTATTTTTAATTGCATAATAATTTATAATATTTCTGTGTGGAAGGTGATAATATGTTCTTTAAAACCAGTAAATTATATTGTAAATACGTTATTGGTATAATTAATAGTAATATTAAAAAACTTAAAATTAACACGGAACCATATAAAGAGTTAGATGATAAATTGTATGAGTCTTATCTAAGGCTTGAAAAGATAATTAAATCTGAATTTTCTGATTAATATTATTATATTAATTGTGTTTCAAATATTTTGTAACATTTTGAAAAAAAATACTTTTATATTGTAATAAGAGTTTTTTTTTTGCTATAATGGGTATGGTGATAATTATGGAATATAAAATGAATACAAATTCAGAAGAAGATACGATTGTTTTAGCACAAAATTTCGAATCTGAAAAATTTAATAACATGGTAATTTGCTTGATAGGCGAATTGGGTAGTGGTAAAACTGTTTTTACGAAAGGATTTGCGAGTGCTTTAGGAATTGAAGAGAACATTACTTCCCCTACTTTTAATATTATAAAAGAGTATACATCTGGAGAGATGAATTTATATCATATGGATGTTTATCGCTTAGAAGGAGATACTAGTGAGTTAGGATTAGAAGAGTATTTGAAAAAAGATGGAATTATTATAATCGAATGGGCTGATATGATTAAAGATGAACTTCCAGAAGAAAGGTTAGAAATTAGATTTAAAATTACTGGTGAAGAAAAAAGAAGTCTTACCATAATACCTTATGGTAGTAAATATGAAGATTTATGTGAGGATGTACTTTGATAACTTTGTTTATAGATTCATCAAGAAAAAAATTATCTGTTGCGCTTGCTTCTGATAATAAATTAGTTGGTTTATCAAATGTAGAATCTCATTTTAAACATTCTAATTTTTTAATGAATGAGATAAAGAAAATATTAGATTCATCTAATATGGATATTAAAAACATAGATAACATAGTAATTTTAAATGGACCCGGTAGTTTTACGGGAATTCGTGTTGGTGTAACGGTTGCTAAAACATTAGCATGGACTTTAAACAAAAACATATATGTTTTAAGTAATTTAAAAGCTCTTACAATTGATGTTAGTGATGATGTCGTTATATCCGTTATATATGATAAAGATGATTATTCATACGTTGGAATCTATGAAAATCTAAAGGAATTTGAAGACTATCTAAGTGTAGATAGTGAAATATTTAATATAAATAATAAAAAAATTACAATTTGCACAACTGATGATAATAATTATGTAAATAAATTAAAAGATAGATTATCAGTAAATAACACGGTTGCGTTAAAAATAATTGAAGATTATGATTATTTAAATTTAATTAATTATGCTACTTCTAAAACAAAGGTTAATCCACACTTGGTAAATCCTATTTATTTAAAAAAAATTGATGCTGAGAAGAAAAGATGATAATAAGACGATATATAAAAAGTGACATAGATGAAATAACTAAACTGGCTCGTAATCTTCATGTTAATTATACTTTTGATTTAAATGAGTTCTCATCTTGTTTGGTTTGCACTGAAAATGATTGTATTATTGGTTTTATAACATATTTTATATTATATGAAAAAGCTGAAATTATTGACATTTATGTTAAAATGGAATATAGAAAGAAAAAAATTGGAACTAAGTTAATAAAAAAAGTAATTGATGAGTGTTATAAAAAAGATTGTGAAAATATTACTCTTGAAGTTGATATTAACAATCAAGCAGCTTTAGACTTTTATTATAGTTTTGATTTTAAAATAGTTGCACGAAGACAGCATTATTATAATAATGGTATGGATGATGCATATGTTATGGAAAAGAAATTGAGGTGATAAAATGAAGGATATATATATATTTGCGGTTGAAACAAGTTGTGATGAGACAAGCGCAAGTATAATAAAAAACGGCAACACGGACGTTGCAACGGTAATTTTATCACAAATAGATATTCATAAAAATTATGGTGGTGTGGTTCCGGAAATAGCTAGTCGTAATCACGTTAGCGCCATAACGATTGTATTTGAAGAATGTTTAAAAAAAGCAAATCTTACCTTTAATGATATTGATGCAATTGCGGTAACTTATGGTCCTGGTCTTAATGGTGCATTGTTAGTTGGAATAGAGGCCGCTAAAGCATTATCACTAGCGACTGGTAAACCACTTATTAAGGTTAATCATATGAAGGGTCACATTTATGCAAATAAGTTTAGTGGTGATTTTAAATTTCCATTATTATCATTAGTAGTATCTGGGGGACATACCGAGTTAATTTACATGGATAAGGAGTATTCTTTTAGAAAAATAGGTTCAACACTTGACGATTCGGTTGGTGAGGCGTATGATAAAGTTGCTCGGGTAGTTGGTGTTCCGTATCCCGGTGGACCATTAATGGATAAAATGGCTCGTGCAGGTAAGCACACTTATAACCTACCAGCTCCTAAGGATGATAATACCTATGATTTTAGTTTTAGTGGTATAAAAAGTGCGGTTATAAATCTAGTTCATAATGAAAAGCAAAGAAATAATGAAATTAATAAAGAAAATTTAGCGGCATCATTTCAAGAGACTGTTGTTGGTATATTAGTTAAGAAAACTGTCAAGGCAATAAAAGAATATAATGTAAAACAGTTATTAGTTGCCGGTGGTGTATCTGCTAATAGTTATTTAAGAGAAGAACTTTCAAAAGCGTGTAAAGAGCTTGATATAGAGCTTTTAATGCCTAAGTTAAAGTATTGTACTGATAATGCTTCAATGATAGGAGCTGCGGCTTATTATGAGTATTTAAATAAAGATTTTGCTGACTTTTCACTAGATCCTGAACCAGGACTAGATTTAAATTGAAAGAGGTGTTTTATATGAGAAAGAATAGTAAAGGTTTTACGTTGGTAGAGTTACTTGCAATCGTTGTTATTTTAGCTTTAATAGCGGTAATAGCAGCACCTAACATGACTAGGCAGATAAGAGAAAACGAGGAGAATACCCAAAATATATTAAATCAAAAAATAGAAAATGCAGCACATTTATATGCTGCAAAGTATTATGCAAATCAGTTGGTTAATGGAAATACTGTTTCATTTACTTTAAATGATTTGCAAAGTGATGGATTGATTAATTTAAAGGGTAATTGTGAGGGTTTGGAAAATAAAAATATAACAATTGATTCTAGTGGATACAATTATAGTCTAATAGATGATGATGGAGCTACTTGTTATGATGGTAGTTAAAAAGAATGGCGTTTACCATTCTTTTTTTAATTTGTTTTCAATAAAAAGTATTATAAAGTATAATATGCTTGTTAATACTCCAAGTAAGATTACGCCAGTTATTACAAGGTTTGTGTTAAATACTTGTGATCCATAATTTATTAAGTAACCTAAACCTTCTTTTGATACTAATAATTCTCCCATTATAACGCCAACAAAGGTCATTGATAAGTTTATTTTAAGTGAGCTTATAATGGTATTAAAGTTTGATGGCAAGACCACTTTTGTAAATATTTGAAACTTATTTGCTTTAAAACTTTTCATTAGTTTTATACTTGTGTTATTAGTGTGTTTAAAGCCGACGTATACGCTTATTATGGTTGATATAACGGATATTAAAAGTGCCATTGTAATAATTGAGTTTTGGTTTGCACCTGCCCATATAATGATTATAGGACCAAGTGATACCTTGGGTAAGCTATTTAATATTGTAAGGTATGGGTCAAGTACTCTAGATAAAAACGGACTAAACCATAAAATGGCTGCGAATGCTATTCCAATTAATGCACCAAGTCCAAAACTTATTAATATTTCTTTTAAAGTTACCCATACGTGTACGAATAAATCATTCGTTTGATATAAGTTTATTATTGTATCAACAACTTTTTTTGGACTAGAACATAAAAATGAGTTTATTATTTTATTATCAGAAAGTATTTGCCATAATATTAAGAAGCTAGCTAAGATCATTATTTGTATTACGATAACTTTAATGGTGTTTTGTTTTTGTTTTCTTAAATATTTTTTGTGTTCTTCTTTAGCTTTCATAGTGATCTAAGTCCTTCCAAATTTCGTTATAGTAATCATTAAATTTTTCATCTTTTCTTCTTTTGCTTGGAAGTAGTTCGTCATTTATTTTTATTTCATAGATGTTTTTTACGGTTGCTGGTCTTTTGCTTAGGACAACTACTTTGTTTGCAACTGATACAGCTTCTTCTAGGTCATGGGTAACCATAATGGCTGTTTTTTTCTCTTCTTTTATGATTTTGTAAACATCGTCTGATACGGCTATTCTGGTTTGATAATCTAATGCTGAAAAGGGCTCGTCTAAAAGAAGTATATCTGGTTTAATGGCGAGTGTTCTAATTAATGCAACCCTTTGTCTCATACCTCCAGATAGTTCTTTTGGATAACTTTTTTCAAAGTTTGAAAGTCCATATTTTTTAAGTAAGCTTTTTACGTATTTTTTATTTTCTTCGGTTACGTTTTTTTGTATTTTTAAACCTAGCATACAGTTATCAAAAACGGTAAGCCAAGGAAACAATGCATCTTCTTGAAACATGTATCCAACTTTTATGTTTTTGTCTTTAAATTCTACTTTCCCAGAACTTTCTTTTTGTAATTTACCTATTATTGAAAGAATCGTTGATTTACCACACCCAGAAGGTCCAACTAGTGCGATAAAATCGTTTTCGTAAACTTCAAGATTAATGTTTTCAAGCGCACATATAACTTGTTTTTTTGTTAGGTAATTCTTTGATAACTCTTTTATACTTAAGAGTTTTTTCACTTTTAACTTCCTTGGTAAACTAATTTGTCATATGGTGCTTTTTTGTCTAATTCTTTCGCACTTTGCATTATTTCTTGTATGTGATCAAAGTCTTTTTCTGTTATTTCAGTGCTGTTTGGCCATGCATCATTAGTTTTGTATCTTTCAATCATTACGGTTAATTCATCTAATGATAATTCTGGGAAGAATTCTAAAATGTCTTCTGCTACTTTTTCTGAGTCAGTGTTCATCACGTATTCTAGGCCTTTATTAATGGCGTTAGTAAATCCTTCGATTACTTCTTTATTTTCTTTTATATAGCTTTTTTTGGCGTTGTACGCGGTGTAAGGAACTTCTCCTCCCCATTCTCCGACGTATCCAACTACGTATCCTAAGCCTTGGTTTTCAACGCTTGTTGCGTTTGGTTCAAAAAGTGTTACGAAATCTGCGTCTCCTCCTATAAAGGTGCCTTCCATAGCAGCGAAGTCAACGCTTGTATCAATTGATAAATCGTTTTTTGGGTCTATGCCATTTTCTTTTAATCCCCATTCAAAGGTCATCTCTGGCATACCACCTTTTCTTCCTCCAATAACGGTTTTACCTTTTAAATCATCAAGGGTAAAATCATCGTATTTTTCTCTTGATACTAAAAATGAGCCATCTCTTTTGGTAAGTCTTGCAAAGTTAACTAAATAGTCTTCTTCGCCAGCATTATATATGTATATGGTAGCTTCACTTCCACAAAAACCAATATCTACATCTCCTGATAAAACGGCAGCGGTAACATTGTCAGCGCCTGATGCTAATGTTAAATCAACGTTTATTCCTTCATCTTCAAAGTATCCGTTTGCGATAGCAGCGTATTGTGGTGCGTAAAATATGGTGTGGGCAACTTCTGCTACTTTAACGGTTACAAGTCCGTTATTATCTTCTTTACTATTTTTATTATTTTTTATTACGAAAAATAAAGCTACTAAAAAAACGATAATAACGCAAATTATAATAATAATCTTCTTTTTCATACTTCCTCCTTTTACAATAGTAGTATATTCTTTTTTAATTTTTAGGTGTTACGTATGGATTGTAAAAAGTAGTAATATATGGTATTATTTTTTTGATAAAGATACTAATTGTATAATTATTTTTGATGGATTGCATTATTATAAATGTTATGCAAATACTAATACTGTGGGAAAATATAATTTATAAATAGTTGTGTTTTATTTTTTATTTAGGATTATAAAAACTTTTATATATAAAGTGGGTGCTCTCTTATGGATGAAAATAAAATTGATGTAAGTACTTTAGATGATGATAAATTAGTTAATTATGCAAAAAGTATTTTCTTTAATAACGATGTAAGCACAGCGGTATCCATTCTTTTAAAAGAAGAAAAACAAGATTTAAAAATATCTAAAGTTATTTTAAATGTTTTGAATGATTATTTGATAGTTGATAAAATAAAAAAAGATAATAATTTATTTAATGGTAAAAGTGTCAAGTTATTTGTTTGTTCTAAAATACTTTGGAGTTTGTGCTTTTATAATAAAGATGATGTTTTAAAGAATTTTTTAAAGAGTTTAAGTAAGGAAGAGCTAAAAGAATTAGCATATTATGAGTATCAAAATAAAACTGATGTTTCACTATCAAGTAGCATTTTTAATAAATATGCTTCAAAGTATAAAAAAGACGCACTAGCCTCATTACTTGATGAAACTGAAACGTTAACAATTAATGATGATAAAGAAAAAAGTGTTGTTTCCAATAAGAAGAAAACGAAAAAGAAGACTTTTATTATTGTATTTATATTATTAGTTGTTTTAATAGTATTAGGTCTAGCGGGATATAAGTTTTATGTATATAATAAATTGATAAGTAAGTATAACAATAAAATTTATCCGGGTATATATTTAAATGATATTGATTTAAGTGGCACTAAAATATCTGATTTAAAAAATATTATTAGTGATGAAGAAAAGAGAATAAAAAATGAATCAATTACGATAAAGAGTCCTAATACGGAAGTTAAATTTTCACTAGATGAAATAGGTGCTAAGGTAATTACTAATAATTTAAAGGATAAAATAACTAATTATAATAAAGATTTATCTTTTTTTAAAAAAGTAGATATGCTGCAAAATAAGAAGAAACAAAAATCATTTTATTTAGAGGCAACGTATGATGATTCGATAATAGATAATTTTATTAAAACTTTAGAGGAAAAATTAAATACTACTGCAAGAAATGATGGGATAGTTGTTGATGAAAATCATAATCTTTCTTATGATAAAGGTTCTATCGGTTTTGATTTGGACGCATCTAAGACAAAGGATAAGATTGTTAAAGCACTTCTAAATTTAAAGGATAACGAAATAATAGAAGCAGAAGGAACGATTGTAAAAAACGAAGTTAAATATTCTAATTTAGCAAGTATAAATAAGAAAGTATCTTCTTATACTACGTATTTTATGAACTCTGGTAACAGAGGACATAACATATCGCTTGCATCTAGAAAATTAAATAATACGGTTATTATGCCAGGTGAGGTGTTTTCTTACCTTAAGGTAGTTGGTCCCTACGGTTCTTCAAATGGATATTTACCGGCACCTATATATTTAAATAGCGAGGTTGCAACTGCTAATGGTGGCGGTGTTTGTCAGCTTGCATCAACTCTTTACATTGCACAGTTAAAAGCAGGATTAGAAACAGTTGCAAGAAGAAATCATACTTTTGCACCTAATTATGTTCCAAAAGGACTTGATGCAACGGTATACTCAACAACAACCGACTATAAATTTAAAAATAATTATGATTATCCGATTTATATAACATCATATGTAAGCGGAAATTACTTAACGGTTGATATCTGGACTAATGATGCAGCACTAGGTGGAAAAACGTTTGAGCCTTATTCTGTGTATTCAAACGGCTCTTATCTATCTTATTTAAAAACAATAGAAAATGGTGTGGTAACAAATATTAAGTACTTGGGAAAAAGTGTTTATAAAACGATGCAGTAGGTGATTATATGAATAAATATGAAGAAGATTTAAATTATTTTTTAAGTGAAATAGAAAAAAGACATATTTGGTTTTACTTTGATAAAAGTAAAGATGATTTAAATAATTTTGTTAATGAATATTTAAGCACACATAAATTAGATTCAAAATATAAATTATCTTACTTTATAAAATGCATAATAAAATACATGTTATCTATATATGATTCACATACCTTTTGCTTTTATAATGGTGTTAAGGCTTTACCAATAAAGTTAAGGTTTATAAATGATGATTTATATGTAATAGATGCTTTTAACGAAGGTTTAAAATATTCTAAAGTACTTGAAATAAATAATTTTCCTGTGGAAAAGTTAATTAGTAAGATTAAGAAATCTTTACCATATAGTACTGAAGCTTGGTTAAAAGCAAGAATAGAGAGTTTTTTAAGTGATTTAAACACGATAAATGAACTTTCTTTAACAGATAGCAATAAGGCTTTATTTACGATTTTAAAGGAAGGTAAAAAACGTAAATATGAATTATTTCCTGATAAACAGCTTAAGTTTAAAGATGATGATAATTATGATATAGCGCTGCTTGATAACGTAATTAAAATTAGATATTCAAAATGCGTTTCTCCTAAAGTAGGAAGCATGCTAGATTTTGTAAAAAAGTTAAAACAGATTTCTAAAGATAATAACATTACAAATTTTATCATTGATATAAGAGGTAACTTTGGTGGCAATAACACTGTTATTTATCCGCTTTTGGACTTTTTAAAAAATTCTAATTTTAATGTTATAACCATAACTGATAGGAACGTTTTTTCATCTGGTCGTTTTGCTTTAATAGATTTAATTAACATAGGAAGTAAAACCATTGGTGAAGATATTGGAACATCTTTAAATTGTTTTGGTAATATAAAAACGTTTAAACTTCCTAACACCAACTTAACAATAACTTATTCAACTAAATATTTTGATTATGATCCTTTAAATAGGAAATTAATTCAGTATACAAGTAAAGATGATATGAAATCTATAAAAAGTTTTAAACCTATTTTTTATAAGCCTGATTATTATGTTTGTAATTCTTTAGAAGATTATAAAAATGGTGATGATAAAGTTATTGGTGAGGCTGTTAAAGTACTTAATGGTTATAGTCATATGATATAAATGAAGAAAATGTGATGAAGCGGTTAAATTTTACTGGGATTTTTTGACTAGTTATATATAGAGATATTTTATGATAAATTTAAAAAAGAAAAACATAAAAGAATTAATTAAAAATTGTTTCTGTTATCTAAAATCTTTATTATAAAACAAATGACATTTTTTTTATAATATGTTATACTAAATATAGTTCGAAAGGATGATGAATTTATGGATAAAAAAATTGAATGTAAACGTATCATTTCACGTATCATATCGTGTTTGCCACTTATAGATACCCTAACATATGAGCAAAAACAACGCTTAGAAGAAGATATTAAATATGTATTTGATAACACACCAGAAGAAGAAAAAGAATTATTAGACAAATTAAAAAGAGCATTAGAAGAATATAAATCAAAAGAAGAATATAAATCAGATAAACAAAATGAACGTGCAAAACAGAATGAACTTATAGATTTTTATATGCCTTTTCAAATTCAAAAAAGTGAAATTGATTCATTATATGTAAACAAGTTAGTGTTTGATTCACTTGATTCTTTAGGAGGGGATTTTGATTCTGTAGTTGATTATTATAATGATAAAAATATAGAAAAATCATCAAAACCTATAACAGAAAAATATAATAGTCCTAATTCAGAGGACACACAGGTAAAGGCTGATAAAACTCCTGAAGAATTTGATTCATCGTCATTAGAGCATAATGGTCGTAGTAAATAATTATAATTTAAAATTATTATGTATTTAAAATATATGTAAAATTTATTTTTACGTATATTTTTTATTTTATTTATATGGTAAAATAAAATGGTGAAAAAGAGGTATAACTATGAATTTAGATTATTTAAATGATAGACAAAAAGAAGCTGTTTTATATGGTGATGGTCCGCTTTTAATTCTTGCGGGTGCAGGAAGTGGAAAAACCAGCGTTTTAACGGCTAGAGTTGCTTATTTAATTAAAGAACGAAGCGTTGATCCAAGAAGTATTGTTGCAATAACTTTTACTAATAAGGCTGCAAAAGAGATGAAGGATCGTATTATAAAAGAAGTTGGAAGCGTAGGATATAGCATTCAAATATCAACGTTTCACTCTTTTGGACTTAGAATAATAAAAGAAAATCATAATCTTTTAGGTTATGATAGGAATTTTACCATTTTAGATAGTGATGATTCACTAACGGTTATTAAAAAAATATTAAAAGAATTAAACATAGATTCTAAAAGATGTAATCCTAAGTTTATAAAAAACAGAATCAGTTCTTGTAAAAATGAGATGATAACTCCAGATAAATATAAAGCTTTTGTTAATGATGAGGTAAGTGATATCATCTATAAAGTGTATAAAAAATATCAAGAAACACTTTTAAGAAATAATTCTTTAGATTTTGATGATTTACTTGTTAAACCTATTGAGTTATTTACAAAACACCCGGATGTATTAGCTAGTTATCAAGAAATGTTTAAATACATATTTATAGATGAGTATCAGGATACTAATGAGGTTCAATATATATTTTCAAAAATGTTAAGTGCAAAGTATAAAAATATTTGTGTTGTAGGCGATGATGCGCAATCTATATATAGTTTTAGGGGTGCAAACTTTAAAAACATCTTAAATTTTGAAAAGGATTATAAAGATGCTAAGGTAATTTTACTTGAACAGAATTATCGCTCTACGAAAACAATTTTAAATGCTGCTAACAGTGTAATTAAAAATAACGTACAGAAAAAAGACAAGAATCTATGGACTGAAAATGAAGATGGAGAAAAAATAAAATACGTAAGGGCACTTGATGAAAAAGATGAGGCATCTTTCGTAACTAAGGAAGTTAAAAACTTAAGAAGTGAAGGTGTAAGTTTAGATGACATTGCGGTGCTTTATAGAACTAACGCACAATCAAGAACGATTGAAGAAGGTTTTTTAAACAGCAACATACCATACAAAATAGTTGGTGCATATGCTTTCTATTCAAGAAAGGAAATTAAGGATTTACTTGCGTATTTAAAGCTTATTTATAACCCGAAGGACGACGTTTCTTTAACGCGCGTTATAAATTATCCAAAAAGGGGAATCGGGCCTAAAACGATTGATAATTTAAGTATGGATGCCGTTTTAAATGATACTTCTATGTTTGATGTTATAAAAAGTGGAAAAGAGCTTGCTTTTAAAAATATGATTTTAGAAATGAAAGAAAAAAGTGAGGAATTATCTTTAACGGAAACGATCGACATGGTGCTTTTAAAGTCGGGCATTAAAAGTGATTTAGAGTCCGAGCACACGCTAGAGGCAGACATAAGACTAGAAAACCTTGAGGAATTTAAATCTATTACAAAAACGTTTGAAGAAGAAAGTGGTATTGCATCACTAGAAGACTTTTTAAATGAGGTAAGTTTGGTAAGTGATGTTAATGATGAGAAAAATGATAACACTCCAAAAGTCACCTTAATGACCATTCACTCGGTTAAGGGCCTTGAGTTTAGCTATGTTTTTGTAATTGGTATGGAAGAAAATATTTTTCCGCACGTTAATTCCGTGGAAGAAGGATCTTTAGAAGAAGAGCGAAGATTATGTTACGTTGCGATAACTCGTGCAAAAAAGAAGCTTTATTTAGTAAATGCACTAAGAAGAATGCTTTTTGGTAGGTCTAGCGTTAACATGCCAAGTAGGTTTATTAATGAAATAGATAAAAAATACATTGATATGCCGCAAAAGAAAGAAAACGTAATAGATAGTGTTAAAATTGATAAATCAAAAATGTTTAATGAGGATAATGGCTTAAAACCTGGGGATAACGTTGTTCATGATACTTATGGACAGGGTGTTGTTGTAAACGTTGATAAATCTATTGTAACCATTGCGTTTAAAGGTCAAGGTATTAAAAAATTAATGAAAAATCATAAAAGTATAAAGAAGGTGTAATAATGGAAAGATTACAAAAGATAATAGCAGAATCAGGATACACATCAAGAAGAAAAGCAGAAGAATTAATTAAAAATGGAAAAGTTATGGTAAATGGTAAAAAGGTAACCGAACTTGGTACTAAAGCATCATTTGGAGATGAAATATTAGTAGAAGGTAACTTAATTGAGTATCAAGAAAAAGTTTATTATATATTTAATAAACCAAGAGGTGTTGTAACAACAACTAAGGATGATAAGGGACGTAAAACGGTTTTAGACTTTTTTGATGATGAAGAAAAAAGAATATATCCCATAGGAAGACTTGATTATGATACAACGGGACTACTTCTTTTAACCAATGATGGTGATTTTGCTAACCTTATGATGCACCCAAAAAGTAAAATAGAAAGATCTTATATTGCAAAAATTAAAGGTATTTTAGATAAAGAGGACGTAAGAACTTTAAAAGAAGGTATTAAACTAGATAATAAAATAATATATCCAGATCGGGTAAAGATTAAGAAAATAAATAAAAAAAATAACACTACGTTAATTAACATAGTGCTTCATGATGGTATAAATCACGAGGTTAAAAGATTAATTGAAAAATTAGGTTATGAAGTTATCAAATTAAAAAGAGAGTCATTTGGCTTTTTAACACTTGGTAATTTAAAAAGCGGTGAAAAAAGAATGTTATCTATTAAAGACGTTAAAAGATTAATTAGTATTGCTCAAAAAAAGTAAAGAAAATGCTTCTTTACTTTTCTTCGTTTTTATCTTTGATTTTTTCTTCTTTTTTATCTTTGACTTTATCTTCTTTTTTATCTTTGACTTTGTCTTCTTTTTTATCTTTGACTTTATCTTCATCTTTAACTTCTCTTATAGCACCAGTTGGACATCCCTCCATAGCGCTTATAGCATTTTCTTTAACTTCGTCATCAGTTATTTCTTTATCAATTGCTTCTGCGTAACCGTCATCTTTTATTTCAAATACTTCATCACAAATACTTGCACAAGCACCACAACCAATACATACGTCTTTATCTACTTTGAATTTCATATAAAATACCTCCATTAAGATTATTATATAATAGTTTTTAAAAAAATCAATAATACTTTTAAAAAAACGTAAAGTATGATATTATTATTGTATAGAAAATAGGAGGTGTTTTTATGCAGTCTAGAATGGACAAGTACGGAACTTATGAAGAAAAAAAGTACGAACGAGCAAAGAAAAACACCAAGTTATACGAAGAAGTATATGATGATATGTATCGTGATACAACTTATCAAAACATGGAAGTAATTGATTCTGCAAAAGAAATAAACTTAAATAAGTTAAAAAACATGCTAGATGATAAGTATGATACAAGACAGTATAGAACTTTAAAAAATTATGATATAGAAGATATTGATATAGATGATAAACCAATTTTTACTAAAAAAAGGCAAAAAGTTCATGACATAAATGAAGTTATAAATGAAGCGAAAAGTAAAAGAGCGTTTATTGAGGAAGCTAAGGAAAAGCAAAAATACATGGATTTTACTCAAAGAAGTAGTAAGTATGATAAATATGATAAGATAAAAGATGAGGAAGAAGAACTTGTTGATTTAATTAATACGATGGCTATTAAAACGGATGATGAAAAGGAAATAGATGATGCCTTAGATATGTTTAAAGATCTTAAAGGTTCTGATAATACGGTAGTTTCAAAACCAATTGATGCATCTTTTGACGTTACTGATAAAGATGCGTATAAAACTAAAACTGATGATATAAAAAATGATTTGGAAAAAACGCTTGTTAAGGCGGATAAAACTTTTTATACGGACTCAAACATGTTTACTAAAAATGATTTTGAGGATTTTAGTACACTAACTAACGAATTAAAAAGAAAACATAAAACCAAAGTCTTCATTATAGTTTTAATAGTGTTAGCTATACTTGGCGTTTTAGCATATTTTATAGTAACTAGGTTAATCCTTAAGTAAAGATATTTTGTCTTTACTTTTTTCATATATTATTATGTGATAATATGGATAAAATAAAAATGTTATTTAAAAATACATATATTATTATTTTTATTTTTGTAATTATTTTTAGTACTATTTTTTTAATTGTTTTAAATAAAAAAGCAATGCCCGTTATTATGAGTTATGCAAGCGTTCAAACTGAAAAAATAGGTATTGAGGTTTTAAGAAACACCGGAATGAACGAGTTAAATGAACTTTTAGAAAATAATAATTTGTTTGAAATGATAAAAAATAATAACGGGGAAATAGAGAGTATAGATTTTAATACTAGCATTATAAATTATGCTTTACAAATAATTGCAAAAAACGTAAGGAAAAGATTAAAGGAAGTTGAAAAAGGTAAGAACTTACCAGATGAAATCTATGAAAGCATAATGGATAAAAAATTAAAAAACGGAATTATATATGAAGTTCCGGTTGGAGTTGTTTTTGGTAATTCTATATTTTCTAACATAGGTCCTAAAATTCCTGTTAAGATAAAGTATTCTGGTAACGTAGGCTTAGATGTTAAAACAAGAGTAAGTGAATATGGCATTAACAGTGCTTTAATAGAGGTTTATGTTTTAGTTGAAGTAACTCAAAAAACGATTTTACCTTTTCAGTCGAAGGATGTTAAGATTAAATCTGAAATACCAATTGTAATTAAAGTTGTAAAAGGTTCTATTCCATATTATTTACAAGGGATAAACGAGACTTATAGTTTGCCTATGAATTAAAAATTATGATATAATTTTTAATGTATGGAGGCAAAAGATGAATAAGATAGTTTTGGAAAATAATGAATATGAAATCATTAAAGATTATAAAAATGGATATAATAAAGAGGAGTTAGAGGAAAAATACACTGATTATTTTAATGATTTTGATTATATTGTAGGTGATTGGGCTTATGGTAAATTAAGATTAAAAGGTTTTTTTGATAAAAAAAATAAAAAATGTAAAGAATTTAACAATATTGAAAACTTAAGTTCGTATCTAAAGGAAAATTGTGCTTTTGATTGTTCATATTTTGTTGCAAAAAGAAAATAAGTATGTTAAAATAAGGTATATAGAATAAAAGAGGTGTTTATATGGTAACTACAAGTAGCATTGGAAGTGGGAAAAAAGTAAACGTTGGTCAAAGTTTCGCAAGTGGAATGTCTGCTTTACAAACGGTTCAAAAAGAAAAGTTTGTAATAGTTGATGATGCTGGAAACAAAAAAGATGCAGAGCGGTTATCATTATTTAAATTAAAGGAAAATAGCAAAACTTACATTGTGTACACTTTTAACGAAGTTGATGAAAACGACATGATTAAGTTATATGTTGCTATATTAAATGATAAAGACGGAGTGTATTCTTTAGAAAACATAACGGAAAATGATGAGTGGACAAAGGTTAAGGATGCAATGAGAAAGATCGCAAAAGATGGCCAACAAGTTTTAAATGGTAGTGAAGCATAACAGGTAGGAGGATCAAGTATGAGTGAGCAAAAGGAAAAAGTAAAAAGCGGAAAAAACATTGAGTTAGATACGGTTACCGTTATAAATGAAGGAGTTTCTCTTTCAGAGAAAAAAGCAGAAGAGCCTAAGCAAGAAGAGGTAAAGGAAACTAAGCCTGAAGTAGCTTCTACTGAGGAAAAAAGCGCTGCTGATATGTTTAAACCAGATACCGTAATTACCCCTGATGTTAGTGTTACACCTGCAAGCGAACCAGTGGTTCCTAGTGAAAAGAAAGAAGAAGCTAAAGAACCAGAAATAACTCATGAAGAAAAAACACCAGATATTCCTTCTATACCAATTGATTTAGATAAATTAAGTAGTGCGGTTACTCCAGAAGTGTCAACACCAGATGTTAAATTACCAACCGGATTTGACATTCCACCAGTTGCAAAAGAAGATGCTCCGCAAGTTAGCGAAACTACTTCATTAAATCAGCAAAGTACACCTTATAATACTTTTAATGCAAGTACTTATTCAAATCCATATTATACAGCTAATGAAAAACCTGTTGCAATGAATCCAAACGCAATTGTTTATAGGAATGAAAGTGATGTTGAAAGATTAATAGATGAAGCGATGAATGAAGCAAGAGAAGTGATTGATAAAAAAGTTACTAATCCATCTAAAACAGTAATAAAACTTCTTAATGAGTATAGAACTTGGGGACGTGATGTTACCGCGAACGGTCTTAATAGGGCAAGACTTGAAAAGTACGATGAATTGGAAGAAATGTGTGAGGGAATTAAATCAGTTTTCGATGATGAACCAAAATCTTTTGATTCTGAAAATACTGCACAACCTTATAATCCTTTTGACCAAAATATTTCAAATAATTTTGGAAGATTTGGAGACGATGATGTTAACAACAAAGGAAGCATGGGGTTTGCTGCTTAAATAATAAATATTAGGTTATAATAAAGGTATACAAACGTATATCTTTTTTAATTTTTAAAATTTTAAATTAGCAAAATTTACCATGAAAAAATTTGTATGAAATGACAAGATTTTCACATTCTATTAGTGTATAGGAGGTGAAAACACATGAAAAACAACAGTAAATTTGTTGCTCCAAATGCTAAACAAGCTATAGAACAAATGAAATACGAAATCGCTAATGAACTTGGTGTTAATTTAGGCGCTGATGCAACTTCTAGAGCTAATGGTTCAGTAGGTGGTGAAATCACAAAACGTTTAGTAAAAATGGGTGAATCACAATTAGGTGGATCTTACAATACTCAAAAGTAATTAATTTAAATAAATATAAATAGTAAAGGTAGCGATATTTTGCTACCTTTTTATTTGAATTATGTTAATTTTGTTGTATAATTATGACAGGAGAGTGATTTTAATGAAAATATTATCTGTTAATGCAGGTTCATCATCTTTAAAATTCCAATTATATGAAATGCCAGAAGAAAAGGTTTTAATTTCTGGACTTATGGAAAGAATTGGAATAGGTGATAGTTTTTACACGATAAAAATAAATGGACAAAAAATAAAAAAGACACAAGAGCTTAATAATCATGAGGAAGCTTTTGAGGCTTTAGTTAAGGAATTAGAAGGTAATCATGTGGTTGATTCTTTAGATGAAATAAAAGGAATAGGCCACAGGGTTGTTCAAGGTGGAGATTATTTTAATAAAACGGAAGTAGTTACTGATGATGTTTTATCAAAAATAGAAGAGTTATCTTCTTTAGCTCCTCTTCACAATCCAGCAGCAGTAACCGGAATTAAAGCTGCAAAGGAAGTTTTTCCAAATGCTTTACAAACGGTTGTTTTTGATACTGCCTTTCATCAAACAATGCCAAAAGAAAATTATTTATACGCACTACCTTATTCATGGTATACAGACTATAAAATAAGAAGATATGGAGCACATGGAACATCTCATAAATACGTTGCTCAAAGAGCAAATGAAATACTAGGAAGAACTGATACCAAACTAATTACATGTCATATTGGTAATGGAGCATCAATTAGTGCAATCGTAAATGGAAAATGTGTTAATACCTCAATGGGACTTACACCAAATGCTGGACTTATTATGGGAACGCGTTGTGGTGATATTGATGCAAGTATAATTCCTTATATTATGGAAAAAACGAACATGAGTCCAAAGGAAGTTGATAACGTTATAAATAAACAAAGTGGGTTACTTGCAATTAGTAAGAAATCAAGTGATTCAAGGGACATTGAAGACGGTATTGCAAATGGCGATGAGAACTGTATTTTAGCTCAAAAGATGTACGTAAGAAGAATAACCGATTACATTGCAAAATACTACGTTGAAATGAAGGGTTGCGATGCAATAATATTTACCGCTGGTGTTGGTGAAAACTCAGTTGATACAAGACGTGACATTATAAATGAATTAAGTGTTTTAGGGGTAGAATTAGATAGTGATGCTAATAACGTAAGAGGTAAAGAAAGATTAATCACAACACCTTCATCTTCTATAAAATGTTACATTATTCCAACTGATGAAGAGCTTATGATTGCAAAAGACACTTATGAATTAGCAAAGTAAGGATATGTTATGGAACAAAAGATATTAAAATTAATAAAAAAATATAATAAAATTGTTATTGCAAGGCATACCGGTGGAGATCCTGATGCTTTAGGTTCTACTTTTGCTATGAAGGAAATTATATTAAAAAATTTTCCTAAAAAGGAAGTTTATGTTGCGGGTACCGCTATATCAAGATTTAAGTTTTTTGGCGTTCATGACAAAATAACTGATGAGATGCAAGATGGTGCTCTTTTAATAGCACTTGATATACCAGATATAAGAAGGCTTGATGGGGTTGATTTTTATAAGTTTAGTGACGTTATAAAAATTGATCATCACCCAGAGATAGATAAGTTTTCAAATTATCAAATAGTAAATGAGGATGCCTCAAGTGCTTGTGAACTTGTTGCGCGTTTTGCTTATAAATGTAATCTTAAAATGACTAAACATGCTGCCGAGTGTCTTTTTATGGGAATAGTTGCAGATACAAATAGGTTTTTATTTGGCGCTAATAAAAAAGAGACTTATCAAACGGTTTTGCAATTAATTGAAAAAGAGCATATAAATCCAAATGAACTTTATGAGATTTTATATAAAAAGCCAATGTCAGAAGTAAGATTAGAAGGTTTTATATCACTTAATATGAAAGTTACTAAAAATGGTTTAGGATACGTTAAAATAAGTGATGAAAATCTAAAAGAACTTAAAACAACATCCGCAAGTGTCGGTGGCCTAATGAATAATTATAATTTTATTGATGGACTTATTTGTTGGGTTGTGTTTACTGAAGATAAAAAGAATAACGTAATAAGAGCATCAGCAAGAAGTCGTGGTGTTAAAATTAATAAGTTATTTGAGCAGTATAACGGTGGTGGACACGTTTATGCTTGTGGGGCCAAGTTAAATAGTTTTAGTGAAGCAAACGAAATAATTGATAAACTAGATGATTTATGCTATGAATATCATAATAATGATTTATAAAAAACATTTAAATAATTCATTAGAAAATAAAATCATAGGTAGAATAAATAATAAAGGCAGTAAGCCTTTTTTTGTTTTATAAAATATGTTATTATAGTTAATGTTTTAAGGAGTATTGTAATGGAGAAGTTATTAAGATTAACAGCATGGAAAACAAACGGAATTAGACCATATGGTTTATTTCACTTAGCATTTTTTATTATAGGAATTATTGTTTGTGTTTTTTTATCTAATAAACTAAAAAATATAAGTGATAAGAAAAATGATAAATTACTTTTCTTTATTGGGCTTTTTTTACTAGTAATAGAAATTTATAAACAATTATTTTATTTTTATATAGTAAATAATGGGCATTATGATTTTAGTTTATTTCCTTTTCAGTTATGTGATATACCTATGTATTTTTGTCTTATTATTCCATTTATTAAAAAAGAAAGTGTAAAACAAAATATGTATAACTTTTTGGTATCTTACAATTTATTAGGTGCTTTCATTACTTTTTTTGAACCAAGCGCTCTTATAAGACCATATTTAACAATGACTATTCATGGCTTTTTATGGCACATCATATTAGTGTTTATAGGACTTTATCTTGCCGTATCAAAAAGAGGTTTAAAGAAAAAGGAAGATTTTATAGCATCGAGTAAAATATATGTTTTATTATGCTCTTTAGCACTTATTTTAAACTTCGCTTTAAAAAACGTATCAATGGGTAAAATGAATTTGTTTTACCTAGGCCCTAGCATAAGTCCAATAATTATATTTTCTGATATTTCTTCTAAATTTGGTTGGTTTACTAACATGATTGTGTTTGTATTAGTAATGACTTTTGGTGCGTATTTAGTTTATATGTTTTTTTATAACATTGATAAAGTTAAGTTATATGCAAAAGAAAAATTATTAAAGGAGAATTCATAATATGTTAATAAATAATAAAGAAATAGATATTAACGCTATTACTAAGGATTTATTTGATGATAAAGATATGATAAAAAATAAAGGTAATGGTATTTATTTAAGTGATAATCAAATAAATGTATTAAAAAGATATAACATTGATTATAAAAAGTATAATTCTATTAAAGCTTTGATATTTGAAATAGAAAATATTTTAAATGAAGAAACTGATTTAGAAGACCTAGAAACTGTATCAGAAAGTCTTGCAGAAATAAATTATTATAATAATACTAATAAATAATTATGTATTGGTTAAAGTAGGTGATAATATGATATTGAAAAACGTTTATAATGAAAATGTAGAAATATTGGTAGTTGATAATGAGTTTGACGCAAACTTTATAACGCACTCTGGTACTTTTCATGCTGATGAGGTAATGGCAAGTGTTATTCTTTTAAATAAGTTTGGTTCCATGAAAATCTATAGAACAAGTGATGTTAAAAATCATAATGCTTTTATTTATGATGTTGGTTTTGGTTTGTTTGATCATCATCAAGCCTATTTTAATAAAACAAGGAATAACGGAATAAAGTATGCATCTTGTGGTCTTGTTTGGGAAAGTTTTGGTAAGGATATAATTAATAAATTAAACGTACCTGATAGTGATGCTTTTTTTGAAAGTGTTGATAAAAATCTTATTATGGACATTGATAGAGATGATAATGGACAAGCATTAAAAAATGAGCCGGAAATAAAGCAGCAGACGCTTCCTAATTTAATTGCTAGTTTTAATCCAGCTTGGAATGATGAGGAAGAAGAAAGCTCTTGCTTTTTAAAGGCTGTTTGTTTTGCAAATGACGTTTTTAATAACATGATAAAAAAGATGAAAGCTAAAGAAGACGCAAGAAAAATAATAGAAGAAAAGATAAATGAAAGTAAGGATGGTATATTAATTCTTGATCAGTACATGCCATGGAAAGACATTGTATTACAATCAGAAAATGGAAAAGCAAAAGACATATTATACGCTGTTTTTCCATCTAAAAGAGGAGGTTATAACGTTGTTGCAACGCCTGTTTTACCTGGAAGTTTCGATGTTAAAAAGCCTTTTCCAAAAAAATGGGCAGGAAAGGAAAACGAAGAATTACAAAAAATAAGTGGCGTTGAGTCTATTACGTTTTGTCATAAGAACTTATTTATTTGTGCGTGTGAAACTTTTAGTGATGCGGTAAAGATCGCTAAAATATCAATTAATAATAAGGATGATTAACGTGCTAAAAATTAAAGACTTGCTATTCGAAGATGTTAAACCTATAAAAATAACTAAGAACGTAAGAAAAAAGCTTATAAAAACACTAATTTACCAGTAAGACAAAGATTAAGTATGTTTTATACTGATAGCGAAAAAGAAGAGTATATAAAAAAGTCATTAAAACGAAAAATGCCTTAAACTTATCACCATTTACTTAGTAAATTTGCATTTTATCTATAACTTTGTTATAATACAAGCGAAATTAAAAGATTTATCTTTTTTGTTTCATGAAAACGAAGGTGATTAAAATGACAATAAATACTGTAGATGAACCTATCATTACGGTAAGAAGAAGTCAGTACCCTACTGATAATAAACCAGAATTCTTACTTTTAGGAAGAAGTAACGTGGGTAAATCAAGTTTTATTAACTCGATTTTAGAAAGAAGAAATCTAGCTAGAATATCTAGTAAACCTGGTAAAACGCAAACCATAAACTTTTATAAGGTAAACGATGAGTTTTACTTAGTTGACGTACCAGGATATGGTTATACTTCCTCAGGTAAATCTGATCAGAAAAAATTTGGTATGATGATAGAGGAGTATTTATCAGAAAGAGAAAATCTAAAAGGAGTGTTTATGCTAGTAGATTTTAGACATAAACCAACTGAAGATGATTTACTTATGTATAACTTTTTAAAGTTTCATGGGGTAAAAGTAACTCTTATTGCAACCAAGGTTGATAAGATAGGTACAACTCAAAGAGAAAAATATAAAAAACAAATTACTGATAACATAGACTTAGCAATTGGAGATGAACTTGTTTTATTCTCTTCAAAAACTAAGTTAGGTAAAAAAGAAATTCAAGGTATTATTGAAAAGGAAGTTTATGAAACGCTTTAATAAACTTCTTTTAATTTTAAATTTATGTTATAATTGTGGGCGTAAAAGAGGTGATTTAAATGAAAATACCAACCGTTGCACTAGTTGGAAGACCAAACGTGGGTAAATCAACTTTATTTAATAAATTAGTGGGTAAAAAACAGGCGATAATAGAAGATACTCCTGGTGTTACTCGTGATAGAATTTATGGGCTTGCTACTTATCTTGATTATAAATTTAACGTAATTGATACCGGTGGAATAGATATTGGTGATGATGCGTTTAACAAGGAAATAAAAATGCAGGCTGAACTTGCGATAGATGAGGCAGATGTTGTTATTTTTATCGTTGATGGTAAGGAAGGCATTACCACAAATGACTTGGTTGTACGTGACATTTTAAGACGCAGTAATAAAAAGGTAATCGTTGCAATTAATAAAACTGATAGTAAATTATCTCGTGATAACATTTATGATTTTTATGAACTCGGCTTTGATTATTATGTTTCAATTTCAGCAGAACAAAGCCTTGGAATTGATGACTTATTAGATGAGGTGACAAAGGACTTTTCTAAATATGAGGAAGATGAGTATGACAAAGACGTTATAAAATTTTGTGTTATAGGTCGTCCAAACGTAGGTAAATCATCACTTGTTAATGCTATTTTAAATGAGGAAAGGGTAATCGTAAGTGACAAGGCAGGAACAACTCGTGATACTGTTGATACCACTTTTAATTATGAAAAAAAACCTTTTGTTGTTATAGATACAGCTGGAATGAGAAAAAAAGGTAAGGTTTATGAAGCAGTTGAAAAGTATAGCCTTTTAAGAAGCATGAAAGCAATTGATAGATCTGATGTATGTTTAGTTGTTATTAATGCAGAAGAAGGCATCATAGAGCATGATAAGCACATAGCAAGTTATGCATTAGAAGCTGGTAAGGCTTTAATTCTTGTTGTTAATAAATGGGATCTTATTGATAATAAGGATCAGGCCATAAAAGAATTTACTAAAAAGGTAAGAGCAGAATTTCAATTTTTAAGTTATGTTCCAATCGTGTTTTTATCAGCTAAAACTAAAAAAAGGCTTCATACTTTAATGCCAGAGGTTATAAAGGTATATGAAAATGCTCATAAAGAGGTAAAAACAAGCGTTTTAAATGACGTTATAACAGATGCGGTTGCAAACGAGGCTCCTCCATCATATAAAGGAAAAAGACTTAAGATATATTACACGTCACAAACGGGCACTTGTCCTCCTAAATTCACTTTCTTTGTTAACAATAAAGGTTTAGTGCATTTCTCATATCATAGATATTTAGAAAACAAGATAAGAGAAAGTTTTGGTTTTGAGGGGACACCAATCGTTTTTCAATTTAAAAACAGAAATGAGTAAAATGAAAAGATCTAATTAGAAATAGTATTATCATTTGGTCGTTTTCTAAAAGAAAAGAGTTTGTTAAATATAATATAAAAAAAATTATCCTTTTTTGGATAGTTTATTTTTTTAACTAAAAAATTCTGTTAGCATATATTATTTTAGGAGTGATAAATAAATGGGAATAACTGATAGTTTACTTAATAAAGTTGAGAAAAAAACAAACGTAAGTAAACAAACCATACTTGATTTAGCATCTCGTCTAAAAGATGGAGACTTAAAAAACGAGAATACAATAAGAGGCGTAATAGAAGAATTATCAAAACTTACTGGTAAGGAAGTCACAAAAGAACAGTCTGATAAAATAGTAAAAGCTGTTATTGGAGATCAAATTCCAAATAATTTAGAAAGTATGATGGATTAAAGAAGATTTTTTCTTCTTTTTTTCATATTACCGTTATTTTTTCATAGTATTTAATGAGATTGAAAGGAAAGTAGGGATTATATGGACAAATACGATATTATAAAAGATATATCTAAAAGATGTGGTGGCGACATTTATCTTGGAGTAGTAGGAGCAGTTAGAACTGGAAAATCTACGTTTATTAAAAAATGTATTGAAAACCTAGTTGTTCCTAATATAAAAGATGAGTATGAGAAAAAAAGGTGTTTAGATGAAATACCACAAACCGCTCAAGGAAAAACTATAATGACGATAGAACCTAAGTTTGTACCTTCTAATGCTGCGACTATCCAGATAGATGATTTTACCGCTAATATAAGGTTAATTGATTGTGTAGGTTATGTAATTGATGCCGCTAAAGGTTATGAGGATGAAAATGGTCCTCGCATGGTAAAAACCCCTTGGTATGATGAGGATATTCCGTTTACTGAGGCAGCAGAGATTGGAACCGAAAAAGTAATTAGGGATCATTCTACCATAGGAATTGTTGTTACAACCGATGGAAGCTTTGGTGAGATAAAAAGAGAAGATTACATACCAGCAGAAAATCAGGTAATAAGTGAGTTAAAAGAAATAGGAAAACCATTCATAGTTGTTTTAAACTCGGCTCATCCGACTCATCCTGACACGGAAAAGTTGGCAGAAAGCCTAAGAGAAGAACATGATGTGCCCGTTATACCAGTTAGTGTTGAGACAATGAGTGAAAAAGAAATATATGACATCTTAAAAGAAGCTTTATTTGAATTTCCTGTTTTAAGTGTCAACGTAAGTATGCCGGATTGGATAGCTTGTCTATCTTATAAGCACCCGATAAAAAAAGAGTACATCGAAAAGATAAAAGAAAGTGTAACCGACGTTGATAAAGTAAGGGACGTAGATACGATAATAGAACATTTTAACGGATGTGAGCATATTAGTAAGGCATATTTATCTAATATCGATACCGCAAACGGAGAAATAACGATAAACCTAGAAGCACCAGACGGATTGTATAACGAAGTGTTAAACGAAATAATTGGCACTAACATCGATTCAAAAGCTAAGTTGCTTTCATTATTTCAAGAATTTAATGAGACGAAAGAAGAGTTTTCACAGTTTAAAGATGCTATTAAAATGGTTAAGCAAACAGGATATGGAACTTCTTTTCCTACCATTAAGGACATGAAGTTAGATACACCAGAGATAATAAAACAAGGAACAAGATATGGTGTTAAATTAAAAGCAGTTGCACCATCTATCCACATGATAAGAGTAGATGTTGAATCAACGTTTGAACCAATAATAGGATCAGAAACCCAAAGTAAAGAGTTAATTGATAACCTAATGAAAGATTATGATAATGATCCTTCTAGCGTATGGAAAAGTGAGATGTTTGGAAGAAGCTTAGATAACATTGTTCAAGAGGGAATAAGAGGAAAGCTTTCATTAATGCCAGATAACATAAGACATAAATTACAAACAACACTTACTAAAGTAGTAAATAAAGGTTCTAATAACATGATAGCTATAGTAATATAGTTATCTTTTTTAAAAAGTCACTAAATTTTTAAAAAATAGGTAAAAAAATGTCTAAAAAAGATAAAAAGTCACTAAATTTTGAAAAAACAGTGACTTTTTTATAAAAAAATGTTATTCTAGTACCAAGGAGGGGAAAAATGAATACTTATGAAGCAAAAAAATTACCGATTGAATATAAATATGATAAGGATTTATTAAAATTATTATCAGAGGCAAATGAAAAATATGGTGAATATAAAACTTTATTGAGTGGTACAGAATTTGATTCTAAGTTATTTTTAAATTCGGTTTTATTAAATGAAAGCTTAAAGTCAAGTCAAATAGAAGGAACTAGAGTTTCTCAGGATGAAATGTACTATTTAAAATATACTAAACCGACTGATGATAATCTTGAGATAACGAATTTAAAAAACGCAATTGATTATGCTGCTGGTGAGCTTTTAAAAAACAATAAAATCAATTTATTTCTTATCAACAATATGCATAAAAAATTATTAGATAGCGTTCGTGGATCAGCTAAAGAGCCAGGAAGATTAAGAACGGTTCAAAACTGGATTGGACCTACTGGCTGTACTATTGAAGAAGCTGATTTTGTACAACCAAAGCCAGAAGAAGTTCCATCTTTATTAGAAAATTTATTTGATTATATGAATGATAGATTTGTTGATCCCATTTTTATAAATGTTGCTATTTCACATTTTCAGTTTGAGACTATACACGTATATCGAGATGGAAATGGTAGATTAGGTAGAGCTCTTATTCCTATTCAATTATCAGTTTTAACTGATGATCCACCTATTTTATTCTTATCGGAAATAATAGAAGTTTATAAACCTTCTTATTATAAGATGTTAAATGAAGGCAGAAAAGGAAATGTATTAGGTTTTATAAAATTCTTTTTACAATGTGTTATAGAACAGTGTAACTCTTATATATACAAGTTAAATAGAGTCAAAAAAATTTATAGTGAGGATAGAAAAAAGATTGAAAGTATTAATGGAGCATCAATATATAAAATAATGCCAGTAATAATGAAGCAAGTTGTTTTTACAAAAAAAGAAGTAGAAAAAGAAACTGGTGTTTCAAAAAACGTGGTTTCAAACATAATTAATAAGCTTTGTGATATGGGAATAATTGAAACTGATGAAACTGTTATAAAGCGTGGATATAAATATAAAAGAATATATGATGTTTTTGTTGGACGAGAATAGAAATAAAAAAGTCACTAAATTTTGAAAAAACAGTGACTTTTTTTAATTTTTTTCCTAATTTTATCACTTCTTTTGTTCTTTTTAATTTAAAATCAAAATGATTTTTCTGAAATTTCTAATTTTTAAAACGATTTACCTATTATTTTTTGTGATAGTATATACGTAAATTTAAATTGATGGGATAGTATTGGATATAAAAGATATAATAGTTAAAAAATTAGATAATGATTCATATTTGAAAAGACTTCGTTATAATAAGAATTAACTTATAAAATCTTTTTAATTGCGATAAATATTATTCACTTAATCATGAAAATAGACTTGCTTTTGTTTGATGATGAATAATTATTAAAAATGTAGTATAATAATATTACTTAACATTTTGGAGGGTTTATGGAAAGAATAAAAGATTATGATAGATTAAAGAAAATAATAAAAAAGTTTAATATTAACGGTGATATAGTAAGTATTAAACCAATAAATAATGGAATAATAAACACGACTTACGTGGCTACTTTAAGTGATGATAATAGATATTTACTTCAAAGAATAAATACAAATATCTTTAAAGAACCATATAGACTTATGAAAAACATAGAAAACGTAACGGATTTCATAAAGAGTAATGATGCAAAAAGTAAAGATAACTTAACTGTTATTAAGACAAAAGAAGGCGCTCCTTTGTACGTTGATAAAGATGAGTTTTCTCATAAAGGTTATTATAGAATGTATAATTATATAACAGATTCAATATCCTATGATAAGGTTGATACACCAGAAATTGCGTATAACACTGGTAAAGCGTTTGGCCATTTTCAAAAAGTACTAAAGGGCTATCCAATGGTACTCTTAGAAGAAACTATTGAAAATTTTCATAACACTAAAAAAAGATATGCTGATTTTTTAGAGGCATATAGGCAAGATGCAGTTGGAAGAAAACAAAACGCATATAAAGAAATATGTGAAATAATGAGCAGGGAAGATGTTTGCAGTATAATCGTTGATTTACTAGATAAAAAGAAAATACCATATCGGGTTACTCATAATGATACTAAAGTTAATAACGTTCTTATTGATCCTAAAACAAACGAGCCAGTTGCGGTAATTGATTTGGATACGGTAATGCCAGGCTCTGGTTTATATGATTATGGTGATGGTATTAGAAGCGCTTGTTCAACTGCTTTAGAAGATGAAAAAGATTTATCAAAAGTATCAATAGATATGGAAAAGTTTAAAGCTTATACAGAAGGATATTTAAGTGAGATGGCACTTTGTTTAAAACCTTTAGAAGTAGAAAACATGGCTAATTCCGTTAAGATAATAACGCTTGAACTTGCTATGAGGTTTTTAGAAGATTATTTAAACGGAGATACTTATTTTAGAACTGATTATGAGGATCATAACTTGGTGCGCGCTAGAAATCAGTTAAAATTGGTTAAAGAAATAGAAGAAAAAATGCCACAAATGAAAGTCTTTATAAATGAATGCTATAAAAAATATAAAGGAAAGGCAAAGACAAAAAGAAACTCTAAATAAGAGTTTTTTTCATTTGTAAAAAAAAGTAATATATATTATAATTATGTTAGGTGGTAAAGATGAAAAATAAAAAGAATATACTTATTTCATCGTATAACTTGGATTTTGGTGGAATAGAAACATCTTTAATAAACTTACTTAAGAATTTTAATTATGATAAATATAACGTTACCCTTGTTTTAGAAGAAAAAAAGGGAGTTTATTTAAAAGAGGTACCTAAGTGTGTTAAGCTAAAGGAATATAAAGTATCTAATTTTAAAAATGTTTTAATAAGAAAAGCAATAAATTTATTTAAAAGATTAGTCTTTATCATTGGTAATTATAAAAGATATTACGCAAGTATATGTTATGCAACGTACTCTGGACCTTGTGGTTTTATATCTAGAGTATCATCTAGTAATAAGATTTTATATGTTCATAGTAATTATTATGAAGCATTTAATAAAGATAGGAAAAAGACAAGAAGCTTTTTTGATAATTTGAAAATAAAAAAATATAATCATATAATATTTGTAAGTAACGAATCTAAAAAAGATTTATGTAAAATATATCCTGATATAGAGAAAAAATCTTATACGATAAATAACTTAGTTGATTATAATAAAATACTTTCTTTATCTAAGGAGAAAATAAATATAAAAAAAACAAGTAATAAAAAGTTTTTGTTTGTAGGAAGATTAGATGAGTCATCAAAAAGATTAACTTTATTGTTAGATGTTGCAAAAAAATGCATTAAGGAAAACGTTAAGGCAGAGTTTTGGATAATAGGATTGGGACCTGATGAAAAAATGTATAAAAATATTGTAAAAAAAGAAAAATTAAAAAACGTTTTATTTTTTGGTGCTAAAAAAAATCCATATCCCTACATACTTGCTTGTGATTATTTAATACTAACATCTATTTATGAAGGATTTCCCGTTGTTTATAATGAAGCTATTGTGCTTAATAAAACGATTATAACAACGATAGATGTATCAGACGATTATATATCAATACCAAATAGATTTGGTTTTGTTGTAGATGATGATAATATATTTAAAAAGATAAAAGAATTATCAAGTAAAAATTATGAGATGAAAGAGGTAGTTGACTATGAGGCTTTGAATAAAAAAAGAATTGAGTTAATAGAAAGGGTAATAGAGGATAAATGATGAATAAGTATAGTTTTATAGTACCAGTTTATAATACTGCTGGTTATTTAAATAAGTGTTTAGATAGTCTTTTGAATCAGACTTATAAAAATTTTGAAATCATAATAATTAATGATGGTTCGCCTGATAACAGTATTAACATAATTAAAGATTATCAAGCAAGATATGATAATATAATTGTAATTGACGAGGAAAACGGGGGATTAAGTGTTGCCAGAAATAACGGTATAAAGGCCGCAACTGGTAATTATTTAATATTTGTTGACAGTGATGATTACGTAGAGACTGATTTACTTGAAAACGTAGAAAAAGAAATAGAAGACTGCCAGGTTTTAAGATACCAAGTTATTATGGAAAGTGATGATGGCACAAAAAAAATGGAGTGTAAGGAAGATGGTTTTGCAACTACAAACGGTTTTGATGCGTTTAGATATTTAGGAAATTACTATTTTGTTGAACCTGCTTGGTGTTATGTTTTTGAAAGACAATATTTTTTAGAAAACAAGTTTTATTTTAAAAAGGGAATGTACCATGAGGATTTTGGACTTATTCCATACGTTATATTAAAAGCAAGAAAGGTAAAATCGATTAGTTATTTAGGATATCATTACGTTGTTAGAAAAGGTAGTATAATGACTGATGATGATTATAAAAAGACGGTTAAAAAAGCATTTGATATGTTAGAACAATATAAAACACTTAGATTATTTTCTAAAAATATGGGCAAGAAAAATAACTTAGATGATTATTATTTAAGTTATATATCTAATAGTGTTATCGTAAAAGCAAGAGAGCTAAAGGGCGAGGAGAGAAAGATTTATATTCATGAACTAAAAAAACTAAAAGTATATGATGGTGTACTTGTTAATACGGATAAAAGAAAAATGAAAAAAAGATTAATGAAACTTAACTTAAACTTATATTTAAAGGTGGCAAGATGAGGAAAGTATCAGTAATTGTGCCAGTTTATAATACTTATAAATATTTGAGAAGATGTTTAGATAGCTTAATTAATCAAACGTTAGATGATATAGAAATAATAGTTATTAATGATTGTTCAACAGATGAATCTAAAAAAATATTAGATGAATATGAGCTAAAGTATGATAACGTATTAGTTTTCCATAATAAAACTAATAAAGGAATTGGTTATAACAGAAATCTTGGTATAAAAAAAGCGAGTGGTGAGTATATTTCGTTTATAGATAGTGATGACTTTGTAGATGAAACTATGTATGACAAAATGTATAATAAAGCCAAAGAAGATGGTTTGGATTTGGTAATTTGTAAGTTTCATAAAATGCTTGAAAAAGATGATGATTTAATCGAGATAGAGCCTGATTTTAAAATACCTTATTTTAAAAATGCTAACTTAAAGAGTTATCCTAATTTATTGCTTGATATCAACCTTGCACCATGGAATAAATTGTATAAAAAAGAATTATTAGATGATATAAGTTTTCCAGAAGACTTAAAGTATGAAGATGCAATAGTTGTTGTAAAAGCGCTTGCAAGGGCTAAAAAAATAGGTATGGTAGATGAAAAGTTAAACTATTATTTAGTAAGAAGTAAAAGTGAAACAACCAGCATGGATAAAAGAGTGTTTGATATTTTAACAATTACTAAAGAAATAATAGAAGAGTTAAAAAATAAAGATTATTATGATTATATAAAAGAATATGTAGAAGCTATGACGGTAAGGAATCTTTTTAGATATACATTACAACAAAAAAATCAAACTGATAAAAAGATAGCAAATAAATTTATAGATGATGTATTTTTGTTTTTAAATAAAGAATTTCCAAATTGGAAACAAAATAAGATTTGGAAGAAAAGAAACGCATTTAAAAGAATGATAGAACAAAGCAAAACTTTAACAAAAATATATTGCAAGTTATTTTAAACGTATAACCGACAATTTTTTTAAAATAATAATGTATAATAGTGCCAAATAGGTGGTGATTAAATGGAAAAATTTGAAATAATTGATGCAATAAATTATTTAAAAAAATATAAAACTGAAACAAACAAATTAGAAGTAAAATCTGCTCATTTAGGGTTTCCTAAAAAGTGTTATGACACATTTTCAAGTTTTTCTAATAAGTACGGTGGTATTATATTGTTTGGTATTAATGAGGAAAAGGATTTTGAAATTGAAGGAGTATATGATTTAAAGGATTTACAAAAGCAAATAACAAGTTTGTGTAGTGATTCGATGCAACCAGCATTAAGACCTGACATTCTTGCTATGGAATTTGATGGTAAAAATATTTTGGCAGTAAAGATAGAAGAAATTCAACAGAACAAAAAACCTTGTTACTATAAGCCTAAAGGTTTAAAACATGGTTCATATACTAGAATAGGTGATAGAGATGAACCTATGACTGATTATGAAATATATTCGCTTCAAAGTTATAATGATCATATTTTCGAAGATACTAGACCAAATAAAAGAGCAATACTTGAAGATTTAAACAAAGAAGAGTTAGAAAAATATATTAATAATCTAAAAATAGAAAAACCAAATTTTTCAAAAAATAGTTTTGAAAAATGTTTAAAAATTTGTGGTATTACTGATACTAATAATGATCAAGTATACCCAACATTAGCTGGTACTTTAATTTTTGGTGAATATCCGCAAGCATCTTATCCACAATTATTTATAGCATGTGTTGTAGTGCCAGGAACAGAATTAGGTGATGTTGGCTCGTTAGGTGAAAGATTTATTGACAATAAGCGTATTGAAGGCACTATAGAACAGATGCTTGATGGAACAATGAATTTTTTAAGAAGAAACATGAGAACTAGAATCATTATAAATTCTAATGGAGAAAGAACCGATAGAAGTGAATATCCTATTGAGGCTTTAAGAGAAGCTGTTGCAAATGCTCTTATTCATAGGGATTATAGTACTCAAACAGAAAATGCGTATATATCTGTTTATATGTATAATGATAGGATAGAAATTATAAATCCTGGAGCTCTTTATGGAACTAATAAATTAGAAAAATTAGGCACTGCAACTACAATGGAATCGAGAAATCCAACCATTGTTAGAATTTTAGAAGAAAAAGGTTCTGTTATTGAAAATAGGCATTCTGGAATTCCTACAATGATCCGTGAAATGAAAAAGTACGATTTAAGAGAACCAGAATTTTATGAGGAAAGAGATAGTTTTAAAGTTATTTTTAGAAATGAAATAATAGATTTTAAAGATAGTGAACAACAAAGTGATACACAAAGTGGACAACAAAGTGGACAACAAAGTGGACAACAAAACAACAAATATATAGTTTTGTCCGACAAAATTTTAGAGTTTTGCAAAACTCCAAAAACCGCTAAAGAAATAAAAGATTATTTAAATTTAAAATCAAGGCAATATATTTCATCTAATTTGATAAAACCTTTAATTACCCAAGGTAAATTAGAATATACTAACAAGAAGAGCATAAATGCAAGAAATCAAAAATATGTTACGGTTAATAAAATTAGATAAAAGTAAAGAGCAACCCATAAGGCTGCTCTTTTTTTGCGGCGCATGGCGCCAACACGGGTTTGCTCCATTAATTATTTAACAGATCAATGTAGGTATAATGTGCCTTGTTATTTCAAAAAAATCAATACTTTTCACAAATAATAATTTTAAAATATATTTTCCAAAATTATTTTAGTAATGGTTTTTATAAAAGTATTCTTTTCTTTTAAAAATAAAACATATATGTTATAATTAAATAGACAAAAGATTATAGAGGTGTATTTATGACGAAGACGAAAGCAATATTTGGAAATTTTAAAAGATATTGGTTTTTAATGACTCAATTAATATCAAGGGACTTCAAGGTTAAGTATAAAAGATCAGTTTTAGGAATTTTGTGGAGTCTTTTAAATCCAATTTTAACAATGGCTGTTATGGCAGTTGTTTTCTCTCAAATGTTTAGGTTTAAGGTAGAAGGAGTAAACTACATAGTTTATTTAATGACTGGTATTATTATGTTTAATTACTTTTCACAAGCATCAAACATGGCAATGACGTCAGTTGTTGAAAACTTTCCGTTAATAAATAAGGTATATATTCCAAAATATATATTTCCAATTGCAAAATGTTTATTTATTGGAATTGATTTTCTATTAACTTTGATTCCTTGGCTTATAATTATAGCTTTATCATACTTCGGTTTAGGTGAATATACTTGCCATTTTAATTGGTATTATTTACTTTTGCCATATATATTTTTCTGTATGTTCTTATTTACTTTAGGAATAGGCTTTTTCTTATCTTGCATATCAGTATTCTTAAGGGATGTATGGCACATATACGGAATAGTTTTAACATTATGGAATTATTTAACACCGGTATTTTATAGTATAGAAATACTTCCAGCTAAGTTACAATCTCTTATGCACTTTAATCCAATGTATCAGTTTTTAACAGCTGCAAGAAGCATTGTTGTTTATGGTCAAAGACCTTCGTTTACAACCCTTGGTATTTTAGGATTAATAGGAGTTGGAACACTAGCTATAGGGGCTTTTGTATTTAAGAAAAAACAAGATAAGTTTATATATTATGTATAGGAGGTAAAAGATGATAAAAATAGATAACGTTTCAATGAAGTTTAATCTTGAAATAGAAAAAGATTTTTCAATGAAACAGGCTTTTGTAAATCTTTTTACTAAAAAGAAAAAAAAGAAAAAAAATGATGATTTTTGGGCTTTAAAAAACGTTTCATTTACCGTTGATAAAGGTGAGGTTGTTGGACTTATTGGTAGTAATGGTGCGGGGAAATCAACGCTATTAAAGGTCGTAAGTGGGGTTATGAAACCAACTAAAGGTAGAGTAACCGTGCAGGGTGTTATATCACCAATGATAGAACTAGGTGCGGGTTTTGATGGTAATTTAACCGCAAGGGAAAACATTTATTTAAACGGTGCAATCTTAGGATATTCTAAAAAGTTCTTAGATGAGAAATTTGAAGAAATAGTTGAATTTTCAGAGTTAAGAGATTTTTTAGATGTTCCTGTTAAAAACTTCTCCTCAGGTATGACTGCTAAATTAGCTTTTTCAATAGCTACAGTAGTTAATCCTGAAATACTAATAGTAGATGAAATATTATCAGTAGGAGATATTAAGTTTCAGGAAAAAAGTAAACATAAAATGATGGAGATGATAAAAGGAGGAACAACAGTTCTATACGTTTCACACTCACTTGAGTCAATAAAAGATTTATGTACTAAAGTAGTGTGGTTAGAACATGGAAAAGTAGTAAAAATAGGGGATACTAAAAAGATTTGTGATGCTTATTATAAAGAACAAATGAAGTAGGTGAAAATATGTTAGAAGAATCACACGATAAAAAAATAAAATTTGTCTTATTTGATATTTTTGATACAATAGTTTCAAGAAAAATACAACCAGAATATGTTAAGAAAATATGGGCTAATCAGATTATAAAATATTTTAAATTAGAATTGGTAGCAACTGATTTATATTCATTAAGAAATAAAATAGAAGAAGCTTTAGGTAATGAAAATTTGGCATTAGGAAATGATTGCGAAATCACTTATGAGTCAATTATTAAAAGATTACACAAAGAATTAAATTTAAAAGTTCCTTATAAAAGATTTTTAAATGGTTGTATGGAAATAGAAATTAATATAGAATCTAAAGTGCTTACTCCAGATAAAGATATAATTAAAGAAATAAAGAAATTAAGAAAAGAAGGAAAGAAAATAAATTGTGTATCTGATATGTATTTATCACAAAAAATGATAGAAAATATTTTTAAAAATCTAGGAATAAGAGAATTATTTGATAATATTTTTATTTCATGCGAATATTTAAGAAATAAAAAGACCGGGAAGCTATATGATATTGTGTTAAAAAAATTAAATGCAAAGCCTGATAATTGTATAATGATAGGAGATAATTATCATTCTGATTATGATATTCCAGTTCAAAAAGGAATAAAAGCAATTCATTTAAAAAGAGACAAAAATTATGAGTTCTATGAACAATATTTAAATTCTCATTCTCCTAAAATTACTTATGATGAGCTCGTTAATTTATCAAAAACTAAAGATGATGATTTTGAACTTTCAATTTTTTCTCTATATAATTTTATAGAAAAACTGTATTATGAATTACTATCAAGAAATGTGGAAGAGGTATTCTTTCTTTCTAGAGAGGGAGAATATTTAAAGAAACTTTTCGATTATTATTGTGATAATATTTTTGGAAAGAAAATAGATTCTCATTATTTATACGTTTCTAGAAAGGCAACATATTTGCCATCATTAAAGAAAATAGAAGATGAAGATTTTTCTTCTTTATTAAAACAATATTCATATATAACAATTACAGAATTTTTAAGAAGTTTGAATTTTGAGAAAGAAGAAGTAAATCAAATTATTGATTCATATAAAAAAGATGCAAAATTATTGTTAGATAAATTCATAGTTGATAAAAGCTATAAAAAGCAAATAGAACTTATAATTACAGATGATGTTAATAAAAAGATTCCGAACTTTATCAAATCTGGCTCTTTGAAATTACTTAAGAATAATGAAACTTTTAAAAGTTTATATGAAAGGAACAGAGTTGAACAAAAAAATAATTTTGTTAAATACATAAATCAGAAAACTAAAAATAAACATATATATGTTGTAGATATTGGCTGGAATGGTTCTATTCAGAATAATATTCAAAATATTTTAGGTGATTCATATACGGTTGAAGGTTTTTATTTTGGAATGAATAGAAGAAATAAAAAAGAAAAAATAAAAAAATATGGATTAATGTTTACAACTGAACCCAAAAACAAAGAATTTGATTTATATAATCAAAACAGATCGTTATATGAAATAATATTAGGGGCTTCTCATGGAAGTGCTAATAAATACATAAAAAAGGAAAAAGAGATTGAAGTTTCTTTGTTTTCTCTAAAAGAAGAAAAAAATATCTTTGAGAAAGTAATAAAACCATTACAAGATAGAATGTTTGAAATATATAAGCAAATAGTAGATTTATTAGCCAATGGGTATTACGATAATTATAAAATATATAAATTATTTAATAAAATTCAATACAATATGTTGTTTAACCCAAATAAGAATCAACTTCAATTTTTCAATAAAATATATCACTATGAAAATTTTGGAGTATTTGAGTTTACTGAGTTTAATATAAAAGATAAAATTGGAATAAAACGTTATATTAAAGAAAATTTAAAATTTGTTTTAAGATATATCCATTTCTTTGACGATTCATTTTGGCCGGTTCTTAAGTTAAAAAATCTAAAACTATATATTCCATATTTTATATATGTTACAGCAAAAAAAATAAAATTTAAAAAGAAGGATTTGATATAATGAAATGTATTTTCACTCTTGGATCTCCAGCAATTGGAGGAGGAACAATAGTTATATTTGAACATGCTATTAGGATGAAAGCGGCAGGTGAAGATGTTTATATTGTAACAGACAGAAAAATTTCTAAAGAAGAATATTCATGGCATCCATTAGCTCATACTTTAAAATGGGTTACTTATGATGAAGTTAAAAATGTTGAATTTGATATGGCAATTGCCACATGGTGGAGAACTGTTTATGAATTATATAGAATAAAATCAAAAAAATATATTTATTTTGTTCAATCTATTGAGTCAAAATTTTATTCTGATGATGAACAAGGATTAAAAATGTTAGCTGAAATGACATATATGCTTGACATGAAGGTAATTACCGAGGCTACATGGATTAAAGAATATCTAGAAAAATATGGTATAGATGCACATTTGGTTCATAATGGAATAAGAAAAGATACCTTTACTTTAGAAGGGGAAACATATGATAAATGTAAGGGATTAAGAGTTTTAGTAGAAGGCCCAATAGATGTTGGTTTTAAAAATGTTCCAAAAACTATTGAATTGGTAAAAAGAAGTAATGCAGATGAAATTTGGCTTTTAACTTCTTCAAAGATTGATTCATATGATGGTGTTGACAGAGTATTTTCTAATGTTCCTCCATCAGAATGTTCAAAAATATATAGATCGTGTGATGTTTTAGTTAAATTAAGTTATGTTGAGGGAATGTTTGGCCCGCCATTAGAAATGTTTCATTGTGGTGGAACAGCAATAGTTTATGACGTTACTGGACATGATGAATATATAGTGCATAATAAGAATGGATTAGTAGTAAAAACAGATAATGAAGAACAAGTTGTAGAATACATAAATAAGTTAAAAGATAAAAAGCTTTTAAATAAATTAAAAAAGGGAGCTATTAAGACTGCATCTGAATGGGTTTCTTGGGAAGAATCCTCTAAGAAATTTTATGACACTGTAAAAAAACTTAATAAGTTAGATTCTGTTAATCAGCAAACAATTGAATATAGATCTAAATTTTTCTTATCTGTATATATAAATTATGAAACGAAAAATACTTCTATAAGAAGAAAAATAGGTAATTTTTTAAGAGCTAAAATGCCTAGGACATATAGTCTTTATAGGAAATTTATAGGGAGGTAAATATGAGAATTTTAGGAGTTATACCCGCGAGATACTCAAGTTCTCGATTTGAAGGCAAACCGCTTGCTATGATTGAAGATAAACCAATGATATGGTGGGTATACAACCAGGCAATCAAGGTAAAAGAATTTTACAAAGTAATTGTTGCAACAGATGATAAAAGAATTATGGACGCATGTAATGATTTAGGAATGAATGTTGTTATGACAAGTAAGGATAATAAAACTCCTACGGATAGGATATATGAGGTGTCTACTATAGAAGACGCTGATTATTATATTTCTATAAATGGCGATGAGCCTTTAATAAATCCAGATATAATTAGGTTTATTATTCCTAAAGAAGTAACTTCAGAAGATTTTGTTTCTAATATAATATCTCCAATGAAAGATCCTGTTGAAGTTGTTGATGCTTCAAATCTGAAAGTGATTACTAATGAGCGAGGCGAAGGAATTTATATTTCTAGAAGCCCTGTACCATATCCTAAAGGGGAAATGGAATTTAATTATAAAAAGCACGTTGGTGTTTATGCCTTTAATAAGGGAGCTTTAAAGTTTTATCATGAAACAAAAAGGGGTTTAATTGAAAGAGTTGAAGACATCGACTTGTTGAGATTTATAGAGAATGGTAAAAAAGTTTTGTTTTTAGAAAAAGAGTGTGATACATTGTCTGTAGATTCACCTAAAGATTTAGAAAAAATAAAAAATATTATTAAAAGTAAGGAAAAATAAATAATGTTTATACCGTTTTTATTTAATTTAGACAATAATCTTAAACATACGTATTGGATGTATGCAAAGTTTGTTGATTTCTGCTTAAAAAATGAATTACCAATGGTGGTTTCAAAAAAATTTTATGATTACAAATGTAATGATGAAAATAATTTTATATATTTTGAAACTGTAGAAAATTATAATACAAATTTAAAATTTGATTTAAATTCATTGAAAAATAAGAATAAAATAGAATATGTATTCTTTACTCAAGATGAAGAAAGAAAAATTTTAGGTAATTTTTCCATCAACGAGATGATGAGTAATTTGATAAAAAAAAGAAATAAAATTTTTGAAGAAATTTTAGATAAAAAGATACAATTTTTATTAAAAAAGTATAAAAATTTAAAAGCTTTTATCACTTGGCTTTATTATCCCAGTTTAAATTATGTATTAAATAAATATGGGATTAAGTTAATTAATTTTGAATTTTCTTCTATAAGAAGGAACAATTATAATACAAATTTATGTTATTTAACATTTGAAAGTAAATATTCATATGATAAAGTAAAAAAAGAATTTCCAAAATTTAATCCACATTTTTTGTTTAGTAGAGAGGAATTATTATTACTTTTTTCTACTAGTGATAATTTAAGTTTATTAAAAAAACTAAATTCTAACACAATTTATGATTTCGGTTTAGATTATGGTAATCCTACTTCATATTATAATATACCTTTTGCAACGTTAACAAACGAGGAAATATTAAATAAATTAGATAAACTTACATATCCAAAAAAAATTTCAATAAGAAAACATCCGGCGGCAGAAGTTTATAATATATCGAATAAATATACTATAGACAATTCTAATAACTCAGTTGAATGGATTTTAAAATGCAAAAGAATAGTAACAATGGCATCTAACATCGGATTTGAGGCACAACTGTATGGAAGACCAACATATGTACTTACGGATAAAATACCATTTTATTTTGACTCTATTCATGACTTAAATTCTACTGAGGATTATGTATCTAGTATTAAGTTAATAAATTATTTTATATTTGCTTATTTTGTGCCATACGATTTTCTTTTTAATGTTGATTATTTAAGTTGGAGAATAAGTAACAATAATATTAATGACATTTACAAAAAAAATTATAGTTACATATTAAAGCAATATGATATTTCAGAAGATTTTACAAAACTAAATGAGATTGATAGAAAAAAAATTTTATTGCGTAAAGTACACGGTTTCTCTGATACAAAAGTTAATGATTTTTTGTCGAATATAAATAGATCTTATGATGATTTAGAACAAGAAATATGCGATTGTAAGACTAAACTTAAAGAAAAAGAAATTGAAAATAGTTGTAATAAAAATAAATTAAATCAACTTGAATTTAAAATTACAAATTTAAATTCTGAATTATATCTAATAAAGAGTAGTAAAGGATGGAAAGCCTTAGAAAATATAAGAAGAATTAAAAATAGATTTAAAAATTAAAAGAAAGTCAATGTGAACTTTCTTTTAATTTGCTTACAATATTGAGTTTTTAAACTTGTAAAAATATCGCAATTATTATATAATTTATTCAAGATATAAGGAGGATAAGTTATATGGAAAAAACAAAAAAAATAGATAAAAACAATTTTAAATATTATTTGAAAAAATCATATAAAACTATAATAATTATTGCTGTATTTCTGTTATTAACTTATTGGGCAAGATTAATTAGTGATAGTTTCTCTATTGATACGGAATTATATATACAAGAATATACTTATTCTTTTGATTGGTGGTTAAATCTTGAAAGATGGGGATTAGTAATCTTGAATAAGATATTAAAAATTGGACCTCTTATTATTCCTCATGCTAATTTTTTAACTGTACTATTTATATTTGTATATTCTATTTTATATTGTTATTTATTTTACTTAAGTATAGGTGATAAATATAAGGAAAAATATTTAAAATATCAATTTATATTTCCTATAATATTTATAACAAGTCCTATTTTTGCAGAACAATATAATTTTATTAATCAAAATGCGTCGGTTTCACTAGCCATTTGTTTTGTTGCTACTTCATTAATATTATTATTTAAATCTGATAATGAAAGTAATATAAAAAATAAGTATATATTGATAATATCAAGTTTAATTTTATCTACCATTGCATTTGGTACTTATCAATCAATAATTCCATTATATATTTTAAGCGTTGTTGCATGCTATATTTTAAAATGTATTAGTGATGAGGACTCATCATGGAAGTATTTGATTAAAAGGATAATAATTTTTGGAATAAGTGCTGTATTATATTTATTAATTTCAAAGATATTGAGTGATGGAAACACATATCTTAATTCTGGATGGCAAGATAGTGGTTTGATTTGTTTTAGAAATATATATTATGTTATAGTTAGTGTTTTAAAATGTGAAACAGTTTTTTATAATGTAAGTTATTTAATTGCTATAGCAATGATTATTATTGTTAATGTTTATTTATTCTTTAAGAAGAAAAATAATGCAGGTATTATAATAAGTAGTATAGGTCTATTGTTATCTCCATTTTTCATAATAATGATAACTGGGGTTGATCAATTAAAAAGGACACAATTTAATTATTCATTTGCAATTGGTTTTATATTTTTAGTATTTGCTATAGTTCTTAATAATAAAAAAACTCGTAAAATTCTATCAATATTTATAATAGTATTATCTTTAGGTGTGGCTTATAATCAATCTATTATCACTTCTAAACTATTTTATTCTGATAATGTAAGATATCAAAATGATGTTTTATATGCTAATAAAATACAAAGTATGATAGAACAAAAAGAATGGTATGATAGTAACAAAAAATATAAATTAATATTTGTTGGAAAAAATGAAGCAAAAGCTGTTAATAATTACCTAAAAGGAGAAGTTATAGGTAAGTCATTCTTTGAATTTGATTATGAGTATGATTATGGTGTAACTCAAAGAGCTAATGCATTATTTGCTACTTTAGGGTATTATTATGATAAACCAACAACAAAAGAATTTGATTGGGCTAAGAAGTATGTATTAGATAATGACATAGAACCTATGCCATCAAGTTATAGTGTTATTAATATAGATGATAAAATAATTATAAGATTATCTGAAGAATTATAGGAGGAAGTATGGAAAAGATATCAGTAATTGTTTCTTGTTATAACGAAGAAGAAGCATTACCACTATTTTATGAAGAAATAATAAAAGTTGCAAAAGAAATGAATAAAAAGGTAGATTTTGAATTTTTGTTTGTTAATGATGGTTCAAAGGATAAAACTCTAGAAATTTTAAGATCATTAGCAAAAAAGGATAAAAGAGTAAGATATATATCTTTTTCTAGAAATTTTGGAAAAGAGGCAGCTATGTATGCTGGTCTTGAAAATTCCACAGGGGACTATGTTACATTAATGGACGCTGATTTGCAGGATCCCCCAGCTTTACTCCCAGAGATGTTTGATTTAATAAAAAATGATGGATATGATTCTGTTGGAACAAGAAGAGTAACTAGAAAAGGAGAGCCTCCTATTAGAAGTTTTTTTGCAAGATGTTTTTATAAAATTATAAATAAAATGTCTAAAGTTGAAATGGTTGATGGAGCTCGTGATTATAGATTAATGACTAGACAAGTTGTTGATTCAATTATTTCATTAAAAGAATATAATAGATATTCTAAAGGGTTATTTAGTTTTGTTGGCTTTGAAACAAAATGGTTAGAATATGAAAATGTGGAAAGAGTAGCAGGAGAAACTAAATGGTCATTTTGGAAGCTATTTAAATACGCTATTGAAGGAATAGTTGCTTTTACTACTGCTCCTTTAACATTAGCCGCTTTGTTAGGCTTGATAATGTGTGCTATTTCATTTTTAGCAATAATATTTGTATTTGTAAGAGCTTTAATATTTGGAGATCCAGTTAGTGGATGGCCATCAACAATTTGTATTATATTGTTTGTTGGTGGAGTGCAATTATTATGTATGGGAATAATGGGAGAATATTTAGCAAAAAATTATCTAGAAACTAAAAGAAGACCAATTTATATAGTAAAAGAAACAGAAAAAGATAACTATAATAAAAAATAAAAAAGGAGAATTTATTCAAAATTCTTTTTTTTAATTTCATAAAGCTACTAATATAAATTTAAAAATAACTTTTAAATTTCTTTTTATAATGATATACTATTATAGGGAGATAAAAATGAAAAATTTAAAATTATTTTTAATATTTATTTTTTGCTTTTTACTTTTTGCAACGAAAATTTCAGCATCTAATAAACCACTGGAAGATGGGGTTTATACTATATCTAGTGCGATAAATAAAGAGTATGTTTTTGATATAAATCAAGGTATAGTTTCAAATGGAAGTAATATTCAATTGTATAAATCTAATTTTTCAGAAGCACAAAAATTTAAAATAATATATTTAGAAGATGGAACTTATCAAATTTCTCCTTTTTCAAGTAATAATTATTCAATAGATATAAGTGGTGGAATATTTAAAAACTCTTCTAATATTCAATTGTATAGTTCTAATAATTCAAATGCTCAAAAATGGATAATAAAAGATGCTGGGAATGGTTATTATACTATTTTTTCAACTGATGAAAATTTTTGTATTGACATTTCAAATGGCGTAGCAGCAAATGGTTCAAATGTACAATTATATTCTTACAATGGATCGTTAGCTCAAAAATTTAGATTTGATCAAGTTTCAATTGGCCAAAAATCAATAGAAGATGGAATTTATACTATATCATCAGCTCTTAATGAAAATAAATCTTTAGATATAAGAAATGGAACTATAAGTAATTACAATGGTATACAGCTATATGATACAAATTTAACTGACGCTCAAAAGTGGTTTGTAAATTATTTAGGTGATGGAACTTATTCTATAAAAGCTTATTTAGATGTTAATTATTCTATGGATGTATACAACGCTGGTAAAACAAATGGAACTAATTTACAAATTTTTAGTTATAATAAATCGGATGCTCAAAAGTGGATAATAAAAGATGTAGGAAATGGTTATTATAGTATAATATCGTTATGTAATAATTTGAGTTTAGATGTTTATAATGCTTCAACTGTTAATGGTACGAAAATTCAGTTATATGAATCGAACGGAACGAATGCCCAAAAATTCAAATTTAATGAAGTTAAAGAGGTGGGCAGTAAAACTATTAATGATGGTTATTATTTTATTGGTTCTTCATTAAATAATAATAAAGTTTTAGATATTGCAAATGGTACGATTGCTCAAAATACAAATGTTCAAATATATGATATTAATTCATCATTAGCTCAAAAATGGTATATAAAATATCAAAATAATGGATATTATAAAATAATTAGTAATAAAAATGAAAATTATTGTTTAGAAGTGGAAAATAGTGGTACAAATGTGCAAATAGCAACTTGTAATGGAAATAATAATCAAAATTGGATTATCAAAAAAACTTATGATAATAATTATTATATAATTAATGAAAATGGTTTTTATTTAGATTTATATTTAGCTTCTTTAGTTAATGGTACTAATATAGGAACTTTTGAAGGTAACGGAACAAAAGCTCAAAAATTTAATTTTATAAAAACTGCACAAGGTACTTCATCTAAAGTTATTTCAAACGGCCTTTATAGAATTGTTAGCGCATTAGATAATAATATGGTTTTAGATTTATATAATGGATTTAGTTCTAATGGTACTAACGTTCAATTATATAAATCTAATGGTTCTAATGCTCAAAAATTTGAAGTAACTTATTTAGATAATGGTTATTATAAAATAAGTAGTATGTTAGATTTAACTAAGAGTTTTGATGTTGCAGCTGCTGGGGTAAAAAATGGAACTAATGTCCAAATTTATGATAATAATAATTCTTTAGCACAGCAATGGGTAATAAAAGATGCTGGTAATGGGTATTTTTATATAATTTCGAATTGTAATGGATTATATTTGGATGTAGCTAACGGTTCTGCTTCTAATGGTGCTAATGTATGGATGTATGAAGAAAATGAATCTAAGGCTCAGAAATTTAAGTTTGTTAAAACCGAAGAAAAAACAAGGGTACTAGATGTTAGTTATCACCAAGGTAAAATAGACTGGGATAAAGTTGCTGATACAGGAATTTATGGGGTTATTTTAAGAATAGGATATTGGGATACAGAAGATGAACGTTTTGAAGAATATATAAGTGAGGTAAAACGTTTAGGAATTCCATATGGCATATATTTATTTAGTTATGCATCTACTACAAATGGTGCTAATATAGAAGCTAATTTTACTAATAGCATAATTAGTAAATATAATTTAAATCCTACTCTTGGAATATACTATGATTTAGAAGATTGGTACATAAGTGCTGATAATACCTCTAATAACTTATCAAAAAGTGATTATGATAACATTGCAAGAACATACATTAACTCAGTAAGTTCTTATGTTGGTAGTAAGTATAAAGTAAAAATATACGCAAGCTTAAACTTCATTAACAATAGGTTTGGTGATTATGCTAGAAGCCAGACCGATTGGGTAGCTCATTATGGAGGTTCGTCTTCTGGGTATGATGGCCCGCATTCATTGTGGCAATATACCTCTGAAGCTACTTTGGATGGTGTTAGAGGGTATGTTGATATGAGTTATTTATATTAATAAATTAAATGGTGATTTTATGAAAAAAGTATTTAGTTTATATAAGAAGTATGAAGAAATAATAAATTACTTAATTATTGGAGGGCTTACAACAGTTGTAGCAATTGGATCTAAGTTGTTATTGTTATTTACAATTTTAGATCAAACAGATGGTTTACAACTACAAATTGCTGAAATAATATCTTGGATACTTGCAGTTTTATTTGCATATTTTACTAACAGAGCATTCGTGTTTAGAAGTAAAGTGAAGGGTAAAAAGCAAGCTAAAGAAGCATTTGACTTTGTCAAGGGAAGAGTGTTTACACAGCTTATTCAGATGTTTGTAATGTGGTTTTTTGTAACACTTTTAAAACTTGATTCTGATTTTTGGGTGGTTATATTTACTTTAATATGTCAGGTTATGCAAATTGTGTTAAATTATGTAATAAGTAAGTTTTTAGTATTTAAAAAGGCATAGTTTTTTAATAACTATACTTGTGTGTTATAACCTATTTGGTTATAACATGCATGTAGAGGTGATTTTCTTGTAAATCATTAATAAACATCTAGATAAAGAATTTGAAACAATATGTAAAATAGAAGATCATATTTTATCTGTTAATAATTTGCAAGATTTAATTAATCATCTTATTAAGAATATTTATCATATAGAAAAGAAGAGTAGTAATTAAAAGAAATATACATGGCAAGAGTAAATAAAAAAATAAGATTATATTTAAAACCAGTAGGAGAATATCCATATAATTTAATTGAAATAGAAAAAATAGATTACTAAAAGGACATTTATATGTTCTTTTTTTATTTTTATTACTTTTTCGACAAAGTCTTACAAATTATTATTTAATCGTTTGTTATAGTAGCGCTTAAAGATTTATTGAAAGGAAAAAAAAGATGGGTAAGACAAACACGATGAAAGTGAGTAGTGAAGATAAAATTAATTATAGTACTTTTGAGGAAATAAAACACATTGATGAAAACGGCAATGAATACTGGTTAGCAAGAGAATTACAAGTTGCTTTAGAGTATAGAAAGTGGCGCAGATTTGAAGCTGTTATTAGTCGTGCTAAAACATCATGTGAAAATAGTAATATAAACGTAAATTACCATTTTGCCAACATTGGCAAAATGGTAAAAATATACAGGGTGCTACAAAAATAATTGAAGACCATTTTATCCAAGTGGGTAAAATGGTAAATATTGGATCTAAAATTTCAAGAAGTATTGTTGATTATAAGTTATCAAGATATGCATGTTATTTAATTGTTCAAAACGCTGATCCTAAAAAATAAGTTGTTGCTTTAGGTCAAACTTATTTTGCCGTTCAAACAAGGAAGCAAGAATTAATGGAAAAAGAATATGAAAACTTAACTGAGGATGAGAAAAGATTTTATAAATATAAGTATGTTAGATAATAATTTAATTGTAAGGAGAAAAAATGATGGGTAAGACAAACGTAATAGCATTAAGTAGTAAAGATAAAATTAATTATAGTACTTTTGAGGAAATAAAACACATTGATGAAAATGGTAATGAATACTGGTTAGCAAGAGAATTACAAGTTGCTTTAGAGTATAAACAATGGCGCAGATTTGAAGCTGTTATTAGCCGTGCTAAAACATCATGTGAAAATAGTAATATAAACGTAAATTATCATTTTGCCAATGTTGGCAAAACGATAAAAATGCCCAAGGGTGCTACAAAAATAATTAATGATCATTTTACCCAAGTGGGTAAAATGATAAATTTACCAAAAGGAGCGAAAAGAAAAGTTCTTGACTATAAACTTTCAAGATATGCTTGTTATTTGATTGTTCAAAACGCTGATCCTAAAAAAGAAGTTGTTGCTTTAGGTCAAACTTATTTTGCCGTTCAAACAAGGAAGCAAGAGCTAATGGAAAAAGAATATGAAAACTTAACTGAGGATGAGAAAAGATTATATCAAAGAAATCTAACTAGAAAAGGAAATTACCAGTTAAATAGGACTGCTAAAAATGCCGGTGTTAAGAACTTTGATAAGTTTCATAATGCTGGATATAAAGGTTTATATAATGGAGAAACAGCAGATGACATTGCTAAAAGAAAAGGTTTAAGATATAGAGAAGACATTTTGGATAACATGGGTAGTGATGAATTAATCGCTAACCTTTTTAGAATTTCTCAAACGGAGCAAAAACTAAAAAGAGAAAATGTTAAAACTGAAAATATTGCTAATAAGACTCATTTTGAAATGGGAAGGGATATTAGAAATTTTATTATAGATCAAGGTGGAATGATGCCGGAAGAAATGCCTACTCCTAAAAAAAGTTTAAAAGAGCTAGAAAAAGAAAATAAACTTAATGAGAAAAAGTAAAAAAATTTGCTTTTCGACAAAACTTTTTAAGTTTCGATAAATGTTTTTGATATAGTAGCAGCTAAATAATTTAATTGAAAGGAGGAGTAACTTATGAAATAAATGAAAAACATATTAGCAAATTAACTAAAAAAAATAATACAAAGTAAAGGAGAATAACATGAGTAAAAAATTAAAAGTAATAATTAAGATTGTACCAGAAGATGAAGAAGATAATAATGTGGAGGTAATTGAAGAAAAAAATTTTGATTGGTTAACACAAAGAGTTAATGAACTTCAAGGATATATGTCTTTGACTGATGATAATGAAGATTATTTTTCTGATAAACATAATTTTAATAAAAACAGACGAAGGAGAAAAAGAAGATGAAAAAGAGGGTTTTGTTTGTGCTTTTAACTATGATAATGCTTTTACCTTTTATAAAGGTTAATGCAGGTAATATGGATTCATACATTGATTGGAATTTGGATAGAAGTGTTGTTGCGCATCAAATAAGAGATGGTCTTGATCACATGACTAATCTTGCTATGATAACGGCAAACGGAGTTACTGCTTACTGTATTGAACCAGGAGTTACTGCAGATAAAGCATCTTATTATTCATCAACCACAAATATCAGTGATACAAATTTAAAGAACGTTGATGAAAAGAAACTTAGCTTGATAGGTTATTATGGCTATGGTTATAAGGGTCATACTGACAAAAAATATTATATGGCCACTCAAGAGCTAATTTGGGAGATGTTTGGTGTTAGTGATGCTTACTGGACGGATACTTATGGTAACGTAATAAACATTGATGCATACAAAAATGAGATATTAAACTTAGTTAGTAAATATGAAGTAGCACCAAGCTTTGATTTTAAAGATGAGTACATGGTAGGTGATGAGTTTTCGATTAATGATAAAAATAACGTTTTAGAAGGATATGAAGTAAGCGGAAATGATAATGTAAGTATAAATGGAAATAGTTTAAAAGTAAAAGTTACTGATGGTAATAATAATTTTACTTTAAGAAGAAGGGAAAACGGTAAGTCACCAAAGTATTTTTATAAAAGTGGTTATCAAACGATTGGAAGCTTTGAATTTGCATACAATTATGAAAAAAGTTATAGCATAGATCATTTCTATGGAAGAATAATAGTTGATAAAATGGATGCTGATAACAAAAACAAAACGCCATCATCTATTTATGCTTCTTTAGAAGGTGCAAAGTACGGTCTTTATGACATGCAAGGTAATTTACTTCAAACAAAAGAAACTAATGAAGATGGTGTAGCAATATTTGATAATTTAGTAAAGGGTAATTATAAAATAAAAGAAATATCACCAAGTAAGGGATATACCGTTTCTAAAACGGTAACAGAAACCTTTGTTGGAACAAATACAAAAGAGGTAACTATTAAATCTTATGAAGAAATAATAAAAAATAAAATTGTAATAACCAAGGTTTTAGATGATCCGGATAATAAAGAATGCACTAAAGAAGAAGGTATTTTGTTTGGTGTTTATGATATGGATGGGAATTTAGTTATTAATGCTAAAACTGATGAAAACGGACTTATTACTTTAGAACTTTCTTATGGTAAGTACGTTTTAAAACAAGAAAGCACCGTTCCAGGAGTGGACAAAGTAAAAGATAGGATAATAGAAATAACAGAAGATGGTATAACTCAAAACATTACTTTAGTTAATCATAAATTACCAAAACCGGAAGTAAAAGAAGAAGCTGTTTTACCGCAAACTGGTAAAAACTCCTTTGGTCTAATAGGAATGTTAATTACCTCGTTTGTCTTTGGTTTTGTATATGAGAAAAAACGTATTTAAAATAATATTTGTAATTGTATTAACGTTGTTAATTAAAGATTTAGTAACTGATGTATTAATAACTTATGAAAATAAAAAAGAAGTTGAAAGTTATTATAATAACGATACTAGCTTTAATTACAAAAGTAACTTGGTTTTAAATATTCCAAGTATAAATTTGGATTTAGTAGTAAAAAAAGCAAATGGTGATTTTAGTAACTTAGATAAAAACTTAGTTTACTATAAGCGTAATGATTTTCATGATAAGATAATTATATTTGGCCATTCAGGTTTGGGGTATGGAGCTTTTTTTAACAGACTAGATGAACTAAATAGAAAAGATAATGTTTATTTATATAAGGATAAGAATAAAGCTCTTTATGAAGTTGCTGATACTTATTACGTATCATATAAGGATGTTTATATATTAAATAACGATGAAGAAGGTACTTTACTTCTTGTCACATGTAAGAAAAATGACAAATTTTCAAGACTGGTTGTAAAACTATCGTTAAAAAGTATAAAAACCCTTAAAAAATAAGCAAAAAAAGATATTTTTGCCATTAAAATACTTGCAATATACTTTTAAAAATAGTACACTTATATTGTAAGCAAGGATAGCTTATAAATGAACATGACAAAACAAACGGAGGTAAAAATTATGTCAAAACAAGAATTAGTAGAAAAAATGGCTGAAAAAGCTGGATTAACTAAGGCTGATGCTGCTCGTGCATTAGATGCATTTATGGCAAGTATAACTGAGGCTTTAAAATCAGGAGATAAAGTTTCATTAGTTGGATTTGGAACATTCGCAACATCAGAAAGACCAGCAAGAGAAGGACGTAATCCAAGAACTGGAGAAACAGTTAAAATTGCTGCTAGAACTGCAGTTACATTCAAAGCTGGTTCTAAGTTAAAAGAAGCTGTAAACAAGTAGTTAAGAAAACCATGAAAATGGTTTTTTTCTTTATTTAAATGATATAATAATTAAGGTGATTTATTAATGAAAGAAAAAGCATTAGAACTTTTAAACATGTTTTATAATAATGGTTATGAAGCTTATGTTGTCGGTGGCTTTGTAAGGGATATGATTTTAGGAAAAGAAAGTTCTGATATAGATATAGCAACAAATGCAACGCCAAAAGATATAAAAGAAATTTTTAAAGATGTTAAATTACCAGGATTTTCTTATGGTTCCGTTTCATTAATATATAAAAAAACTAATTTTGAAATAACAACATATCGTATGGATTTAGAATATAAAGATAAAAGAAAACCATCTAAAATTGTTTATACTGATAAACTTATAATTGATTTAAAAAGACGTGATTTTACTATTAATACTTTTTGCATGGATAAATATGGTAATGTAATTGATTTATTAAACGCTATTCCTGATTTAAAAGATAAGGTAATTAAAACGGTAGGTAATGCAAATGATAAGTTATCTGAGGATGCTCTTAGAATATTAAGAGCGATAAGGTTTGCAACAACTCTTGATTTTAAGTTGGATAATGATTTAAAAGATGCTATTATAAATAATAGAGATGGTTTAAATGATTTATCTTACTTTAGAAAAAAGCAAGAGTTAAACAAGATTTTTTCATCACCTAACGTGTTAAAAGGTATAGATTTATTAAAACGTTTTAATTTAGATGATTATCTTGGCATTAACATTGATAAAAAAATAGTTAAAACTGATGATCCAATAGGTATTTGGGCACAAGTATCACCAAGTGATAAGTATCAGTTTACAAATAATGAGAAAGCATATTTAAACGCGATTTGTAATGTTTTAAAAGATGGTAATATAAATGATATAGAGTTATATAAGAATGGAAATTACGTTTGTTATATAGCAGCACAAATACTTAATATAGATAAATCAAGCGTATATGATAAGTATGATAATCTTCCTATTAAAAAACAAGAAGATATAAAAATTAGCAAAAAAGAAATAATAGATTTATTAAATCTAAACGATAAAAGTATTCTAAAAGACATTATAAAAGATTTAGAAATGAAAATATTATTAAGAAAATTAGATAATAATCATGACGTACTTTTAAAATACGTAATTGATAGATATAAAAATAATGTGTTATAATTCTTTATATAAGAAGGTGATATTTTGTTAAAAGAAGATTTTTTAGAGCAGTTAAATAATGAAAATCATTATACGGTTCCAAAATACGTATTTACTTATGCTAAAGAACTAGGGCTTGATATGTCATCTTTAATATTACTAATTTATTTTATTAATAAACCAAATAAAAGTGTTTTTGATTATAAACGAATAATTAATGATTTAAACTTTACCGAAAAAGAGTTGTTTGATGCACTAACCACTCTAAAAGATAAAAACATTCTTCTTATTTTAATGGAGAAAAATGACTCTGGTGTGTTAGAGGAAAAAGTTGATATAAGTTTATTTTATGAAATTATTTTTTCTAAAATATTAAATAAGGAAAAGGAAGATAAAGAAGATAAAGACCTTTATGCTGATTTTGAAAAGGAATTTGGAAGAACTTTGTCTCCTATGGAGTATGAGATCATAAATAGCTGGTTAGAACAAAAAATAGATAGAAACCTTATTTTAGCCGCCTTAAAAGAAGCGGTGTTTAATGGTGTTAGCAACTTAAGATACATTGATAAAATACTTTATGAATGGAATAAAAAAGGTATTAAAAAAACTGATGATATTAAAAAAAGACAAGTAGAAGAAAAAGATAAAAAAGATATTGAGGCAAGTTACGAATATGATTGGTTAAATGATGAGTAAAAAAGCTCATCTTTTTTATTATAAAATACGAAAATATTATCATACTAATTATGAGGTGATAATATGTCTAAAGTATTAATAATCGTAGGATCAAGAAGAGAAGGAAATAGTTTTAATTTAGCAAATAAATTAAAAGAGGAATTAAAAAAAGACAGGATAATATCTAAAATAATAACACCTGGTAACCAAAAGATATATTTATGTACCGGATGCATGGATTGTGATGAAAATGGTATTTGTGACTTTAAGGATGACATGGAAGATAACATAAAAAAAGTCCTAGAAAGTGATGCGTTAATTTTTATAACACCTACCAGGTGGAATACTTTATCAGGAGATTTAAAAATATTTATGGACAGGTTAAATCCGTTATATACAAAAGGAAGTTTAAAAGATAAAAAGATGATATCAATTGCTATTGCATCAAAGGGTAAAGAAGAATATTCATCAGATGGTGCGATTTCTGCACTTTCTTCCTTTGCGGATAGTAGCAAAATGAAGGTTGTTTTAACGCATCAGTTTAACAATTGTTTAGATTGTGCTGACATTTTGGATAAAGAAGACGAGATAAAAAAGCTTGCATCCGATATCAAGAAGAAAGTAAGTTGCTAAAAGGTAATTTATTTTTTTAAACTCATATTGACAAACTCTATGATATAAGTTAAAATATCATTGACTTTGTCAAAGGAGGTAAAATGAATACAAATTATAGTAAGTTTAAATCTAACGTAAATAATTATATAAATGAAATTAAAACTGAATTTAATAATAATTTTGATAATTTAACTAAAATTAGAATGCTTATCAATAAAAATAATGGCTATATTACAACTAAAGAGATTGATCAAAATAAAATAGGTAGAGATTATTTAAAAAAACTTGTTTTGATGGGAGAAATAGAAAAGGTAAGTAGGGGAATCTACGTAGATAGTAATATGATAGAAGACAGTTTTTACACGTTTTATCTAAGACATCCCAAAGCGGTTTTCTCTCATTTTACGGCACTTTATTTTCATGATATGACGGAGGTAATGCCTAATGTATTTGACATAACGTGTGCGAATAACTTTTACGCAAGTGACTTTGATAATTATAACGTGTTTTACGTAAAAGAAGAATTGGTTGATTTAGGTGCAATAATGGTTGATGATAAACAAGGTTTTAAGGTAAGATGCTATGATTTAGAAAGATGTATATGTGATATTATAAGGTGTGATAACCGAATGGATGAAGAACAAGTTATAAAATCTTTAAAATTAATTTTTTCAAAAGGAAATATCAGTATGCATAAATTAACTGAATACTCAAAAAAACTAAATTGCCATGAGAAAGTAATGAATATCGTGAGGTATTATGATGAATAGTCAAAGAATAAAGGGCAAGATAAGGTCGCTGATAAAAGAAAATAACATTAATTTTAATATATTACCTCGTCAATACATGTATGAGCGTTTTATAGAAAGATTATCAGTAAGCAAATATAAATTTAATTTTATTTTAAAAGGCGGTTATTATTTAAGTTTGTTATTTGGACTTGAAAATAGATCCACTATGGATATAGATATGGCTTTAAAAAGTAGAAAATTATCAAAAGAAAATTTAATTAAAATAATAAATGAAATTATAAAAATTGATATTTGTGATGGGGTTATTTTTACGTTTGACGATATATCAAAAATAAGAACTGAGGATGAATATGGTGGCTACAGAGTTACTTTAACAGCTAAAATTGATAATGTGAGAGAAACTTTTAATATTGATGTTGCAACTGGAGATCTTATAACACCAAAAGAAATTAATTATAAGTATAATTTACTTATTGAAAACAGATATATAAATATTCTTGCATATAATCTAGAGACTGTTTTAGCCGAAAAATTAGAAACCATTTTAGCACGTGGTGAAAAAAAGTAGTAGAATGAAAGACTATTATGATATATATATATAATTATGAATTTAAAAAGTAACGATATAAATGCTTTTAATTTAAAAAATGCAGTTAAAAATACTTTTAATAAAAGAGGATTTAATAATGATATAAGCGTTTTGTTTAATGATATTAAAGGTAGTAAAATTTTAGAGAAAAAATGGAATAGTTATGTAAAAAAGAAAAAAATATTTAATGTTTCATTTAATGATACTTTGATAAGTATAGAAAAATTATTATTACTTTTAGAAAGCATTAGTTTACAAGCAGTATAAAATGAAATTACACTTGTGTTATAATAGATTTTAAGAAAGAGGTGTATTATTTTGAAAAAAGTTGTTTTAATAACAGGAGCATCAAGAGGTATCGGAAAAGCTGCCGCAATCGAATTTGCAAAAAAAGGTTATAACGTAGTAATTAACTATGTATCTAATGATGATGCAGCAAAAAAATTAAAAAAATATCTAACTGAAAATTATGATACCGACGTAATGACTTGTAAGTGTGATGTATCAGATGAGGTTAAAGTAAAAGAAATGGTAAAACAAGCAATTGATTACTTTGGTAAGATAGATGTACTTGTTAATAATGCTGGTATTGCAATTGATACAACATTTGATGATAAAACGGTAGAGAATTTTAGAAAAATATTAGATGTTAACTTAATTGGACCATTTATAGTTTCAAGAGAAGTTGGTAAATACATGCTTGAACAAAAAAGTGGTGTTATTGTAAATGTTTCATCTACAAATGGATTAGATACATATTATGAATATAGTTTAGATTATGATACTACTAAGGCTGGGTTGATTAACTTGACTCATAATTTGTCAGAATATTTTGCACCTTATATAAGAGTTAATGCAGTTGCACCTGGTTGGGCAAACACTGAAATGAATAAAGAATTAGATTCTGATTATGTAAAAGAAGAATGTGAAAAAATTTATTTAAGAAGATTTGCAGAACCAGAAGAAGTAGCGAAAGCTATATACTTTTTAGCAAGTGATGATGCAAGTTACATAAATAACGAAGTTTTAAGAGTAGATGGTGGATGTAATCACCAATAAACTTAAGAGTAAATTAGTTTGCAGTATTTGACTTTTTTACCTTAAATAAATAAAAAAGGAGGAAAGTATATGAATGAAAACAAACTAAGGACAATAACAAATTTATTTGAAGGAAACGAAATAAGAAGTGTATGGGACAGTAGTAAAGAGGACTATTATTTTAGTGTTATAGATGTAATAACTGTATTAACAAATAGTGAAAGGCCAAGAAAGTATTGGAATGATTTGAAATTAAAATTAAAAAAAGAGGGAAGTCAGTTGTCCGAGAAAATCGGACAACTCAAAATGAAATCTCAAAAAGATGGTAAAAATTATTTAACCGATGTTTTAGATACAAAAGGTATATTTAGACTTATAGAGTCGGTGCCGAGCCCTAAAGCAGAACCTTTTAAACTTTGGTTAGCATCTTTAGGCAGCGAGAGGATAGATGAAGTATTTGATCCGGAAAAAGCGGTTAATAGAGCAGTTAATTATTATCGTAATAAAGGATATTCTGATGAATGGATAGAACGAAGACTAAAAGCGATCTTAAATAGAAATAAATTGACTAAAGTATGGAAAGAGAATGGCATTAAAAAAGATTATGAGTATGGTATTTTAACAAATGAAATATACAAGGCTTGGTCTGGTATGAAAGCATCAGAATACAAAAAGTTTAAAGGAATAAGAAAAGAATCACTAAGGGATAACATGAGTGATTTAGAGTTATTACTTACTGATATAGGAGAAGTAACAACAAGAGAACTTGCAAAAGAGCATAAACCATTTGGATTAGAAGCTAATAAAGTGGTGGCTAAACAAGGAGGAGAAATAGCTAGTAATACTAAAAAAGATATAGAAAAAAAGTTAGGGAAGAAAATTATTAATAGTAATAATAACTTAAGTTATAAATATTTAGAAGAACAAGAAAAAATAGAAAACAAATAGGAAGTGATGTTATGTATAATGAATTTGGAATAAGTAATAAAGCTAAAGAGTTAGTTTTAAAGGAAGAAGAAAACTTAAAAGAAGAGTTTAAAAAGATAGATGAATTATGTGATATAAATAGTTTAAAAGTGCTTAATGCTTTTAATAAAAATAACATAACGGAGGCACATTTTAACTCAACAACGGGTTATGGTTATGATGATATGGGTCGTGATGCTATAGAACGTGTTTTTGCGGATGTTTTAGGAGCAGAAGATGCTTTGGTTAGGTCTCAGTTCATATCGGGCTCTCACGCACTTTGTGTTGCTTTATTTGCATACCTAAGACCAAAAGATGTAATGCTTAGTATTACTGGTACTCCTTATGATACACTTCATGAAGTAATTGGAATAAAAGAAAATAAAAGTTCTTTAAAATCATTTGGTGTTAAGTATGATGAGATAGATTTAAAAGATAATGACTTTGATTATGACAAAATAAAAAAGTATTTAAAAAACAATAAGGTAAAACTAATTGAAATACAAAGAAGTAAAGGATACTCAATAAGAAAAAGTATTCAGGTAGACAAAGTAGAAAAAGTAATTAAAGAAATAAGAAGTGTTGATAAAGAAGTTATCATAATGGTTGATAATTGTTACTGTGAGTTTGTGGAAGGCAAAACACCACTAGAAGTCGGTGCGGACATAATAGTAGGCTCTTTAATTAAAAATTTAGGCGGTGGTATCGCACCTAACGGAGCATATATAGCAGGTAAAAAAAAGCTTGTTGATTTAGCGGGTGAAAGACTAACGCTTCCAGGTGAGGGAAGGGAAGTTGGACCAACACTTGGCATTAATAAATCAATTTTACAAGGTTTGTTTTTTGCACCCTTAGTTGTTGCATCCAGTTTAAAAACAGCCGTTTTAACAAGCAAGGTTTTAGAAAAATTGGGGTACGAAGTAGAGCCAAAGTATAATGAAAAAAGAGCGGACATCGTTCAAAACATAGTTTTTGGAAATGAAAAAGACTTAGTTAATTACTGCGGTGGAATACAAAGTGCATCCCCAGTTGATTCAGCATCAAAACCAATTCCTTGGGACATGCCAGGATATACCGATAAAATAGTTATGGCATCAGGTTCGTTTACTCAAGGTTCATCAATCGAACTTTCTTGTGACGGACCAGTAAGAAAGCCTTATATAGCATATCAGCAAGGAAGTCTTACTTACTCATATGGTAAAATAGCAGTTATGAAAGCTGTTTCAAATTTAATTAATAGTGATTAAAAAATTCACTATTTTTTTATACTTTCTTATTTTAGGTGTTATAATAAATATTAAGGTGAGTAGTAATTATGAAAAAAGCGTTTACGATAGTTTTAATAATGTCATTTTTATTTATTTTAGCAAGTTTTTATGTTAATTATTATTATGAAGATTTATACGTATTAGATTTTGATAATTATGATGAAGTAATGGTAAATAGTAATTACGTAAATGAAAGAATAAATCTATGTTACGGAACAAAACATACTTGTAAAAACATAAATTATAAAATAAAGGGAAAGGTAGATACTAAAAAAGTTGGTACCTATTTTGTTACTTATGAGGCTAATTACAAAGGCAAGCATTTTAAAATTGAAAAAGAAGTTAAGGTAGTAGATAACAAAAGTCCTAAACTTGTTATAGAAGGTGCTTTTACAAACGTATGTCCAAACGGAAAGGTAAAAGACGTTAAAGTAAGAGCAAGCGATAATTATGATGGAGATATAACAGACAAGATTGAGTATAAAGTAAGTGATAATAAAATAATATATAAGGTATCAGATTCATCTGGTAACACCACAAGAAAAGAGTTTGATGTTATTATTATGGATAATGAAAAACCTACTATTATTTTAAACGGGGATAACCCTATTTATTTAGCGAAAAACGAAAAATATAAAGAACCGGGTTACGTTGCAATAGATGACTGTGATGGTAACATAACAGAAGAAGTTATCGTAACTTCTAATTTAGATATTAAAAAAGAGGGTACTTACTACATTAATTATGAAGTAACTGATTCTTCTGGAAATAAAAATACTGTTAAAAGAGAAATAATAGTTATTCCTAAAAACAATTATGAAGAAGGAAAAACGTATGACAAAGTAATTTATTTAACATTTGATGATGGACCTGGTCCTTATACTGAAAAACTTCTTGATATTTTAGATAGATATAATGTTAAAGCAACCTTTTTCGTAACTGGATATGATGATCGCTATAACGATGTTTTAAAAAAAGAATATGAGAAAGGCCACACGATAGGACTTCATAGTTTTTCTCATAATTATGGATTAATATATTCAAGCGTTGATAACTATTTAAATGATTTACTAAAAATCCAAGATAAAGTAAAAAGATACACTGGTTTTGAATCTAAAATAGTAAGATTTCCAGGAGGAAGTAGTAATACGGTAAGTAAAAAATATTCTCATGGCATAATGAGTGAACTTACAAATAAACTAAATGAAATGGGATATAAATATTATGATTGGAATATTTTATCAGGTGATGCTGGTGAAACAACAGATCCTAACGTGATTGTTTCAAACGTAACAAACGCCATAAAAGAAAATAAGGAAAACATGGTTTTAATGCATGATATAAAGCCGTATACGGTGGATGCTATTGAGAGAATAATACATTATGGACTTACTAATGGTTATACCTTTGCACCTATTACGATGGATACAAAAGAAGTTCATCATAACATAAATAATTAAAAACGTATGCATACTAATTATTCATAAATCTTCTTTCGTCATTTAATAATAATGATCGGAGGAGATTTAATGAAAAAAAGAGGAATTGACATAAGTTATCACCAAGGTAATATTGATTTTAGCAAACTAAAAGGTAACATAGACTTTGCAATGGTTAGAACTAGTTACGGACATTTTACTGAAGATAGTAAGTATAAAGAGTATGTAAAGGGATTAGAAAGTGCTGGTATCCCTTATGGTTTTTATCATTTTTCATATGCAACTACTACTCAAGAAGCAAAAGAAGAAGCAAACGGCTTTATAAACATAATTAAAAATTATAAGCCTTTATATCCTGTTGCAATTGATGTTGAGACATCTAGCGTAACAGAAGATGTAAGAGCGGATGATTTAGTGGATATAGTAAAAACTTTTTGTCAAATGTTAGAAGATGCGGGTTATTACGTATCAATTTACGCGAACTTAAGTTATTTAAATGGTAAATTAAATAGTTCAGAGTTAGATGATTATGATAAATGGCTTGCCCAGTGGACTAGTGCTCCAACTTATTCAAAACCATTTGGTATGTGGCAGTATTCATCTAAAGGAAGCGTGCCAGGAATTAATGGTAACGTTGATTTAGATATTGCTTATAAAGATTATCCTTCTATAATAAAAGCGAATAATTTAAATAATTATAAAGAAAGTGAATCTAATAATGATGATACGTCAAATGAAAATGATTCAGAATATATAAATTACGTAGTAAAAAAAGGTGATACTTTAAGTGAAATAGCATCTAAATATAACACCACTTATCAAAAATTAGCAAGCTATAATAATATTTCTGATCCTAATAAAATATACACGGGTCAAATTATTAAAATTCCTGGTTCTTCTAGTATAAATCCTACAACTTACGTAGTAAAAAAAGGAGATACGTTAAGTGGTATTGCTAGTAAATATGGAACAACCTGGCAAAAACTATATGAGAAAAACAAATCAGTAATAGGAAGCAATCCTGATAAAATATATCCAGGTCAAATATTAACCTTGTAAATTAGTTAGAGTAAAAAGGGTTAACACAAGAAAGTGTTAACCTTTTAAAATTCTATTGACTAAAAACTAAAATAAATGTTATCCTATAAATAGATAATAAAGGAGAGGATAAAATGAAAAAACAAAACATTGCAATAATTGGTATAGTGGTGTTTATTTTAGCCGTAGCAATAGGATACGCATTATTTAGTGAAACACTAACAATTTCTGGTACCGCATCAGCATCTGGTGATTTTGATGTTGAGTTTACATCAGTTGGGGATGTAAATAGTTCTGGTTATACAAAACAACCAGACTCAGAAGAGCTAGCTGTAATAGAACCAGGAAATAATGAGTTAACCATTACAGTTGATAAATTAGATTATCCAGGTGCATACGTTGAAATACCAGTTACAATAACTAATAAAGGATCAGTTCCAGCAGTATTAAAACAAATTAATCAAACTGGATTAGATACAGACGCTGGACCTATTAAGGTAACTTATTCAGGTATAGCAGCTACTGAAACACCTATTAACCAAAATGAAACTCAAAACATGACCATCAGAGTAGAATGGTTAGAAAGTGTTAATACAACTGCTGAAAAAGCTCAATTTACAATAACACTTGATTATGAGCAGGTACAATAAAAGAGCAAAGTTTTAACTTTGTTTTTTTTAAAAACTTTACATAAAATTTAAAGAAATTGTAAAAAAATATATTTACTATTGATTATAATTTTAATTTCGTGGTATGATATTCTTAGATAATAAAGGAAGGAGTAAAAAATGAAGAAACAAAACATTATTATAATTGGTGTTGTTGCTTTTGTTTTAGCGGTGGCTGTAGGTTACGCAATATTTAGTGAAACGTTAACGATTTCTGGTACTGCAACGGCAGAAGGTAATTTTGACGTTCAGTTTACCTCTGTTGGAACACCTACTTGTGTTGGTTTTTCACAAACTTGTGATGCTAACACGTTAACACAAATATCAGAAGACAAAAACACTTTAAACATAACTGTTAATAAGTTAGAGTATCCAGGAGCATACGTTGAAATACCAGTTACTGTAACAAACGTAGGATCTATTCCAGCAATTTTAACTACTATAGAAGAAACTGGTTTAACTACGGATCCATCTGTTAAAGTATCATATACTGGATTGAATGAGTTAAAAAACCAACAAGTTGCTCAAAATGGAACACAAAATTTTAAAGTAAAAGTTGAGTGGGATCAAGATTCTGAACAAAGTTCGTCAGAAGTACAGTTTAGTATAAAGTTAAATTATAAACAAATAGAAGCACAATAAAAACAAGTTTATAAAATAGACTTGTTTTCATTATACATTTTGTGGTAATATCTACATGATATGTGATGAAAAATGAAAAACAACAAAGAAAAATCAACTCATATATTTAGTATCGGTATTGCCTTGTTTATCATTGTTTTATCGGTTGGTTATGCTTTTTTTTCTGATTCTTTATCAGTTAATGGTGTTGCATCAACGGTTAATTTTTACTCAGGTAATGCACTTCCAACAAATCCAATAAAAGTAGATACGTCTAATGATAGATATTTTGGAAGAGATGTTGGATTAGTTGGTTTAGCGTTTTCATCAGAGTCTTGGGTAGATGATACATATATATTAATTTATGATAAAAACGCTGGAATAACTTGTGCTACACAACACACCGTTAATTATACAATTAGATTTTCCAACCCAACTGAACTTGAATACACAAATGGACAAATATATTCTGAAATAACTGAAAATTGAATGTCATATTTAAAAAGTGCTAATGCAACATTAAGTACCACAACGTTAAAACCTGGTGAGTCTGTTGATATAGTTTTTTCTATTAGATCTGGTTTTTGTGCAGCTTTGGGAGAACACAAGTAAGAGCAACAGTGTCTTTTGATTTACAAGGGAAAACAAGGTATTTTTACTATATTATTAGATTTATATCATAAGTATTTTAAATATTATTAGAATGCTCTAAATTGTTTATAAATTATATTTTATGTGAGGTGTAAAATGAAAAAAATTAATTTTGTTTTTATTATGCTAATTGCCATATTTATTGTAATATTATCTATTGGTTATGCTTTTTTTTCTGATTCATTATCAATTAATGGTGTTGCAACAACGGTGGATTTTTATTCTGGAGATGCACTTCCAACCGAGCCTATAAAATTTGATCCATGGAATGATAGGTATCACACAAGAAGTGAAGGAGTGGATAATGTTAATTTTGAGTCTGAAAGCTGGAATGGAGATACGTTTACTTTGATATATGATAAAAAAGCGGGTGTTACTTGTGCACAAATACATAATGTAAGATATACCATTAGTTTTTCTAACCCAACTGAGCTTGAGTATACAAACGGTACTATTTCTGCTGAAACAATACAAAATGGCATGAATTATATAGGAACGCCAAGGGCTAGTATGAACAAGACATCTTTAAAGCCAGGTGAAGCAATAGAAATATACATCGATTTAACATTTAGTTTTTGTGCGGCTCTTGGAACACAAGAAGTAAAAGCAACAGTATCTTTTGATTTACAAGGAAAAACAAGGTATTTTTATTTTGTACTTAGATATACGTAATATGAGGAGGTATTTGTTATGAAAAAAAGTTTAAAGATATTTATTCTTTCAATTATTATTTTACTATCTTTATTTTTTGAAATAACTGGTCTTTCTTCTTCAATGGGAACATCATATGCCTACGTGGTAAAACCATTGATATGGATTTTTATCGGTGTAATTGCGTTTTTCTTTTTTAGAAAAGGTGCACTTGCTAATTTAAAGTATAGAAGAGAAGTTACTTTTTGCGTAGTTGTTGCTACTCTTGTTTATTTTGCTATTTATTTTAGTTTAGGATATATAAAAGGTTTTGCACATAACCCATATGATTCAAGTATAAATGGTATATTACTTAACTTATGGACATTTATACCAGTAATAGTAGTAAAAGAGTATACTAGATTTTACATGATAAATAATTGTAACAAGAAAAAAATATTTTTGTGGGCTTTTTTGATCTCACTTTTGTATGTTTTGGTTGATTTAAATTTAAATAAGTTTAATTCATATTTTGAAAATGATGTTTCAACACTTGAGTTTTTCATGCAAACTTTTATGCCATCTTTGATAACAAATTTATTTTTAACTTATATCTCTTATTTTGCTGGTTATAAAGCTACCATAATATATGCACTGATCCCGCAGGTTGCAATGTATATTCTACCAATTCTTCCTGATGTTGATTGGGCAACTAGTTCTATAATCAGTTCGGTAATTCCGTTCTTTACTTATGTATACGTAAATTATTTAATAAATAAGATGGATAAGACCATTAATCGTAGGGATAATAAAACGGTTGGAATAAAAGGCTGGATTGGAATGCTTTTATTTGTTGTTCTAATGATTTTATTTGGTCTTGGTGTATTTCCTATTGAACCATTAGTTATTGCAAGTAATAGTATGTATCCTAAAATTAAAAAAGGTGATTTAGTAATAATAAAAGAAACAAACGTAAATGATATAAAAGAAGGAGACATAATAAGATATAGACTTGATAATTATTATGTTGTTCATAGGGTAGAATTAATAACCAAAGATGAAGAAGGTAACTTAGAATTTATAACCAAGGGTGATAATAATGATACAATAGATCTTTATCCAGTTAAAGAATCACAAGTAGATGGTGTTGTTAAACTTAATATTCCATACTTTGGGTATCCTACTTTACTTTTAAATGAACTTTTAGATACAAATGTAAACGATGAGGTAAAAGTTGATACTGGTAGGGTAAATTAATGTAAAATTTATGTATAATTAAAGTTTAAAGAAACCCTAAATTTATTTTGCTAGGGTTGCAATGTATATTTAAATATGGTATCTTATTCTAAGATAGGAGAATATGGTATGAAAAGACAAAGCGTTTTTTTGGTATGCATTATTTTGATTATCTTAACATTATCTATCGGATATGCTATATTTAGAAGTAGTGTTGATGTTGTTGGTAAATCTGCGATAGTTAAAGATTTAGACGTGGTTTTCTATGAGGTTGGAGAAATAACTGAAGAAGGAAGTGTTGGTGCTACTGCTAAGATAATGTCTGATAAAAAAAGAATTGTAATAAATGCTCCAAAACTTACCTTTAAAGGTGCTTATGCTATGTTTCCTATAACAATTAAAAACACTGGAAGTATTCCGGCAAAATTAGAATCAATTTATGAATATGGAACCAATAAAGAAGGTGCGATTAAAGTATCTTATGATGGAATTGGTGTAACAAACGAGGTATTAAATCCAGGTGATACAACTTCGTTTAACGTTAAAGTATCATGGGAAGGCGATACAAGTAAAGATTATGAACTGTTAGAGTTTATGCTTAAATTTAATTATGTACAAGTATAGGAGGTAATGCCATGAAAAACTTTTTTAAAAACTTAGATTTAAAAAAAATTAATTTTAAAAATATAGATTTTAAAAAAGATAATGTAAAAAAGATAATTATAGCTTTTTTCCTAGTAATAGCATTAGTTATACAGTTTTCTTTTTTAAGTTACTTGTTTAAAGCAATTATGCCTGAATCAGATAAAAATAAAGAAAACGTTATTATGAGTTATACTCAGTCTGGTAATTTTGATTATCGGGTATATCTTAAACCAAATGAATTTATAAATAATGAATATTTAGAATCAGATGAGGCATATATCTTAGATTTGATTGATCATATCCAAATATCTTCTTTATATAATTTTAATTCTACAACGAAAACAAAAGTAACCGGAACGGATAAATTAGTTGCAAGACTAAAGGTTTATTATAAAGAATCAACTGATAAAAATGAAAATCCAGAAGTTATGACAAAAGAAGATACATTAAGTGAAAAAGTAATAACTTTTAATGATGATAAATATAATTCAGTAAACACCTATGACTTATATTTAGATGACTATATACAAACTTTAGAAGAATTTCAAAGCAGGGTTAAAATATCAGTTGATGGTTATTTAGAAATAGCGTTAGTAGAAGATTTGTCTGGTAGTGTCGGTGGAGCATCATATAATGGTGATTATGAGACTACTTTAACCATACCATTAAGTAATTCTGTAGTTCAAATAGAAAATCCAAAAGCAGATGATAAAACAGAGGATATATATGAAGGCGATCTATTAAAAACTAATAAAACCGTTATGGCATATGTTGTTATTGCGAATATAATTACTTTTATAATAATATGTTTATTATTAAGAAAATTATTTATGTTTACAAATAAAAACGAGTATGAAAGAACGCTTAATAAAATTCTTAAAGATTATGATGACATAATAGTTAATACAACAACCATATTAGAAGTTAATAAATATAAATTGATTGAGATAGAAGAGTTTAAAGAAATTTTAAATTTATCTAGGGAACTTCTTTTACCAATAATGAATTATGAAGTAATAAAGGGAAAAGAAACTTGGTTTTACGTAATAAAAGATGATATTTTATACAGATACGTTGTTTCTTTAGATAAACTGGAGAAGAAAAAATATGAAAAACAAAGAAGTAAAAACAAAGACAATGAAAAGGATGAAAATCAAGCAAGTAATAACTAATTTAGTACTTGCTTCTTTTGTTATTCCGCTTGGTTTTATAATTTATAGAATTATTACTGCACCAGTAAGTAATGATTTACACGTTGCAAACATTAAGGTAAAAAGTGATTATGTGCTTATGTTTATTCAGTGCGTTTTAGGTATAGTAGCACTTTTTATTCCAAACATAATATCTAAAAAAAGAAAAATTACAATACCTAATGCAATGTACATTGTATACGTAATATTTTTATACGCTGCCATATTCTTAGGTGAGGTAAGAGACTTTTATTACAGAGTGCCGCACTGGGATAGCATACTTCACACTTTTAGCGGTGGTGCAATAGCATCTTTAGGCTTTTCGGTAGTTAGCCTGCTTAATAATCAAGATAAAGTGCACATTAATTTATCACCGTTTTTTGTTGCACTATTTTCCTTTTGCTTCGCCGTTACGCTTGGTGCCTTTTGGGAGATATATGAATTTACCTTTGACGGATTACTTGGCCTTAACATGCAAAAATTCGCCCTTGAAAACGGTACTAATTTAGTTGGTAGAATGGCTCTTATGGATACTATGAAGGATTTAATCGTTGATTCCATTGGGGCATTAGTAATTAGTATAATAGGTTATATATCATTAAAATATAAAAAAGGTTGGTTAGATAAATTAATGATAACCAAGCAAAAAGATAATAATTAAATTATCTTTTTTTTCTTTCCCATTTAATAAGCCCTATTACGTTTAGTATTAAGTATGATACAGAAACCAAAAGCATTATAAAAGAATTTGGTGTTTTTAAATAAAAATTTAGTATCCAAATTGTAAGATCAACTATGTTATTTCCAAGCATAACTCGCCATGCCTCTTTAAACCTTAAGTTCATAAGAATAAATGCACATACGTTTATAATGTTTGATGTTGCATCCAAAAAGGCTAGGTTCTGAGAAGGTACTTTTGATAAGATATATCCTAATGATATACTACCGGAAAAACAAATTATTGTTATTAAAAGTGATGTTTTAGTATTAAAACCACGTACCTTTATTTTATTGTTTGATCCCGTCTTTTTATACCAACTAAAAAGCCCCGTAATTTGAAGAGGTATGTATAATATGCATGAGAAAATAAAAATTCCATATAGTCCCGATTTAAAACAAACATAGGCATTTAAAAAATTAAATATAATTCCAAATAGATAATTATACCATTTACCTACCGCAGCATACCAACCGTTTAAAACGCCAGATGAAATGGTTATAAAACTAAATATGAAGTTATTTGTAAATGTGCTAATTATAATTGATATAAATATTAAAATAAACGGAATTAAATAGGTTTCTTTTATATTTTTATTCATAATTAATGCTTCCTTATTTATATTTTGTCTTTGTATTTTATTTGTTTAAGTAATAAATGACTTTATTTTGGCCTATTATTTTTATAAATAAGGTTGTTTAATTTTAAAAAATATATTATAATATCTTTGTTACTGCCCTGTAGCCAAGTGGTAAGGCATCTGACTCTGAATCAGACATGCACTGGTTCGAATCCAGTCAGGGCAACCAATATATATGGCCCGTTGGTGAAGGGGTTTAACACATCGCCCTCTCAAGGCGACATTCACGAGTTCAAATCTCGTACGGGTCACCAATATTAAAATTAAGCAAAATTGAAATAGATTTTGCTTTTTTTTTGTATATTTTTAATCACTTTGTACATATTAAAATGTATAATATATGTATAAAAATTATATAAATATTGTTGACATATTTATATAAATTGTATAGAATATTGTTGAAAGGAATGATTGCAATGGCAAATTTAACTAGCGCGATAAACGTACAAGTTGATACAGAGACAAAAAATGCCGCCATAAACGTGCTTAATGATCTTGGGCTTAGCATGAGTGCTGCAATTAATATATTTTTAAAACAAGTGATTAAAACAGATGGCTTACCTTTTCCAGTTGTAAATAAAAAACCAACAAACGAGTTATTAGAGGCCTTAAAAGAAACCTATGAGATTGAAAAAGGAATAAAGAAAGTAGATACTTATGCTAGTAGAGATGAGTTAAAAAAAGCTTTATTACAAGATGAGTAAATACAAAGTGCAGTTTTCTAATAACTTTAAAAAAAGTTTAAAAAGAATGATTAAACAAGGTAAAGACATTGATAAACTATTAGATGTTGTAGATAAACTTGTAAATAGGGAAGTTTTAGATGCAAAGTATAGAAATCATAATCTTATAAATGATAAATATTTTAAGAATTGTAAAGAATGCCATATAGAACCTAATTGGTTATTAATTTATAAATATGTTCATGAAAAACTAGTTTTAATATTAGTTTCTACCGGCAGTCATAGTGATCTATTTCAAAAGTAGAAATAGATTCTTTTATTTACTAAAAATACGTGTTATAATTTAATTACTTAGAAAGGACTGTATTACATGACGAATAAAGATTTAGCAGATTTAATATTTCCAAATATTACGAAAACCATAGAAGATTACGAAAAAATGTATCCTAAAAGAGATTTACCCGATGATGCTGTAGTAACTCGTTTTGCACCAAGTCCAACTGGATTTGTACATATGGGATCACTTTTAGCAGCTTTTATTGAAAAGAAAGTAGCATTTGATACTAACGGTGTTTTTTACTTAAGAATAGAAGATACTGATCAAGAAAGAAAGGTTGAAAACGGAATAGAAGGAATAACTACTGATTTAAAAAACTTTGGTATAACAATAGATGAAGGTGCTATAAGTGAAACTGAGGAAAAAGGAAGTTATGGTCCATACATTCAAAGTAAAAGAAAAGAAATATATCACACTTTTATTAAGTATTTTATAGAAAAAGGTATGGCATATCCTTGTTTTTGTTCTAAAGAAGAACTAGATGATATAAGAAGTGCACAAGAAAGAAGAAAAGATAGAATTGGATATTACGGAAGATATGCAAAGTGCAGAAAAATACCACTTAATGATGCATATCAAAGAATTAAAAATGGCGAAGAATATATTATTAGATTAAAGTCACCTGGTGATTTTGAAAAGAAAATAGTAGTTAAAGATTTAGTTAAGGGAAACATCTCTTTTCCAGAAAATGATATGGATATAGTTATCATGAAAAAAGATGGACTTCCAACTTATCACTTTGCACATTTAGTTGATGATTATCTAATGCGTACAACTCATATTATAAGAGGAGATGAGTGGGTATCATCACTTCCTGTTCATGTTCAGTTATTTAGTATGCTTGGTGTTAAACCTTTAAAATATGCGCATATATCTCCTATTATGAAAGAAGATAATGGTGTTAAAAGAAAGCTTTCTAAAAGAAAAGATCCTGAGGCTGCAATGAGTTATTACCATGAAAAGGGAATTCCAACAGAGGCAGTTAAACTTTATTTAATGACGCTTGCAAACACTAACTTTGAACAATGGTGGGATGCAAATAAGGATAAAACGATTGATGATTTTAAGTTTAGTTTTAGTAAAATAAGTAAATCCGGCGGACTTTTTGATGTAGAAAAATTAATGAACATATCTAAAAATTATTTATCAAGAATAAAGGCAACCGAGTTTTATGATATGTTAGTAGAGTATGCAAAAGAGTATGATAAAGAATTTTATGAGTTAATTGTTAAGTACAAAGATTTTACAATTGGTCTTTTAAACATTGAAAGAGAGCAAAAAAAGCCAAGAAAAGACTATGCATCATTTAGTGAGGTTAAAGAACTTGTTTGGTACATGTATGATGAGTTATTTGAAAAACATGAAAAAGCATATGAGTTTAAAGAGATAAATGATAAAGAAGAAATTTTAAGGTTAATGAATGCTTACATAGAAAAATATTATGATGAGGCTGATGATCAGCAAACTTGGTTTGAAAAGATAAAGTGTTTATCAGAAGAGTTTGGATATGCAAGAGAAGTAAAAGAATATAAGGAAAATCCTGATAATTATAAAGGACATGTGGGAGACGTTTCAATGGTAATAAGGGTTGCCTTAACAACTAAGAGTATGACTCCTAATTTATATGACATAATTAAACTACTTAAAAAAGATAGAATAATAAAAAGAATAAAAGAATTAGAAAAAAACTTCTAATTCTTTTTATATCTAATTTTATTTTTGCAAAATAAATATTGCTTTAAACTTATATCAATGTTATTATTAAAATAGAATATAAAAATAAAAAGGAGTTAAGTATGAAAAACAAAAGTGGGTTTACTCTAATAGAACTTTTGGCGGTAATAGTGGTACTAGCAATTATAATGGTAATAGCAACAATTAGTATAAATAGAACTATTCAAAAAGCAAGAGAAGATTCTAATGATGTTAATTTAGAGATGATTGAAGATGCAGTTTTATTATGCATGTCACAAGAAAATGACGAAAATAAGTGTGATACCGTAAGTAGCTTAAATACTAATGGATATTTAGATGATTTTGAAGATCCTTTCACTAATGAGGAGGATCCACAAAAATTGGATAAGAAATATATGATAGAAATGCAAGAAGATGGTAAATCAACAGTATATTATATTGGTAACGCTGGAAAGCATTTTTGTCTTAATGGAGATTCAGATTGTTTTTATACAATTGGTTATAGTAGTAAAACTTTACTTGCTCTTACTGAATATAATTTAAACCGTTCATCTAGGCAAGCTGCAAGCTCATTTATTGCAACTAAATTTTCAAGTTCTTTATATTGGCAAGATTCTAGTGCTTCAAATGGTATGAATAAAAATTATGGTGATCCTCCTGCATATATATACGATTCTAATTCTGATATTTACAATTATGTACAGCAGTATAAAGCTCATTTAGAAAATGATTTAGGAAAGGACATAATTGATGCACGTTTAGTTAAATACGAAGAGCTTTTAGCTTTAGGGTGTACGCCTGTTAAAGAAGGAACAAACGGTTCAGCAGCCGCCGATAAAGGATCATGTAAAGATTATCCTTTTTTAACAGGTAGAGGGCAATATGGAGGTTTTTGGACAGGAACGTTATCTGATTATTTGTATAATGGGGAATATTATTATGTCTATGTAGTTGGAAGTAATATGAATCTTTCTACATATCCTAGAGGTAGTACGGGTGCTTCAGATACATCAGGAGGATTTGGAATTCGTCCTTTAATAGAAATAAAAAGAGATGGAATAGAATTTAGATAAAACTATTTCATCTTTTTATTAGCTTTTAGGGGAATTTTAAAAATTATGGCTAATAATTAATATAAGGAGTCAAGTGAAAAATACTAGCTTTGTTTTTGCGTTTTTTATTACGAATAAGAATAGAAAGCGGGTGATGCTTATGAGGTTTAGATTTGTAATAAAATTTACTCCAAAATTAATCATCATATTACTTATAATAGTAGTCATATTGATTGTTATATAAAGTAAGAAGAACAGAGTTAGTATTTACTTTGCTCTGTTCTTCATATAATACAAAGAATTATTTGGAAAACAACTAGTAAGCTGCTTCCTTATATTTATATTATACACAATAAAACTTTAGTTATCAATATATAAAAAAGGAAAATGATAAATGAATAATATTATACTTGATAAATATCAGTTAAAAGCGGTTAAAACTAATAGAAAAAAAGTGCTTGTTTTAGCAGGTGCAGGATCTGGTAAAACACTTGTTATTGAAAAAAGAATAAGGTATTTAGTAAATGATAAAAAAGTAAATCCAAAAGACATTTTATGCATTTCTTTTACCAATGACTCGGTTAATAAATTAAAAAAGGACTTATCGGATGTAGACGTTAACATAATGACTTTTCATAAGCTTGGATTAAAAATAATTGGACGTAAAAAAGAAGTTTTATCTGAAGATATGTTAAAAGATATAGTAATGGATTCTTTTTCAGATTATACCTTATTAAGTTTATTTAACATGCCAAAAAATGATATGATTAATTTAATAGAAACATTTATTAACATGTTTAAATCAAGTGGTAAAAAATTGGATGATTTTTATACGTTTATTAAAAAGGCCGACTTTAAAGAAAAGAAATTATTAAAAGAGATAATGAAGTGTTTTATATGTTATGAGGCGTATTTAAAAAAAGAAAACATAATAGACTTTAATGATATGATAAATGAAGCATATGATGCGCTAGATAAATCAAGTGTTAGGTATAAATACATCATAATAGATGAATACCAAGATACTTCTTTTACTAAATTTAAATTAATTAAGAAACTAATTAAACTTTCTAATGCTTACTTTTTTGCAGTGGGAGATGATTTTCAGTCTATTTACCGTTTTACCGGGGCATATCTAAAAGTTATAACGGACTTTAAGAAAACTTTCTTATTTCCAAAAATAATAAAATTAAAAAACACCTATAGAAATCCTGATAGTTTAATTAAAATAGCAGGTAAGTTTATCATGCGAAATCCGTATCAAATAAAAAAGAAGTTAAGATCAAACATTTTAAGTAAAAACGTTATTGAAATCGTTTATTATAGTGATTTAAATAGTAAAATAAAAAGTGTTATAAAAGAGGATAAAATAGATAACTTATTTATACTATCTAGAAATAACAAGACTTTAGATGATATAAAAATAGATAACATAAATTATAAAAAACTTACCGTTCATAAATCAAAAGGACTAGAAAGCGATTATGTTTTCGTACTTGATTTAAATGATAAACCTTGTGGTTTTCCAAATAAATACAAGGATCACAAAATACTAAGATTTGTTAATAATTATAAAGAATATTTTCCGTATGAAGAAGAACGTAGACTTTTTTATGTTGCCTTAACCAGGTGTAAAAAGAAAGTATATTTATTTGCACCAGAAGATAATCCTTCTTGTTTTGTAAAAGAAATATCAAAATATAAAAACGTATTAAAAAGAAAATAAAAGATAATGCTAAATTAACATTATCTTAAAATAAGTTAAATATTAAATTAATGATAAAGCATAACATAAGTCCTATTATTGTTGGTAATACGAATGCTACTATGGTCCAAAGGGTGCTTTTTGTTTCTTTTTTAATGGTTAAAAGTGTTGTTGAGCAAGGAAAATGAAATAGTGTAAAAATAAGGGTGCATATTGCTGTTTTAATCGTCCATCCGTTTGCAACTAAAAGGCTTTTAAGCTCTAAAAGACTACTATAATCCGTTATTGAGGTGCCATTTAAGTATCCCATAATTATTATTGGAATTACTATTTCATTAGCGGGGAATCCTAAGATAAAGGCCATTAATATTGTGCCGTCAAGACCGAATACATATGCTATCGGGTCTAAAAAGTTGGTTAATATGCTAAATAAAGAAGATCCACTTATATGAATGTTAGATAAAAGCCATATTATTAAACCCGCTGGTGCTGCAACTGATATCGCTCTTAAAAGAACGAATAATACTCTATCAATAACTGACCTTATGATAACTTTTTTTATGTTTGGTTTTCTATACGGTGGCATTTCTAAAACAAAGTTAGATGGCATTCCTTTTAATATTGTTTTAGAAAGAAACTTTGATGTTAGTAAAGTTATAAAAACTGATAATATAAGTATTAATGTTAAAATAATACTTGATTTTATACTACTAAATGATCCACTTACAAAAAACATGGTTATAATTGCGATTAAAGAAGGAAACCTACCGTTACATGGAGTAAATACGTTTGTTAAAATAGCGATTAATCTTTCCCTTGGGGAATCTATTATTCTTGCCCCGGTAACGCCGCAAGCATTACAACCAAGTCCCATGCACATTGTAAGTGCTTGTTTTCCATGACATTTTGCTTTATTAAATAATTTATCTAAGTTAAATGCAATTCTAGGTAAAAAACCAGCATCTTCAAGTAGGGTAAATAAAGGAAAGAAAATAGCCATTGGAGGTAGCATTACCGATACTACCCAAAAAAGAGTTTTTAAAACGCCGTTTATTAAAATATCATGAATTACGTTTGGCGTGTTTATTTTAATTAAAAGATCAGATATTAAATCATTTATACTAAATAAAAGTTTAGATAGTGCCTCAGACGGATAATTAGCACCTTTAATAGTTATCCACAGTATAAGTGCTAAAAACAAAATCATTATTGGTATACCAAACATCTTAGATGTTAAAACTTTATCTATTTTAGGCGTTTTATAATCGTTTTGTTTAACCACACATTTATATAAATTATTATTATTTTGAACGATTAAAGAAGTTATTTTCTCTTGGTAGTCATTTATGTTATTTTCTTTTAAGTAACTTAGACAGTTATCTATTATGTTTTCTATTTTTTGATAATTACTTTTATCTATTTTTAAATATTTATATATTTTTTCGTTAAAGTTTTTGTTTTTTTCTAATACTTTAATTGAGTAAAACCGAAAGTTATTTATTTCTTTTTTAGAATACTTTTTTAAAGTCATATTCATTTTTTTTATTACGTCTTCTATTTTTTCATCATAAGTTATTATATTGTTATTTATATTTACTTCTTTATTTGTACATTCTTCTATTTTATAAAGTAGTTTTTTTATGCTTTTTTTATCGTTAGCGGCTGTTTTTATAACTGGTACTTTAAGTTTTTTAGATAACGCTTTTTCATCAATTTTGATGTTTTTCTTCTTTGCTTCATCACATAAATTTAAGCATATAAGGGTGTTTTTACCAGCTTCTAATATTTGTGTTGCAAGGTTTAAGTTTCGCTCTAATATTGTTGCATCTAAAACAAGTATGATTAAATCGGTTTTGTTAAAGCATATAAAATCACTTGCAACTTCCTCCTCTTTAGATGATGCGAATAAAGAGTAGGTTCCTGGTAAATCTATTATGTTATACTTATTTTTATTATAAGTATAACTTCCTTCGGCTACTTCAACGGTTTTACCAGGCCAGTTTCCGGTGTGCTGATTAAGACCGGTAAGAGCATTAAAAATGGTTGATTTACCTACGTTTGGATTTCCTATAAGGGTAATTATTTTTTCATTATTTTTCATGATGTTATTTATTTTCTTCCCGTTTGGTATCTACGATTATTTTTTTAGCATCATCATTTCTTATTGCAATTACACTTCCTCTTACTAAATAAGCGGTAGGATCATTTAAAGGACTTTTGTATAGGGGCTTTATAAGCGTGTTTTTAATTAAACCAAGGTCTCTTAATCTTCGTTTTACATCTTTATTTGAATGAAGTTCGCCAACTAGCGCACTTTTACCAATTGGAACATTATTTAAAGTAGTTTTCAAAGTTACACTTCACTTTCTATAAACTTTATCTATTATTAGTTTATGAAACATGGGTATTTAGGCAACAAAAAAACATTTCATAAAGAAATGTTATAACAGTTATTTTTTAAATCACCATCTTGATAAATTACTTTTTTTAAACTTTCTAGTTTTTCGTTTTCAAATAATATGTCCTCAAGCGTTTTAGTTACTAATTCTTTATTTTTAAAGTACGTGTTAAATAATCTTATAAAATCATAAAAATCGTTTAAGTACCTTTTAGAACTCGTTAAATCACGCTTGTTTGTTCTTTTACAATAAACATAGTATTCTGCCACTTTTTTAGCTTCTTTAATTTTATAGTTTATGTTACTTTCTAAAAGACCATTATTTGATTTATCTTCTTTAAATGAAAATAATAATTCAAAAAACGAAGGAATACATTCATTTATATCTTTTATACTTTGGTAGGTATGGGCTTTTTCATGAACTAAAGCACTAGCGGTTTTTATGTTATTAGAAGTAGGTAATTTTATTATACTTCTTTCATCTGTAATATATGCTCTTGCGTTAAATCCATTTAAACTATTTTTTCGTAAGTATGCTATTTTATTGTCTAGGAAATTTATTTCATTATTTCTTTTTTCATTAAAAAAACTTTTGTAGAAATAACTTGTTTTTTCTAAAATATCTTGAAACGAAACTTCTTTTGGAGTATATATTACTTCTTTAGTTTTTATATCTATTATGCTTTTTGCAAGATGATATGTTTCATCATTCATTTTTCATCAATTCCTTTTTAGGTTACTATTATACATAATAAATAAAAAAAGTAAATGATTTTGTCGCATGAAATTACTAATAAATATTTATTTTGCTTAGTAGTATTTACTAAGGAGGAATCATGAATAAATATAACTTAAATGGCTTAACTACTAAAAAGGCAGAAGAAAACAGAAAATTATATGGCTCGAATGAAATAAAAAAAACTAAGACAAACACTTTTTTATCACTTTTAATAGAATCACTTGGAGATCCAATAATAAAAATACTTTTAATTGCACTTGCGATAAAATTAGTTTTTTTATTCAAAGATTTCGACTGGTTTGAAACGCTTGGAATTTTAATTGCGATTTTTTTAGCATCATTTATATCTACCATATCAGAGTATGGTAGTGAAAAAGCTTTTAACAAGTTGCAAGAAGAAACATCAAAACTAAAATGTAAGGCAAAAAGAGATGGAAAAATAACCTTAATTGGTGTTGATGAAGTAGTTAAAGACGATATTATATATTTAGAATCTGGAGATAAAGTGCCCGCTGATGGTATTATCATAAAAGGTGAGGTAAGCGTAGATGAATCAACCATTAACGGTGAGTCTAAAGAAGCACATAAAGAAAGTATAAAAAAAAGTAATGTCGAAGAGAAAAACAAATTATATAAAGGAACAACCATTTATACTGGAACTTGCGTTATGCTCACTTTAAAAGTTGGTGCTGATACTTTTTATGGAAAAATTGCAGATGAACTTAAAGAAAAGCCTGGTGAGTCCCCATTAAGAAAAAGATTAAGAGATTTAGCTAAACTAATTAGTACGTTTGGTTACGTAGGAGCATTTTTAGCAAGCACGTCATACCTTTTTTCGGTAATAGTGGTAGATAATGGTTTTTCTTTAGATAGAATAATTGATACGGTAAGTAATTTTCGTTTGATGATGGATTATTTAATATACGCAATGACGCTTGCTGTTACCATTATAATAGTGTCAGTACCAGAAGGACTTCCGATGATGATTACCTTAGTTTTATCATCAAACATGAGGCGTATGCTTAAAAATAACGTTTTAGTAAGAAAGATGGTTGGTATTGAAACGGCCGGAAACATAAATATCTTATTTAGTGATAAAACAGGCACCATAACAACTGGGAAATTAGTTTGCAATAAAATAATTGATGGTTCTTTAAACGAATATAAAAAAGAAAGTGATTTAAAAGATGATAATTACTCTAAAATACTTAAAACATCAATGGTGGTAAACAATCAATCAATGTATGATAATGATAAAGTAATCGCTGGTAATTCAACCGATAGGGCCCTTCTTTCATTTTTTAAACCATTTAAAGTAAGTGGTGCTAAAAAAATTAAACAAGTACCTTTTGATAGCAAAAACAAATACATGATAACGGTAATAGATGATTTAAAAATAAAAAACTTAATAAAAGGAGCACCAGAAAAAATCCTTCCTAATTGTAAATATTATTTTGATAAAACAGGTAAAAAAAGTTTGTTTCTAAATAAAAATAGACTTGAAAGAATAATAAAAGAAGAAACTAAAAAAGGAATAAGGGTAATCGTTCTTGCAACTTCTAATACCGCTTTAGAAACACTCTTTAAAGATCTTGTTTTTGTAGGTGCTATATTTATTAAAGATCCAGTTAGAAAAGAGGCTAGAAAAGCGATTGAATTAACCCAAAAAGCAGGCATACAAACGGTTATGATAACCGGTGATAATAAAGATACGGCATATTCTATTGCAAGTGAAGTTGGACTTATAAAGGAAAGTAAGGACGTTGTAATTACATCAGATGAATTAAATGAAATGTCTGATGGTGAACTTAAAAAAACACTTCCTAATTTAAAGGTTGTAGCAAGAAGTCTTCCGCAAGATAAAAGTAGGTTAGTTCGTGTTGCTAAAGAAATGAACTTAGTTACCGGAATGACTGGTGATGGAGTAAATGATGCACCAGCCCTAAAAAGATCAGATGCCTCTTTTGCCATGGGTTCCGGTAGTGAAGTTGCAAAAGAAGCATCAGACATAGTTATCCTTGATAACAACTTTTTATCAATAAGTAAAGCCGTACTTTTTGGTAGAACGATATTTAAAAGCATAAGAAAATTTATTATTTTCCAGCTTACGGTTAATTTGTGTGCCCTTAGCATTTCTATTATAGGACCTTTTATTGGGGTTGATACTCCGGTTACGGTAATTCAAATGCTTTGGATAAACATGGTTATGGATACGCTTGCGGCCCTTGCATTTGCTTTTGAGCCTCCGCTTAAAGAATACATGTATGAAAAACCAAAAAAGAAAAATGAAAAAATAATGAACTCATACATGATAAGTGAAATATTAATAACCGGTTTTTATACAACAATTCTTTTTGTTTTCTTTTTAAAGGTTCCTTTTGTTAAAAACTTGTTTTCATCAAACGAAGCTTTTATGACGGCGTTTTTTGGACTTTTCATATTCGCTGGTTTATTTAACTCGTTTAACGCACATACAAGTAGGATAAATATACTTGCGCACGTTTTAAAAAATAAAATGTTTATTATAATAATGATATTTATTGTAATAGTGCAAGTTATCTTGATGTATTATGGAGGACAGATGTTTAGAACGGTACCACTTACCTTAAAAGAGTTTATGATAATGATTTTATTTTCTATAACCGTAGTACCAGTTGATATAATAAGAAAGATAATGTGTAAGAAGTATGGTAAGAAAAGAAGTGTGTAGATTTGACTAAATAGCAAAAAAATGATAGCATATCTCAAAAGAGGTGATGCTAAAATGTTTTTAGAACTAGGTACAAATAGTACTTTTAAACAGAATTATTTTGAGATGCTAAAATATAGACTGGCATATGGTAGCCTAGAATTAGAAGGGGAAATGAATGGTGATTTAGCAAGTCCTACGCAGTCTATTAAAATATTTAATCAGCTAAATGCAATTAACTATATTTTTGAAACTAAACATAGTGATAAATTAAGTCATTTTGAGTTTACTAACTTACTTTGCAAGATAGCAGAATTAGTAAGTGGTGGAGAAATAAATAATTTTAGAACGACAGATGCAATGGTTAAAGGATCTAAAGTTGAAAGAACAAAACCTCAAATGATAAGAAACGACTTATGGTATTTGATTGACGATTACAATTATCAAATAGATAATTGTAATAATGAATATTCATTATTCGAAATAGAAGCATTATTTCATATTAGATTATTACATATTCATCCCTTTGAAGATGCAAACGGTAGAACGGCTAGAATAATTCTTGCGTATAATATGTGTAAGCATAATTTAGCGCCTTGTGTAATTACTAAAGAAAGAAAAAAAGAATATTGTGATTATATTGAAAACTTTGATTATAAGGGATTAGCAAAATTATTTGAAGCGCTATCTAAACAAGAGCTTGAAACAATGGTGGCTTTATATCGTAAGATGGATGATGAAGGTTTAATAGAAAGCAATAAAATGACTAAAGAGCAAGAAGAAGAGTATAAAAGGATAAGGGGAATATAAATGAAGTTATTATTACATACGTGTTGTGCGCCATGTAGTGTGTACTGTGTTGATGAATTAAAAAAAGAAAATATTGATATAACAAGCTTTTGGTATAATCCTAACATACATCCTTATAAGGAATATGAAGCAAGATTAGAATGCTTAAAAAAGTATGATGAATCCATTGGTATTCCTTTAGTTATAGATGATTATTACGGTTTAAAAGACTTTTGTAAAAACGTGGTAGATAAATTAGATAATAGATGTGGGTACTGTTATTTATGTAGGTTAGAGAAAGCTGCAAAGTACGCTAAAGAGCATGGCTTTGATGCGTTTTCAACAACCCTTTTAATAAGCCCGTATCAAAATCATGAGCTTTTAAAAAAAACAGGTGATATGTTATCTAAAAAATATGGTATTAAGTTTTTATATAGGGATTTTAGACCTGGTTTTAGAGAAGGACAAAATAAAGCAAGATGCCTTGGTTTATACATGCAAAAATACTGCGGATGCGTATTTAGTGAGGAAGAAAGATATGAAAAATTAATAAATAAAAATAAAGAAATTAATAAAAAATGGAATTTAGGTTAACAACTTTTAAATTATCTGCTATAATTAAAGTGTAAGAGGTATAAGTATGATAAATAAAGTATTGATTAAAAATTCATATAATTGTTTATTAGTATTTTTTGCTTCTTTATATAATTTTGTTTAGAAAACTAACACTTTTTTGTGCTAGTTTTTTATATTTTATGGAGGGTTTATGAGTAATAAATATGAAGATGAATTAGGTCTTATCGTAATGAATAATGCAAAGGAATTTGGAAAGGAAATTGAAGAAAGAATAAAAGAAAGAAGAAAACAAGAACATAGGTCTTTTATAATTCCGGTTGATGAAGTAAGGTTTAGTAATGGTGAAGGAAAGGCTATGCTTAATAGTAGTGTAAGAGATAAGGATTTATACATAATATCAGATATAGGGAATCATAGTGAAACTTATAAAATGTATGGATATTATAATCATAAAAGTCCAGATGATCATTTTCAAGATATTAAAAGAGTCATATCGGCAGTAAGAGGACAAGCCGAGAGAATGACAGTTGTTATGCCACTTCTTTATGAATCAAGACAACATAGAAGAAAAGGAAGAGAGTCACTTGATTGTGCTTTAGCTTTGCAAGAATTACAAAATTTAGGCGTTAAAACCATTGTGACTTTTGACGTACATGATCCAAACATACAAAATTCCATTCCAACTAGTATGTCATTTGAAAATTTTTATCCTACTAATACAATTTTAAAACAATTTATTAAAAATGAAGATTTTGATGCAAATGACGTAATATTTATAAGCCCAGATACTGGAGCAATGGATAGAGCAAGATATTATGCTAACATGTTTCAATCCGACGTTGGTTTATTTCATAAAAGAAGAGATTTAAGCGTTGTTGAAAACGGAAAAAATCCTATTGTTGCACATGAGTATTTAGGAAAAAGTTTAAAAGATAAAACTGCAATTGTAGTAGATGACATGATTGCATCCGGTGGTAGTATGCTTGATGTTGCAAATGATATTAAACAAAGAGGGGCAAATAAAGTATATTTAATAGCAACGTTTTCTATGTTTACAGAAGGATTAGAAAAATTTAATGATGCGTATAAACAAGGTTTATTTGATAGTTTATATTCAACAAACTTAACTTATGTTGATCCAGAACTTGAAAAAATGCCATGGTATAAAAAGGTTGATTGTGCACCTTATGCATCAGATATAATATATACGTTAAATACAAGTGGATCTATTTCAGAACTTAAAAATGGAAAGCAAAAAATACTTAATATGTTAGATAAAAAGAAGAAAGGAGAATTAATATTTTGAATTCTTCTTTTTTTGTAGTATAATTAAATTTATAGGAGGAATTTGTATGGAAATATTTTTATTAATAGTAATTTTAATTATGGTATTAGTAACCATGATATGTTCAATAATTACTACTATAATTGAAGTAAAAGATGAACATGAACAACCTTTAGTTAAGAAGGCTTTAGGTATATCATCAATTGCAATAATAGTTATTTTAGTTATAGCTCTTGCATTTGGTGTATCAAATATTAAGAAAGATGATAGTAAAAGTAATAATTCAAATGAAACCGTTGCATTAGAAGATGCTGGTTTTAAGGAAGTTACTTTAGATGAGTATTTAGACTTGATAAAAAAAGATGAAAAAAGTATTATTTTAGTTGCAAGACCAACATGTTCTTATTGTGAGGCTTTCGCTCCAATATTAAGTGAAGCTAAAGATGATTTAGGACTTACTATTAACTATATTGATACTGATAAATTCTCATCTGATGATTGGACTACGTTTAACGAATCACTTGATTATCTAAGTGAAAATGAATGGGGAACACCGCTTACGTTAATAGTTCAAAATGGTAAGGTTGTTGATGCAAATAATGGTTATGTTGAATTAGATGCTATTAAAACGTTCTTTACTGATAACGGACTAGGTGAATAGTTATGAAAGGCGTTGTTTATAATAGTGTTAAAGATTTTTTAAGGAAGTATCCAGCAACCATTGCCTGGAGAGTAAAAAAGCATTCTAGTGTTGTTGAAGAGCACTTAAATGATGATGAAGTTGTTTTATATAGTTTTGCAGGTCAAAAAAACTCTAATTTTATGCAACCTTTTTTCACGACTGTAGTAGTTTTTACTAACAAAAGAATGCTTTTAGGTAGAAAAAGATACTTAGGTAGGTATTATTATACTTCTATAACTCCAGATATGTTAAATGACTTTGAAATTAAAACTAACATCTTATATGGTGTAGTTGAAATAGATACTGTAAAAGAGCATTTTTACATAGGATGTTTGGATAAAAAGAGTTTACCATCTATTGAAGATGCATTATCAAAATACATGGTAAATGAAAAATTAAAATACATGAAAAATAATGCTAGTAAGTAAGAAGTGGAACTTAAGGTTCTGCTTTTTTTATTTGCTTTTATGTGTTAATATTAAATAGGTGATAACATGCTTTATAAAACTTTTTATGAAAGTAAGATAGGTAAAATTCTTTTAGCATCAGATGGTAAAAGTTTGGTTGGACTTTGGTTTTTAGATCAAAAATATTATATGTATAATATAAAAGAAGAACTTAAAGAAAGAGATGATTTGGATGTTTTTATAAAAGTTAAAAAATGGCTTGATGATTATTTTAATGGTAAATTTAAAGACTTTAAAAATATCCAGCTAAAACCAAAAGGTACAGATTTTCAAAAAACGGTATGGAACGTACTTTTAAAAGTACCATATGGTAAGACTTGGACATATACTGATGTTTTAAAGAAGATAGAAAAAAAGTTAAATAAAAAATCATCAGTAAGAGCTGTTGCAAGTGCTATTTCACATAATCCTATTTTAATATTAATACCTTGTCATAGAGTAATAGGAAAAAATGGTACTTTAAAGGGATATGCAGCGGGATTAAAAAGAAAGAAGTATTTGCTTGATTTGGAAAAGAAAAATAAATATGAAACGGTAATGTTAGAATCTAAAAGATTAATAATAGATAAAGGAAATAGTAAATCTTCTAAAAGTGTTTATGAATATGATTTAACTAAATGTACTAATATCGGTGGGGTAAATAAATTAGTTAAGTTTAATGAGCCTAAAGATTTTGTTGGTAATGATCCCATAAAGTATTATGAGGAGTGCAAGAAAAATAAAATGTTTGACTGGTACGTGTTTTTAAAAAGTGATAATACATGCACCTCAAACGTTATATTAGAAGAAAAAGAAGATGATGTATTAGAAATATCTTATAATACTAATCCTAAGTATTGGGGTAATGGGTATATTGTGGAAGCAACTTTAGAAATAGTTAAATATCTAAAAAAATTAGGTTATAAAAAAATTATTGCTCATGTTTTTGAAGGAAACACAAAATCTATTAGAGTATTAGAAAAGCTTGGGTTTAAATACATTAAAAAAGAGCCTAGTTTTTATAAGCCACTAAATAAGTATATCAATGATTATGAATATGGCCTTGATATATAATAGATAAAAAATCTTCGGCAGATATAATTGATAAAAAGCAAAAGGAAGATTTAAAATCTTCCTTTTGAAATACTTCTACCAAGTGTATTATACACCTGCAACAATCTAAAGTAATTTTATTATATCATTTTTAATACTTAAGTCAATATTTTTTTAAGTTGCTATTAAGTTAGTTTTTATAAGCCGCTAAATAAGTATATTTACGATTATGAATATAAACTTAACATTTAATAGAAAAATAATTGAGAAAGGTATATAATTTTAAATTATTTTTGACCTATTAATTTTTGAATTAGTATGTTATATGTATTTTTTAAACTTTGTGATAAAATTATATTAGGTTATAATTAAATAATAAAGGAGTCTGTATTAATGATAGGTATTATATTAATTTTATTAATTATATTATTTGCATTAGAAACATCTTATTTGAAAAAGTCAGTTAAAACGAAAAACAATAGGAATTGGCTTATTTTATTTACTTTAATTTTTTCTTCAATAATAAGTCTTTTCTTACTAGCAAATTATTGGGAAACTTTTTCCAATCAAGAAGCTTTATCTGAAATTTTGGGAAACTTTTTTGTAATTGTATTTTTGTTTATTGCTAATTTTGGTATTTTATTTATAAGCATAATAATAAAGATATTAGAAATTATGCGTTTTAAGAAAAATGGCATTATAAGAGATGAAATAGATATTAAAACAAGGTTAAAACTTACTGTTTTTCCGTTTTTATTAATAATATTTGTATTAATATCCTTATGTTCGGTAGATTACGCTTATTATAAATATAAAGAACAACAGGAAATAAAAAAATATAATGAAATTAAAAAAGAAGAAATTAAAAAAATGGTAAGTTTTATTAATGATAAATATGACATTAATTTTAAAGAAAAAAATTGTGTTGATTACGTAGAGAAAGATTATAGTACTAGGGGCTTTTTTCCTATTACTTATAATATTCCGTATATCGCTGTGTTTAAACAAAATAATGAAACAATTACCGTAATAGATAGAAAAGGATTTATATCAGATAATAGACAGCTTAAAGATATACATTATATTATTGGTGATTATTTTACTTCTATTACTGGTATTAATATAGAATTTGCTGATTTGGGCGAATATACTGTTAACAGTGTTTTAGAATATGATTTTAATAAAAAAATTACTCATGAAAATATAAATAAATTTATTGATATTGCATTGAAAAAAGAAGATTTTCAACTTATATTTTATGTAAAAGATACGGTCATTAAAGAAGATTTGATAAGTGATTTGATTTCAAAATTTAACTATTTAAAAAGTTTAACTGATGATATTGAAGTGTATTTTTATAAAAGTGATGAGGAATTATTGGTAAAATTTGATGATAATAAAGTTGATAATGAGGAAGATAAATATGAAACCACTCCAAATAATGATGATTATGATAAGTTTGGGAAATATTACGTTGATAATGATTTTACATATTTTTTAGGTACTACCTTACTTTATGACTTAAGAAATCATCAATGTAAAGAAATTAATGGATGGAATTTTTGTACATATTAATATAAACCAGCGGTCGAGTTCACATTTGATTTTATATAGTATAATATTTTTGAGGTGAGATGTTATGGATAATAATAAAATAGGCAAATTCATCGCTTCTTTAAGAAAAGAACGAAAATTAACTCAAAAAGAACTTGGCGATAAACTATTTGTAACTGATAAAGCGGTTTCAAAATGGGAACGCGGCTTAAGTCTTCCAGATATTCCAATCCTTGAAAAATTAGCAGATGCGTTAGATACCGATATTTATAGTATTCTTCAAATAGAAAAGAAAAAAAATATAGATATTGAAAAAATATTATATGATGAAAGAAAAAAAATAAAAAAACAAATTACTAAGAAAATTGCTTTGATAATGATTCCAATTATAATTGTTATTTGTATTATTTTGTTTAAGCTAATACCTTTTGGTTATGATGTTATTCATGTTAGATATAATCATAATGATAATAAAATAATTGACCTAGGAATTCCTAAATTCTCGTTTTTAATGAAAAGTAAAGAAAATAGTTATTCAATTAAAAGCTTAAGAGGAAAAAATATTTTAAAAAGTGAAATAAAAAATTATTTAAATACTTTAGAACATATTTCATGTAATGATACTGTTTATTATTATGATAATTACGCTGATGTTACAATTATAGATTATTCTGTTAAGGGTAATTTAATATATAATACTATTTCTTATAATATTAGAAATGGAAATTATTGTAATACTGTTGAGGTTAGTGATTATAATGAAAAACTGGGTATAATTAATAGATTTAAAACTTTATATGCTGATGATTCTTCTTTAATTGTTAGATTCTTACCAAAATACGAAAAAGATGCTAAAGAAAATAGTTGGACTGCTAACATGTATGTTTATTATACTGATGAAAATAAAAGCAAAATAATAGAGATGTCACAAGGTACATTTGAAATAAAAGATAATGAATTAACTTATTATAGAACTAAAATATTAGATCAAAGTAAAGATATAGATATTCCTAGTGTTTCAAAATTTATTATAAAAGATCAAAAATTGATACTTGAGGATAATTATTTAGAAAGTTATGAAAAAGAGATTATTTTAAATTAAGGTGAATGATATGAAAAACGTATTTAATATGATTAAAAATGAAATACTTATATGTGATTTAATATTTATTGGTATTAATATATTAATTAATTTTATTTTATATTTAATTAATATAAGATTTAGATTTTGGGTTATCATTCTTATAATATTAATATCTATAATCGGTTTTATAATTGGCATAATTCAAAATATATTTAAGTCTTCTAAATATAAAAAAACTATTATAATAACATCGGTATTATGTATTGTATCTATGTTAATACTTATTACTATTTTTATGCCATTTATAAGTTTTATATCTATTTTTAGTTATCATCCTGAACATACAGTAAGTTTAGATGATAAAAAATATGTTGCGGTTGTTAATTCTTTTCCATTTGTCGATGTAGATTATTATAATTATTATGGCCCGTTATTAATGGGAACGAAGATTAAGGTACATGGTTATTTTGGAGAAGGTGATTTTGACCCTTTTAAAGAACCAGATACGGCTAATTTTGCAGAGTATACGTATTATGATAAAAATGGAGAAGCAAAATTTATAAGAAATGAAACTTTTATTAAAGATAGTAATGGTAAGATAATAGATAAAAATGTTTATGAGGAAAATGTTAATTCATCTGATGTGAATAATAAAAATAATGATTATGTATTACCTGAAGACGAAGAGGTTTTATATGAAAAAAAGTTTGGTAAAACAATACTAAGATTTGCAAAATTGGATAATGGATTAGGTCAAAATGTGATGGTTAATGTTATAAGAAGTAAAGATAATGGAAAGAATTATTATACTATGTCAGATGAACCTATTGTGGTTAGTAATGAGGCAAAATTTGTTTTCTTAAATGAAAATTTAGGATTTGCTATTCCAACAGGTAAAATTTATTTAGATAATAGTAAACCAGGTTTATATGTTACTAATGATAGTGGGAAAACGTTTAGCGCATCTAATTTTAAATACGAAAATAAAAACGTAGAATACATAAGCATAGAAGATGTGCCTTATTATGATGAAAATACTTTAAAAATAAAATGTTCGGTATATCAACATAATTCAAACAAAGGAGAATATGAAAGTAAAGAATTAATATTTATTAGTAATGATAGTGGGGTAACTTGGAATTTAGAAAGTAATTAGTTATAATAAAAAAATAACTTACGAACATTTTATAGTCCGTAAGTTATTTTTTTTATTTAGCGATTGAAGTGGATATCTATAACTTTCTTTCAATAACAAAAGGGTACATATAATCTTCCATTGCTAGTAATAATATATTGTATTATTTTGCACACCTAATAATAGCATGTTTTATATTATGTACTTTTTAACTTTCTTTAATATTTTAGCATGAGATATTCCATTAGAAATTATTGCACCTTTTATATCAGTATCATATCTTTGCTCTTCGCCATAAATATTTGTTACTTTACCACCGGCCTCTGTAACAATTATGTAAGACGCAGCTATATCGCAATTACCATGTTCAGTCCCTGGAAATATATCACAAGAAAAATCTCCAGTTGCAATAGCCATACAGCTTCTAGCGACACTACCTATTGATGAAATTTTTGATGAAACTTTTAATTCTTTAATTAAAGCTACTTCATCTATTATATTATTATTAAATATCTCAACGTTAGTTTTATATCCTAAATCTCCTAAATTTTTATTGTTTACGCTAATCTTTTCATCATTACAATAAGCACCTTGTCCTTTTACAGCAGAATACATTTTATCTTCAATTGCATTGTACACCACACCCACAATTGGTTTGCCATTATGAACTAATGCTAAAGAAAAAACGAAAACTGGAATATGATTTACAAACATACCCGTACCATCTAAAGGATCACATACCCATACATAATTCGAACAGGCATTATAACTTTTTTCTTCACCATTCACAGAATGATTTTTGTATTTTTCTTTTACTTTTTCAATTAAATAGTTATTTATTTTCTTATCAACAAGGGTAACAACTGTTTTATCTTCTTTATAATTTAAGTCAATTTTATCATTATAAAATTCTAACATTGTTTTACCTGCATATAAAGCAATATTCTTTGCAAAATCTAAATATTCATTATACATAGTTTTCTCCTTTATACATTTTAAATTTCTAATGCTTAATATAATTATATCATGTATTTTTCTAGTTTTACCAATTTAATCTTTTTATTAAGATAGTCTACATAAATATTAGTAGAGTAATTAAATAGTTGATAATTCATTTGTAACAAAAAAAATCAATCCGAAACGGATTGATTATATGTTAAGTTCAAATTATAAAAGTTCGAACAGATTCGTCACTGGAGCAAGTGAGGAGAATCGAACTCCCGTCTCAGCCTTGGCAAGGCCGCGTACTAACCGTTGTACTACACCTGCATAATTAAATTATTGGAGGGGCCAGCCGGATTTGAACCGGCGATCGGGGAGTTGCAGTCCCATGCCTTACCAGCTTGGCTATAGCCCCAAATTTGCCTCGCGTAACAAAATTATAACATAACTTGCTTATAAATATCAAGTCTTATACTTATATTTTATGTATTTTAAGATATAATTTGAATAAAAAGATAAGTACTATTTTATTCCGTACTTATCTATTAAAGTTTTAATTAGTTTATATACTAAGAAATATGCTACTATTAATATTACTATAAGTACTATTATTGGTAGTAATACATCTATTAAGGTAATTATTAAAAGTAAAGCAAAAAGTATTATTAGAATAATTGTTCCAACGGTAAGATAGCTGTTTAAATCTTTTTTCTTTTTACTTATGTCACTTGGTTCATCTTTTACGTTTAGTAAAATTAATATAACTAATAAGGCTATTATTACAATACTATAAATTATTACTGTCTTTGACTCTCTTAAGTCAAAAAGTAGTGAGTACATGCCGCCGTTTGCTAAATATATAATCGTTAATATAACTCCTGTTATTACAGCGATCATTTTCAAAAACTTGCTAGCTTTTTTTAAGAATTCTTTTTCTTTACTTCTTTTTCTTACCATAACTTGCCACCTCTTTAAACATCACTCTCATTATATATTATAACGATATTTTTGTAAATATTTTACATTTTTATTTAAAAAAAATAAATAATAATTTAAAATTAGCATAATTAATATTATAATAAAATTATATGGGGTGATAAAATGAAATACATAATTGATACTGATCCTGGAATAGATGATGCAATAGCGATCATGATGGGTGTTAAAAACAATTTAGACATAATAGGCTTTACCTTGGCAAGTGGAAATATTCCAGTGGAAAAATCAGAGAAAAACTTAAAAATCATTCAAGAGTTTTTAGGAAGTAACATAAAAATGTATAAGGGCCAAAAAGAAAATAAGTGTAATCACGAAACGGCTGAGTATGCTCATGGAAAAGATGGTTTAGGTTATGCTGTGTTTCCAGATTTTAGCAAGAAAAAGTTTCAAAAGATGAGTGCTGAGGACTTCATAATTAAAGCATCTAAAAAATATAAAGATGATTTAACGATGATTTGCTTTGGACCATTAACTAATCTTGCACGTGCTATTAAAAAAGACAAGAATTTGGTTAAAAGATTAAAACACGTACTTGTCATGGGAACAACTTATAATCCAGAAGAAAAAGAACCTTATTTAGAGTTTAACGTAAACGTAGATCCAGAATCTGCAAGAGTTGTTTTTAAAACTCCTTTTGAAGATATAAAAGTGGTTACTCATGAAATAGGAGTTAAATCATTTGTTGAAAAAGACTATGTTTTGAATTTGAGGGAGTCTAATGATTTAGTATCAAGATTCGTTGGTTTAATATCTGAAAAATACATGGAGTTTAGTTATGACCATTATGGCACGATTGGTCTTGGAACGCCTGATCCAACAACCATAGCATCAATAATAGATCCTTTAATGATTAAGTTTTCTTATTGTAACGTGGATATCGTATCAAGGGGAGAAGATAAAGGGGAGTGCCACATTACTTTAGCGGATAAAAGTAACGTTATGGTATCAACTGACTTTGACTTAGAAAGATTTAGAAAGGTATTTAAAAACACTTTTAAATAAAGTAATTTAAATATCTTTTTTCATATAATAAATTAGGTGATTAATATTGGTAGAAGATAGTGTTTTTTCTATTGCAAACATAACTGGTGATATTTCTTCTCCTAATTTAAAAGGAATAGCATATTTTAAACCATTTAAGGATGGAACAATGGTGGAAGTTGAGGTATCAGGACTTCCTGGTTATAAAAACTACGCACTTTTCCCAATTCACGTTCATGATGGTAAGGATTGCAGTTTGTCTAAAGAAGGCATGTTTGAAAATGTATTAGGTCATTATAATCCAACCGATGAAGAGCATCCTTATCATGCGGGAGACATGCCGGTTTTATTTTCTAATAATGGTTATGCATACATGAAGTTTTATACAACCAGGTTTAAAGCGTATGAAGTAGAAGGTAAATTAGTTATTATTCATGAAGCGGTAACTGATGAAAACGCAAAAACGTTTGGAAGAAAAATAGGCTGCGGTGTTATTAAAAAGTACAAGATATGAAAAAGGAACCTATTTAAGATTCCTTTTTTCTTGTTATTACCCTTAAAAACATGATGGTAAGTAAGACAAACATAGGTAGTGCTATAAAAGGTACGAAATATTTTTTAATTATTATTATCGAGTGTGGTATGTCACCGAAGGCCATTTTACCAATGAACATTGAAACTAAGCATATTATAATTATGATGATTTTATTTAGTTTTTCGTTTTTAAGCATGCTTTTAACTCCGCACGTTATACCATAAGCTGATATGTTTGCAAGTGCTAGCATGTAAAATATCCATCTAAAAGCAAGTAGGTTTTCTAAGTGTAATTCTGAACTTGAAATACCTATTTTTTTAAGTAGAACGTACTCAGGATATCTAAATAACTTAGCCATGTCATAACCAAGACATGATATAACAAAAAACATGACGATTAAAAGGGTTAGGGATGCTATTACGTAAAATATTATGATTGTTTTATTGTATTTTTTTGGATCTTTTATTTGTGATTTACTAATTGTTAAAAGAAGCATCGTAAGAAGTGAAGTTGATGCAGCATGATATATGGCACCATTTAAAATATTTGTTAAGTAATTATTAGTAAAAATAGGAAGGATATTATCTACTTCTATATATTGAAACAAAAATGTTTCTATTATAATCATAAATATAAGACTTAGAATAAAGCATATTTGTGATACTCTAGAAAGTGTCTCTAAACCCTTAAATGATATTATTAAACAGGTTATTACAATGAGTGTTGTAATAAGATAAAAAGGAGTGTTTTGAAGGTATTTGCTAGTTACGAAAACAGCGATTGCACGAAGTGATATTATAAGCATGGTAATGTATATTGTTATCATTAACACGTTTATAATATTTCCAATTACTTTACCGAACATAACTTTGTTTTTTTCATATATGTTTAAAGTTTTTAAATGTGAGTTTATTTTTAGATACATTAAAACCGGAATTATACCTATTAATGATCCTACTATCATGGAAATAAGTACTTCGTTACTAGATTTTCTAAGTAAAATAATATCACTTAGACCAAGGTATAAACTACACATTATAAGTACTAAAAACATTCCGATTTGTATTTTAGATACTTTATTATTCATTATTTATTCTCCTTTAACTGATTTTATTGATAGTTCGGTAGAACTAATTGATACATCCACGTTAAACTTAAAACTTAAATCGTTTATTATGTTTTTTTTCGTATAACTTAATTTTTTCATATCGTTATACTTTTTCTTATAAAATAAAGATCCATATTCTAAAACGTCTGATTTTTCTTCTTTGTATAACTTATTTGTTGCACTAGTTACTAGTTTTTTAACTTTATTTGAAACTTTTTTTTCTAAATCGTTTATGTATTTTTCACTTTCAATAAAGTCCGCTTTACAGTTATATTCAAGTAAGTCCGCCTCAACCGTAATTGATTCACTTACGTATGGTTTGTTATTTTTAAAATAGATACTTTGTTTTGCATTTGAATTTGATACTCTAACCGTTGCATAATTATCATTATCATCACACAAAACGTTTATATAAGTCCTTTGTGGTGTGTTTGCTAAAAAATTATATCCAGCGGCATCATCGGTTGATAAATATCCTTTTAGTTTATTATTAACAAAATATCCAAGGGTTACGAATTCTAATTTAGTTTCGGGATCACTTTCTTCAATGTTTTCCATTTTTTTTCCTTCCTGTGTTTTTCCGGTTATCGTAACAGCAGGTAAAATAGCATCAACGCCATCATTTCTTAATGCTGATATAAACTCATCAATCGTAACAACGGTTAAGGCACCACTATAATTATCTGCAACACCTAAAGTTGCTTTTAAATTTCTAGATGGAATGGTTTCTAGTGGGGTTATTATCTTTAAGACGTTGTATGCTTTTTCGTCTTTTGCAATCATAACTAATGAGTCTTTTTCAATTCTTGCATCACGCATGAAAAAATCTAAATAATTAAGTGGGTCTTTTTCTTTTAATAATTCTTCATTTATTACGATTACTTCGTTATGACCTAGGTATAATTCCTTAGGAGAATCCATCATTATTTTTTCTAGTGCTTCGTATATGGTGTTTCCATTTGCACCATAAAAGGTAATCAAACTGTTTTGAGACTCCTCATCTTTTTTTGCATTCATTATTTGGATGCCGACTTTATATTTATCATCATCTTTATCAATTGATATTCCTGATACTATTGCGTACTCATTTATTTCCTTATAGTTATAACATCCAGAAGATAATAATATGATTATTAAAAACGTGATTAATTTAATTATTTTATTCATCTTTATCATCCTTACTCATGTTATATTTTGCACCATTAGTTATTATAATGGCATCTTTTTGGGCGTTTTTATTAAATGGTTCAAAAGGAAATAAATAAGATTTTCCACAGGATTTTTCGGATGCAAGAAGTGCTAATATTATTATGCATCCTATCATTACTCCAAAAATTCCGAAGATTGACGCTAAAACAATTAAAATAAGTTGCCACCACCTAAGCGAGTTTATTAGTTCAATTGATGAAAAGGCAAGGGAGGATACTGATGAAATACCAACTATTATGATGGTAATAGGAGATACTATTCCAGCTTCAACAGCGGCCTGTCCTAATACTAGTGCACCAACGATTGATATGGAGCTTCCTCCTTTACCTGGAAATCTTAAATCACTTTCTCTTAATATTTGAAACATTATCATCATTACCAGTATTTCAAATACGGTAGAAAAAGGAACGCCATCTCTTTGGACGGAGAAATTAATTAAAAGACCACTTGGTATTGCCTCTAAGTTGTAAGCCATTAAAGATATGTATACGGCCGGAGTAAGTAAAGCAAGTATAAATGCTATTACTCTTATAATTCTGCTAGCTACAACGTTTAGACTTTTTTCATAGTAATCATCTGGATTTTTTAAGAAGTCCATGAAGGTGCATGGTAAGATTATCGCTTCGTTTGAGTTTTCGGTGATTAGTATAACCCTTCCTTTAAGAAGCATTTGACATGCTAAATCAGATCTTTCTGTTACCAAGTTAGTAGGGAAAATGCTTCGGTTTGAATTACTCATTTTATCTAGTATGTAATTGGTGTTACCAACGTATGGAATTTTTATTTCATCAAGTTTTTGATCAATTGTTTTAACGACATCATCATCGGCAAGACCTTTTATGTAGAACATGGCTACTTTTGTTTTACTTTCTTCTCCAATTGTTTTTTCATCAATCCAAAGCTTTTCAGTCTTTAGCCTTCTTCTTATCATTCCGGTGTTGAACTGATAGTTTTCAGAAAAAGCATCGCTAGGACCTTTTAGACTTCGCTCGTTTTCACTTCTATTTATTGAACTAAAAATATTAGCACGGTTTTCAAACGCTAGGTACTTATCATTTTCAAAAATTGCAACGGTAAAACCACTGTTTACGTAGTATAATATATCTTCTTTTTTATTAAAGGGAATAATGTTATTATTTGGAATAAAGTTTTTGATGTACTCGTAAATATCATCGTCTTTTATTTTTCCTTTTTCTTCGTCTAAACGTCTTAAGATAAAATCATTTATCGAAGTTGATGATGCAACACTCATCGAGTATACAAACGTAACTTTTTGTTTATTTATGATAAAATCTTTATATTTGATATCAGGTGCGTTATTAGTTTTTTTCTTTAGTTCATCAGTTATTTTTTTTATAGTCATATTATCCCTCTTTTTTAAATAGTATTAACCATAAACAGGGAAAAAATTCCAAAAAAAAGGAGATTACACGGTTTCCCATGCAATCTCAAAAAGAATAAAAAGGGGTTGGCTAGTTGTGATACTAGCACCAGCTAAAGCTTTCCTTCAGCTGGTGTCATTTATACTAATCAAAAATGGCCTAAAAGTCAACCTTTTTTTATCAATTTTTTAAAAAAGTTTCATACCTTAATTGATTTACAAACATTCGTTTGTTATAATTGGTTTGTAACGTAAAGAAGGTATAAAATGGAGCTTAATGAAATATCTGGAATTGGACCTAAAATGATTGAACATTTAAATAGTATTAATATATATAATATGGATGATTTAGTAAGAGATTATCCATATCGTTTTGACGTGCTTGCAAAAAGAAGTATAGCAGATAAGCGCTATTTTGATAACTTCGTAAGTGATGGGGTTGTTTATTCTATTCCAGTCGTTAGCTTTTTCAAAGGAAAAATGAACCGTCTTACGTTTAGATGTAACATTCAAAATAAATTAGTTAAAGTAATAATATTTAATAGAGCTTTTTTAAAAAATAACATTACTCCAGGTAAAGTAATCACCATAATAGGGAAGTATAATCCTAAAACGGAAACTTTAACTGCTAGTAACATAATTTTAAAGGCTTTAAAAACAAAAGAAATAATACCAGTTTATCATTTATGTAAGGGAGTAACATCAAAACAGCTAAGAGGTTTTATAAACGAAGGATTAAAACATTATGATGTTAAAAATAATGTGCCGGATGAGTTAATTAAAAAATATGATTTTATAAATGAAGAGGATGCACTTAAAATAGTTCATAATCCATTAGATGAAAAAACTTTAAAAGTGGCGTTAAAAACGCTTAAGTATGAAGAGTTATTTACCTATATGTTAAGAGTTAGAATGCTAAAAAAGAAAAACGAAGAGCATAACAAAAGTTTTATTAAAAACATAGACGATAAAAAAGTAAATGATTTTATTAAAAGCCTTCCTTTTGAACTAACTAAGGATCAAGAAAAGGTAACGTATGAAATGATTGATGATTTAAAAAGCGATACCAAGATGAATAGACTATTGCAAGGTGATGTTGGATCAGGTAAAACGGTTGTTTCGTTTATTTTAGCATATGCATGCTATACAGCAGGTTACCAAACAGCCATGATGGCACCAACTGAAGTACTTGCAAAACAACATTATAAAAACGCTTTAGACTTATTTAAAAATACTGATTTAAAAGTTTCGTTATTAACGGGTAAAATGAAACAAAAAGAAAAAAAAGAGATTTATAACGAATTAAAAGAAAATAAAATAGATTTATTAATAGGTACTCATGCACTAATTAGTGATGGAACTTATTTTAATAACTTAGGACTTGTAATAACTGATGAACAGCACCGGTTTGGGGTTAATCAAAGACTTAAGTTAAAGAATAAAGCCGTAAGTCCTGACGTTTTAATGATGAGTGCAACACCAATTCCAAGAACTTATGCCTTAACTATTTATGGAGATACTGATGTATCAAGTATTAAATCCATGCCAAAAGGAAGAAAAAAGGTTATTACATACGTAAAGAAAACAGATGAAGTAAAAGACGTTTTACAAGGAGTTTATGCTGCTTTAAAAAATAATAATCAAGCATACGTAATATCTCCTATGATAGAAGAAAATGAAAGTGCTGATTACACAAACGTTAATGATTTAAAACATAAGTTTGAACTTGCCTTTAAAAATTATAAAGTAGGTATGCTTCATGGCAAAATGGATGACGAAGAAAAAGAAAAGGTTATGCAAGAATTTAAGGAAGGAAAAATAAACATCCTTATTTCAACAACCGTTATAGAAGTAGGAGTAGATGTTTCAAATGCAACCGTTATGGTTATATTTGATGCTGATAGATTTGGCCTTTCTCAGCTTCATCAGCTAAGGGGAAGAGTAGGAAGAAATGACCTTCAATCATACTGCTATTTAGTAAGCGATAAAGATACAAAAAGACTTAAGATAATGGAAGAAGAAAATGACGGATATAAAATAAGTGAGTCTGACTTTAAGTTAAGAGGACAAGGTGATTTGTTCGGATCAAGACAAAGTGGTGCTTTAACATTTAAGTTATCAGACGTAAGACGTGATTATGATCTTTTAGTTAAGGTAAGAGATGATGTGAATGAGTATATGAAAAATAAAGATTTTAGTGTATAATAAAGGTAATTAAAAGATGGAGGTTTTGGATATGATTGGTTTATTTAAGATTAAAGATTGGGATGAAGAAGAACATTTAATGACTGATAAAGAACTTAGAAATTTAATAATAAAATAAAGTAAAGAATCTGATTATGGTTGGCTAGCGTCTGCAAACGAGCTTTTAAAAACTTGTAATGATCCTAAGTTTAATAAATGTTATGCTAAAGATATTAAAGTAGCAATAGTAAATTGTTATGAATTTTTTTTAAAAGGAAATTAGCCAAGTAATATTGTTTATGCATTTGATGCTTATAACCAACTTTATGATACAGCTGAGAATATGGTAGATAAGCAAGTCTTAGAAGTAAGGAAAAAATTTTTAGAAACTTTTATTAGAAGAAATATTATTTGGAATAAACACTTTGGAAATATAGATGAAACTTTTCGGAAAGCCAAAGATAAATGGGTTGATGATACAGCCGAAAAGTTATTGAAGGTAAAGCAGGTTTCTTTTGACTCACTTAAAGACGATTTAGTAAGTGATTTTGAAAAATACATTGATGAAGAAATGGACAAAGGAAATGTTATAGAAAAATACATTAGTTTTGGTAATATTAGAGAAACTGATCCTGATAAAGAAGTTTATTCTGATAAAGATAATAATCAAAAACAACCATATGCACCTATAAATAAAATAAGTGATGAATCACTCATAAGAATAGCACATGAAATTAATAATGTGGATGGTTATAAGCCTCAAGTTGAAAAAAACTCAAAGAGTTCAAAAGGAATTATGAAAATATTTCGCAGAAAAAGAAAAAAATAAATATTAATATTTATATAAGATAGAAAAAAATCTATCTTTTTTTTAAAAAAATTAGGGGAATTTTAAAATTTATGGAGAAATATAAGTTAGGAGGTGACATAATGCATGAAAATAAAATAGCATTATTTGAAGAAAAACAAATAAGAAGAACTTGGCGGGATGAGAAATGGTATTTTAGTATAGAGGATATAGTATATGCTCTTACTGATTCCAAAGATCCTAAGCAGTATATAAAGAAAATTAAAGTTCGTGATGATGAATTGAAAATCAACTGGGGTACAATTTGTACCCAGGTTAAAGCAATTGCAAAAGATGGTAAAAAAAGATTGGTTCAAATGGCCGATACCGAAGGTATTCTTAGAATAATTCAGTCAATTCCATCTAAAAAAGCGGAACCGTTTAAAAGGTGGCTTGCAAAAGTTGGGAAAGAACGAATTGATGAGATAAATAATCCTGAACTTGCAATGGATAGAATGAAGAGATTGTATGAACAAAAAGGATATTCAAAAGCCTGGATAGAGCAAAGGGAACGTGGTATAACAACAAGACATAATTTAGTGGACGAATGGAAGGAAAGAGGTGCTAGCAACTCACTTGATTATGCAATCCTTACCAACGAAATATATAAATCTGGTTTTGGACTAACTGCTAAAGAGTATAAAAAAATAAAAAAAATACATGAAAGCAAAAATTTAAGAGATTCAATGACTAATATAGAACTCGCTTTAACTAATCTTGCAGAAGCATCAGCAGTAGAAATACATAAGAGTAATGAAAGTGCCTGTATGAATGATTTAAAAAAGGATGCTAATGATGCGGGTAAAGTTATGAAAAAGGCTAAAGATGAACTTGAAGATAAAATTAAAAGACCGGTTGTTACTAGTGAAAATCATCTTGATTTAACTAACAAAAATAGATTAAATTAATATTTTACAAACTTCGACTAATTTCTTAAAAAAAATCCATATAATAACTAACCCGAAAGGAGCATAATATGGATTATTACAATAAAATAAAAGACGTAATAGAAAAAAAAGAAGTGAATGAAGGAGTAAGAAGACTACAGTCAAATAAAGATACTTTAAGTGCATACTATGAAATAGGAAGACTACTAGTAGAAGCACAAGGTGGAGAAAATAAATCAAAATATGGTGATATGTTAATTAAGAATTGGTCTAAAAAACTAATGGAGATATACGGAAAAGGATATTCAACTACTAATTTAAAAAGAATGAGGCAATTCTATATTATACAAAAAGGTGCACCAGTGGTGGACCAATTAACATGGACACACTGGACTATATTACTACCAATCAAAAATGAAAACGAAAGAAACTATTATATAAACCAGTGTATATTAAATAACTTATCTAAAAGAGAGTTAATAAAACTAATAAAAGAAAAAGCTTTTGATAGATTATCATATGCAGATAAAGAAAACGTAAAACTAATAGATAATAAAGACGAACCTAATTATAGTTTGAAAGATATGTTACTTGATCCAATCATAATAAAAGCACCAAATAAAGAAAAGTTAAGTGAAAAGATGCTAAAAAAATATATTATAGAAGAGTTAAGAGATATCTTTTTACAGTTAGGATCAGGCTTTTTATATGCAGGAAGTGAATATAAGATAAGTTATTTAGATAAAAACTTTTACATAGACATGCTTTTATTTAACATAAATTTAAATTGTTACATACCAGTAGAACTAAAACTAAATAAAACAAATTATAAAGATATCTCACAAATAAGGTTATACATGAGCCTAGTAGATAAGACGTTAAAGAAAAAGCATCATAGCAAAACAATAGGTCTTATAATATCAAAGAAAAATGATAAATTTATTTTACAGTATGTAAATGATGAAGGTATTTATATGGTTAGTTATGAAGTAGATAATAAACGGGCATGTATAATTTGAATTGTAAAATTGTACTAAAAACTAAAATAACTGTTTAAATTAGCTTTAAAAAGCGTTATAATGGTAAAACAAGTAAGGAGAAGAAGTATGAAAAAAGAAGAATTACAAGAAGTTATTTATCAATTAAAAAATTATCAGTTAGAAGATTACGTTAAAGATGTGAGTACTTGGTTTAGTTCGCTAAATGAAAAGCAACGAGCTAATTTTTTAAACCTTAACGTTTATCCATTAAAAAGATTATCACAATTTAGAGAAATACTAGTGGATTTGGATTTTCTAAATAGTGATTATTATTTAACGGATGCAAAACTTATAAATGAATCTAAAAGTGATGTTATTGCCCAGTGTTTAGTTAATATTGCAAGAGATAAAGATTCTCAAGAAAGCAATTTGCATCAGTTTGATGAAAGAATGATTGCATATTCATTAAGTGATAAAACAGCCCAAGAAAAATATAGCCTAATATGTAAAAGATTACGATTAGAAAACCAACAAAGTAATAATTATGTTGACGGTGATTCACTTAAAAGCAAAAATCATATTAAATTAAGACCAAAATTAAAGTAAAAAATGCTAAAGATAGTTATTAAACTGTCTTTTTTTAAATTAAATTATATTTCGACAAACTTTTCAAAAATAGTTTATATAATAGAAAACTAAAAAAACGAAAGGAACTATTATATGAACTATTATAACGAAATAAAACAAGAACTAATAAATAACGAAGTATATAAAAAAGTAAAAGATTATTCTAAAAATAGAAGTGATTTAAAGACTTATTACAACGTTGGTAAATTACTTAGTGAAGCAGGCAAAAACTATGGTGAAGGAATAATAAAAAAGTATTCAGTTAGGTTGACGGAAGAGTTAGGAAAAGGTTATAGTACGTCGAATTTGAAAAGAATGAGACAGTTTTATTTGTTAATACAAAAAGGTGTAGCTATGCCACACCAATTAAGCTGGACACATATAAATGCACTTTTACCTTTAAAAAATATTAATGAAATAAACTATTATATATTTATTTGTGAACATCAAAATATATCATATAGAGAACTAAGATTAAAAATAAAAAACAATGAATATGAAAGACTTGATGATAAAACAAAAGCAATGTTAATAAAAAAAGAAGAACCAAAAACAGAAGATTTAATAAAAAATCCAATTATTATTAAAAATATATATGATACCAGCAATATAACCGAGAAAATGTTAGGGCAATTAATATTAGAACAATTACCATCTTTTTTAGAAGAATTAGGAGTTGGTTTTTGCTTCATAAAAAATGAATATAAGATAAAAATAGGAAATAGGTATTATTATATTGATTTTCTTTTATACAACATAAAAGATAATAGATATGTTGTTTTAGAATTAAAAAATGCTGAACTAAAAAAAGAGCACTTTGGGCAGATTAAAACGTACATGAACTACATCGATAAAAACGTAAAAACATCCCATCAAAATCCAACATTAGGCATTATCTTATGTAAGAAAGACAATAAATTTGTTTTTGAATATGTTCCAAATGACAACGTAGTAGATAGAGAATATGAGTTAGTGTAAAAAATATGTTTATAATACCTTAATACGACAATTTATTTAAAAATAGTTCATATAATAAAAAACTAAAAAAACGAAAGGAACTATTATATGAACTATTATAATGAGATAAAACAAGAACTAATAAATAACGAAGTATATAAAAAAGCAAAAGATATATCTAAAAATAGAAGTGATTTAATGACTTATTATAATGTTGGTAAATTACTTAGTGAAGCAGGTAAAAATTATGGCGAAGGAATAATAAAGAAATATGCTGATAAATTGGAAATGGAAATTGGTAAAAAATATAACAAAAGAACTTTGTTTAGAATGAGACAATTTTATTTAACGTTTAAAGATGAAAAAGTGTCCCCAGTGGGGACACAATTGACTTGGACTCACTTTAGAGAGTTACTTGCTTTGAAAAATATGAATAAGATTAATTACTATATAAAAATCACTGGAGAAAATAATTTATCAGTAAGAGAACTAAGACAAAGGATAAAAAGTAATGAATATGAAAGATTAGATGATAAAACAAAAGTGATGTTAATAAAAAAGGAAGAACCTAAAACAGAAGATTTAATAAAGAATCCAATACTTATTAAGAATATGTATGATACCAACAATATAACTGAAAAAATGTTAGCACAGCTAATACTAGAACAACTGCCGGCTTTTTTAGAAGAATTAGGAGTTGGTTTTAGTTTTATAGAAAATGAATATAAGATTAAAATAGGAGATAGGTATTACTACATTGATTTTCTTTTATACAACATAAAAGATAATAGATATGTTGTTTTAGAATTAAAAAATGCAGAACTAAAAAAAGAACACTTTGGACAGATTAAAACGTACATGAACTACATTGATAAAAATGTAAAAACATCCCATCAAAATCCAACATTAGGCATTATCTTATGTAAGAAAGACAATAAATTTGTTTTTGAATATGTTCCAAATGACAACGTAGTAGATAGAGAATATGAGTTAGTGTAAAAAAATAATTATAATAGGCATGGGTAACCACACATGCCTATTATAATTAATATTACTTTGATTTACCATTATTATTTGATTTAGTATTATTAGTTTTAGAATTAATTGACTTAGAATTATTTCCTAAAGTAATATTTTTATTAGTACAAAAATTTTCTAATAACTTATTAGTTTTTAATTTACTAATATTATAACCATTATTATTTAAAACGTTTACAAAAATATTTGTGTAATCGATTAAAGAGCCGGCATTTACTTCTACAAATCCTTTACTTTGAAATTCATTTAATAATTTTATTTGTCTTTCATTTAAGCTACTTTGAAAATCCATTTTTTTACCATTAAGTGGATATTTGCTTGTTTTAAATTGAACTGCGGTTGGATCAAATATATACCATTTATCACCATCTGTCGTTTTAAAATTTAAAAACGTTGAAAAATGAGTTAAATCATCTATTCCAATATCTTTATTATAAAAAGGTTCACAAGCAAAATTATCTCCATAAAAATGCCTTGCATAATCCAAATAAATAAACTGACTTATTTCTTGACACTTCATTATGTCATTATCCAAATCAAACTTTTCTTTAACAATTTCATTTAAAGTTTCTAAATAGTAATTTACTTCATTTTCTGTTAATGATTCTTGGTTTTCTATTTTTTCATTTATTTCATTAATATTCATATAGTGCTCCTTCAAACTATATTTACTACTACTATTATTATAATATCATTAAATTCAAAATAAAAAAAGAAGTGTTACCTTCTTAATCTATATAACCATTAGTTTTAAATCTTTCTATAGTGTCTTCTTTAGACTGTTCTCCAACAATTCTATTTAGTGTTGATTCTTCCTCACCATCAGTTATAAAAGCAACCGTAGGTGTTCCAGATATATTTACATAAGTCTTAAATTCAGCATATTCCTTATCCGATAATTTGCTATTATCTAAATGATAAATAGTTATATCATATTCATCTAAAACGCTTTCTAAAGTAGGTAAGTAAGCCACGCAGTGTGTGCATCCTTCATTTTCAACGTATAAGGCAAACGTTTCTTTATTAGCCATTTTTTCTTTAAATTCATCTAAACTTATATCTACCATATGACTATCCTTATTAGAACAACCGGATAAAAGTATAACACAAGCAAAAACTAACACTAAACATTTTAATAATCTTTTCACATAAATCACCAAAATAATTTTATCACTTATTTTTATTTTATACAAATACTTTATTAACAAATATTTACATTTTATGTAAAAATAGTTTATAATTAAAACGAGGTGAAACTAAATGAAAAACATAATTGATTATTTAAAAGATAAAATATATTATATATTAGCAGCGACCGTTTTAATTATAATTATTCTTGTAATTGTAAATGCATGTTCTAATGGCTCTGGAAACGATTATGAAGATATTGAAAAGGATATGGTTGAAGCTGCAAAAGAGTATTATTCTGCAAGAAAAAATAGACTTCCAAAGGAAGATGATAGCACGGTTGAAGTATCTATAGGAACTTTAATTGATGCTGAATTAATTGATGAGATAACCGATCCTAGTGATAGTAGTCAAACGTGTTCAGGACATGTTGAAGTAACTAAGGTAGGAGATGATTACTCTTATACACCATTTTTAACTTGTAAAGGTAATTATGAACCTAAGTATTTAACAGATATAATAAAAGACGTTAAAACAGATGAATATGGTAATGGTGTATATAAAATGGGAGATGAGTTAGTATACCGCGGGGAAGATGTAAATAACTATGTATCATTTAATAACCAATTATGGAGAATCGTAAAAGTAGATAGTGAAGGCGATATAAAGCTTGTTTTGGCACAGCTTACTAATGAATCATATGCATATGATGAAGCATATAACTCTGAAGCTGAATATGAATCTGGAATAACATCTAATTATTTAAATACAAACATCAGAAAAGTATTAGATAATTATTATAAAGATAACTTTTCAACAGACAGTAAAGCAAAAATAGTATCTAAAGATATATGCGTTGGAAAATATACTGATGAATCAGATGAGTACAGTGTAGAAAAAGAATGCTCTATAAAAAAAGAAGATGAAAAAATAGGACTACTTAATGCAAGCGACTATAAAAATGCCAGCTTAGACTCTGGATGTACAAAGCTTGAAAGTCAAGAATGTAGTAACTATAATTATTTATCTTCTAATGCAATAACCACCTGGCTTTTAAATACATCTTCAAGAAATACATATGAAGGCTTTTATTTGCACGGTGAGATAACAATTACCGGAGCAAGTAATTATATAAATATAAATCCTGTTATATTTATAACTTCTAAATCGATTGTTTCTGATGGTAATGGAACTTTAGAAAAACCATATATTATAAAATAAATTTAAAACCAATTGACAAAAGAATTAAAATAGTGTAGTATCTATTTATAGAATATAGGAGGAATAATATGAGTAATGTATTAAACAATGCAATGTATGTTTTAGCATCTACTGATGTTAATTGTGCACAAGGATCTCCATTAGTTAAAGCTCTGGCAATAGTAAGACTTGTAATGAACGTAATATGTATAGCAGTTCCAATAGTTATGATAGTTTTAGGAACTATAGATTTGTTTAAGGCTGTTACCGCTGGAAAAGATGATGATATAAAGAAAAAACAACAAACACTAATTAAAAGAATTATAGCAGGTGTTTTAGTTTTCTTAGTTCCAACTATTGTAAGTTTATTAATGAGTTTATTAGGAGCAGGCGGCAATTGGGCGGATTGTTGGAATAACGCTAGAACTGCAAACTTTAAAGATTTGTTTAATGGAAATGTTAATGTGTCAGAAAATTTAACAGGTTAGTAAAAAAAGATGACTTATGTTATCTTTTTTTATTTTAGTATTTTATTTTTCTTTAAAAAATGGTATTATGTATTTATGATGATAGAGTGTATATAAAAATGAGGTGTACTATGAAGAAAATAAAATCAATTATATTAATGTTTGTAATTGCTTTGAGTTTTTTGCTTGGAGTAAGTGAAATAAAGGCATTGCCTATGTGTGATATAGACAGAAATTATGGTAGTTTTCAACCAGTTACTGCTTATGATATTGAAACATGTGGTATAAAAGATAAAAAGCCTGGTTGTATTTTGTATGGTCAAAACGTTGCAAGAGTATTAAATTATAATATGACTGTTTTAAAAGGAGATAGTACTTCATGGCATGAGGGAGAAGTGAGCTTTGGCTATGCATTTGCAGCCGATGCTTTAGCGGATGGTGATTATGTTACAGAGGCAAAAGCGACTTTTTATGATGATACTGGAACAGCGCAATGTTATATAGAGTTTGATAAAGAACAATTGAAAAGCAATAAATATGAGTTAGTTGGATGGAAATTTAAATTTAATAAAAAACATGTTTCATATATAGAATTTGAAGGGAAATATAATAATGGGTCTGTTGAAAAATCTTATAATGGCTCAAATGCTATAGAAAGAGTAAATGTATATAAGAAGACAGATGGATCAGGAATTAATCATGAGGGTGATGGTTCTAGTACTACAACAAGTATAGAATCAGCGGATGAAGATGCGATAGAAAGTGAAGTTGTAAAAAAAACGAGTACTAGTAGTGGTGGTGGTGCAACGGATGTTAAGGCTGCATGTACTTCTATAACTGCTTTATTTGATGAGTACTGGCCAATTGTTATGGTTATAACGCCAATTTTATTAATTGTTATGATAACTATTGATTTTTTCAAAGCAATGGCATCTGGTGATGCTGATGCACTAAGAAAATCTGGTACTAATACTGTAAAAAGAACTATTGCAGCAGTTGTTTTACTTGCGCTTCCAAACTTAGTTAGAATTGTATTTGATTTATTTGGAATTGAAATTTGCTTATAAGGAGGGCTTTAGATGTCAATATTATTTAGCTGGTTAGACCCTTTAAGAACTATATTTATATTTTTAGATGGTGTTGCTTATAGTTTTTTGGATAACGCATATAACATTCTTATAGAATTATCTTCGGCAGAATTATTAAATCACCAAAAAATTTATGATATTACCTTGAGTCTTTACGTATTAGTTGGATTAGTAGCATTTTTTAGATTGGCATTAGTATTAGTTAACTCTATAATAGATCCGGAAAAATTAAATGAAAAAGGTAAAGGATTAAGTAATATATTTTTTAGGGTTGTAGGTATGATAGTATTGCTTGCAGTAACGCCTTTTTTATTCCAAATGTCATATGATATTACTGGAAAATTAGTTAGCTCAGATGCTAATAAGAACGTAATTTTTCAGGTGTTTTTAGGAGATAAAATGGCTATGGGTGGTTATGAAAATGGTGAGTATAACGCTGGAAAAGCATTGCAAAACATAGTTTTATCTTCTTTGATTACTGTTGATAAATCATATTTAACTAAAAATGGTGCAACTTGTCAAATTCATGATGATGGAAAAGTTTTTGATGAAGATGGTAAAGATACTGGTTTTACTGCACAAGACCTTGGAACAAATGGTCATGATGAATGCGGATATGTTCCGTTAAAGTGTGTACCTGATGATGAAAATAGTTGTACTATGTATGGTGGTTATTATTATAATGATAAATGTGATTCACAAAAATGTAAGAATGCAGTTACGCTTTACAATAATATGTATCGTAAAGAGGATATGAGTCCTACAAAACTAACTCAGTATGTTAACGTTAGCGAAGAACTTGAAAATGAAGATACCGGGGAAGAAGAAAACGTTTATGTTTATAGTTACATGGTACTTGTTACTACAGCTGCTGGTATATTTCTTACATATATGATCATTTCATTTGCAATTGATATTGCTGTTAGGATGTTTGAACTTATAGTTTTAGAGATATTATCTCCATTATTTATAGCAACATTTGTTGATCCTAATTCTGCTCAAAATGGGCCGTTTAAAAATTGGCTTTCCGCAGTTGGAAAAAGTTATGTATCTTTATATATTAAACTTGCTATAATTGCATTATTTACTTTCTTTCTCATGATTGTAGGTGAATTTACTCTTACTAATGATTTAGAATTAACTAGCTTGGCAAGAATCTTCCTTGTAATAGGTCTTTTGATATTTGCTAAGAAAGCGCCTAAATGGATTAATGGAATTCTTGGAATTAAAGATGAAGGTTTAGGTGGACTTGGTATTGGTAAAAAACTTGGCGGAATGGCTTTAGCCGGTGGATTAGTGTCAAAAGGATTGGATGCTGGTAAGAAATTAAGAAATAAAGCAGTCGGAGCGGCTGGAAAGTCTATTGGTAGAAAGCTTTCTAACGCAGGTTTAAATATTGCTTCTGGATTAGGGGCACATCATACTGCAATGAAAAAATCCAAGGGTTCTGGTAAAAAGTATTCTCAAAGATTAAAAGAAGCACGTCAAGCAAGTGCAGCTGCAAGAGCTGGTATGCGAGTTGAACAAGCTCAAGCAACTCCTAGAATGTTCGATAAAGTTAGAAATGCATATGATCGTGGAGTTTTAGCAGTAAATCCAAACTATAAAAATAGTCAAGAAGCAAAAATCGATAAATTATCAGCTAAACTTGAAGGAAAACTTGATAAAGCTAGAGAAAGTGGAGTCATTAAATCAGAACAGATGCTTGATGAATTAGGAAAAATTAAAAATGAAACCAAAAAAGCAAAAGTACTTACTAGTGGGGAAATAGTGAAAGATAGTGATGGTAAGAGATTGCAAGTTACTTCACCATCAAATGGAGAAAAGGTTTTTGTTAATCCGCAAGGAGATAGAGAACTTAATTCTGCCATTAATTATGCTACAAGTGAGGATGGGGCATATGATGCGCTTGGACGAAATCTTGCTTTAGCAAAAGGTTATACTACTGATTCAACTGGAAAAGTAATAGATTCAAATGGAAAGGTTATTGCTTCTTCTATGTCTGAATTAGGTATTAAGAATCTTTCATTTACTGGTCAGTTGGCAGTTAAAGATATGGTGGCTAAAAATCTTCAGAAAGAAGTATCAGATTATAAAGCTGACAAAGAACAACTTGCTAAAAGTCAACAGGATTATGCATCTGGTATTCAAATGTTAAATGATACAATTAAATCAATGAGGGAACAAGCACAAGGTAATCCTCAAATTGTTGAGGCATATAACGTAATGGAAAAGTATGCAAACCAGCAGGCTTTAATTACAAGCAAGCATGAAGAGGCTCAATCATTACAAGAAAAAATGGATAAATTATTAGCTGGAAGAAACTTTAATGATTTATCTGAATCCGAACAATCTAGATATATTCAGATTAATAATGATTATAAGCAAACTTTGGATGAATATAATAGTGGACAGACAGAATTAAGAAAAATATCTAAAGATTATTCTGATGCTCAGGGAATAGTTGCAAATTTTGAAAAGCAATATGGAGTTTCTGAAATGAGAGAAAATATTGAAAATTCAAGAAGAGCAATACAAGAGTATAGTAAGTATGTTACAGATGCTGAAAACCGTTTTGAAAATACCAGTGTTATAGATTATAATGATGATGGTACACCTAAGAAAGATAGTAGTGGAAATGTAGTTACAGTTAATCCATATAAAGTAAAGATAAATGGTACAGAATATTCACCAAAGGATAACTTTACAAGAATTGATGAAATTATTAATGCATTACAAATAAAATCAAGTAAAGCATCTAAAAAGGCGGATGAAAAATTAACCGAAGAATTAAAAAAATTGGAGTCAACAAGCAAAAAGGACGATAAATAGAAAGGGGATAGGATAGTTTATGAATCAATATTTAATTGCGGCTAACTCTAAAAGAGGCCAGTTAATCTTTAATATATTTAGGCCATTTGATCTATGGCTTGCAATTGGAGGTACTGCTGTTACTGTAATATTATTCTTAATATTTAGACCTGATAGTCTTTGGTTAACAATAATAGTATTACTTCCTATATTAACTTGTGCGTTTTTGGTAATACCTATCCCTAATTATCACAATATGTTATGTGTCTTACAAAATGTATATAGGTATTACTTTGTTGAAAGGCAAGAGTTTGAATGGAGAGGATGGTGTTGTAAAGATGAGTTCAAAGACTAGTGGAACAACGGAGATTTTTGTACCTGTTAAAACCATAATTAATAACATGATAGAGCTTGATTCTGGTTATAAGGTTGCAGGTGTTAAGATTTCTCCTAAAAATATCTTTATAATGGATGAGAATGAGCAGTTTAATACCATTGATAGATTAAAGGATTTTTACAATACTTTGGATTTTGAGTTTTGGCTTGTAATAGCGGATAGACCAGTTGATATTTCTGTTTATATTGCACAGTTACAAATGCAGTATAATGAAGCTAAGGATCCTGTTATTAGAAAATTAATTAATGAGGATTTAAATAAAGCAAATGAGTTTAATGATAATGTAACTGATGTTGAGTTTTATTTCTTGTTTAAAGAAAAAAACATAGAAATAATTCAAAAGAAGATAAGGCTTATTATAAATGGGCTTGCTAATGCAGGTTTAACGTCTAGTCAAGCTACAAACGATGATTTAAGAAGTATATTAGATAATTTCTTAAATGGCGGAAAATCTTATAAGTTTGGGACGGTGATGGCATAATGGCAAATATTAATATAAAAAAAGAGTTAGCACCTAAAGGAGCAAAATTTAATCCATCTGATTTTATTATAAGTGATAAATGGTGCACGATATTAACTGTTGTGTCTTATCCAAGATGGATTTCACCAGGTTTCTTATCTGATTTATCTACTAACGGTGGTATTAAAGTAGTAATAAAACACATTCCTCTTCCTTTTAGTGTTATGTCTAAGATGCTTAATAAACAATTAGCAGAGTTAAAGGATAACTATGAAAAGGAAAGAGATAAGACTTCTCAAGAGCAATTAAGACAAGATTATGATTCTTTAAATGATTTTATTCAGATGATTGTAACTAATCAGTCTAAGATTTTTGATTTTCAAATGCACATTGTGGTAACTGCAAATACTAAAGAAGAGTTAGATACTAAAAAAGTTCAAGTAAAGAACTATTTGGATTCTATGGAATTAAGAGCAATTCCTTTAATGTTTGAGCAAAAGAAAGTATTAAAATCAATACTTCCTATATTCCCTAAGCAGGATATTGAAGATCAAATAGGAACTCCAATAACGACTCCTACAATTGCGGCTATGTATCCATTTATTTTTGATAGTTTAAAAGATCCAGGACCATCATGCTTACTTGGAACGGACTTTTCTGGTGGTGTTGTTTTGTTTAATCAGTTTTTGTTTCAAACTAGAAATGAGTTTAATAGAAATAATGCTAACATGATTATTTTAGGTACGTCTGGTTCGGGTAAATCAACCGCTGCTAAACTTCTTTTAAGAACATATGTTAGAAATGAGTATAAAGTTGTTTGTATAGATCCTGAAGGTGAGCTAGAAGAAATGGCATCACGTATGCGCGGAGACTTTATCGATCTTGGTAAAGGCGGAGAATTCGGAATGATTAATCCGTTAGAGGTAATCTTAGAAGCTGATGAAGAAGAATTAAAAGAAGGTTTAGGGTATACCGTATTAACTAAAACACTTCAGTTTTTAAAGGCTTTTATGAAGTATTATGATCCAACTATTACCGAAGATGTATTAACGATGTTTTCTGAGATGGCTCAGCTTACTTATCAAAGATTTGGTATATCATTTCAATCTGATTTCTCACATTTATCATCACAGCAGTATCCAACGTTTTCTGATCTTTATGAAACGTTAGTTAGAAGATTAGAGGCTTATGGAGATCAGATGACTCATGAAAGGGATATCTTAGAGAAACTAGAGCTTAAGATAAGACCTTTGGTTAAAGAATTAAAGTTCTATTTTGATGGACATACAACAATTCATCCACAGTCTAAGTTTATTGTGTTTAACATAAGAGATTTAATGAACGCTGATGAAAATATTAGAAACGCACTTTTCTTTAACATACTAAAATATGCATGGAGTCACTGCCTTGATAGTTCTATTAATACCATTATGATGGTAGATGAAGCACACATGCTTTTAAATAGTAAGAATAATATAGGAGCGGATTTCTTAGCTCAAATTCAAAGACGTGCTAGAAAATATAACAGTGGAACCGTTATAATTACGCAGCAGCCTAGTGATTTTGCGGATCCTGCGGTAATAACTCAAGGTAAAGCTATATTTGATAACGCATCATATTATTTAGTTATGGGATTAAAGAAGCAGGCGGTTGAAGATTTAAGCATGTTAATTGATTTAAATGATCAAGAAAAAGAAAGTATAAAAAGATATGGTCAAGGTGAGGCTTTATTCGTATGCGGTAGCAGAAGAATGCGTATAGATGTATATGTAACAGAAGCAGAACTTGATTCATTTGGAGATAACTCTGGACTATAAAAGAACGTAATTGCGTTCTTTTATTTTTTGATTTCTTATGTTATAATCGGTATATATTAAACAGTACTGATTGGTTGGTGGTGATTTTATGCCAGATAATAAAAATAACAATATTAATCCAAAAGATGATGTTGAAAACTTAAATTTTGATGATGATAGTATTGATATAGAATTAGAAGATTTAACGCTTGATGATGGTAAAGTTGATTTAAAAATAGATTCTGTTAAACCAGCGGGAGATGTAAGTGTTAATCCTGCAAGCTCGGTAAGTGATGCTTCTGCTTCTGAAGGTGCTGCAAGCACAACTGGTGCATCAAGTGATTCATCTACACCAGCTCAAGAAGCTAATTCTGATGCTAGTGCGCCTACTGCTTCTTCAGCACCAGAAAGCACATCAGGAGATAATACGGCAAACGAATCATCTAGTGAGCCTTCTAGTTCACCATCCGAGGCGCCAGTTGATAACGCAAATAATCAAAATGGTGATAATAGTGGATCACAACAAGAAGCTGAAAAAGCAAGAAAGCAAGAAGATAAAAATCAAAAAGATTTACAAAATAAACAAAATAAAGACAATAGAGCAAAAAATGATTCTAATAATCAAAGAAATAACTTAAATGATAATCAAAATGATAGAAATAATGGGACGAATCAAAATAATCAAGATAAAAATCAAAATAAAGATAACAAGAATAATCAGAATAATAAAGGTAATGATAATAAAAATAATAACACTGGTTCTGATAAAAAAAGTTCTCCTAAAAACGGCTTAGATAAAAAAAGAGATGAGTTAAAGGATAAATGGAATAACAGACCTAAAACACCTAAAGACTTTGCAAATAGAGCGGGTAATGGTATTAAAAATGGCGCTAAAAACGCTTTTAATAATAGCAAAGCAGGCCAAGCGGTTAACAGAGCTAAAAACGCGGCTCAAAAAGCAAAACAAGCAGCTCAAAAAGCAAAACAGGCTGCTAAAAAAGTAAAAGAAGCAAAAAAAGTAGCAACAACCATTAAAATATTATTAACTTCAAAAGTATTTTTAGCTATTTTACTTGCAATACTTGTTTTTGGAATGCTTATTTTTGCTGTGTCATTCTTTGTTTCAGGTTCACCATTAGTAGGTGGAGAAGTAGAAGACGAAGATAACTTAAGTAAATACTCAGAAGTAGACCAAAAAACCATAGAAAAGTTAAAAAACATATCAGAAGATTATCCTAATGGTGATCCAGCTCTTGCCATGGTAACAGCAATATATCCATATATGGAAGAGTTACATGGTGGAAATGTAAACGCATTAAAATCAAATAATGATACAGATGAATATGAAGATAGTGAAGATGAAGAAGATGAAACTTTAGTCTCTGATGAAGATAGTGAGGATACTGTGGATAACGAGGATGATTTAACTGAGGATGATCCTTATTTAGAGCTATTAAGAGGCTGGAGTTTTAGAACTTTTAAATTTAAAAAATTATTAAAAAAGACGGTTGATGGAGAAGAAGAATATAATAATTATTTAAAAAATACTTATTTTAAGAGTGATAAAGGTTATAAGGCAATGTTTGATGGTGCGGATGAAGAAGCACTAGCAGACGCAATAATAAAAGATTTATATAATTTAAAAGATGACTTTCAAGGATATTTCTTTGAAATATGTGTTACTAATACTAGTTTTGAATCATTAGGACAAGTAACAATTAATTATGAAAATGATGATGGTATTTCTTTACAAGATTTATTAACTAAAAATATTTATGTAGATGTTAAGAAAGAAGGTTGTACTGCAACTGGAAAATTAACAGAATGTGAAAGTTTATATGATAATCCTATTCCTTTGGGCAAATATATCATTGGAGTTACTCTTCAAGAAGTTGGTAATGATTTAGATAATGTTGAGCATATCAAAGCAAACATGGTTGCAGAAAAAAGTTTTGCAATTAATAGAGCCTTTTCAAGAGGAAATGTTTCGAAAGTTGATGATAATACATATGTTATAGGTATTATAGATAGTACAAGAGATCAAGATTATTGTGATTACGAAACTGGTGAAAGCTGCAGTTCGGGAAATAAAAATCCTTCTGAAACAGCAGTTGCTAATTTAGAAAAAGCATGGGAAGAAAGTAAATATAATTATCTTTCAAAAAAATCAGAAGGCGAAGATATTAGGCTAATGGGATCTGTTTGTCAAAATCAGTCTTATGCAGAAGCTTGTTCATGTTCAGATGGATCTTGTTTATTTCAAGAAGAAGTAAAAAATGGATACCCAACCGAAAAATTTGATGATATTCTTATTGATCAATTCTCAAATGCTTCACCAGCTATATTGACAATAGAAGGCGGATTTATATCAGGCGAGATTGGATCAACTACTGAGCTTTGTGGTGATGATGTATCCGGTGGTATTCCTGATAGTGAATTTAAGTTCTATTATCAAACGGATTATCCAGATACTCCTTTCTGCGGTTTGGATTCAGTTGCTGGATGTAAAGATGAAGGCGGAGAAAATACGATATGTACATCTGGTTGTGGTGTTACGTCTTACGCAATGGTAATAGCAACATTATCAGATACAGAAGGTAATTTTGATCCTATTGCGGCTAACAATGAAGCTACATCATCTGGTTCGTGCGGTGTAACAGGAACTTCTAATGGCTTATTTACTAATATTGGTAATAATCATTCCGGATTTACGGTTGAACAGTTACCGGTAACCAAAGAAGGCGCTAACGAGGTTTTATCTGTTTTACAAAACGGTGGCGTAGTTGTTGCAAATGTTCAAAAGCCAAGTCCGTTTACTCAAGGTGGACACTGGATTGTAATAAGAGGATTAACATCAGACGGTGGTGTAAAAGTGGCTGATCCAAATAGTGAGACCATATCTAAAACAAAGGTTTATGATATAAATGAATTTATCGAAAAAAATTGGCTTGTAGATGAAGAGGGTGTAACGCATTCTTGGTTTGCAATATATGGTCCTAAGTCTGAACAATATAAATACACGGCCGGAGATGGTGTTGCAACAGGAACCTTAGGATATCCAGTAGAAGGTGTTACTGGTTGTGATGCATCAGATTATCCTTATTATGCTAATGGAAATTATCATGGAGGAACTGATATAAATAGAAGTGTTGGAGCAAGTTCTGGTATGAATATTTTAGCAGCAGATGGTGGTACCGTAAAAACTGTTAAAAACCTTAATTATTCATATGGTAGTCATGTTATAATAGATCATGGTAATGGATATACGACTTTGTATGCTCATATGCAAAAAGGCTCTATAACCGTTAATGAAGGAGACACGGTTTCTAAGGGTCAGATAATAGGAAAACTTGGATCAACTGGAAAATCAACAGGTCCTCATTTGCATATTGAATTAAGAAAAAACAATAGTCATACCAATACACTTAATCCTTGTGAATATATTGGTCAGAATAAATCATATGTAGGTCAGTGATGGGAGGATGAGATGAAAAAATGTTTTTTGCTTATTATTTGTTTGTTATTATTAACAGGTTGTAATGCATCTATGACAAACTCAGTAAATAATGATGGAACTGTTTTAGAGACTGTTGAAATAAGTGAGTATATTAGTAATGTTTATCTTGAAGCTCAAACACCCCAAGAATTAGCAAATGATTTATTATCTGTTTATTCTGATACGTTAGATGAAGAAGGATATTCATATTCTTCTTCGGTAACTGATTCTGAAATTATTGTTACATTAACTAAGGAATTTAGTGATATATGTAGTTATTTTAATAATTCATTATTCGTTAAAACTTCTTCAAATAATTTATCTTGCGTAAATAAAGATGGTAATTATGAAATAGAAGGTGATATTAGCTATTTTATTTGTGGTGATGATTGTATGGAACCTCCTTCTATTGATAATGCAACGCTTATAATTGATTTAAACAAAGAACCAATAAGTTCAAATGCTAATACAGTAAATGAAAATAGTTACACTTGGAATTTTGATTCTTCATCTGACACTAAATTAGAATTAACTGTTAAGAATAATGATCCTATTTTAAATAGTATGGTAAAAAGTGTATCGCCAGTAACTTGGGTAATAGTAGGTTTGGTTATAGTATGTATATTTGTTTTAATTGGATTTATATTATATAAAAAATATAAAAGTAATAGAATTGATTATTAGGGGTGAGTCTTATGAATAAACTTAAAATTATAGTTTTAATAATTTGCACAATGTTTGTATTATCGGGTTGTACGGTAAGAGGCGAAGTTACTTTGAATCCTGATGGTACTGTAGAAGAAAGTGTGTCTGTGTTAGCAAACAATCGTATTTTTGAATCGGACGCATATTCTAAAGAACAGTTAATAGATTTTGCTGTAGAAGAACATAAAGCGGTACTTGATTTTAAAAAGTATAGTTATGACTATGTTTTAGGTGATGATTTATCTGGTGCAAGAGTATATAAAACATATGATAATATCTGTGATTATTTTGGTAATTCTGCTTTTAATCAGTATGTATATAAATATATGGATTGTACGGAGACTGATGATTATTATGAAATAAAGAATGCCACTAATTATATAACATATTGTTCTAATTGTAGTGATTGGCCAGCACTTGATGATGTTGAATATAAAATAGTATTACCATTTAGTGCAGAGCAAAACGCAGATGAAACTGATGGTACAACTTATGTATGGAAATATGATGAAAATACACCAAGTGATAAGAGTTTCTACTTAAGAATAAGTAAAGATGATATTAAAGATGCACATGAAGAGTATCTACAAAATGAGGAAAATAAAAAAACAAGAAATACGATTATCATGATATTTGTTGGAATTATAATTTTAGTTGTTTTAGTTTTAGTATTAATAAAATTATATAAAAAACATAAAAGAAATAAATTAGAATATTAAATAAAAGTTATACCAAATATTAGTAATATTTGGTATAATATTTTTATATGGATGTATTTACAGGGGAGGCTTTTGTTTATGAAGCTAAAGTTTAGAGCAGAGCGTAAAGATGTTGTTGCTTATATATGGGTATGTTTATTATTGCTTGTAATAGTTGCTTTGCTAGTTGTTAATTTTTATCATGTAGCTAATGATGGTATGAGTGTTACTGGTGCAGAGGAGAAAGTTGGTTGGACGTTTAATTTTGTAAAGGGATTTTTCCCACCATATCTTTTATATACTATTTTATTTTGGGTGCTTGCAGTAGTTGTATTAACCGCAAGTGTATCAAATAGGTTTTTCTCAACTGAAAAAGGTTTTGGTTTTGTTGAGGGTAAAAAAGAAGATGGTTTTGGCAGGTTTGCAAAGGAAGATGAGTATAAAAAATTTAAGGATGTTGAGCCTGTTGAGTTAACTGCAAAAGAAGCGACCGCTGCTGGTTTCCCGCTTGTTTACGATAAGAAGAAAAACTTGGTTTACGTTGATAATGGTGAGTCTCACTCTTTAGTTATTGGTGCAACTGGATCAGGTAAAACGCAAATGATAATAAATCCACTTGTTAATCTTTTAGCTAAAAAAGGAGAGTCAATGGTAATATCTGACCCAAAAGGTGAGATATATGAAAAAAACGGTGAGTTATTAAAAGAACTTGGTTATAACGTAATCGTAGTTAATTTCCGTGATCCTAAAAACGGTAGTTGTTGGAATCCATATACGCTTCCTTATAAGTATTACAAAGAGGGTAATAAAGATAAGGCAAACGAACTTTTAAACGACATGGCGATTAACATTGCAACTGATGAAAAAGCAGATGATCCATTCTGGACTAATTCTGCAGCGGATTACTTAACTGGTTTATCGCTTGGTATGTTTGAGGATGCGCCAGAAGATGAAATAAGTATTTCAACGGTTAACTTAATGATGACGGTTGGAGAGGAAAAAATAGGTGCATCAACCTATGCTAAAGAATATTTTAAAATGAAGGATCCATCTAGTCCTGCTGCGATAAATGCATTAGGAACGGTTAATGCACCACAAGATACTAAAAACTCAATAGAATCAGTATTAAAACAGAAGATAAAGGTTTTTGCAGTTACTCAAAACCTAGCTGAAATGTTATCTAGAAGTGACTTTGATATGGAAACAATTGGTAAGGAAAAAGCAGCTGTTTTCATGATTATTCAAGATGAGAAAACGACGTATCATGCACTAGCTACAATCTTCGTTAAACAATGCTATGAATCATTAATAGCGGTTGCACAAAACTCCGGTGGAAAACTTCCGGTTAGAACGAATTTCTTGCTTGATGAGTTTGCTAACATGCCTAAGTTTAAAGATATTACAACGATGATTACAGCGGCTCGTTCAAGACAAATAAGAATGACGATGATTATTCAGAACTTTGCCCAACTTGTTCAAGTATATGGAAAAGAGGATGCCGAGACAATTCGTGGTAACTGTGGTAACTTACTTTATTTATTAACTGGTGAGTTATCAGCGTTAGAGGAAATAAGTAAGTTATGTGGAGATAAAATAGTAAAAGTAGGTAAGGATAAAAAAGAAGAAACAAGGCCTTTAATTACGGTTACTGAACTTCAAAGGTTTAAACAGGATGAAGTACTTATTTTAAAACACCGTCTTCCGCCGCTTAGAACTAAGTTTTTACCTTTTTGGAATACTGACTTTGGACATGGTAAAAATAATGCAGATATTCCAAAGGCTACTTTACCAACTCATGAACAAAAGCCAATTAAGTTATTTGATATAAGAGAGTTTGTTAAGAAGAAAAAGGATGAGAAAAGAAACGAGTTATTTGGAGGTAGTAATCCTTTTGGATCTGGAAACCCATTTGGAGCCGGCAGTCCTTTTGGAGGAGGAAGCCCGTTTACTCCGCAAGGACAAAATCCGTTTTCTAATCCAGTAAATTCTTTTGAAAGTAATAAACCAAATGCTAATCCGTTAGCGGCTTATGGAGCTGGTAAAGAGTCTAATACCCCAAATCCTTTTGGTAATAATACGCCAAGTACTGCAAATATGGATGAAGATTTAGACATAGATGCAATGATGAAAAAGATTGATGAGAGAATAAAAGAGTTAGAAGCTGAAGAAGAAAAGGAAAAACAAGCTGAGGAAAATGAAGCGAAAGCATCGGAAAAGAAAACGGTTGAACAAATTAGTAAAGAAACCGCTAACGAAGATTCTGTTTCTTCATCAAGTGTTATTATGCCTCCTGGAAGGATTGATTTTGATTCATTTAAAAATGATAACATATCAGTTAGTACATCTACTGGTGATAACAAGAAACCAGATAATGATATATTAGATGATATGGTAGAAGATTTATCATTTGATGATGAGATTAATGTTAGCAATAACGAAAATAAACCTAATAATATGAATGAAAATACCAATGTTATTATAGAACCTAAAAATAACAATAATAAAATTGAGGATAACTCTTCTAAGGTTTATAAAAATGAATCAGAAATTAATAAAATCATGAATGAAAAAGATGATAATAACGATGATGATTTCTTTGATGAATTCTTTGAGTAAAAAGCACTTAATTAAAAGTGCTTTTTTCATATGCTAATATGGTGAAGGGTATGCAAATTAATTATTATGATATAAAAAACAAATCAAACATAATTGATGTTAGGATAACTAAAGAATTTAATAAAAGTAATCTTGGTTTTAAAAATATTCCAAAGCTTGTTTTATTAAGAGAACCAGATAAATATTTAAATAAAAACGAGGGATATTATTTGTTATGTTCAACTGGTGAAGTAAGTTTATCTTGTGCGAAAATTTTAAATGCTTTAGGTTATCACTGTTATAGTATAACTGGAGGAATAGAAAGAATAAATAAAAAAAATTAAAAAAAATAAAATTTGTGAGTTTGGCATATTTTGGAGGGAGAAAAGGATGCAAAAAAGCGATTTTGTTCTAAAAATAAAATCGTTTTTTTGTATGAAAAATGGTGCAAAAATACCTGTT